>JBFHGJ010000135.1:0-14139 GCA_041583135.1 Alteromonadaceae bacterium | reverse complement strand
TTGATGAAAATGGAAACCAGCAGCACTATCACTGCTGGTACTTTTTCAACCATCGGCTTTGAAATTCGGCGGCGCTGAGAGGTTTTTCAACATGGTAGCCTTGTATTAGGTCTACCCCGAAAGATTGACTGGCTTGGTATTGCTGCTGTGTTTCTACCGCTTCGGCAACTGTCGCCAAGCCCATCTGCTGGGCGAAATTGACCAGAGCCTTAACAAAAGTAGCATCCTGATGCTGGCTTTTGGCGGAAACAAATTCAGGGGATATTTTAATGGTATCAAATGGGTTTTGATGCAGCACGGCAAGAGACGCCTGTCCGGTGCCAAAATCATCTAAAGATAAGCCAAACCCGCTGCCGGCAACGTGCTTGAGAATATCGCCACTTAAGGCTTCGCAATCAAGGTCGCGCTCGGATATTTCTAGGGTCAGCTTGTTCACTGGCATATGATAACGTTTTGCTATCTGCTTCAGTTGCTCCAAAAACAGTGGATCGGCAAGTTGCTGAGCGGAAATATTAACACTCATGCCAGGTGCGTTATGATCACTGCCAAACCATTGATGCCACTGAGCACAGGCACTATCCAACACCCAAAAGCCGATGTGATGCATCAATCCAACTTCTTCGGCAATGTTTAGAAATTCTTCGGGCATCGTTAGGCCACAGGTGGGATGCTGCCAGCGGATCAGGCTTTCTATGGCCACCAGTCGATTGTCTTTACTGCTGACCATCGGTTGAAAATGCAATTCAAACTCAGAGCGCTGCCATGCTCGAAACAGGCTATTTTCAAGCTCCACCCGTTTGAGCACTTTTTGATGCACTGCTTTTGAATAGAAGCTGATCTGGTTACGCCCGGCCTTTTTCGAACGATACATGGCCACATCGGCGCATTTCATCAACTGCTCCGGAGTATCGGCACAATCCGGATAGACGGCAATACCAATGCTCATGGTGATATTGTAAGCTTTGGCGCTTAGCACAAAAGGCTGTTGAAACTCCTGTTGAATACGCTGGGCCAACACTCTGGCTTGAGCTGGTTGGTTGAGCTGTTGCACCAAAATAGCAAACTCATCGCCCGCAAGACGGCTTAACACCTCATCGACTCTGACAACGCTTTCTAGGCGTTTGCCCACCGCAATCAACAATTCATCACCGACGTCATGACCTAAGGTGTCGTTGATGTGTTTAAACTTGTCTAGGTCAAGCATCAACATGGCCATGGTGCCGCCATGACGCTTAGCTGAATTCATCGCACTTTTCAGATTGATTTGAAAAGAGTAACGATTGAGTAAACCGGTCAGCACGTCGGTTTCAGCCAGCACTCTGAGCTGCTCTTTGGAGCTTTTGAGCTGATTGTGGATATTGTAACGTACCCTGGCGTGTTCAATTGCCCGCATCAAACGTGAAGTCGTCACCTCGCTTTTTTTCACATAGTCTTGCGCGCCATGTTGAATACATTGTTTTGCCAGCTCATCATCTTCACTGTGACTGAGCATAACCACCGCCGTCGCCTTGTCGGTTTTTTTGTTTAAGAACGACAGCACTTCAAGCCCGTTCATACCCGGCAATTGAAAGTCGAGTAAAATCAGGTCGTAATCGGATTCACGCGCCATTTTAAGCCCGGTTTCGGCGTTGCTAGCCTCAGAAATATAGATGTTTTTACCCGAGTTTTTGAGCATCCGAATGGCATCCATTCGGTCCACTACATCATCGTCAATCAATAAAAGTTTCATTTGAGCAACTCCTTAAATTTGACCTCATTGGGCCAAGTAAAGGTGAAACAGTTGCCAGTTGTCTCACCACTTTTTAACTCGATTTGACAGTGGAATTGATTCAATGTCTTTCTTACCACAGTCAAACCAATACCGCTCCCTTCAACCTCATCCCTTGGTTTTAGAGTTTGAAAAATTTCAAATATACTTTGATGGTATTTCTCTGCGATAGGCTCGCCATCATCACAGACGGAAAAGGCATAAAAGTCGCCTTTTTCCTGTGCACTCACCGTTATTCGACCGCTTTCGCTGGCGCGATGCTTGATGGCGTTGCCAATCAGGTTTCTCAGAACAATATTAAAAGGCGTTCTTAGCGTGCTAAAACGCGGCAAATTCGCCTCACATATCAATTTAAACTGTTGTGGCGCTTCACATAGCGCAAACAGCTCCGCACATAGCTCGCCAACATCGACCGGTTCCAGCGCCTCGTTGGTGTTGTGTCTCAGCCTTGAATAAGACAACAAGTCATCAAGTAGGTTTTCCAATCGATTGATGCGATTGAACAGCAAGTCAAAATACTTTTCGGTTTGCCTATCGAGCTTGCACTCAAGATCTTGGTATATCCACTGTCCAAGCTTGGCTATGCCTCTTAAAGGCGCCTTAATGTCATGGGAAGCAACATAAGCAAAGCTGTCCAGCTCTTTGTTGCTGCGTTCAAGCTCTAGGGTGTACTTAGCAATTTTACGTTCGTGTTCTTTACGTACGGAAATATCAATAACAGCAACCATGACCAAGGTTTTACCGTCTTCGGTGATCGGATTTAGAGCGATTTCAAGGGGGAGTTCGGTGCCATCTTTTCGCACGCCCAGTAAATCTCTACCAGCCCCCATGGCACGCTTTTTTGGCGCTGTGATAAATGACGCCAGAAGCTGCGGATGTCTTTGTTTCAGGCTCTCCGGCAATAAAACGTTCACATTTTGCCCGGTCAATTCTTCCCGTCGATAACCGAACATCTGCTCAGTGGCTTTATTGAGTAATAAGATCTCGCCCTCATCATCCACCATAAACATTGCGTTGGGGGCTGCTTCTATGGCCATTTCAAAACGCTGTTCCAGCTTGCGGCGCTCTGAAATGTCAACAATCGAAGCGATCACCAATTTCTGCTCTTGGTTGGTGATGGGGTTTAGACCAATCTCTAAAGGGATCATCGAATTATTTTTGTGTTGGCCATAGAGCACCCTGCCACTGCCCATCGCACGACTTTCCGGCGCGCGAAAGAATGAACTCAACATATTCGGGTGACTGGCCTTGATATGCTTAGGGACCAGCAAATCAACCGTGTTTGCACTCAATTCTTCACGGCTGTAGCCAAACAGTTTCACTGCTGCTTGGTTAGACAATAAGATGGAACCTTTTTCATCAACCATCAACATCGCATTGGGCGCAGCATCCAGCGCCAACTTGCTCAATCCCTGAAGGTTGCGGCTTTGCTCCATTAAATGCTGCTCGGTCAGCTTAAGCGCTGTCACGTCACTATGAACACAGAGCATACGTGTAGGATTACCCCGTTCATCGACCAATGCAACCGCGCGACAGCGCATCCATTTGATACTGCCATTGCGATGACGATAACGCACAACTTGATCAATAGTGGCCGTGGGTTCGGCAATGTGTCGGTTAAAATTATCCATCAATACCTGTAGATCCTCAGGGTCAATCAGTGCTTCCCATTCGCAGCTTAAGTGGGCTTTTGTCGCACTGTTATAACCTAAAGTCGCCCAGAATTTATCGTCAATCCATAAATGATCGGGCGATTCAAGATCTCGATACCACATGCCATCGAGCGCCCCTTTTCGCAAAAAGTCGAAAATAGACGCATCTCGCAACAGGCGTCTAGAAAATTCTTCTTCAAGATAGTGTAACTCTGAGGTTGTTACATCCGATGCCATAGGTTCCATTACTGCTCAAAAACTAACCAATAGCAAAAGTGTAGTATCGATAGCGCAAATTTTAAAGCGCATGAATGTCTAAGTTCGTGAAGCTAAACCCTTACAAAACATAGGTCTATTCACATTTTTAAGCCGAAGAAGACAATTCAAAATCCACAGATCACATGGATAAATATTGCCATATAACATCACTCACAGCGCTCAATTGAGTGTTGAAGCCGCTCGTGATCACAGCCAATTTACCTACTTCTTTTGAGACATTTGTAGCAATAAACGATAGTTAATTGTTTTTCAAAGGATTTTAAAAGGGGACGTAATGAAACATTTTCTTAAGGTTTACTCGCACTGAAAATGACTTTGAATAAGCCACATTTAATACGATGTTGAAAAGCGGGTAAGAAAAATCATAAAAGCCAAGGGGCTTGTTCTATTTAGGTGAACGCCCCATAATGAGAGACAGGCTGATGTCTTACATAAATAAGCGAAATTCGCCCAGTGCGCAGTCACAGGATAAAAATGCTATTTTACCACTGTTAAGTGAGATCCGCGTTTTTTCTCTTTTTGCGTTTCTGGTGCTTGTTCTTTACTTTCGGCGCTTAAGCTTTCGTCGCTCGCCTCAGGCGCTGCATTTGGTTCATCAGACTCATCTTGCTCTGGCGTCGCAGGTGCAACCGAAAATGCCGTCCCCTGCCCAGTCTCTTTGGCAAAAATAGCCAACACGGCAGAGCAAGGCACATACAAATGGTGCACTTGACCGGAAAAGCGCGCATTAAACTCTATTGCCTGCTCACCCAAACAGAGATTTCCTGTGGCCTGTGGGCTGATATTGAGCGTAATTTGCCCGTCAGGTTGGACAAAGCCCGCTGGTACCTGCACATCTTTTTGAAAACTATCCACAACGATATATGGCGTACAGTTGTTGTCTAGTATCCATTCGTGGTAGGCACGAAGCAAATAGGGAGTGATGGGAGTCATAGCGGTTACCTAGGTTAGTTCTTGATTGGCGGTGATGTATACCGATGGCGGGGTGAAGACACACCCCGAGTCCATCACAATCTTAGTAGCTTGCGCGAATATCACGCTCAGGATCGGTCAAAGACGCTTGGAACGATTCACGTTCAAACAGACGGATCATGTAAGTTTTGAGTTCTTTGCTACCAGGGCCTTCAAGCTCAATGCCGTACATCGGCAAACGCCACAATAAAGGCGCCATATAGCAATCGATGAGGCTGAACTCTTCATTCATGAAGTAAGGGGCTTCAGAGAAGATTGGCGCAACACTCAGTAGTCCTTCACGCAATTCTTGGCGTGCAGTGTTGATATCACCTTCATTGCGCTCGATTTGCTCAGCCAACTTATACCAGTCATTTTTAATGCGATACATCATCAAACGACTACGGCCACGAGCAACCGGGTAAACCGGCATCAAAGGTGGATGTGGAAAACGCTCGTCGAGGTATTCCATAATAATTTCAGCCTGATACAAGCCAAGCTCACGGTCAATCAAGCTAGGAACCGTGCCATAAGGATTTACTTCAAACAACGCCTCAGGCAAGTTGTTCAAGTCAACCTGATGAATGTCTACGCCAACACCTTTTTCGGCCAGTACAATACGTACCTGATGGCTGGCTAAATCCAACGAACCTGAGAACAGGGTCATCAATGGGCGTTTATTGGCAGCTAATGCCATTGTTGCCTCCAACATATTTAGAAATCTTAAATACAGCAAAGGGCGCTAACTTAGCGCCCAATCATAATGGTTTATATATGGCCAATTGCCATATATTCAAGTCTTAATGTACGTCGCGCCAATATTCTTTCTTCAGTAAGAATACCAACACCAACAGTACCAACAAGAACCATAATACTTTCTTACCGATAGCTTCGCCTTCAAGCTTAGAAGGTTCGCCAACATAAGCCATGAAAGTCACTAGGTTACGTACGGCTTCGTCATACTCGGCTGCTGAAAGTTTGCCGCCGGTGGCTTTAATGCCAACTTCGACGTCCTTCATTTCACCATCGACCATGCGTTGCTCGGTGGTCATACGTGGCACACCTTGCAGTTCGATCAGCGCATGAGGCATACCAACTTCAGGGAAGACGGTATTGTTAACGCCAAACGGACGGCTCTCATCAACATAGAATGACTTTAAGTAAGTATAGATGTAATCAGGCCCTTTGTGGCCGGCACCTTTAAGACGAGACATCAACGTCAAATCAGGAGGCGCGGCACCAAACCATCTGGCACCATCTTCAACATCCATGGCGTTGGTCATCAGCTGACCCACTTTTTTGTCTTCAGGCATCAAATGCTTAAGACCCAAATCCAGTGGAATACCCAAGTCGTTGAAGGTGCGCTCATAGCGCTGGTACTTCATCGAGTGACAACCCATGCAGTAGTTGACATAGAGCTGGGCACCTTTGACCAAAGCTTCTTGGTCACGCAAATCGATGTTGGCGCTCAATAGATGAGGTTCTTTACCAGCTGCCAGCGTCAACGTCGGCAACAGCGCCAAAATAGCAATCAGAAACTTTTTCATGTTATTTGATCCTCTCCGGTACTGGTTTGGTTTTCTCATTGCCGCTGTAGAGCCACAACAAGCCGAAGAACAAGAAGTACAAGAAGGTGAAGATTCGCGACAACAGCTTGTTCAAGTCATCAGCAACACCAAGACCAAGTTTACCCAAAACGACAAATGATACGGCAAACATAATCAAGTTCAATTTGTGCGCCTGACAACGATAGCGCCAAGAGCGAACCTTACCGCGGTCAATCCAAGGCAACAAGGCCAGCAGGATGATAGCAGCGAACATCAAAATCGTACCACCAAGCTTGTCAGGCACCGCACGCAAAATGGCATAAAACGGTGTGAAATACCAAACTGGAGCGATATGCGCTGGGGTTTTCAGCGGATTGGCCGGTTCAAAGTTAGGCGGCTCTAAGAACATACCACCACCTTCAGGCATAAAGAACATAATGTAGGCAAATGCCATCATAAAGATAGTGAACGCGACCAGATCTTTAAGCACAACGTATGGGAAAAACGGAATCGAATCGACGATGTCTTTTTTGCTGGTGTAGTATTCGTGGAACTTGAACTTAGGCTTGTCTTCTTCAGCAATGCTGCCTTTTTTCTTCTTGGTGTCGATCCCTTCAGGGTTGTTTGAACCAACCTCGTGCAAAGCAACGATGTGTAAGAACACCAAAATAACCAAAACCAAAGGCAATGCAATTACGTGCAAGGCAAAGAAGCGGTTTAGCGTAATGCCAGAGATAACATAGTCGCCACGGATCCACAGGGTAATGTCATCACCAATGACCGGGATCGCACCGAACAATGAAATGATCACCTGAGCACCCCAGAATGACATCTGACCCCAAGGCAATAAGTAACCCATAAAGGCTTCAGCCATCAAGGCCAAGTAGATAAACATACCGAACAACCACAACAATTCGCGTGGTTTTTGATAAGAGCCGTAAATCATGCCGCGGAACATGTGCATGTAAACGACGAAGAAGAACGCAGACGCGCCGGTTGAATGCATGTAGCGCAAAATGTAGCCGTACTCGACATCGCGCATGATGTACTCAACAGAAGCAAAGGCGCCTTCGGCTGATGGGTTGTAGCTCATTGTCAACCAAACACCGGTGACAATCTGATTAACCAGCACTACAGTGGCGATGAAACCAAAGAAGTACCAGAAGTTAAAGTTCTTAGGTGCCGGATATTGAGCCAGATGCATATTCCAAACGCGGGACATTGGAATTCTAGCGTCGATCCAGTTGATTAAGTTTTGCATTACGCTTCCCCTTCTTCAAGTTCACCGACTATCACAGTGGTGTCATTGACAAACCGGTATGGCGGGATCTGCAAGTTTTTAGGTGCAGGCACACCTTGGAATACACGTCCAGCCATGTCGAAAACAGAACCGTGACAAGGACAGAAGAAGCCAGAATCGACGCCTTCCATGTTGTCAGAGAAAGTGGTAGGCAAGAACAGAGGAGAACAACCAAGGTGAGTACAGATACCCACGGCGACAAAAACTTCTTTCTTTCTAGAACGATGGATATTTTTAGCGAATCCAGGCTGTTGTTCTTCTTCTGAATTAGGGTCACGCAGTTTATCTGCCAAGCCATCTAACTCGGCCAACATTTTAGGGGTGCGTGAGATAACCCAAACCGGTTTACCTCGCCATTTCACTCGGATCATCTGTCCTGGTTCCAATTTGCTGATATCCACTTCAACCGGCGCACCGGCAGATTTGGCTTTAGCACTTGGATTCCATGACGCGATAAAAGGAACGGCGGCACCAACAACTCCCGCTGCACCAACAACCGAAGTTGCGGCCGTGAGGAAGCGGCGGCGACCCTTATTTACAGGCGCGTTGCTCATCCACATTTCTCCACTTTAGAACTTAAAAATTCTGTGCAAGTACCTAAAGAAAGATAGGTACATAAAGACTTTTAATTTTTATGGTTAAAATAACTCAGGAATTCTAAAGAAAAGGCCTTGTTAACACAAGGAATAAATGGGAAGGCCGGCAAATTAACTGATTTTTTTGACATTTTGCCGCGAAGTTGAAAATGTTCACCAAACAAAAACAAGCTGAGGGTTTATCACAATTGCGCAATCAGTGGGTTTATATATAAACCGCACTTATTCCTGACGGCCAAACCCAGCTATTGAAACACCGAAAAATCAGTGACAAGCCATCTGTGGCCATACCAAAAAATTGCTTCGGCTTTGGCATCCTTCGTCGCTCTAACTCCTTCTTCCTGAAGTCGCCATGCATTTTTTGAGTACCGACCATCCATGGCCATACCAAAAAATTGATTCGGCATTTTTTGAGTACCGGCCGTCCATGACCATACCAAAAAATTGATTCGGCATTTTTTGAGTACCGGCCGTCCATGGCCATAAAAAAGCCCGGATAAACCGGGCTTTTTGAACTTGAAGCAGTAATCTGCAACAGATTGAAAATCTGATATCGATTAACGCTTTGAGAATTGTGGACGCTTACGGGCTTTGTGAAGACCGACTTTCTTACGCTCAACTTGACGTGCATCACGAGTAACGAAACCAGCTTTACGCAATTCGCTGCGCAATGACTCATCGTACTCCATCAACGCACGGGTGATACCGTGACGGATAGCACCAGCTTGACCGGTAGTACCACCACCTTTAACGGTGATGTACAAGTCAAACTTTTCTTCCATTTCAACTAACTCTAACGGCTGACGAACAACCATGCGAGCAGTTTCACGACCGAAATAAGTGTCAATTGAACGCTTATTGATCAGGATGTTACCGGTACCTGCGCGCAAGAATACGCGAGCGGTTGAGCTTTTACGACGACCGGTTCCGTAGTATTGATTTTCTGCCATTGTTCTTGCTCCGATTAAATGTCAAGTACTTGAGGTTGCTGGGCAGCATGTTTGTGCTCAGGACCTGCGTAAACTTTCAACTTGCGGAACATTTCGCGACCCAAAGGACCACGTGGCAACATTCCCTTAACAGCTTTTTCCAAAACCATTTCAGGCTTTTTGGCAAGCAATTTTTCAAAGTTGATCTCTTTGATACCACCTGGGAAACCAGTGTGAGAATAATACATTTTATTCTTCGCTTTGTTACCAGTTACGGTGATTTTGTCAGCGTTAACAACAACGATGTAGTCACCGGTGTCAACGTGAGGAGTATACTCAGCTTTATGCTTGCCACGTAAACGACGTGCAATCTCGGTCGCCAAACGACCCAATGTTTTACCGTCTGCATCAACAACGAACCAGTCGCGTTTTACTTCAGCCGGCTTTGCAACAAAAGTTTTCATTACCTAATAAACCTAAATAATTAAGTGTTACTTTTAAGCGGGTATTGCACGGAATTGCGCAATAATGTCCGCTACGCTTCAACGCTGAAACCCCTTCGAGTTGCAGACTTTACGGTTCGGCTAAAAACCGCGAAAACTGCCGTTAAATAGACTGTTTTCTATTTGTAACGAGAGCGAGGCGGCGAAGTATACAGTAATTGGCGATTAAGATCACGCATAAATCAAAGGAATTTGTACAAAATTTACCGCTGATTTTATGGTAAATGCTCTTTGCCGAGGTATTCCTCCGATTGCATTTCCTGTAATCGGCTGAGGCAGCGTTTGAACTCAAAACTGAGTATTCCGCCTTGATAGAGTGACTCCATCGCCACCTCAGCTGAAATGATAAGTTTGACATTGCGCTCGTAAAACTCATCAACTAAAGCGATAAATCGTCTGGCAGCATCATCGTTAGACGCCCCCATGGTTTTGACATTGGCCAGCAATACCGTGTTGTAGATGCGGCTCAATTCCATATAATCAGACTGACTTCGAGCCGATTCACACAATACCGAAAATTCAAATAACGCAATGCCATCGGCTTCGCGTCTGACTTTAAGTGGGCGATGGTTGACTTCTATCTCGACATTATCGCTCATCGGTTCATTGGCCAACTGCTCAAAATATTGATTGAGATTGATATCGGCCTGTTCATCCAAAGGATAATGATAGATCTCCGCTTGTTTAAGCGTTCTTAAGCGATAGTCAATACCGCTATCGACATTGACCACCTCGGTATAGGTTTGCAATAACGCGATGGTCGGTAAGAAGCGCACCCGTTGCAAACCATTCCAATATAAACGCTCCGGCACGATGTTGGAGGTCGCGACTAAAATAATGCCACGCTCAAATAGCTGCTCAAACAACCCACCGAGCAACATCGCATCGGTAATATCAGAGACAAAGAATTCATCGAAACAAATGATCCGGGTTTCTTTGGCAATTTTCTCCGCCACAATGATCAGTGGGTCTTGTACGTCTTTGAGCAATTTGAGTTCTTCATGCACCCGATGCATAAAGCGGTGAAAATGTATACGCATTTTATTTTCAAGCGGTAACGCCTCAAAAAAAGTATCCACCAGATAGGTCTTACCGCGGCCGACACCACCCCAAAAGTACAATCCCTTGATAGGTGGCTGCTGTTTTGCCTTAAACATTCTCTTATACCAAGGGGTTGCGCTTTGACCATCGCGCTGAGCAATCAGTTCATCATAGAGCCTTTGCAAATGCCTAACGGCGTTTTCTTGCGCAGCGTCATATTCAAATCCATCACTTTTTAGGTCTTGCTGATATTTTTGCAGGGGAGTTAAATGAGTCATCTGTACTATAATATTGAGTTGAGCCCGGTTGAAATTTTCAATTTAATACTTATTTACAAAACACAGCCGTCCATTACATTAAGATGGCTCTGCAACAGGTTGATTTTGCCGTACTATTGCCATAGATAAACAGTGTGCAGACAAACCATAGTCAATTGCCGCGTATCTTAACACGGGTTAAATGCAGGTCACCAAACTTAATGACACTATTTTTAGATGAGGAATAACACATGACTGTAATCGTAGCCTTAGTTGTTGGCGTGGTCTGCGCACTATTGGGCTTTTTGGGTGGCAAGCTTTACACCGAAAAGAACTTCAACAAAGGAGAGCTTCAACAACAAATTGAAGACTCCCACAAAGACATGGAAAAACTCAAGTCGGATGTGACTGCCAACTTGGAAGTCACGCAAAAGCTGATGAATGACATGAAAGCCAATTACGACAGTATTATCGAGCAGATGCACCACACCACCAAGCTGCTCGACAAGCCTAAGCAAACCGCGCAGGCGATGCCCTATTTCGACCCCGATGCGACCGTTCACTTGGCCACTTTGGGTGACAACGAAAGAAAACGTAGAACCGAAGGCGCATTGACCCAACCTTATGACTATTCGGATGGTTCAAGCGGCCTGTTTAACAACACCACTCAAACAGAGCGCACCACGGACGATCAACAGCAAGTGTAAGCAACTGTTACCGGATTGAACTTTTTTAACTGCGCAAAGTCAGAGTCGGACAACAGCAATCCTTCAACTGGGAGTTAAATGAGAACAATGAAATCGCGATCAAAATTGTTAGGCGCCTTGGCACTTAGCACTGCACTTTTGGTTACCCCTGCGCTGAGTCAAGCGCAGCTCCCCGCAGCGATGACCAATCAAGGGTTACCTTCATTGGCACCTATGCTGGAAAAAGTTACCCCGGCGGTAGTCTCTATAAATGTTGCCGGTAGTAAGACCGTTCAAACCAGACCAAACTTTCAGGATTACCTATTTGGTCGGCGCGCCCCAAGACAACAAGAGCAACCGTTTCAAGGTCTTGGTTCGGGAGTCATCATCGATGCCGATGACGGCTATGTCGTGACCAACTATCATGTCATCGATGAAGCCGACGAGATTGTCATTACTTTAAAAGACGGTCGTGAGTTTGCGGCTAAGAAAGTCGGTGGCGATAAGCAGAGCGACATTGCGCTGTTGCAAATCAAAGCCAAAAACTTAGTGGCGGTCAAACTGGCAGACTCGGATAAAACCAAGGTGGGTGACTTTACCGTTGCCATAGGTAACCCTTTTGGTCTGACCCAAACGGTCACCTCTGGTATCGTTTCGGCCCTTGGCCGCGCTGGACTGAACATTGAAGGTTATGAAGACTTCATTCAAACCGACGCAGCGGTCAACAGTGGTAACTCAGGTGGCGCTTTGGTCAATCTACGAGGTGAGTTGATTGGTATCAATACCGCGATTATCGCCCCTAATGGCGGTAATGTCGGTATCGCCTTCGCCATTCCATCGAACATGATGAAGTCATTGGTCAATCAAATCCTCGACTTTGGTGAAGTACGCCGTGGCGTCTTAGGTATTCGCGGTAATGCGGTGAACTCAGATCTGGCAGAATCGATGAACTTGCCGGTGTCACAAGGGGCGTTTGTCTCCAGCGTGATTGAAGATACCGCAGCCGAGAAAGCCGGATTGAACCCCGGCGATGTCATCATCTCGGTCAACGGCACCAAGATCAAATCGTTTAACGAGTTAAGAAGCAAAATCGGCACCTTAGGTGCTGGCGCAGAAGTAGACCTTGGCGTGATCCGCGATGGCGACGAAATCACCGTTAAGGTAATACTGCAAGGTGCCGACAGCCCAAGCAATGTCAAATCAGAAACCCTGATGCCGCAACTTGCCGGGGCCAACCTCAGCAATGGCGAGAGCCGTTCTGGCCTTAAAGGTATTGTGGTAGATGAAGTTCAAGAGCGTTCACCTGCGGCTTTGTTGGGACTTGAGAATGGCGATGTTATCGTCGGTGCGAACCGCATCAAAGTCGATACCGTCAAAGATCTTAAGAACGTGTTAGACAATACCAACGGTACCGTTGTACTGAACATTCAGCGCGGTAAAACTTCGCTTTACCTTATCTTGCGATAAGCCCATGACAAACCGGCGAGCCATATGGTTCGCCGGTTTGCTCATCCCCTACCCAGTCACCATCATTTACGCCTGAGCTAGGGCAAAAAACCTGTCGTTTTAACGGTTAAGGTGTTATCCTCAGGTTAAAAATAAGCTAAGTAAAAAGACCTTTGCCCAAGTGCTAAAATCATTGCTATTCGTCCTTAGAGCCGCCAGTTACGGCTTGGCTCTGGCATTTGTGGTACTGCTGGTACAATCCCAATTTGGCGACTCGCCGTTTATCAGCAACCTCAAAAAACTCTTTAGTGAACCCCCGGTCACCTATTCCAGTGCAGTGCGCAAAGCCGCCCCTGCTGTGGTCAACATCATGTCTGAAAGCTTCACCAGCAGCACCGGCTACAATAACGGCAACCCAGTACCAAGACAGTCGTTAGGCTCTGGGGTGATCATTCAATCCAATGGCTATATCGTCACCAACCGCCATGTCGTCGCCAACGCCGACCGTATTATTGTGGTTATTCAAGATGGTCGCCGCTTCAATGCCGAGCTAATCGGTATGGACGTCTACACCGACTTGGCCCTATTGCATGTCAACGCCATAGACTTGCCGGTGATCCCACAAGACATCAATCAACATACCGAGGTAGGTGATGTCGTATTGGCCATAGGTAACCCGTTGAACTTAGGGCTATCGATTACCCAAGGCATTATCGGCGCCACCATGAAAAGCTTTACCAGTGGCGAATTCAGAACGCCAAGACTGCTACAAATGGATGCAGCCATCAACAAAGGCAACTCCGGCGGCGCACTGGTCAACACCAAAGGTGTACTTGTGGGCATTAATTCACTGGCGTTTCGCTCCAGCATGAATGTCACCAGCGGCATTAACTTCGCCATCCCCTACCAAACGGTGCACAAAGTGGTCAACAAGCTACTCAAAGACGGTCGAGTGATCCGTGGCTGGTTAGGCGTGTTTGGCGAGCCGGTTGATAGTGACGGCAAACAGATAGTCTCGACAGCCGAAAAAGTCGATGGCATTCGTCTAACCTCAATTGATCCGCGTAGCCCTGCCCACTTCGGTGGCCTACAAAAATATGACATCATTCGCCAGATAAATGGTGAACCGGTGCGTGATATCAGTCATATTCTTACCACAGTAGAGGACACGCCACCGGGCGAGA
>JBFHGJ010000134.1:0-14254 GCA_041583135.1 Alteromonadaceae bacterium | reverse complement strand
GTTGCCACCACACACTCACCACCAAAGGCCAGCGGCGCGAAGATCTCAAAAATTGACAAGTCAAAGTTAAACGAGGTGCTGGCCAATACTTTGCGCATCTGCTCAACGCTGAAACACTCAAGGCTCCAGTTAAGTAAAGCAGCGGCATTTTTGTGGCTTATAAGCACCCCTTTTGGCTTGCCGGTTGAACCAGAGGTATATATGACATAGGCGCGCTGGTGTAGCGCAATGGCCAAATCGAGGTTGTCAGATGAATGCCCATCGAGCTTGCTCAGCAAGGTTTCATCATCTAACAGGCAGACCTCAACCTGCGGCTTGGCGGCGCTGATGGCGGTAAGATTTTCCACCGTATCACGCTCGGCCAACACCAGCGGCAAACCGGTATCTTCGGCAATGTAGGCAAGGCGCTGCGCCGGGTAATTCGGATCTAGCGGCACATAACAGCCACCGGCTTTAAGCACTGCCAAAATCGCCACCAATGCATCGATGCCACGGTTTAAGCACACCCCGACAAAAGGCGCGTCATGCGCTGACAAATAATTGGCTCGTAAATAATGGGCCAAGCGGTTGGCACGATGGTTGAGCGCTTGGTAGCTCAGTGGCGCGTCCATCGCGGTCAATAGGCTCAGCGCTGGCGCCTCAGGGGTTTTATCTGCCTGCACTTCAAGCCACTGATGGAGCAAATACTCATAGGCTATACCACTTGCTGGCTGGTTAAGCTGAGCAATCATCGCCTGCTGCTCGGCCACGCTTAACAGCTGCAACTGCTTAACTGGGCTTTGTTCGACATCTTGGGTTTTACAGATGTTAACTAGCAGCTGTTTAAACTGTTCGCTCAGCGCTACAACCGCCGCTTTGCTGTAGCGTTTTTGCTGCGCCATAAAGCGCACCGACAGGGTGTCGGTAAAGTGTGCCATCAAGGTCAGGCCATAGTTGGTGCCTTCAAAGGTGTTGACCGAGGTCACCTTAAGCGATGCCTGCGCAGAGGCTTCACCGATGGCCTTGTCCACCGGATAGTTTTCAAATACCAGCAAGCTGTCAAATAGCGCATCGCGGTTTGGCGAGAGCGCCAAGATCTCAGCAAGCGGCAAATAGCTGTAGGCTTCACGTTCGACCAACTCTTGATGCAGCTGCCCAAACCAAGACTTAAGCCCTTGGTTTTGTTCAATATTCACCACAACCGGCAAGGTGTTGATAAACAGCCCCACCATCTTATCGACCCCGGCGATTTGCGGCGGACGTCCCGAGTTAGTTGCGCCAAATACCACCTGCTCAGCGCCTTGATGACGGCTCAACAACAACGCCCAAGCGCCCTGCACGATAACATTGACTGTGGTGTTACAGGCTTTGGCAAGGGCTGATAGCTGCTCAGATTGCGCGCCGTCAAGACGCATCAGTTCGACATGGGCAGCGTCACTATTTGATTGCTCAGGGCGGTTACTTGCCAGCGGCAGCGCCGTTGAGCCTTCCACCCCTTGTAACTGCTCACGCCAGTAGGCCACTGCCTTGTCACTGTCTTGCGCCATCAGCCACTGTACATGGGCTTTAAAGGGTTTGCTCACCGGCAGTTTTAACGGCGTGTTTTGTTTAAGGCTTTGATAACAAGCCACCAACTGAGCAAACACCAAAGGCAAAGACCAGCCATCGACCAGCGCATGATGGAACGACCACACCAGCTGCTGAGATTGACCACAATCAAAGGCGCTCACCCGCATCAAAGGCGCCTTGCTAAGCTCAAACCCGCGGGTTTTATCTGCCGCCATACGTTCGGCTATGTGATTTTGTTGCTCAGCATCGCTAAGACCAGACAAGTCTTCGGTGTGCCATGGCACCTTGGCGGATTGATAAACCACTTGATGGGCATTGCCCTGCTCTAAACCGATAAAGCCGGTTCTAAACACCGTATTGTGCTCAACCACCAGCTGCCACGCTTTGGCCATCAGGCTCAAGTCCAAATCAACAAAGCCCACTTGCATTTGAGTAACGTATTGCCCTTCGGTCAACAGGCTGTGGAACAATAAGCCTTGCTGCATCTTGGTCGCAGGATACACATCTTGCAGCTGCTCTAGCGCAGCCAAACCGGCGGCGTTAAACTCAGCATCGCTCAATTTGGCATCGGCAAAATCGCAGGCAATAAACGGCGCCTGTTCAACATTTTGACAATGACCGATGATCTCCACCAATGCAGCTGCATAAGCGTCCATCAACTGCGCCATTTGCTCAGGCAAGTAGCGATTGGCATCATAGGTCAAACTAAAACTCAGCCCATCAGTGCCAACCAAACCGTTAAGTGCCATTGGGTGGCTTGGGTAGCGATTGGGACTGATATGACGACCGCTTGCCTCATCTGCAAAGCCAAAGTGACCGCTCGCCTGTGTTGATTGATTGAACTGGCCTAAATAGTTAAATACCAACTCGCCCACGCGGCTGCCTTGTTGACGCGCTTTTAATGGTTCGACCGGGTCGATTTCACTTAATACGCCAAAGCCGATGCCGTTTTGCGGCAACGCGCGATATGCCCGCTTAACGCTGTTAATCGCCTCGGCAACCGAACTTGTATTTTGCGGCAGTTGCATTACCAAAGGATACAAGCTGGTAAACCAGCCGATGGTGCGGCTTAAATCAAGGGTATCGCTCAAGGCTTCACGGCCATGGCCTTCTAAATCGATGGCCAGTAATGGGTCGTTAAAGGTGCGCTGGTAGGCCAATAATAAACCGGCCAGCAACAACTCGTTTATCTCTGTACGGTAGCTACTTGAGCACTCATCCAGTAACGCCTTGGTCTGCGCAGGTGTCAGGCTCATCGAGGCGCTGGCAAGTTCAATCGCCTCCTCGTTCTCAAGCGCAGCGGCGCTGGCCATGGCCGAGGGCTTATCGGCAAGAGCCATGGTTTGTTGCCAGTAGTCTTGCTCGGCCAATAGCGCAGGCGTTTGACGATAGCCGTGCAAAAATGCCGCCCACTGCTGATAAGACGAGGTTTTGGCCGGGAGTGACAATGGCTTATTGTCGAGCCTTTGCTGATAGAGCTGATTGAGATCTTCAAGCAGCACCCGCCATGAAACGCCATCAATCAACAAGTGATGAAATACCAACAGCAAACGGCTTTGCTCGCCTTGCTGGATAAACAGCACCGCCTTGAACAAACGCCCCTCTTCTAGCGATAAACTGCCTTGCACCTTATCGCTATAGGCTTCAATTTCTGATCTTTGTTTTATGGTAACGTTCTCTAGCGCTTGGGCCATACGGTTAGCGTCAAACACGCCAAACTGACCTTGCCAGTTACCGTCTACATTGTTGAAGCTAAGGCGCAAAGCATCGTGGTGCTGCACCAGTTTTTCAAATACCGCGTTTAGCGCGGCAAAATCAAACTCGCTGGCAACACTGAGCATTACCGCTTGGTTGTAGTGATGCACATCAGTCGGCTGAGAGAAAAAGCGCTGATGTATCGGCAGTAGCGCCATGTCACCTTCGATTACCCCTTGCGGCGCATCGATATCGCCGCCCTTAACGGCCACCAAAGCCAACTGTTCGATGGTTTGGGCGTTAAACATATCTTTGATGGTAAAGCGCAGGCCCTGTTGCAGCGCTTTGGACACCACCTGAATCGATAAAATCGAATCGCCGCCAAGGGCAAAGAAGTTCTGATTGACCCCGATGCTCTCTTTGTCTTTACCGAGTACCTCAGCCCAAATTTGACGCAAAATCAGCTCAGTCTCACTGCTTGGCGCGGCATATTCATCTTGGGCTTTATTCACCCCGATTGGCGGCAGCGCTTTTTTGTCGAGTTTGCCATTTGGCATATAGGGCAACTGCTCAAGTAACACAATGCTCGCAGGCACCATGTATTGCGGCAGCTCGGCCGCCAGTTTGGCGATTAACGCCTGGCTTAACCCTTCAGTTGCTACGCCTTCTTTGGCCACCACATAAGCAGCCAATTGCGGATGACCGTCCAAATGAAACACCGCCATGGCCGCTTTAGAGACTCGCTCATCGGCCAACAGCTGAGTTTCAATCTCACCTAATTCAATCCTAAAGCCGCGAATTTTAACCTGCTGATCGACCCGAGCGACAAAGCGCATTTGACCATTTGGCAAGTAGTGCACCAAATCGCCGCTGATATACAGCCGCTGCGCCACACCGATACTATCGCCTTGAACAAAACGCTCGGCAGTGAGTTCTTCACGGCGCCAGTAGCCTCGCGCTAAACCTTCACCGCCGATATAAAGCTGACCAATACAGCCGACCCCGGCCAATTGGCCATAAATATCAACGATATAACCGCTGCTATGAGGGAACATACGACCAAGGTTCGGCACCTCGCAGACGCCATTTTCATCGCGTTTGACCTCAGCACATGAAGAATAGACCGTATCTTCGGTTGGGCCGTAAAGGCTCACTACACGCTTAACGCCGCGCTGCTGATAAAGCCGCTGGGCAAGCCCCTGAGTCATCGCCTCACCGGCGGTAATTACGGTGGTGACCGATTCAGGCAGTTCTGTGGCGGCAACCACAGCGCCAACAGCCGATGGCACAGAGTTGATTAAGGTTATGCCGTCAAAGGCGCGGTTTTCGCCTTGGTTGTCCAGTAGCGATAGAATCGATTGGGCGATAACGCAGCTACCGCCGACGCTCAGCGGCGTAAACAACTCAAAAATCGATAGGTCAAAGTTCAAAGACGTTCCGGCGAAAACGCAGCTTAGTTCCTCAGCCGAGAAATAACCCACGCCCCAATCGAGCAGCGCCATAATGTTGCGCTGGGTCAACATCACCCCTTTGGGTTTACCCGTTGACCCCGAGGTATAGATAATTAGCGCCAAATCGGCGTCGTTAAGCGCTGCGGGCTTGGCGATATTGTCACCGGGCAAATTGGCGCAATCGCGGATAAAATCGACACTATCGAGCACCACCACGGCCACTTCATCGGCAAAGCTTAAACGCTCGGCGTGATCTTGGTGGATCAACACCACAGGCGAGCCGGTATCTTCAACGATATAATTCAAACGGCTCTGCGGGTAGCTTGGGTCTAAAGAGACATAACTGGCGCCAAGTTTATGAATGGCCAAAATCGCCACCAGCATATCGAGGCCACGGTTTAAGCAAAGACCTACATTGCTTTGGTGTCTGACACCAAGGCTTTGCAGGTAATGCGCCCACTGATTGGCTTTGGCGTTTAACTCGCCATAGCTAAGCCCTAGACTTTCGCCCTGCTCGTCTACATGACGCAGCGCCGGTTTTTCAGGGGTTTGCGCGGCAATCGCTTCAAAACGCTGATAGAACAAGCGCCCATCGATAGGCTGTGCTACCTCATCAGCTTGAGAGAGCGATTGTAGAATGGTGTCGCGCTCGTAAGGGCTGAGCATTTGCACCTCAGCCAAAGCGCAACTTGCCAGCGCTTGCGGGCTGGTTGCAAAGCCCCTTGCCATATCGGCAAGTACATTGAGCAGGTGTTCAGACATGGCACGCATCTGCTCGCCACCAAAGAGCGCTTGGTCATAGACCCAGTTGATGCTCAGGCCGTCGTCGTCGAACCTTGCGCTGATATCCATATCGAATTTAACGTTTTCTAACGGGTTCGATACCACCTCGGCTTTTAGGCCGGTCACCGGCGTGTTGGCATAGTCGTTGGTGTTCATGCTGAACATGATTTGAAACAGCGGGCTGTGGGCCGTCGAGCGGGTGACCTTGGTCTGTTCGACCAACTGTTCAAAAGGAATGTCCTGATGGGCCTGCGCTTCAAGGTTGACCTTGCGCACATGGGCAAAATAATCGCCAAGCGCGGTTTTATCGGTATCGACGCGCAGTACCAAGGTGTTGACAAAAAGACCGATCAGATCGTTGAGCGCCGCCACTTTACGCCCGGCCACCGGGGTGCCAATGGCAATATCATGGCTGTAACTATGACGAGTAAACACTAAAGCCAGCGCACTGTGTAGCAACATAAACGGCGTCAGCTCAAAATGCTGGGCAAGCTGTTGCAATGAATCGCTCAATTCAACCGGCAACCGGGTGCTAAGCTGCGCCCCTTGGTGTTGCTTGTACTGACCTCTTGGGCGCAACAACGGCAAGCTATGCACCTCGGGTATACCGGCAAGCTGTGCGCGCCAATAATCCAATTGGGCGGCTAACACTTCTCCTTGCAGGTGCTGACGTTGCCAATGGGCAAAATCGGCGTATTGAATCGGCAGCGGCGCAAGCGCAGGCTCACTACCTTGTAGCAGCGCCTGATAAATCACGCTGAATTCTTTTAATAGCAATGCCTGTGACCAGCCGTCAGAGGCAATGTGATGGACATTGATCAGTAGATAATCATACGCCTGTTGAGTGTGCTCGCCACGGCAGCGGACAAAACAGGCATTGAGCATTAGATCTTGTGCCAGGTTAAAAATATGGCTGGCATTTTGCGCAATGAGCTTGCCTAGCTTCTGTTGCATGGTATTGGCGTCAAACTCGCTTAGGTTGACCACCGGCAAGTGAAATTCGGCCTTGGGCAAAACTTGCTGCTGCACTTGCTCATCATGTTGCACTATCACCGTACGCAACACTTCATGGCGCTCGATAATGATGTTAATGGCACGCTCGGCAAGAGAAGCATCAAACTCGCCGCTAATGCGCAATGCCAATGGCATGTTGTACACAGCGCTGCCTTGCTCCATTTGGTCGATAAACCACATACGCTGCTGAGCAAAAGACAAAGGCAATGCGCCATCACGCGCGACTGGCGTAATATCGACGCTTTGCTGGTTGTTGTACGCGCTGCTTGCCGCCTCAAAATAGGCAATCACCTCAGCTTTATGGGTTTTGATAAGCGTCTTTAACTCATCTGGAAACTGCGCGCCTTTGGCCATTTTGAAGCCGAGTTTACCGTCTTCGACAAATAGGGCTATCCCTGCATTTAGGGCCTGTTGAATAATGCTCTGTGGCTTCATAGCCAACCTTCCTCTACTTCTGTGTCACTGTGTATTGCTTCGGACTGCTTCACCAAAATTGCCTGCTCAATGCTTTGGGCCAAGGCGCACAAGGTTTTGTGCTCAAATACCGTGGCCACTTGAGGCTCGACGTCAAAGGCCGCCTTGATGGCACTGATAAGTTTAATGGTGAGCAATGAATGTCCGCCGAGGGCAAAAAAGTCTGCATCCCGGCTGATGCTTTGCACATCGAGCTGTAAAAGTTCAGCCCAGATCTCACAAAGCGATGTTTCTATCTCTGTCTCAGGGGCGACATACGGGGTGGTTTGCGCCGCCCAATCGACCGCAGGCAACTGGGATTTATCGACCTTACCGTTGGGTCTGAGCGGCAATTGCTCAAGCAGCACAAACTGGCTTGGCAGCATATAGCTCGGTAAATCCTGTTGCAGTGCAGCGGCGATATGCCCTTGTAGCTGCGGATCAATCTGCTGCTGTGGGTCTAATGGCACCACATAGGCCACAAGGTTTAACTCGGCTAAGTGGTTCTCTAGCGCAACCACCTTGACCGCCTTTATCTGGTCAAGCTTAAGTAGCTGATGTTCAATCTCTGCCAGCTCAACGCGATGACCACGGATCTGCACCTGATCGTCCATGCGGCCCAAGCAATACAGCAAGCCGTCACTGCCGAGCTTAGCCAAATCGCCGGTACGATAACCTCGCCCGTGAGCCGTCATGACAAATTTGCCATCTAGGGTTTGCGCCTGACCCTCATATAAATAACCATTGGCCAGCGCATCACCTAAGATCACCAGCTCGCCACATACCCCAACCGGTACCGGCTGTAAGTCAGGCCCGAGCACAGCCACCGCAACATTATCGATTGGCAAGCCGATACTCACCTGCGCCTTATCATCGACAGACTGAGCAAGTTCAACCTGAGCAAGTTCAACCTGAGTAAGTTCAACTCGATGATACAAGACATCAGACATCACCTCTGTCGAGCCATAAAGATTATAAAAACGGGTATCAACAAAGTGGCGACAAGCGGCATTGGCCAAGCTGTTTACTAGCGGCTCGCCACTAACAAACCATTGCTTCACCGGCCAATTGGCCACATCAAGCTCGGCGCTCAGTAACGCGCTTAACAGCGATGGCGCACTGACCATGGCGCTAACCTTGTGCTGGGCCAAAAACTCAGCAAATGCCAAAGGCTGTAGCAACAGGTCGCGCTGACACATCACCAAACGCACGCCACAACATAGCGGCGTTAACAGCTCCCACACACTGCGGATAAAACCAAAAGCGGTAATATGGCACATGGCAGGGTCTTCACCGCTAAAGCCAAGGCTATTATTCATCCACTCGATACGGTTAGTGAGTGCTTGGTAATTGCCCTGAACGGCCTTTGGCATACCTGTGGTGCCAGAGGTGAAAATGACATAGGCCGGGGTATCTGCTTGCAGGCACGCAGGTTCAGGGTTCACTGGCGATTGCAAGGTAAGCTTCTGAACCACTTCCTCACTGTCGATAAGCAATTGGGTGAAAGGTGCTAAGACATCGCTTTGCGGCAAAAAGCCCTGCTCTGTAACCACCAGCTTCACCTGTGCCGCCTCAAGCATATAGCCAAGACGCCCCTCAGGCAGTTCATCGGTGAGCGGCATATAGCAAGCGCCAAGTTTTGCCAGCGCAAGCGTTGCAGCCACATGATTGACGCTACGTAATGTCGCAACCGCCACACAATCGCCTTGCTTGATGGCAAAATCACAAGCCATCAGTTGGCTTAAACGATTGGCCATGTGATTAAGCTCAGTAAAGCTCATCTCAACGCTGCCATCGACATAGGCAATGGCATCAGGCGTTGATTCAACCTGCTGCTCAAACAGCGCTGCCGGTGAGCGAGTGCTAAGTTCAACGCGCTTGCCCGCGATCACCTCAGTTGGCGTTTGCCACGGGTGATTGAGCACCGGCAATTGCGGCGCGGCCACCAATTGGCTCAGTAAAAACTCAAACTCGGTGGCAAAACCAAGCATGGTGCTTTGGTCAAACAGCGCGCCGTCATAAACATAATTCATGGCAAGTGCCGGTTGACCGTCTTGCTGTTCGAGCGATTGCAAATACAAAGTCAGGTCATATTTGTTCTGTAAAGGCGTAGCCAGCGGCTCGATGGACAGGCCATCAAGGGTTTTGGACGCCGCGCTAAAGTTGACATGATTGAGCAACACCTGAAAAATCGGCGTCATGTTGAGCGCCCGTGGCGGGTTTACCGCCTCAACAATGGCCTCAAACGGCACTTGCTTATGGCTATCGCTGGTTAGGTGCTGGTTTTTGGTTTGCAACAGCAATGCGTTAAAACTGGGGTTGTCGCCAAACTCGCTGCGATAAACCTGAGTGTTTAAGAACAGCCCAATCAGAGGTTCGAGCGCCGGGTTGTCGCGGCCACCGTTTGGCGCGCCAATAACCACATCCTGCTGGCCACTCATTCTGCCGATGTGCAGCGCTAACGCGCATTGCATCAACATAAACAGGGTGGTGTTGCTTTGGCTCAGCAGCTGCTCGATGGCCTTAAGGGCATCGCCTTGAATAACCCGTTCAATCTGCTCAGGCTTAGGCGCGGTTTTGAGCGCTCTTGGTCTGTCTAACGGCAACTGATGGCTGGCAGGCGCGCCTTTAAGTAAATCGACCCAATATTGCCGCGCATCGGCAAAGCCTTGGTCATCTAACCACTGCCTTTGCTGCTGGGCAAAATCGATATACTGGACATTTAATGGAGCTAGGACTTCAACCCCTTCAGCCAAGCCCTTGTTATAGCTTTGATAGAGGCTGACAAACTCATCACTTAGGTTCGACATCGACCAGCCATCGGCGGCAATATGATGAACACACAAGGCCAAAATGCCCTCATTGTCGCCAAGGCGAATAAAACAGGCGCGAATAAGTTGGCCCTGGCTTAAATCAAACGGCGCTCGGATAAGCGCGGCAATGGTGTTATCAGCCTCAGCCTGCTGCTCTGTGCCATTAGCACCAGATAAGTCAACCACGCTCAAAGCAAAGTCATCAGCACTTACAATGCGCTGCATCACCACATCATCTTGTTGGAAAAACGCGGTGCGCAAGCTCAAATGACGGCTCACAACGGCCTGCATGGCGCGCTTGGCAAGTGCCAAGTCAAACTCGCCTATAAGGCGCATTGCCGCTGGAATATGATACTCGCTGCTTTGCAGGTCGAGCTGCTGAATAAACCATAAACGTTGCTGAGCAAATGAAGCAGGTGCTACTGCGCCAAGCTGATGCAATGCCTCATCGGCAGGTATCATCCCCTGAGCGTTTGCGGCTTTGTCACTGTGCTCGATGACTTTTGCCAGCGCCCCTAAGCTCGGGTGGTCAAATACTGCCGCCAAGGGAATTTCGACTTCACATTGCAGGCGCACTTGCGCCACCATACGGGCGGCCAATAGCGAATGGCCGCCAAGGGCGAAGAAATTGGCGTTAAGGCCAACCTGCTGCCCATCAATACCAAGTAACTCAGCCCAAATGGCCGCCAGCGTTATCTCAATCTCGCTTACAGGTTTGATGTACTGCCCCTGAGAGGCACTTACGTCCGGTAACGGCAATGCTTTACGATCAAGTTTGCCATTGTGAGTCAGTGGCCACTGGTCAACAAAAACATAATGCTCAGGACACATGTAATGAGGCAGCGCATCGGCAAGGGCCGCTTTTAACTGGCTTTGCAGTTCGTCCTTGGCAGTTTCTTCTACCGCTTTAACATAAGCCACAAGGGCCTTTTCACCTGCAACCTCTAGCGCCAACACTTGGGCAGAGTCTACCAAACGAAGGGCGCGTAATTGCTGCTCTATCTCGCCAAGTTCGATTCTAAAGCCGCGAATTTTGAGCTGGCTGTCGGCGCGGCCAAGGTAAACCAACAACGGCGCTTCACCGTCTTGTCCGGCAACCAGTTTCACCAAATCGCCGGTGCGATAAAGCTTGGCGCCCTGTGCAAACGGATGGTCGATAAAGCTTTGTGCGGTCAACTCAGGTCGGTTCAAATAGCCTTGCGCCAGTGCCACGCCGCCAATATACAGCTCGCCAATAGCGCCCATTGGCGCAAGGTTTTGCTGCTTATCGAGCACCAATAACTCAACATTGTCGATGGCGCGGCCAATCGGCACAACGTCCATTTGTCCCAGGCTCTGACAGTCAAAGTAGCTGACGTCAATGGCGGCCTCGGTCGGGCCATAGAGGTTATGTAATGCCACATGTGGCGCCTTGTGCTTAAGGGCATGAACCTCGCTAGGCATCAAGGCTTCGCCTGAGCAAAAGAGTAAACGCACCGATGGCGCAAAATGACTGCTTGGCTGTGCCAAATAGGTGCTCAGCATTGATGGCACAAAATGTAAAACGCTCACCTTGGCTTCGGCTATCAGCGCACTTAGGTATTGCGGATCTTTATGGCCTTCAGGCTTGGCCAGCACCAAGGTGGCGCCATAACCCAAGGTCCATAAAAACTCCCACACCGACACGTCAAAGCCATAAGGCGTTTTTTGCAGCACCTTATCTTGTGCGCTCAGGCCATAGGCACTGTGCATCCACGCCAAACGGTTGGTCAAACCGCCATGGCCCATCATCACCCCTTTGGGTTTGCCGGTTGAGCCAGAGGTGTAGATCACATAAGCCAGATCCGTAGGGTTTTCACCGGCGTTATTTGACAGGTTGTCACACTCAAATGACTCAAGGGCTAAACCATCAAGGGCCACCAGTTCACAATCGCTCGGTGCAAACAAATCGCTAAATTGGCTCTCACTTAGCAGCACTTTGGCGCCGCTATCTGCCAATAAAAAGTCTCTGCGCGCAGCAGGCAGGCTTGGGTCAATCGGCACGTAGGTGCCACCGGCTTTTAACACCGCCAAAATCGCCACCACCATATTCACAGAGCGCTCAAAACACAAAGCGATACGGCCAGCATTTGGTCCTTTTTTTTCTTGAGATAAAAAGTGCGCTAAGCGGTTGGCTTGCTGATTTAACTGCTCATAGCTTAGGCTGTGCGCTTGGTCTGCTTCAAACTGCACCGCAATCTGCTGAGGCATAAGCAGCGCTTGCTGTTCAAACAGGCGATGGACAGGCGTAGCTGGGTAACAAACTTGCGGCCCTTTAGCTATCGCTTGTGCGCACTGGTCGTATGACTGTGTGGCGAGAGCTTGCCAGCTAAGGTCGGCACTTTCGCTCATCTTTTTAAGCAAGCTGAGCAGCTGGCCACACAGGGCTTCGATGCTGTCAGGGGTAAATAATTCGCTGTCGTAAACCCAGTTGAGTATCAGTCCTTGTTCGTTTAGCTGGGCGTTAATGTCCAAATCAAATTTAACCGCCACCTCGCTATCGTCAAGCTGCTCTATCTCTAGTCCGTCAATCTCAAGGCCGACGTCGGCAAAGGTGTTGAGAGTGAAAAGTATTTGAAACAACGGCGTATGGGCGCGGCTGCGGGTCAGCTTAAGCTGCTCGACCAAGTAGTCAAACGGCAAGTCCTGATTATCAAGGGCGGCCAGGTTAACCTCGCGTACATGGTCTAAATAGGCGGCCAAATCGCTGTGCTCTAAACTTACGCGCAGCACCAAGGTATTGACGAAAAAGCCCATCAATTCGGCCAGCTCAGGCTGTTGACGGTTGGCTACTGGCGTGCCGATGACAATATCTTGGCTGTAGCTGTTGTTGCCAAGCACCAATGCCAGCGCGCCGTGAAGCAGCATAAACGGCGTCAGGCGATACTGCGCCGCCAACTGTTCAAGGGTTTTGGCAAAATCAGGCCCCAACTGCACCGTATGTTTAAGGCCATGATGGCCTTTAACCTTGGGTCTTGGAAAATCTAGCGGCAAAGTATGGCACTGCGGCAGTTGGTCGAGTTGCCCCAGCCAATACTCCAGTTGCCCTGCCAGCAGATCAGTGCCAAGCCATTGTCTTTGCCAATAGGCATAATCGCTGTATTGCAGCTTTAACGGCTCAAGGGGGTCTAACGCGCCTTTGACCGCCGCCTGATACTGCGCCACAAATTCCTGACACAAAAGATTGAGCGACCAGCCGTCAGAGGCGATATGATGTTGATTAAAGATAATACAGGCCGTTTGTGGCGTGTGGCTTAGCTGCACCACACTGACTCTGAGCATCAAATCGTTGCTCAAGTCAAAGCTCGCCTCGGCATCTTCGACAATCAGTTGTTTGAGTTTGCTCTCGCGCTGTTGCGCCTCAAGGCCGGTCAAATCTTGTAAATACAGCGAAAAATCAAAGTCTTGATAGACTATACTGACGGCACTATCGCCCTGCTCGACATAACGGGTTCTGATGGTTTGATGGCGTTTGATAATGCGATCAATGGCCACGGTCAGGGCATCTAAGTCCAGCGCACCTTTGACCATAAAGGCCCGTGGCATATTGTACTGAGGGCTGCCTTGTTGAATTTTATCCACCAGCCACAAGCGCTGCTGAGCAAAAGACAATGGCACCTGCTTAACACCGCGCTCATCGACCGGTTCAAAGCTCACCGGCATCACCTCTGGCACCTTGTTGCTGTGGCCATCTTGTTGCAGCTTGTCGATATGAGCGGCCAAAAGCTCAATGGTATCGAACTGAAACAGCGATTTAACCGACACTTCAACGGCGAATTCGCGGCGCACCAAACCTTGTAAACTCACCAACAATAACGAGTGACCACCGAGTTCAAAAAAGCGCTGATCGGCGCCAAGGGCTGTGACATCGATATGCAAAAGCTCGCGCCACAATTTGGCCAGCTTACATTGTGTCTGCCCGCTCGGTTTAACCAATGCCTGCTTATTTTGCTCGGACAAGGTTTTCGGCAGTGCGCTTCTGTCTATTTTGCCGTTGGCTTTGAGCGGCCATTTATCCAAGGTAACAACCAGCGCAGGCACCATGTAGCTTGGCAACTGCTGCTTGATAAAGGCGCTGATCTGCGACTTGGCGCTATCAGGGTCGTTTTGCCCAATCACCACATAAGCGGCCAACACCGGCTGGGCTTTATCGCCAATATTGAGCACCTTGGCCGACTGCACCAACTCATGACCATTTAAGCAATGTTCGATTTCTGCCAGCTCTATTCTAAAGCCGCGAAGCTTGACCTGATCGTCCCTGCGTCCCAAACACTCAATTGCACCACCTTCGAGCAAACGGCCATAATCGCCGCTGCGAAAGCCGCGCTGTTCATTGCGATTAAAAAAGCCGCTGTTGGCAATATCTTGCTGAAGATAGCCGCTCGCGACCGTTACGCCATAAATCACAATCTCGCCGATAACCCCTTGCGGCACCGGTTGGCCTTGGTCGTTCTCTATCACCATGGTAACGCCATCGAT
>JBFHGJ010000133.1:0-14394 GCA_041583135.1 Alteromonadaceae bacterium | reverse complement strand
TTGGCCTTAACAAACGCTTTAGAAGACTTCAGTTTTT
Organism: Alteromonadaceae bacterium; assembly: GCA_041583135.1. Classification (GTDB taxonomy): domain Bacteria; phylum Pseudomonadota; class Gammaproteobacteria; order Enterobacterales; family Alteromonadaceae; genus JABSOG01. The sequence goes on along the minus strand of JBFHGJ010000133.1, from coordinate 14,357 downwards.
TAGGGTTAGGGTTAAGTCCCAGCTTCACCCGACTGTTATAAAAGGCTTTTAATTTAATGTCGTTTTGTTCGCAGAATTCAATAACCGTGAGGCCACTGGCTTGTTGCTGCTCGATTATTGCTTTCCATTGTTCAAGTGTTCGGGCTGGTGTCATTCATTTATCCTCTTTGCTAGGTTGCAAAGAGGATACGAGAATAGGTGCTATGATTTAATGTGTGTTTGGCTGGACGCTTACGGTTTTTTGAAGCGCCACATCAACTTCAGCAAAGGAGTAAAAAGGCAGCATTAATAAGAAAGCTAAATAACGCATCGGCAGGATACCTGCATTCAATATCTTCGCAACACAGGGTTAAGGAAAGTCGAGGAAGGATCAAAAGCTACGCCCAGCGGCGTAGCCTTATTGAGGATTTAAAGCGAAATAACCGTGCCTTTATCGCCCTGACCTTTGGCCACGTCTAAAAACGCGCCTTTGATCTGTGGGCCGACGATGGCGATGTTTTTCACGCCATCTTTAAGCACCGATAATGCTTCTTCAACTTTAGGGATCATACCGCCTTGAATAACCCCTTCGTCGATTAAGTCTCTGGCTTGCTGTTCATTCACTTGAGCAATGCGAGACTCTGGTAAATCAAGGTCGCGATAAATCGCGCCAACAGCAGTGGTCAAAAGCAGCAAATCGGCTTTAAGCGCCTTGGCGATTTGCACAACAGTGGTATCGGCATTGATGTTGAACACGCGACCTGAGTCTGCTTCAACACCCAAGGTGGCAATCACCGGCACCACGCCAAGTTTGGTCAAGCCATCGATAAGCTCGGCATTAATACCGGTAACATCGCCCACTTCACCAAAATCAATCGGATCAGGGCCGGCACCAGACATCACGCGAGGCGGTCTTTTCACCGCCTGCACCAACTTACCGGATGCGCCGTTACAACCAAAGGCGTTAATACCAACGTTTTGCAGCACTTGGGTCAGCTCAACATTAACCTCACCGCAAATCGCTTGCTTAACCACTAGCAGGTCGGCCTCAGAGGTAATACGTCTACCACCGACTTTGTTGGCAACCAAACCGTGCTTTTCTTGCAAACGGTTGGTTTGCGGGCCGCCGCCATGGAGCAGCACCACACGCCAGCCGTTATCGACCAAGTCTTTGACATTGGCAGCAATGCCCTCACGCTCTTGTTGGCCGAGCAGCACGTCACCGCCGACCTTAACAACCGCAACAGGGGCTTGGGTCTGGCTCATGGCCAGATACCCGGTTGGTCAAGACCAAAGGTCGCTTCTTTGCCGGTCATCAAGTTAAAGCTTTGAATCGCCTGACCTGCACCACCTTTAACCAAGTTGTCGATGGCCGAAATACAGCACAAAGTACGCTTGCCGGTCAGCTCGTCGATGCGAACAGTAGTACCCACTTCGACACGAATAGTATTTTTCACCGCAACCACCTCAGGGCTTGAGCCAGCCGGCATCACATTGACGCAGCTATGCGGGGCATAGAAGTCTTCATAAAGCTTCTGAATCGAGGCTTCGTCATGACCTTCTGGCAAGTCCAGCTGAGAAACAGCCAAAATACCACGCACCAAAGGCGCAGACACTGGCACAAAGTCCAATGAGCTGTTGGCAGCACCAGCGCTGTTTAATGTTTGCAAAATTTCAGCGCGATGCTGATGATGCAATGTCTTATACGCTTTTAAGTTGTTGTTACGAACCGGGTGATGGGTGCCCTCTAAAGGACGCACACCAGAACCAGAAGAACCGGTCATGGCCACGGTGCGCACGTTGGCATCAACCAACAAGCCGTTTTTCGCCAACGGCAACAAGCCCATAGCAATACCAGTGGCAAAACAGCCAGGGCTGGCGACATGCTTGGCATCGCGAATTTTGTCGCCGTTAAGCTCAGGCATACCGTAAACAAAGCTACCCAAACGCTCAGGACAAGGATGCTCAGGGGCATAGTCGCGAATGTAGTCGTCTAAGTTGGTCAGACGGAAATCGCCCGACAAGTCGATGATACGTACATCTTCGTCAAACAATTCCATCGCCACTTTGGCAGTGATGATGTGTGGCATGGCTAGAAATACGATATCGGCATCGGCAACACATTCTTTTGGTGAGATATCTTCAATCACCACGTCGGCATTTTTTAAGCCAAACAAGGAACGATGAACTTGACCGATGGTTTTACCCACATAGTCTTTACTGGAAATGCGAGAGATCTCGACATCATCGCGGACAATCAGATGACGCAACAACTCAGCCGCGCCGTAACCGGCACCGCCAATGATGGAAACTTTAGTTTTGCTCATGATTTACCTCTAAATTAAAAAATCAGACCCGGACTTAAGCTCTCAGGCATACTGACCTGTTCAAGCTCGACCGAGGCGATAGGGAATGCGCAGTAATCGGCGGCATAAAATGCACCGGCACGGTGGTTACCACTGGCCCCGATACCACCAAACGGCGCGGCACTATTGGCACCTGTGGTTGGGCGGTTGCGGTTAACGATACCAGCACGAATACGACGTAAGAAGTAATCCCAGTCGCCCTGATTGTCGCTTAAAAGCCCTGCCGACAAACCAAAGCTGGTGTCGTTGGCTTGTTTAACCGCCTGTTCAAAGCTGTCGTAGCGATAAACTTTCAGTAATGGGCCAAAGTGTTCTTCATCAGCAATACCGTTAACGCCGGTCACTTCGACAATGGCAGGAGAGACGAAACCAGTGCCTTGCTTGTGGTTCATTTTAACCAATGAAGTGCCGCCTAAATCCAGCAGTTCTTGCTCGGCAGCAACCAAGCCTAAAGCGGCTTTCTCAGAGATAAGCGCGCCTAAGAACGGCTGGTCTTCATCGTCATAGTAGCCTTGTTTGATGTTCTTGGTCACTTCAACCAAACGGGCCAAAATCGCATCGCCCTGTTCGCCGTTTTGTAAGAACAAACGACGTGAACAAGTACAGCGCTGACCGGTCGTAACAAAAGCCGATTGCACAATGTCATGAACCGCCGCTTCAACGTCGGCAACATCTTTAACCACCAGCGGATTGTTACCACCCATTTCAAGGGCCAAAATTTTGCCCGGTTGACCGGCAAATTGCTGATGCAACAAATGACCGGTGCCAGAGCTACCGGTAAAGAGCAAGCCATCGATACCCGGGTGAGAGGCCAATGCCTTACCGGTTTCAACTTCACCTTGAACCAAGTTGATCACGCCTTTTGGCAAACCGGCCAGCTCCCAACACTGCATCACTTTTTCAGAGACCATTGGGGTCAATTCGCTGGGTTTTAATACCACGGTGTTACCGGCCAAAAGCGCAGGTGTAATGTGACTGTTTGGTAGATGCGCAGGGAAGTTATAAGGACCAAAGACCGCCATCACGCCATGAGGCTTGTGACGGATAAAGGCTTTGGCGCCGGGCATTGGGTTTTCGACGGTGCCGGTACGTTCTTCGTAGGCTTTAACTGAAATACCCACTTTGCTTTGCATCGCGCCGATCTCTGTGCGGGTTTCCCACAAGATACGACCGGTTTCTTGAGCGATGGCAACCGCAATTTCTTCGCGTCTTTGCCCTAAAATTTCAGCAAACTTTTCCACAATGGCCAAACGCTCGGCAAACGGGCGGTCTGCCCAGTCGTAAAACGCTTCGCGAGCGGCGTCAACAGCAGTCGAAACCTGTTCTGCCGTGGCGGCTTCGCCTTGCCATAAGAGTTCATTGTTGGCCGGGTTAGACTTGGTAAAGGTTTTACCTTCACCTGCCTGCCACTGACCATCGATAAATTGCACTTTATTGCTCATTGTCAATTCCTGTCATTAGCCTCGATTGCTGACCAATCGAGAAATGCGAACCATGTCACCGTCACTCACCAGTAACTTATCTGCCCACTCGGCGCTGATGATAAGCTCTTGGTCGTCAGCATCAACGCATAGAGGCAGCAAAGACGCTCTAAAATCAGCCAACTTCGAGTTACAGATCATATAGTCAAAGGTTTCACCCTGCTTCAGCTCACCAATCTTAACCGGTAACCGTTTACTCAAACGCACCGTTTTAATGTGATCGATATTGGCTTCAACTGTCGGACCCGCATCAAAAATATCAATATAACCTCGGTTGCTAAAGCCTTCTGATTTAAGCAACTGTAAAGCAGGTTTGGTCTTTTCATGAACCTGACCAATCACCGCCTGAGCTTCTTTGCTCAGCAAGTTGACATAAATCGGATGCTTCGGCATCAATTCGGCAATAAACACCTTTTGACCGATGCCGGTCAGGTAGTCTGCGGTCGGAAAGTCCATTGAAAAGAAGTGTTCTTCAAGCCACTTCCAAAACGGCGACTGCCCGGTCTCATCAGAAACCCCACGCATTTCGGCCAAAATGGTCTCGGCAAAGCGCGCTTTGTGCTCAGCTAAGAACAAAAAGCGGAATTTGCTCAGCAAACGGCCATTGTTGCCTTTACGATGAGGTTCGCGCAAGAACAAGGTGCAGATCTCGGTCATGCCAGTGTAATCGTTACACAAAGTCAAAATATCAACCGTGTTATACACATCAAGTGCCTGCGAGGCATGCACAACCTTACCAAGGTGGTAGTGGTAGAAAGAATCGGTCAAACCAACTGCCGCTTCAATACCGCTGGTGCCAAGGATCTGGCCGCTTTCAGTATCTTCTAAGACAAACAGATACCCTTCATCACCGGGTTTATCGACCTCTTTGATAAAGGATGTCTCAGAGCGTGCAATTTTATTGCACAACAATTCTTCGTTTACCGGTAAGGAGGTAAATCCGTGCCCGGATTCCTCGGCTATCTTGAAAAGCTCTGAATGATCATCCTTTCGGATAGGGCGAATGACTAGCATATTCGCTTACTCCAAATACGTTAAGTACAACCCCTTATATCTATTAGAATGGTGGGGCGGACTTATCACTTAAATTAACATCAAAAGAGGCGTCTAAAACGCCTCTTTGTACTGTCTGTTGTGGTTTTTAAATTATGCGCCGACGACTTGTGCGACAGCTTTTTCAAAACGCGCCAAACCTTCTTTGATGTCTTCTTCTGGAATGATCAATGAAGGGGCAAAACGAACCACGTTGGCACCTGCCACCAAAGACATCAAACCGTTGTCCATTGACGCAGTTAAGAACTCTTTGGCACGACCTTTGTAGTTGTCATTGAGTACGCCGCCAAGCAATAAGCCTTTGCCACGTACTTTTTCGAAAATGTTGTACTTGCTGTTGATGGTTTCAAGGCCGTCACGGAACAATTGTTCACGATGGTTAACGCCATCAAGCACTTCTTTGGTGTTAACGGTATCAAATGCGGCTTCTGCAACGGCACAGGCCAATGGGTTACCACCGTAGGTGCTACCGTGAGTACCAATCACCAAGTGCTTGGCAATGTCTTTGGTCGTCAGCATCGCACCGATTGGGAAACCGCCGCCAAGGGCTTTGGCAGTGCTTAGGATATCAGGGGTAACGCCAAACGCCTGGTAGGCATAAAGCGCGCCTAAACGGCCTACACCGGTTTGTACTTCGTCAAAAATCAACAGTGCATTGTGCTTGTCGCAAAGTTCACGTAAACCTTCTAAGAAACCTGGCTCTGGTGGCATGATACCGCCCTCACCCTGTAAAGGCTCAACCATGATGGCACAAGTTCTGTCGGAAACTAACGCTTTAACGCTGTCTAAGTTGTTGAACTCAGCGTGATCGATAGCGGAAGGCTTAGGACCGAAGCCGTCAGAGTAAGCGGCTTGACCACCGACAGAAACGGTGAAAAAAGTCCGGCCGTGAAAACCTTGTTTAAAGGCAATGATTTGGTCTTTTTCAGGACCGTGTTCATTGAGCGCCCAGCGACGAGCCAATTTAAGAGCGGCTTCGTTGGCCTCTGCACCTGAGTTACAGAAGTAAACATTGTCGGCAAAAGTGGCGTCGGTCAATTTTTTGGCCAAGCGCAAAGCAGGTTCATTGGTCATAACATTGGCCAAATGCCAAAGTTTTTCACCTTGGTCTTTCAACGCTGCTACCAAATTAGGGTGACAATGACCTAAACAGTTTACCGCGATACCACCGGCAAAATCGATAAACTCTTTGCCCTGCTGATCCCAGACGCGAGAACCCTCCCCTTTAACAGGAATGACCTTTGACGGCGCATAGTTTGGCACCATCACTTCGTCAAAAAGCTCACGGGATACAGACATTTGTTCGGACATAATACCCTCCATACATAAAACGGTAATGTACATTCAATTGATAGCAGTCAGGTTGGATTGAACTGCCGTGGTTGGCGCCTTGCTAAAATGAGCAATTGATTATAGACCCGATGGGGCCAAGGCGCCGATTTTACCTTTGGCATTTATCATGCTCAGCGATATTTTTCGGCGCTAAGTATGCCAAAATTTTTGCCCATTGTCTCGCCCCGACCCCCCGTCATAACTGGGTATATGCAAAACTTAAGATATTAAGGCAGATATATTGGATAAATAATCGCGGAGGAAAACCGACATCACCCACAGTAACTGGCAGGCCACAGCTAAACGGGCGATTTATGACAGAAACCGAGCAATTTTAGGCAAATGCATTATTATGACGAAAAAAAATTGTAAATTTTTTCGGCATTCTCGACCAAATCCACGCAACAGGTCCGAAAAAGGTCGTTAAAAACCACGTTTACCGACCATAATTTGCTTAAAATCCAAAACCTTACCAATGAGCTGGGGTTGTAGTGGTATGTTCGGACAGTCAAGCACTATTCTTCGAAGTAGGTGCCCCAGCCGTCATATTCGATATGATTTTGCGCGGCAAAGGCCACCAGTTTCTCGATATCTTCTAAAATCGATTCTTCTTCAAGCGGGCTTTCAATCACGATATCGAAACTCAACACCCGTTCGCCGTCTTCGGTTTCAAATTCTTCGGCATCGCTCACTTCAAAGCCTTGCTTAAAGGCAACCAAAGCGGCTTTTTCCAACACATCGAAATCATTGGAAAAGAAGTGGTGCTCAATGGTGTGCATGGCCTCGGCATTGGAGCCGTCTTCCAACAAAGCGTCTATCACTTCTTCGGTAAATTCTTGCCAATCGGTCATTTTAGGTCCTCTTGTGCTTGCGTTTTTTCACTCTCAAGCTCTTGATTTAATTGTTCAATCGTCTGCTTCATCTGGCTATGGACCTGTGCCATCACATCACGGGCAGCCACCTTGTCGCTTTGTACCAGTGCAATTGGATCGAGATAAGTAATGATCACTTTACCGTTATCCCAGCGATTGAGTTTGATCAAATTTTCAGTATTACTGACACATACGGGCACCAAGGGCACCTCGGCGGCGATGGCCGTATGAAAAGCGCCGGATTTAAACGGCAACAGGCCACGACCATAACTGCGTGTGCCTTCAGGGAAAATCCAAGCCGCCATGTTCTTTTGCTTAAGTTTAGCCGCTGTTTTGCTGATGGTATTAAAGGCTTTACCTTTATTTTTTCTATCGATAAGAATATTGCCCGCCATCCAATACAGCTGACCAAACAGCGGTATCCAACACAGACTTTTCTTGCCGATAGTCACCGTGTAGGGCCGGACCCCCATGCTTGAGGTAAATAGATCCAATGAGTTTTGATGGTTGGCCACATACACGCACGAGCGCAATGATTTCACCGACTCAGGCGTACGCACTTCAATCTCAACCCCTAAGAGGGTCGAGGTTTTACCCATCCAGCGAGAAATGATATGAACATTGTTAGGGTGAAATGGTCTAAACAGGCACAGCAACATACCAGCGACACACACCACCAAAAAGTAACAAAAAATAACGAAAATTCGCCCAAGTGCCAGCACGAAATAACCTTTTACTAAAAAAGCGGCAAGTATACCCGCTATTGGCCGCTAGGGCTATGGCGGTTAAGAAATACATGTTAAACTGCCGGTCTTAAGCGTTTAACCAAATTCAAAAGGCAAAAAATACCTTGCAAAGTTCCGAACTATTAGATTTCGTGGTCAATGCCATCGACGACATGAAAGCCCGCGACATCGTTAAACTTGACGTTAGAAAAAAGTCCTCCATCACCGACTATATGGTGGTTTGCTCGGGTAATTCAAAACGCCATGTACAATCCATCGCCGAAAATGTCCACTATCAAGCCAAACACAAAGATATTGAAATCATCGGTATCGAAGGTAAAGAGCATGGCGAATGGGTGTTGGTCGATTTGGGCGAAGTCATTGTTCATGTCATGCAGGAAAGCACCCGTGACTTTTACCAATTGGAAAAGCTCTGGGGGGGCTAGAGCGTGAAGATCCAGTTGGTTGCGGTTGGCACAAAAATGCCAGACTGGGTACAGAAAGGCTACTTGGAATACGAGCGCCGTTTTCCAAAAGACTTTAGCCTAGAGCTTATCGAAGTCGCCGCATCCAAGCGCGGCAAAAATGCCGACATCAAGCGTATTTTGCAACAAGAAGGCGAACGCACGATGGCGGCGATCCCCAAGGGCAATCGCATTGTCACCTTAGAGGTTGGCGGCAAACCTTGGGATACCCCCGCGCTGGCCAAAAATTTAGAAGCTTGGCAACTTGACGGCCGCAATGTCAGCCTGTTGGTCGGCGGTCCTGAAGGTTTGGCACCACAGTGTATTGCCGCCAGCGAGCAAAAGTGGTCGTTATCGCCACTGACGCTGCCCCACCCCTTAGTACGGGTTGTGGTCGCCGAAAGCCTCTACCGGGCATGGAGCATCAACAACAACCACCCATATCACAGGGAGTGACATGTCCTATACCCAGATCACCATTCACGACCATACCAGCGAATCGAACCTGTTCGCCAGACGGGCATTTTTCGCGTTTTTATTTGTCGTGTTGTTGATGCTGGTGTTGTTGACCAATCTTTACCACCTGCAAGTCTCACGTCATGAGATGTATCAAACTCGCTCCAACGACAATCGTATCTCGGTACGGCCCATAGCCCCAAACCGGGGTTTGATCTTTGATAGAAACGGCGTGTTGTTGGCTGAGAACCGTCCAACCTTCTCCCTCGAAGTGGTGCCGGAAAAAACCGGCAACTTAGCACCGATGCTCAGTCGCTTGGCCGAAGTGATCAACCTTAGCGTCGAACAGCAAGAAAAATTCATTGACGGTGCCAAACGTCAGCGGCGTTTTAAGAGCTTGACCTTAAAGGACAATCTCGATGAGGCCGAAGTCGCCAAATTTTCGGTTCACCAACACCGTTTTCCCGGTGTGAGTATTGAAGCCCGTTTAACCCGCTTTTACCCCTACGGAGAAGCATTGACCCATACGCTGGGTTATGTCGGCAAGATCAACAAAAAGGAACTCAAAGCCATTGATGCCGATGGCAGCAGTGCCAACTACGCCGCCACCTATGATATCGGCAAACTCGGCCTTGAACGAAAATACGAAACCGAACTCCATGGCAAGGTCGGCTATCGCGAAGTCGAGATCAACAGCCGTGGCCGAATACTACGCACCTTAAAGATAGAACCACCGGTGCCGGGCAATGACTTGATCTTAAGCCTTGATATCGACCTGCAGAAAACCGCGCAACAAGCGCTTGCAGGTGAACGGGGAGCGATAGTTGCCATCGCCCCAAGCACCGGCGAGGTACTGGCGATGTACTCCAACCCGAGTTACGACCCCAACCTGTTTGTTCACGGCATCAGTTCAAAAGATTACCGTCCGCTTATCCAGTCCCTCGATAGACCACTGATTAACCGCACCACTCAAGGTCGCTACCCTCCAGCCTCAACCGTCAAACCTTTGATGGCACTTTTGGGGCTCGAAAGCGGCTTGGTCTCTGAGCACACCAAGATACACGACCCGGGCTTTTTTCAAATCCCCAACGTCAAACGCAAATATCGTGACTGGAAAAAATGGGGGCACGGCTCGGTTGATTTAGCCAAAAGCGTCTATCAATCTTGCGATATCTATTATTACGACCTGTCGTATCGCCTCGGCATCGACAAAATATCCGATTTCATGACTCAGTTTGGTTTCGGTGAGAAAACCGGCATTGATATTTATGAAGAAACCGATGCGATTATGCCCTCAAGAGGCTGGAAGCGTGCCCAGCACAATCAACCTTGGTATGCCGGAGACACCATTTCTGTCGGCATTGGCCAAGGTTATTGGACCGTGACACCGATGCAATTGGCTTTTTCTACCGCCACCTTGGTCAACAAAGGTCAAATTCATCCACCACATCTGGTCACTCGGCAAAAGCGCCCCTTGGCGCTAGAATCACCGGACACAGAGGAGGCCCTCACCAGCGCCGGCTTTGAATACATAGACACCTTGGACCCAGATCTGCCGCCAATTGTGCTTAAAGATGAAGCCAACTGGCAGATCATTCTCAATGCCATGCATGAAACCGTCTATAACCCAAGGGGAACAGCTCACAAAGTGTTCAAAGGCGCAGAATACGATGCGGCGGCTAAAACCGGCACCGCCCAGGTGATCGGCATCGCCGAAGATGAAACCTATGATGAAAAAAGCATCAGCGAGCGCCATCGAGACAACGCAATGTTTATTGGTTACGCACCATTTGACAAGCCCGAAATCGTCGTCGCCATTGCCGTTGAAAACGGTGGTCATGGCGGCGAAACCGCAGGACCTGTAGCCCGTAAGATCTTGGACAAGTATTTCAGCAACAAGGAAAAATACATCGCCAATGCCAACTGAAAACGCCAAAAAGACCATCTGGCTGCGTCTGCATATTGATTTACCATTGTTTATCGGACTTCTGGTATTGATGTGCCTTGGATTGGTCGTGCAATACAGCGCCAGCGGCGAAAATCTTCAAGTGGTACTGAAACAAATGGTGCACTTGGGGATTGCGACCTCGGGCATGTTGTTCCTCGCTCAAATATCACCGATGAACTACCGCCGCTGGAGCGTGCACTTTTTTATCGTTGGGGTTGGGCTGTTGGTCGCCGTTTTGTTGGTCGGTCACGTCGGCAAAGGGGCACAGCGCTGGCTCAACTTAGGCGTTATTCGCTTTCAACCCTCAGAGGTCATGAAGCTGGTAGTACCGATGACCATCGCGTGGTACTTGAGCCGCTATCATATGCCGCCTAAATTTAAGCACATCGTTATCGGTTTTGCTTTGGTGCTGGTGCCCACTTTACTTATCGCCAAACAGCCTGATCTTGGCACCTCCATATTGATTGCTTCCTCGGGCTTTTTTGCCATTTTCTTAAGTGGCATGAGCTGGCCGCTATTGTTTAGTATGGCCGCGATGGCACCGGTTGCCGGTTGGATCTTGTGGAGCTTTTATATGCATGAATATCAAAAGCAGCGGGTTCTGACCTTTTTAAACCCAGAAACCGACCCGTTAGGCTCGGGCTATCACATCATTCAATCAAAAATCGCCATCGGCTCTGGAGGTTTGCAAGGCAAAGGCTGGCTGCACGGTACTCAATCGCAGTTGGAGTTTATACCTGAGCGCCACACCGACTTTATCTTCTCGGTATTTAGTGAAGAATTCGGCCTGCTCGGTGTCGTGGTGTTACTGAGTATTTACCTGTTTATTATTGCCCGCGGTTTGTTTATCGCCGTCAAAGCGCAAGAGACCTATGGCAAGTTACTTGGTGGCGCCATCATCATGACGTTTTTTGTCTATATCTTTGTCAATATCGGCATGGTCTCGGGCTTACTGCCGGTGGTAGGGGTGCCGTTACCTATGGTCAGCTACGGCGGCACCTCGATGGTCACCTTGATGGCCGGTTTTGGTGTTTTGATGTCGATTGGCACCCATAAGCGACTGTTGGCGCACGGTGGATAACCATGTTTAGGCAAGGCTGTTGTTTATTGCTCACCCTATTGCTGTTAGCCGGCTGCGCTGGCTCTGGCCGCTATTCGATTAAAAATGACCACGCGCCACTGCGTAAACCCACGACCTTGGAAATGAGTGATGCCACTCCCAAATATGAGCCGATTTATCCTTGGTCGTTAAAGCCCTACAAGGTATTTGGCCGCAAATATCATCCGCTCAGTAGTGCACAAGACTACCAAGCCAAGGGTACCGCCTCTTGGTATGGCCGTAAGTTTCACGGCTACCATACCGCCAATGGTGAAATTTACGACATGTACGCCATGACCGCAGCGCACAAAACCTTGCCAATCCCTTCTTATGTCCAAGTCACCAACTTGGCCAACAATCGCACCATTATCGTCAGGGTCAACGACCGAGGGCCATTTCACGACAATCGTCTTATCGACTTATCATACGCCGCCGCCTACGCCCTCGATATGTTGAGCACCGGCACCGCCGAAGTCAAACTACAGAGCATTGTCGTCGCCGAAGGCGAACAATATCAGCCTTCGCCGCCACCGATGATAGCTCAAGTGGCCACAGAGCCACCAGCGCCCCCGTCTGCACCGCCAGTTGAGCCAATTGCTCAAACGACACCTGCCCTCAGTGAAACGGCGAGCTTGGCTCAGTTGTTTGTTCAAGTGTTGGCAGCCAGCGACGGCGACAAAATACTCGCAACAGCCAAGCAATTGGCGCAGTTGTTCAACTTTCCACGGCAGATCCCAAGGGAAAATGGGATCTATAAGTTGCGCTTGGGCCCCCTAAAAGACAAACAGCAGGCTCAGGCGCTGATTAATTCGTTGAAAAATAACGGCTATCCCAATGCCTACATGCTTTACACCAAGCCTTAGATTGCTCATAATTGAGCGTTAATTTGGCGCACCGAAATTAACACAATTAAACGGTATCTCTTTAATGATTATTCAGATCAAGAAAAAACTAATTGCCTGGCTCTCAGGCGCCATTATCGGCCTTACTACAGCCGCCTCTCACGCCCAAGTTATCATCCCTTCGCCGCCGACAGTCAATGCCAAAGGACATATCCTTATCGATTACACCACCGGCAAAGTGCTCTCTGAATCGAACGCCGACATTCAGTTGGAACCGGCCAGTTTGACCAAGATGATGACCAGCTACATCATCGGGTATGAACTCAAAGCGGGTAATATCAACAATGCCGATATGGTTCAGATCAGCGAAAACGCTTGGGCGAAAAACTTTCCCGATTCGTCGAAGATGTTTATCGAAGTGGGTAAAACCGTCAGTGTCGAAGACTTAAATCGCGGTATCATCATCCAATCGGGTAACGATGCCTGCGTCGCTATGGCCGAGCATGTTGCAGGCTCGGAAAGTGCCTTCGCCGATTTGATGAACGCTCACGCCGAGCGCCTTGGCATGAACGACTCGCACTTTGTCAACAGTCATGGTTTAAGCTCTGCCGAGCACTACACCACACCAAGGGATATGTCGAAGTTGGCAGTGGCGCTGATCCGCGACGTGCCGGAAGAATACGCCTTATATTCAGAGAAATCGTTTACCTTCAACGGCATCAAGCAATATAACCGTAACACCCTGTTGTGGGACAATAGCCTCAATGTCGATGGTATCAAAACCGGCCATCACTCAAGTGCTGGCTACAGCCTTATCACCTCCGCCACCAAAGGCGACATGCGCCTGATCTCAGTGGTTATGGGCACCGAAAGTGAACGTGCGAGAAAAGTTGAAAACAAAAAACTGCTTAACTATGGCTTTCGCTTTTTTGAAACCATCACCCCATACCAAGCAGGCAAAGTATTCGCCACCCAGCGCATTTGGCTAGGTGATAAAGAAGAAGTCAAACTCGGTATTTTACAAAGCGCTCCTATTACCATTCCCCGTGGTCAGCGTAAAAACTTAGAAGCCAGCTTTGAGTTGGACAAAGAACTCGAAGCACCGATTAAAAAAGGGGATGTAGTTGGCAAGCTCTACATCAACCTTGCAGATGAGCAGGTCACGACCTACCCGTTGGTCGCCCTTGAAGAAGTGGCCGAAGGTGGTTTCTTTAGCCGTATGCTCGATATGGTTAAACGCCAGTTTAACTAACCTCAATGCCTACCTACAGGGCGTTGTGCAATCAGCGCCCTTTTGCAATACCCAGTGAATATGCCGGTATAAATCCCCCGACCAAAAAAGTCGCCCCCGTAGTTAGCGCATTTATGCGCGCATCGCCCCCAAATAAAGAATCATGCCGGTATAACCCCCCAACCAAAAAAGTCGCCCCCGTGGTTAGCGCATTTATGCGCGCATCGCCCCCAAATAAAGAATCATGCCGGTATAACCCCCCAACCAAAAAAGTCGCCCCCGTGGTTAGCGTATTTATGCGCGCATCGCCCCCAAATAAAGAATCATGCCGGTATAACCCCCCCCGACCAAAAAAAGTCGCCCCCGTAGTTAGCGCATTTATGCGCGCAGAACGCTTAAAAATGGCAATGCAGGAATAAATGAAATCAAACTGTGGGTTGCACCTGAGCTTAACAGATGAGGGCTATCAATCACCCCCTAACTGCTGCTATAATGCGGCGGTTTAATAT
>JBFHGJ010000132.1:0-14631 GCA_041583135.1 Alteromonadaceae bacterium | reverse complement strand
CATACGTTTTAACGCTTCTATATGGGCTAACGGCCCGTTTTTACCTGAATAGACTATCCAGTCGAATCTTACGGCATCCCCTGCAAATATGACGTTGCTCTTTTCAAGCTTTAACATCATATGATCTTCGGTGTGGGCCTTCGTGGGGGTCGCAGTGATCCTCTCAGACTTTAGATCAAATACACGTTCTGAGGAGATAAGTATTCTATTGGCAAAAGCGTTTGGAATTAAATTTTCGCGAGCGATTAAAGTTGCGCCATTTTCCACAAAAAGCCTGCTGCCATTGTATTGATAGAAATCACCATCTAAGGCAAACACATATTCAATTTTTTTATCGGTGACTTTTTTTACCAGTGCCTGAACATGTTTAGAGTAGTCTTTCATCATGCTGGTGATAAGCGCTACATCATGCTCACCCACAACTACGGCAAAATTGATTTTTGCACTCCCGTAATCTTGGCTCATTACATACACGTTATCGCTCAGCTGTTCTGTACCGAATAAACTAAAATCCAATTTCGTTGTAGCCGCTTGTATTGGAGCAATACATAAAGAAAGTAAGGCGGTGAAGATAATTCGCGTTAAAGTCATAAAGTCCTCTTGAGAAAACGTATTTCAGATTAACAGGTTTGCCGGCTTCGCCGAGCAAACATCGCCTACGAATGTTCTCGGCTTTGGCATCCTGCGTCGCTCTACCTCCTTCATCCTTGAAGTCGCAAACACCGACAGTGTGCTCCTGTACTGTCTTAGTACCCACATCCGTGTCGGCAACGTAGGCATGACCCACATGGATGTGAGAAATACTAAAATTTGCAAGGAGCAAATTCAGTGATCGTATATCCCTATACACAAAAAAGCCACCCGAAGGTGGCTTTTTTAACACTTGTTATTGCTAAGCAATAATTAAGCTTGTTCGATTACATCAACCAAGGTCCAAGATTTGTTCTTAGACAATGGACGACATTCACGAATAGTGACTACGTCGCCAGTTTTGCACTGGTTGTTTTCGTCGTGCGCCTGTAGCTTAGTCGTACGCTTGATAAACTTCCCGTAGATAGGGTGTTTTACCTGACGAATAATCGCAACAACAATAGACTTGTCCATTTTGTCGCTTACTACAGTGCCTTGTAATGTACGGACGTTATTTTCGCTCATTACTCACCTGCCTTTTGAGTCAAGATAGTTTTAACTCGTGCGATGTCACGACGAACGTTTTTCAGCTCGTGGGTTTGTTGCATTTGACCCATGCTTTTGTTCATGCGGTTTTTGAACTGCGTTTCCAAAAGCTCGTGCAATTTCTCGTTCAATTGCTCAACGCTCAAATCTCTAAGTTCGCTAGCTTTCATTACATCACCGTTCGAGTTACAAAGGTTGTTTTGAAAGGCAGTTTCGCTGCTGCAAGAGCAAAAGCTTCACGTGCCAACGCTTCAGGAACACCTTCCATTTCGTACAGCATACGGCCTGGTTGAATCTGGCATACCCAATATTCAACAGAACCTTTACCTTTACCCATACGAACTTCAAGTGGCTTTTTAGTGATAGGCTTATCAGGGAACACACGGATCCAGATTTTACCTTGACGCTTGATGTGACGAGTCATGGCACGACGAGCTGCCTCGATTTGACGAGCAGTCATACGGCCACGGTCAGTCGCCTTAAGGCCAAATTCACCGAAGCTGACTTTGTTGGCAGTTTGCGCAAGACCGCGGTTACTGCCTTTCATCATTTTACGGAATTTTGTACGTTTAGGTTGTAGCATGGCAATTACCTCGCTGCTTTCGTACGTTTAGCGGCTTTCTTAGGCTGTTTTTTAGGAGCCTCAGGTGCTTTAAGAGGCAATTTGCCCAAAACTTCACCTTTGAAGATCCAAACTTTAACACCCAAGATACCGTAGGTGGTTAACGCTTCAGAAGTCGCATAATCGATGTCAGCACGCAGAGTGTGCAAAGGTACACGACCTTCACGATACCACTCAGAACGGGCAATTTCAGCACCGTTCAAACGACCGCTAACTTCAATTTTGATACCTTTAGCACCAATACGCATAGCGTTTTGAACCGAACGTTTCATCGCACGACGGAACATAACACGACGCTCTAACTGGCTGGCGATTGAATCACCGACCAATTGTGCATCCAATTCAGGCTTACGAACCTCAGAGATATTAATCTGAGCAGGCACGCCGGCCAATTTAGATACGCGTTGACGCAACTTCTCAACGTCTTCACCTTTCTTACCGATGACAACGCCTGGACGAGCAGTGTGAATAGTCACACGGATGCTCTTGGCAGGACGCTCGATAACGATGCGTGAAACTGACGCGTTTTTCAACTTAGACGTCAAGAATTGACGTACTTTATGATCCCCGTGCAAAAACTCAGGGAAGTCTTTGGTGCTCGCATACCAGGTTGAACTCCAAGGCTTAGAGATACCTAGGCGAATACCATTAGGATGTACTTTTTGTCCCATTGTTTAACTCCTAGTTATCCGAAACCACAACAGTGATGTGGCTGCTGCGCTTGAAGACGCGATCGGCACGGCCTTTGGCACGTGTCTTGATACGCTTCATGGTTGGACCTTCGTCAACGTAGACTTTGGCTACGTATAACTCATCGATATCCGCACCTTCGTTGTGCTCGGCGTTGGCGATGGCTGAATCCAAAACTTTCTTCATCAATGCACCCGCTTTTTTCGGGCTATATTGCAAGATGGCTAAAGCTTCTTCAACACCTTTTCCGCGGATTTGATCTGCCACTAAACGTGCCTTCTGTGGAGAAGTACGGGCAAATGTATGTTTAGCTAAAGCTTCCATTATCTACCTCTTATCGTTTCTTGGCTTTCTTATCCGCAGCGTGACCGCGATAAGTACGTGTTGGAGCAAACTCACCCAATTTATGACCGATCATCTCGTCAGTGACGAACACTGGAACGTGTTGACGGCCATTATGGACAGCAATGGTCAATCCGATCATCGTAGGGATGATCATTGAACGACGGGACCAAGTTTTAATTGGCTTTTTATCCCCGCTTTCCACCGCTTTCTCTACCTTCTTCAGCAAGTGTAGGTCAATAAATGGACCCTTCTTGAGAGAACGTGGCATGGCTAATACCTCTTCAAATTATTTAGAACGACGACGTACAATGAACTTATCTGTACGCTTATTCTTACGAGTCTTCTTACCTTTGGTTGGAACACCCCAAGGTGTAACAGGATGACGACCACCAGATGTACGGCCTTCACCACCACCGTGTGGGTGATCAACCGGGTTCATGGCAACACCACGAACGGTAGGACGAACACCACGCCAGCGGTTTGCACCCGCTTTACCCAAAGAACGAAGCATATGCTCAGAATTGCCTACTTCACCGATAGTTGCACGGCAGTCGGCCAATACTTTACGCACTTCACCGCTACGCAGACGCAAAGTAACATAAGCGCCGTCACGAGCAAGGATCTGTACATATGCGCCAGCAGAACGTGCAATTTGAGCACCTTTGCCAGGCTTCATTTCGATACAGTGTACAACAGTACCTACTGGGATATTGCGCATTGGCAAGGTATTACCTACCTTGATTGCCGCGTCAACACCAGAGGCGATAGCGTCACCAGCTTTCAAGCCTTTAGGCGCGATGATGTAACGACGTTCACCGTCTGCATACAATGCCAAAGCAATGTGCGCGCTACGGTTAGGATCGTACTCAATACGCTCAACGCGTGCTGGGATACCGTCTTTGTTGCGTTTGAAGTCGATTACACGATAGTGATGCTTATGACCACCGCCGATATGACGAACCGTGATACGACCGTTGTTGTTACGACCACCAGACTTAGATTTTTTCTCTAAAAGTGGTGCGTGTGGCTTACCTTTGTATAAATCAGGGTTCACCACCTTAACAACATGACGGCGACCCGGAGAAGTTGGTTTACACTTAACTAGTGCCATTGTTCAATCTCCTACTGTTACTCGGCGCCGCCGAAAAGTTCAAGCTCGCTGCCTTCTTTCAATGTAACATAGGCTTTTTTCCAGTCGCTACGACGGCCCATGCGATGACCTGTGCGCTTCTGTTTGCCTTTTACATTGACGGTACGAACACCTTCAACTTCAACTTTCAAGTGCTTTTCAACAGCATCTTTGATTTCGTGTTTGGTTGCATCTTTAGCAACTTTGAACACGACAGTGTTGAAGTTTTCAGCAGCAACGGTGCTTTTTTCTGAAATGTGAGCGCCTAAAATGACTTTGTACAAACGTTCTTCGCGGCTCATGCTAACATCTCCTCAATTTGCTTCACTGCATCTGAAGTCATCAAAACTTTTTCAAATGCGATCAGGCTTACAGGGTCGATACCAGCAACGTCACGAACATCAACTTTGTACAAGTTGCGAGCAGACAAGAACAAGTTCTCTTCTACTTCAGGCGTCACGATCAATACATCTTTCAAGTCGTAGTCTTTCAACTTAGAGACCAATTCTTTGGTCTTAGGTGTATCGACACCGAATTTTTCAACTACAACCAAACGGTCCTGACGAACCAGTTCAGACAAAATGCTGCGGATAGCACCACGGTACATTTTGCGGTTCACTTTCTGGCTGTGATCTTGTGGCTTGGCGGCGAATGATACACCACCACTGCGCCAGATTGGGCTACGGATAGTACCGGCACGGGCACGGCCAGAACCTTTTTGGTTCCAAGGCTTTTTACCACCGCCACGTACTTCTGAGCGCGTTTTCTGGGCACGAGTGCCTTGGCGAGCGCCAGCAGCGTAAGCTACTACTACCTGATGAACAAGTGCTTCGTTAAAGTCACGTCCAAAGGTAGATTCTGAAACTTCAAGACTGCCTTTGGCGTCTTTCAATGCTAATTCCATCTCTATCTCCTAGACGATTAAGATTTGGCTTTAACCGCAGGCTTAACGATAACGTTGCCTCCGATTGCACCCGGTACTGCACCTTTGATAAGGAGCAAGTTACGCTCTGCATCGACGCGAACAACTTCAAGGTTCTGAGTTGTTACACGCTCTGCACCCATATGGCCAGACATTTTCTTACCTTTGAATACGCGACCTGGTGTTTGGTTTTGACCAATTGAACCAGGAGCACGGTGAGAAAGTGAGTTACCGTGAGTTGCATCTTGCGTTGCAAAGTTGTGACGCTTGACCACGCCTTGGAAACCTTTACCTTTAGAGGTACCGGTTACATCGACTTTTTTCGCATCGGCCAAAACTTCTACAGAAATTTCTTGACCAACTTGGATGTCGTCACCTTCGCCTTCACCAAGGCGGAACTCCCACAAACCACGACCAGCTTCAACGCCTGCTTTGGCGAAGTGACCAGCTTGTGCTTTATTAACACGGCTGGTTTTTTTAGTACCGGCGGTAACTTGAAGAGCTTTATAACCGTCGTTCTCTACAGTAAATAACTGAGTAACGCGGTTAGGTGTTGCTTCGATAACGGTCACAGGAATTGAAACACCCTCTTCGGTGAAGACGCGTGTCATTCCCACTTTACGACCGATAATACCAATAGACATATCCTAAAACCTCTTAATCTCGTTGATTAGCCCAAGCTGATTTGTACATCAACACCGGCTGCAAGGTCTAAACGCATCAAGGCGTCAACTGTTTTTTCAGTTGGCTCAACGATGTCGATAAGACGCTTGTGTGTGCGGATCTCATACTGGTCACGTGCATCTTTGTTCACGTGAGGAGAAATCAATACAGTGAAACGTTCTTTGCGAGTAGGCAATGGAATTGGACCACGCACCTGTGCGCCAGTACGCTTTGCTGTTTCAACGATCTCTTGAGTGGATTGATCAATCAGTCGGTGATCGAAAGCTTTTAAGCGAATACGAATTCTTTGATTACTCATAGTAAAAATCAAAGCCTCAAATATAAAGAGCATTAAAGAGCATAAAAAAACACCTCAGCCAAGTCCTTTTATTGCCTAATGGCAAAATCGGAGGCTGTGTATCTTCTTACATCGATTGACTCCCAATCGGAGTCATTTTTGACTGGTTCAATAGGCCACATATGGGGTTAAAAACCAGTATCTGATGTACATTTGTACAATCAGGTTGGCACATTATAGAGATCTAATGCAACATTGCAACCCCTATCTAAAATTTCATCAATAATTTGAAATAGTCGATTTGTGCGTAAATACTTAAACATAATGAAGACAACTCCCAACACACCAATAATAATCTCAGAGGCATTATGGCAATTTGGCGAAACAGAGGTTTCGGTTTAGCGATAGATACCGGCTTTAGCCGACGGTATGTCACTCTCCTGTTGCTGATGATATCTGGGCCACTTTTGGCTGACGGCCGCCTCGCTGATGAGCAAAATATCAATAGCGATGTACAAGCCTTGGCTAACATCGTCAGACAGTTTCAGTTAAATCAAAATAAGCCGCCAAACTGGCCTGAACAGGAGCTGATTAAGAATGTACACAATGCCGACATCGTACAAAAAAGCACTGAATTGCTAGAGAAGCTCAACCGCTATCGTCACAACATCAAAAAATCCGGTCAAATACCGGTTAACTGGCTGTACTTTGACACACCGTCGTTTAGCGAAGTTGCCATGTCCATCGGCAGAGTTCGCGATGAAGCTGAAATCATATTAGGCACGCCAGTATCGCTAACATTACAGAGTCACCCCCCAATTACGCACCAAAGTGACAAAAGCTTTCAAGAACAGCTTTACAGCCGCCTGACACAAATATCTAAAGCAATGGACCTAGTGTTGGGCTACCGTGGCGTAACCCCTTCCGATGTACATGCCCGCGCTCGCGAGGTTTTGGCCGTGGCGCGGCTGCTGCGGCAAAGCCAACAACTGGCGCCAGTTTCAACCGAAGTGGCAAAACCTAAAGGCAAACTGCCGAACAACGCATTGCAAACAGCCAATCGCCTGATGCAAAAAATCAACCTCGCACAGCGCAATCTGTGGATCAAGCCCATCGAAGTCACTCCAGTACCACGTCGGGTTATCTACCCGGCCAATGTATACGACCAGCTTGGACGGGCCTTGTTTCAACTAGAACGTATTGCCCATCGCCTCGGGCTGGAACAACGCTCACTGCCACTACCGGTAGAAGGCGGTAAAAATCCCGATGACGTCATCCAAGTGATTGAGATGGCGATTTTGACTGTGCCGACTTTCTCCGGTGATTTGCCCCTACTACAATATGATCGCTTCGACATTCAGTATTCTGTACGATTAGCTCATGCGATGAGCCAACATGTGCTCAAAAACCTCAAATATTTGCAAAATATGCTTGGTATTCCGTTTGCCAAAGAGCCTGCAATACCGACCAACCAGAACATCAAGCCCGGCAATGTTTACGTTGAGGTGCAAGATGCCTTATCTCGAATCAATCATATTAGACGAGCACAAAAACTCGGTGAGAGCGCTAGCCTCCGATATCCGTTGCAGGCGGTGACGCTTAATCATGTCATTGAAGCAATTAACCTACTTGATGAGCAGGTCGTCATATTACTACAGGCGCAAAATCATAAGGCCTCGCTCTGGAGCTCTGATGTCATTGAACTAAGCAAAGCTTCTGAAGATCTTTACGACGTTTTTATCAATATCGGTAAGATTTCAATCGGTCTCGACAACTTAATGGGTAGAGGCAACTTTTCACTCCAGCAGATCCATCAACTTGCCGTCCAGTTGAGCACAGAGGCAAAGCACCTTAACGCTCAAATCGCAGAACACTTTAATACCAAAGCGAAGCACCAACCCCACTCAGAAGTGCCTCAAGCCGTAGACATGCCAGAGCTGTTTACCTTGGTTCAGGAGGTAACCGCTCAAATTATGTTTATCCGAGAACGCGCAGGTATATTTGATCCTGAACTGTTTTTCGACAATCATCAAAACCTGACCACCCAAGATCGTATCTATCATAAGCTCAATATGTTGAGGCTTTTAATGTCCGAATTGCAGTCGGTGCTGAATCTCAATCGCTTAAAGCCAAAAGCCATCAGCACTAAAAATGTCAGCATTCATGATATTTATCAAGAGTTGAGCCAGCTGAAGACCAACTTATCTCAAACCATCAAGCGGCAGATACCCTAGTGAAAATGAGCCTATCGATAAAATTTGCTTTAATGGCATTTTTAGTTGCCGGCAGCGGTATTTTGCTCACCTCTTTTGTCGCCTATCATGACGCCGCACAGCTATTGAGACAACAAAGCCTGCAACGTCTAGCAGAAGATCTCCAACGTCAAGCCCTGCGTTTCAACCAGCGCATAGAGCGAATGCAAAACGATGTCGATAATATCGTCCGGGCTGATTCCATCCCAGGCTACTTCAGGGCCAGTCAAGGCGATGGCTACGACGACTTGCGCAACATGACTACCGAGCTTTGGCTGCAACGACTCGCCATTGAAATGACAGCATTATTGCGCCAACGCCCTGAGTATCTACAAGTGAGATTTATCGGTGTCGCGCAAGAGGGCAAGGAGATTGTTCGGGTCGAACGACTAAAAGGGCAAGTTGTGACCCGCTCTGGCGATGAACTGCAATCGAAAGGACAACGTCGATATTTTCGTCAAGCGATTGCGCTAGCGCAAGGTCAGCACTTTGTCTCTCCGGTAGAACTAAACAGGGAGTATCGCGTGATACAGCTGCCGTTCAACCCTGTTGTTCGTGTATCCACCCCAGTTTATTACAATGGCGAGGTCAAAGGGGTGGTGGTGATCAACGCCAACTTTTATGAGCTAAGCCGCCTGTTTCGAAACCCGCCTAAATATGTCAACTATTTTGTTGCCGACCGTCATGGCGACTACGTTTTTCATGGTGAAAAAGACAAACAGTTCACTCGAGCGCTTGGCGGCGATGCCGGACTGTTCAAAGATTTTCCTTATTTAAAAAATCAAACCGAGTCGCAGTCGAGATATCAAGTGCATAGTGCGGTATCCGAGTCATCTAACAGCTTGATCACCTTAAGGCAGCCCTTAGGTAAAACCGATCCCGATAACTACCTTATCATGGGGTCTTTGGCATCCCACACGTTAATCGAACAAGAGGCAGAAGGTTTTGGTAAGCGGATCTTCAGCAACGTTTTTGTCGTCACCATTTTATTGAGTATCGCCATGGCGGTGCTGTCACACTTTTTAATGAAGCCGGTTAAGTTACTCACCCATACCGCCAAAAAAATAGCCTCAGGAGAAACGTCTGTAGAGCTGCCGACTGCCATACAACAAGATGAAATAGGACAGTTGACCGATGCCTTCAATACCATGGTGCAGCATCTCGACAGCTCAGGACAAGAACTACAGGCCTTGGCCGACTCTTTAGAAAACCAAGTGCAACAACGCACCAAAGAACTAGAAATAGCCCTTGAAAAAGCCAATGTCAGCACTCAGGCCAAAAGCGAATTTTTGGCAACCATGAGCCATGAAATACGCACCCCAATGAACGGCATTATCGGTATGCTCGGTATTTTAGAACAAAGCGAATTGAGTGAGAAACAACGCTATCATCTGTCACTGGCCAATGCCAGCGCCGAAAACCTGATGACGTTGATCAACAGCATCTTAGACTTCTCTAAAATCGAAGCCGGCAAGCTCGAAGTCGAGTTCATCGAATTCAATGTCCAAGAGCTGGTTGCCAATACCGTCCAAACCCTCGCCCACAAAGCACAAGAAAAAGGATTAGAGCTGATCTTAGACATCACCCATCTAGAGCCGCCATTTATCTATAGCGATCCAAGCAGGCTCAGACAAATACTCACCAACCTTGTCGGCAATGCCATCAAATTCACTGAAAAAGGCGAGATCAAAGTCAAGCTCAGCATCAGTGAGCAACCCGGCAGTACCAGACTCTACTGCGATATATCCGACACCGGCATCGGTATTCCACAACAAAGCATCGACATGTTGTTCTCATCTTTCACTCAAGTCGATGCCTCAACCACCCGAAAATTCGGAGGCTCAGGGTTGGGCCTAGCAATAGTGAAAAAGCTCTGCGAGCTACTGGGAGGAGAAATCGTCGTAACCAGTGAATTGGGCATAGGCAGTTGCTTCAGTTTTTATATCGATATCACCTTGTCGAAACACCAAAGCCTCGAGTTGCCGCAAGTGGATTTATCGGCGACACATGTCTTAATTGTCGATGACAACAAAACCAACCGCGAAGTATTAAAAGAACAACTCGCCATATGGGGGGCCAAAGTGGTTGAAGCCCAAGACGGTCCCTCAGCCTTAAGCATTCTTAAGAAGTATCAAGCCAATCATTTTGATGTGGCTATTTTAGATATGCAAATGCCAATGATGAATGGTGCCATGCTCGGCAAAGAGATCAGAAAAGACCGGAAGCTTGACCAAATGAAACTCGTCATGATGACTTCGATGAGTGAACACGGCGATGCGAAATACTTTGCCGAGCTTGGCTTTCAAGCGTACTTTCCAAAACCTTTGGCACCAAGTAACCTGCTTGACGCTTTGAAAGTCATCATCGACGACAGCGGCGCCATTGAGCACACCACCCCTTTGGTGACGACACACAACCTCAGTAAATTTAAACAGGTGCAGCAAACCAAGCCCAAAGTTTTGGTGGTTGAAGACAACCCCATCAATCAAGCCGTGATCACCGCCATATTAAGTAACATCGGCGTCGATTCGGAGGTTGCTTCCAATGGTATAGAAGCATTGCAACTTTTAGAGCAAATGCCTGCCGAAGCACCTTATGATTTGATATTGATGGATTGCCAAATGCCCGAAATGGATGGCTTTAAAGCCACTCAAAATATTCGCTCAAGAAACTGGCCCCAAAAGGAAATTCCGATCATCGCCATTACAGCTAACGCCATGAAAGGCGATAAAGAAAAATGTATCGATGCCGGCATGGATGACTACATGACCAAACCAGTGGATGCCAATAGCTTAGAACAAAAGATTGCCTCTTGGATCAAGCAGCCTTTTGGGCAAAATACCACCTCAAACAAACAGGAACAAGACGCCACTGTTGAACATGCCACATTTTGGGATAAGGAAGGTTTAATAAAACGCAGTGGTAACAACAGTAAAATCGTCGCTCAAATCATCGCACTGTATAACGATAAAATGCCTGTCACATTAAACAATTTAGAACAGGCCATAAAAGATAGCGATTTAACCCAAGCCAAAGCCATCAGTCACGAGATCAAAGGCACCTGTCGCAATATCGGTGGCATCATGATGGCCGACGCCGCTGAAAAGCTAGAGCAGGCAATCAAAAACAATAACCCGCAAGAGATGGCCGTTTGGCTGATTGAATTAGGTGAAGCCCACGACCAGCTCAGTGAATGCTTTGCCAAGGAGTATTCGCAAGTTTAAAGCACACGAAGGCCTATTGGCCTTTGAACATATAGGTTGCAGCTAGCCGGACTCAATTCAAACGACAATGGTCAGTCTAGAATTGCGCCAGTCCTTTGAATACGATCAGCTCATCGTGTATCGGGTTAAATGAGGCAAGCGGTTCGAGCATAAGTGGCGCGGTCCCACCACACAGCACCAAGGTGGCGTTGACATCAAATTGCGTCATTGCCTGTCTAACCAAGCCAATTTGCGCAGCAAGACAACCAGATTTAAGTGCCTGGGGTGTGCTTTTGCCGATATCACATTGATATATCGTATTCGGATCATCAAACACCTTGTCGGCTCTTTGGGCAATAGATGAAGTCATCAGTTCAAGCCCCGGCACAATCCAACCACCTAAGTGTTGTTTTTGGGCAGTGACAAAATCAACGGTGATCGCCGTGCCAGCATCGACGACTACTACGTTTTGTTCAGGGAAAGTTTGACTGGCGCCAATGACAGCGAGCCAGCGGTCGATGCCCAAAGTCTGATAGTGCTCATAAGCGCATTGGACGCCAAAAGCGTGACTGTTGGTGGTCGCTTCAACAATTTCTACGCCGTGGTGCTGCGCCTTTTCCAACAGATTCTTGACACTATCGTCATGGCGCACACAAGCGTAATTTAATTGCTTAATAGCAAAGCGTTCAAATAAGTGAAGCGAATAGGCTATAGGAGTAAACTGCCCATCTTCCAGCAATACCGCTTTCGCCCGCGTATTGCCGACATCGACCAACAGCTTCACGAGTTACCCCTTAACGAGATCTCGCCACCATAAAAAGGCTTGGCTATCTCCCCACCTTGCTCTACCAGCAATATACCACCTTGCATATCGATTCCCTTTGCGACGCCTTCAATGCAGCGACTCCCCATCAACAGCTTAACCGGTTGATTAAAATATCTATCATGGGCATTCCAATGCTGAATACTACCTCCCAACCCCTCAATTTCAAAGCGCTTTAAGCCCTGATGCAACTTATCGATAAGAGTGGCAACCAGTAAATTGCGATCGACAGCGCCATCGCAATAAGAGGCGATATCAGCCCAAGGCTGGTCAATCGCAGCGCTTGCTCCGTTTGGCATATTGACATTGATACCTATGCCTATAACCACACCACAAGGCCCATCGGTTTGCCCGTCAAGCTCAACTAAGATACCGGCCAGCTTCTTGTCATCGAGCAACAGATCGTTAGGCCACTTTAGTTTTACCTCAGCATCGACTTGCTCGCAGATGGCCTCGCGCACCGCAATCCCGACAGCGATACTCAGCCCCATAGCATGAGAAATACCATCGAGTTGCCAGTACATTGAAAAATAAATATGCGAACCAAACGGAGATACCCAAACACGACCTCGACGTCCTCGTCCTGCCGTTTGACACTCGGCAATAACGCAATCACCGTTCGCTGGCGGTTGTGTCGAGCGTACTTTCTCGAGTAAATAGTCATTGGTTGAGGTGATCACATGTTTAACTTCTACCTTGGGTGAAAGCGCATTGGCGATTTGCAGATTCTGTTTGATCAAGCATTCATCCAACAGAGTCATGTCTTGTGCTAGACAATAACCTTTACCCGACACCCTAAAAATCTCAACTCCAAGCTCTATCAATTGATGAATATGCTTGCTGACAGCCGCTCGGCTGATACCCAGTAAGCTACCTAGGGCTTCACCGGAATGAAAACGACCATCGCTGAGTTGGTTTAAGATCTGTTGTTTCTTATCAAAAGCTGCCATTAGTACACCTGCACTTCACATTCAAGCGTCACGTCAAAACGCTGTTTGACCGAATCGATAATTTCACCAATCAGCCGCTTGAGTGATCCCCCCTGATCTTGACCACTATCATAACCTTGCGTTTGACCATAGTTCACTAAAATCAGCGCATGATTCTGATACACGCCAATATCGCCGATACGCCTCCCTTTAAAACCACAGTGCTCAATCAGCCATGCAGCTGACAGCTTACTGGTGTCCTTGCTAACTGCAAATATCGGTAGCTCAGCATACTGCCGTTTTAGCTGCTCGGCAAAAGTGCTCGACACTTGAGGGTTTTTGAAAAAGCTGCCGGCATTAGGCAAAACATTGGGATCGGGCAGTTTACTTTGGCGTTGTGCAATGACCTGAGTAAAAATATCATCTGGCGTATTTGTACCTTCAAGCCCCTTGTAACTATTGACCGCTTGCCAACGCTTTGGCAACTTCAACCAAACTTTAGTGATCACCACCTTGTCTTTCAGTTGCTGCTTGAAAATACTGTCGCGATAACCAAAAGCCAATTCATCAACGCCCTTTGTCATTAAGCGAAGGCTTTGTTTATCCAAATATTCCACTCTATCGCAGACATCAGCAAACTCAACGCCGTAGGCCCCGATATTCTGGATAGGGGCTGCACCAACCGTACCAGGGATCAACGCTAAATTTTCAAGCCCGTAAATTCTATGCGCCAAAGCCCAACGCACCAGCTCATGCCACGGATAACCAGCTTCGACCTCAATATAGTGATACTCATCATCTTCAAAGGTGCATATGTCTTTGGCTGTCAGCTGAATAATCGTCCCGGCATAATCTTGGGTGAAAAGCGTATTGGTGCCGTCACCAAGTATCAAGTGAGGCGACTCAAAAAGATCTTCTGAACGCGCTTGAGCAATCAAATCATCAACGCAGCCAAAACGTAGCAATCGTTCGGCTTGATAAGGTAAAGCAAAGCTATGACAGTTTATGAGATTAATCAAATTATTCACTTTCATTATTGGACAGTTGTTGCAACGCCCATTATAAACGTTGATTGAGATAGTGCCATTAAACACCAAAATTACGATCCGCACATAGGATGGTTGTTGCAACGCAACGCCCATCATGGACAATGTCATTGTTCAAGTATGGTGTTGAATTGTAGCGGTGGCTTGTTCGAGCTTGGTGTTGAGGCTCTTCGTAGCCAGGGTCAGAGTCTTTGATAACGGGAACGCGAGCGTTCACCAATATCAAACACTCCGACCCTGTGCGGTGTTGTCGCTAGAGGTGGTTTGTTCGAGCTTGGTGTACATTGTTGGGCGTTGCTCCGCAACAACCAACCTGTGCCATATCAATTTTTGAACCCAATACACAAAACCCACAAACTAAAAAACCCGACACAAGGTCGGGTTCTTTAGTTTATTGGGTGCCTGGCGATGTCCTACTCTCACATGGGATCTCCCACACTACCATCGGCGCTAATGCGTTTCACTTCTGAGTTCGGAATGGATTCAGGTGGGACCACATTGCCATTGTCGCCAGGCGAATTTTTTACAATGAT
>JBFHGJ010000131.1:0-14644 GCA_041583135.1 Alteromonadaceae bacterium | reverse complement strand
GCGCCGCTTTGCAGCACAATGTCGGCGCTCAACGCGATCGGTTGTTTTTGCAATACCACCGGGGTACTAAACACTTCACCGAGGTTGCGATTTTGATTGAGGTAGTCGCGGATGTTATTGGCAAAATCATTGTTGGTTTGGTCAATACCAAAAGCATTCCCCTTTTCAAGATCTTCAATAAACAGCGCCACCGTATACACCCCGGCACCTGGAGCATCCGGGTCTGGCTGAATGTAGACATCTTTTATGGCGTCCATTTCATCGAGCAGTAGCCGTCTATAGTCATCAATGGTGACGGGCCCTGTGGTGAGTATTTTTTCCGGGGCGAAAAACTGATTGTCAAAGGCAAGCTCGCCATTTGCGTCTGTCAGTATGTCATTGATGGAGAAATCGTTACAGTAACCCAACTCGGTGAGACCGTAACATAACTGCTCCAAGATGGTGATCCCCGGATCGCTGCTGTTGTAGTTGGTCCATTGGGTTGAAGCCAGCACCTTAATATAGCCAAGCCCCAGCGTTCTGAGGGCACTATAGTTTTGATTGAGCGGCAAGGTGGCATCGGTGATCTGATAGCTCAGCTGCGCCACTTCGTTGTCGAGGTTACTGTCGTCCAACACGGCATCGCGAATACTCATGCGGCCTCCGTATTTGGCGTCAACTGGTGATCACCAGAAATAATGATACTGCCGGCGACTGGCGTAAACGGACCTGACACCGGCTGTCCGTTCACATCACTACCTGCAATCAATTGCAACGACTTGACGCCGGTAACGCCGGGCACGGCAGTGAGGTAGTTGCTGATCTGGGCGCTGGAAATGCTTTGGTCTATGGTGACCTGCTCCAACTCGCTGCTGATCCACGGCGACAGGTAAATTTTCAGTTGTTGGGTGATCTCATTGCACTGTTGTAACGCCGTGGCACTGTCACTGAATTTAAGCACGGCGCTCACTGTCAGGGGTTGATGGTCAAAATTCACCACCTCAAGCTGCGCAAATGGCGAGAGACGACTTTTGAGGTATGACGCCATAGTGTCAAGGTCGCCCCGGCTGGTGACCGGTGTAAAGGCATTGGCGACTGTATGATCGGCATACTGCTCAACCACCGCCACAGTGACAACCCCAACGGACTTATCATTCGTATTACACTGACTAAAATATAAGTTGGGACAGGCATTGAAAACCATCGTTTGATAGTCCCAGTTGGCGCTAGCGCGGTCTTTGGTTCTGATCCGCTGAGCGGTATTTTGATAAAAGCTGTCGTCTTGCTGCAATGCCACACCGCCATATGAGGCGAAAGGCTGAACGATGGTGCTGATCTGAGGGGTTTTCACCTCTGGGGCGGTGATCGTATCTGCGGCCAGTGACGGTTGCTCACCGGCAGACAGTTCGCTCACGTCAGTGCGGGTGACGACCACTGCCTGAGTGTTGAGATAAACAATGCCGGCGATGTCCATCACTTGCGCATCGGCTGCTTGGCCGGCAGAAGTTAGCGAGGCACGAATGGCCAACCAACAAAAGCCGCTCGGCATCAAAGGACTGTCAGTCACTATGGTATCGGGCAGCTGCACTGCAACAATCCCAGAATAACCAAAGCTATCGGTATCGTCAGAAAGAACCGTCAATAATTGCCAGCCCTGACTGTCTAAATAGTAAAACTCAATATCATACCAGTCGGTTTGAGTGATGGTGGTACTTGGGGCCACATCAAAATACAGACTTAAAGTGCTGCCGCCAGTGACATTATCCAGTGCCAAATACACTGCGCCATCGGCGTTAACCCCTGCAAACAGAGGGACGCCGCTTTGCGTTTGCGCGGCAGTGAGGTTTTCGCTGCGGTTGGTCTGGTAGACCGAATATGTCGCCTGAGTATCGTAAAAGTACAGCTCAACAGGATAGCTATTGGTGCTGTCATCGGCGGTGTTTTTACCCGTCGTAAAATCAATCCCCCAATCGGCCGTATAGTCCACACTCAGAGTATCGACCTTGGGGGCAAATGGCACATTGGGTTGAGATGAAAGTGTGTGAATACCTATCACCACATTGGCTTTTTCTACCGCTTCTATCGCTTTTTTGGTGCTGGCGCGTATCGACTTGCTGCCGCCGGATAGAGCGTCTTTTATTTTTTGATATAAGCTGCCCTTGAGGTCTTGACCCGATGCTTGGTTGACGATTTTTTTGCTGATCGCCAGCGCATTTTCCATCGCCACCCAAGCCACCACTTTGCCGTAAATGTCATTGCCAAATCCTTCACTGGGTTGTTGCAATTGCAGCCGGATAAAACCATCATCGGTGGTGTCGGTCAACGTGAGCGATGTCGCCAGCAGCTCAGGCTCTGCCACCAGTGCACTTAACGAATCAGGGCTAATCGCAAATATACTGTCCGGCTCTAAGGTGTTTGTACTTTTGGATTTGCTCAGCTGCTGTGCCGAATTGTTTGTGGTGATGGTTTGAAACAATGAAATGGTGGGGTCGCTGAGCGGCTCGGCGTCATTGGTCTCAGCAGGTGCGGTTGTATCTTCAGTATCGCTAGTGTCTTGTTGCGCCGAGTCCGAGCGGCTTGTATTTCGACTGAAAAGGCCACTCAACCAATCCCATATACGACACAACACATGACGTAGCGGCTTTTTGTCTTCATCTTTTGCCGTATCGTCTTCAGTGTCCTGTGCTGAGCCATCTGAAGTTGCCGTTTCGCTGTCATCTTCAGTATTGGTTTGTACCACCGCCATGGCCGTCATCGGTCCCCACTGGCCGCCTTGTAGGGCTTCGAACTCGACCTTGAAACAGCTATTGGTAAAAGTGTCTTTTTTGGGCTGAACCCCAATATTCAAATACGCATTGTATTGCAGATAGTAGTCGCTGAAATCGTCCGGCAAATTGTCCCAGGCAAAGCTGATGGTCAGCGCACTCAAAGGTTTGGCAAATATCTCATTACTGCCGATGTTAAAGCTGTTGCCCGTATCGGCCACCGGGCCAAAGGGGGTAAAAGCGCCACTGAGTTTGACTTTGGCACTATCGGCATAACAGTCCAGTGCTTTGGTCTGGTTGACGTTGGTATTGATCTCCAGCCCGGTTAAGGTCACAGGTTTTGTCAAATCGACCTGCTGCCCCAACACAATTTTGAACATCGGCCACTGGCTGTCAATGCCATCAGGATTGGTCGTAAAACTAATGATTGGGTCAACAGTCGCCTCAAGCACTATTACCAGTTGTAGCTGCTTGTCATCGGCACTTTGTGGCCGTTGTACCGTTGGAATGACCGCCAGCCAGTCTTTTGCTGTAGACAGGTAAAACAAGCTATCGGCAAAGTAGTCTGTACTAACCGTGCTGGCAAAACTCAAAGTCATGGTAATGGTGCGCACGCCGCTTTGCAGGTAAAGCAGCGGCGATGCAATCGCCATCCCCTGACTGATGCTTTGACCGAGTTGATCGCCAAATAATGGCCAACTTTGCATT
This sequence comes from Alteromonadaceae bacterium, assembly GCA_041583135.1. GTDB lineage: Bacteria > Pseudomonadota > Gammaproteobacteria > Enterobacterales > Alteromonadaceae > JABSOG01. The sequence goes on along the minus strand of JBFHGJ010000131.1, from coordinate 11,192 downwards.
TGTCCAAGCTTATCGGTTTTGATCACATTGGCAGGGCTGATGGTATTGAGCGACAGCAGTTTATCTGCACTACTTTGATAGTTAACACTCACCGCTTTATCGATAGTGATGGTGTTTAATCTGGTGGCGCTATTGGCGGCAAAGATAATCGGGTTGTTGTTGCTATCGACCCCGGCGCTGAATTCAAAGCCTTGAGCCAAAGTTAAGCTGTCGGTGCCCTCGGCCAACGTTAGACACAAAACGGCCTGGTCGCCCACCGCCTCGGCGTTATTGAGTTTGAGTATATCCTGATAGTAAAAATCCAGATGAATACCGGTCAGTTGGTTTTGTTGTGCTTGTTCAACTTGCAGCAACCGGGTAAACGCAATAAGCAGCGCGGTATCGGGATAATGGTTGGTGGTATTGATCTGTTTGTCAAAAGCCCTTTTCGCACCATCGACCACCAACACGTAAAAGCTATATATGTCGTTGTAAAGCCCCGCCACCATCGCAATAAGCTCAGCCAGTGTCGGTAAGTTTTGCGATTGAATCGCTATGCCGCCATTGCCCCTGATCTGCCAGCTTTTATTCAGTCCGGCGACAAAGCCTTGGTCGGATATTTGCCATTGGTTAAACAGCTTTTTCAGCAATGAACTCAAGGTGAGAAATTGACTCAGCGCCTGGGACAGGTTGGTAGAGACTTTTTTATCAACAAAGGCTTTGAGAGGATAATCCAGCGGATCTTTTTGCAGATAGCATAGCCACTGGTCAATATCGAGGATCATGCCCTGCATCAAGTCAAACAGAGATTGCAGCAGTTGACCGGCATTTTGCTCATCGCTTTGTGCCTGATTGGCCAGTCTGTCAATGGTGCTGCGTTTTCTGTCTTCATCATAGCTATCGAGCATTTTGCTAATTCGCAGATAGCTGGCATGGATGGCGCTGTAGTCAATGCGGCTGATGGTGGCCAGTAATATCAGCGGGTCCTTTAACAAAAAACCACGCCAACTGCCATTGGCACAGTTGTTTTGATCATAAAAATTAATTAGCCCAGCATAGGCACCAGCAAACCCAAGGCGGTCACGCTCGCTGCGCTCGTCCACCTTTATGGTTGTCGGATCCAGAAACTGGAACCAGCTGCTGTAACCTGTCTCGGCAGTCATGGCTGTTAGCGACCCGTTTGCACCAACAGCGTGCCCTCATTAAGTGAAAACGGGTAGACATGGTTGTGCCGCGAGTTGGTGTTGCGCACCGTATAATCAATGGTAACCATCGCCATCGGTTCAGCATCATCACTGATCTGCAAGTCAACTTCATTGACGGTTACCCTTGGCTCATTATTGACCAGCGCAGTGGTAATGGCGCTAATCAGCTGGCCCTGAGTATTTTCATCCATATTTTTAAATACAAAGTTGTTGACCGCCGAGCCAAAGGTTGGATTGAGCGGCTGCTCTCCAAGCATAGTGCTTAAAATAATGTCGATGGACTGGTTGATGTTGCCGCTACCAGAGGTCATCTGCAATTGCAGGTTCCCCCGGTCAAACGTCGGTGGAAACGACCAGCCCTTGCCTAAAAATTCAGCGTCTGTCAGTTGCATTTAGCCTCCTATCATCACATTTAAAGCGCCCAACACGATTGAGCCGCCGTGTGCTGTACTATCACCCATTCGCGCGGCTGGTATGTTGCCTATCATCACAGTAGAGGAGCCTTTGACGATGACATCTGGCGGTCCAACACAGGTCAGCGAGTCCCCGACTCTGGCCGCAGGCAAACCGGCGATCAGCACAGTTGGGCAGCCCGGGCCAATCACAGGTCCGCCGACATGGGGAATTGGTGGTACGCCCGGGGTAACCATGGGGCATTCATGAAAATCGGTTAATCTTGCTGCCGGTGGCATGGCGCTCTCCTATTTAATTGATCATGACCATGGCCGCTTTGAGCGTCAGCTCAGTGCCACCTTGTACCGAAGCGGTCATAGAGCCTTCGGCGCTGTATTGCATGTCAGCGGTAGCTTTAATGTTCACCCCACTCACTTTGACATCACCACCTGAAGCAGACACTGTGACACCGGTTTCTCCCGAGACTGTGACTTTTTCATCTGCCGAGATACTCACGGTTTTAGGGCTTTTGATGGCAATACCCGACTCGCTCATGGTGATGGCATTGCTGTTTTGGTCTTCAATTTTGATCTGCTTGTTTTGGTCATCGAGCAGCACCTTGTTACCCGCCGGGGTTTGCAGCGTCATCACTTTTTCTTTGTCATCGAACAAGATGCGCAATTCACTTTTGGTGACAATGGCTTTAGGGCTGTTATCTTCGTTGGGCGTGCACTGTGAATAGGGCTTTCGCCCCGAGCTATACAAACTGCCCAAAATGATGGGATAGCGAGGATCATCATTCAAAAACCCGACAACAACCTCATCACCGACCTCGGGTAAAAAGAAGGCACCGAAGCCGCTGGAGGAATAGAAGTTGGTCAGTCGTGCCCACACGCCCTCGCCCTTAGGGTCGAACAACGGCATATCCAGTAAGATGCGGTATTGGTTGTCCGGGTCGTCGTAAATCTTTTTCACAGTCGCGTTGTACAACCCCTGAACCCCCGGCAATAAACCGGCCGCAGGCGGTGCCATGACAGATGGTTCATTGGCGAACCAATTGGCAGACAATCCAAGCTCTGCGACGGTAAACCAGTTGCCTTCACTGATATCGTGCGTGACGCCGGACACCAAGTGGTTGCCATCGAACCTGCCGCCGCAACCGGCTATGGTGATGTACACACCGGGCTCGACCAATTCGCTGCCCTGAAACCGAACTTCTCCGGTAATTTTGTTAAACTCACTTTTGATCATCTGGCCTTTGGCCCAATTGCTGAGGTTGTCGCTTTCAATAGCGGCCGAGGTTTGCAGGTCAAACTCGCTTGGCCCCACCACAGACGAGAGGGTTTTACTACTGATATTGCCCGGCCCGGCATCATTGTTGTTGGCGGTTTGGCTGATCACCTGTTGGGTTTTATAGTCCCATGCGCTGGCTTTAACTTGGCTAAGTTGGGTCACGGCATTCATTTCGGCATTGAGGTGATACATGTTGTCGCCATAGGTAATGGTTAACACCGGCGAGCTGTTTTTATCTGGTGCGAAGGTGGCAACTTTGCCATTGATGGTCGTGACTATCTGGGCGTTGACCTCGGCCCGAGTTAACATAAAATCCCAGTCGCTGGTGTAATATTGCAATAGCTCAGGTAACTGGGCCGAGGTTGCACTAACATCGGCGCTTAAATCTGAATAATTGCCAATGAGTTGGCTTATCACCTCGGAGTCAGTCACATTGTTGTAACTTGCGCTTTTGCGACCTATGGTCATTTGAATCGCTTCATCTTTACATTCGACCTCAAGCCCGGAGCCAAGCTCGGCGTCCACCCGTATGGTTTGTTTGGTGATCACCCCTTCGAAGATCACTGAATTTTTGTTGTCGTAACCGGCCTCAATGGCAATTTTATTGCCCGGCACAAAGGTGTCTGAAGCACTGGCGGAAAACGACTCCTGTGACGCGCTGCCATCGAGCAAAGTAATAGTGGCGCTGGCGATGCGGTTAACAAACTTTTCAACTAAAACGGCGTGCACCTGAAAGGTATCTTTTATGGTTGCGCCTGAAACTTTGACGGTGTAGGTAATAAGGCTGCCGCTTGCAATCGGTGATGTGCTCATTGGTTGCCCTCGTTTACCAGTGGCGGCACTGTGATAGCAGTACCTATCGCCAAAGCGCGAAATTTGTTGAGGTCGTTGTATTTGGCCAGTTGCACATAATATTCTGGGCTGCTGTATATGTCTTGGGAGATACCCGGCAAGCTGTCTCCGGCCGATACACTAATCAAGTGAGTCAAATCCGGCGAGGTTTTATTTTCTTCTTTGGCTGCTGTCGCAACGTCGGTATAGGAGCTGAAGCTCAATGACACTTTTGCTCTTAGTGGTGTGCCGTCAGGTTTGAAGTAATTGAAGGTGGTGTTAATGCTATCGAGGATCCCTTCAAAGGTGGTATTTTTGCCCCAACTGATGGTGACAAAATTTGGTCGGTGAATATCACCGTTGTAGTCATAAACCACTTTTTTCAATTGGTTCAACTCGGTTGGCAAGTCAACCCTTGAGCTGTCTACCACCCCCGTACAATCGATCACCAAGTCAAAGCTGAGCTTCTCTGCCGGCGTGACTTTGTATTTTGAGCTGGCTTTGCCTGAGTCCGGTGCCTGTTGCTCATTGTACTGAATGGAGCGATCCCATTTGAGCGATTCCGGGTTTATCATCACAGTATAACTGCCGTTGGCCACAGCATTGCTGAAACCGTCGTCAGAATAAGCAACCAGTTGCATTTTTATCAAGGCTTTAAACTCCTGTTAACGTCGCTCAACGATTAAAACCGTGACTGCGATTTTGTTTTTTTAAGGTCCGCTGGGTTTCTTCTAAGATCTCCTTTTTCAGCTTTTTCAAGTCATCATCTGTAATATTTGCTGAGCTTGCCCGGGAATGTATTTCGGTTTTTATCAGCAGTTCACGGATTTCTACCGCCATAGTTTCGACTCCTTGTATTGCGTCTTAATACCACGATTATTCAGCTTGGCTGAGATCAAAATATTGAAAGGCCATTTCAATGGTTTCGATAAACACCGCGTTTTTCTCGGCATTTAACTCAGCCGCCGACCATTTCACCGGATAGGCGCCATTGAAAGTCCAGCTTTTACAGGTTTGCCCCTGATCGTTAAGCAAGGCGACAATGACATTTTTAGTCACTATGGGTTCGGCACTGCCGCCATTTAACGTGGTGTTGCACCACTCGAGCAAAGGTGAGGTGGTTTGCACCACGCCTCGTTTCAACACCAGATTTTCAAAAGTCGTGGTGGTGGGCAGCCGATACTTAAAGCGGTTTTCGCCACCACACACCACGTCCTCAGGACTCATATTCATCGCAAGCCCTGAGATCTCCTGAAAGGCACAGTCAACATCAGCATTATCGCCACTAATGCTGAGGCTGAAGTAAAAGCCACTGAGTACATCAAGATCCATTGGTGACTATCAGCTGCTCGTGGGCGATTTCCAAGGTGTCAACTGCTACCTCGTTGCCTTCAGACTTTAAGTCGGTGCCACTGATCTTGGTGGGCCAGGCATTATTGAGCTGCCACTGCATAGTGACATCACCGTTCTCATCAAGCAGTTTGATCAACACCACTCTGCGAGCAATGGTATTCATGGCGATTTGGTCCATCCATTCCCAGAAGTTGTTGTCGTTGACAAACACTCCGCGCTTCATCGTGACATTGCCGTATTTGGCAATGCCGGGCATTTTCTGCACCGAAAACAACGGGCTGTTGCTGTGCCGGTATTCGATCACCTGCACTTCTTTGTCCATACCGGACACCTCTTGAAACGCCACACCTTGAAGCTCTGTGCCCAAGTCCACTTCAAAGCGGAACTTGGGCATCGGCCATGTGCTGCCTTGTGCGCTGCCGTCATCAGCCATAATAATTCCTCTAAAATTTAAGTTGGTTAATCGTTGTTGTTAATTGGATTTAGTTCAGTGCTAAGAAGACTCAGCCATTTGCTGTGTAAAGGTGATCACAATAAATTCTGCTGGACGTACTACCGCGACTTTGACTGAAACATTCATGTAGCCGTTGAGTATGTCGTCTGAGGTCATGGTGGTACCGAGTCCGCATTCGACAGAGAATGCATCGGAGGCTTTCGCTCCTTGCAATCCGCCTTCTTTCCAAATGCTCGTCAAAAAGCTGCTGATCATGCTCTTGACCGCACTCCAGGTGTTGGCCACATTGGGCGCAAACACATAAGCTCGGGCCGCCAACTTACATGACTGCTCCAGCATGATCATGGTGCGACGCACCGAGATATAACGCCAATCCTGTGAGTTGCCATCAAGCGTTCTCGCGCCCCACACCAAAATGCCTTGGCCGTTGAAAAAGCGAATACAGTTAATCGATTTACCCGATACCGCATCGACGTTGAGCGGTGCCTGTTGGCTGTCAGAGAGGTTGATCGGCAAACTCGATACCCCAACAATTGAAGTATTGGCCGGTGCATTCCACACCCCGACGTCATTGTCGTTAATGGTATACACCCCAGCCATGCCGCCGCTTGGCGGGAGTATATTGGCATCGCTCAGGCAATGTTTAATGATCAATGAGTAGGTGCTACTGGCGTTAGTCAGCGCATTGTTGTATTGACTGATAGTGAGCGGATCTGCTGGCGGAGACTGTATCATACCCAAAATGGTGGCGGCATCGGGGTTGGGATCAGACGCCGGGTTGAGCAAGTCATTCAATTGTGTGGTATCGCCACCAAACAAGTTGGTGTAATTCAAATCCGAACTTTGCATCACAGTAGTGCCGACAAAAGGATAATAGGCCGTGCCAAAATCCAAACCATTGGAGCCGGTGCTGTTTCTGAAAGTCTCGATATCATCACTGTATGTGATGCCATCAGGGTTTCGCCCACCGATAATGTCGAATAGGCACACCGCCGTTTGCATACCTTCGGCCTGCAACATCATCGACTGCATCAAGGTGCCGTTGTTCTCTGGCGACAACAAAGTGGCCTCTGGGCAAATGTACATCGTCGGTTCGGTTTCGTTCAGCAGCAATTCCAAACCGCTGGTAAGTGCGGTCAATGACACATTGGGGTTGATTATCTGACCGGGTGCGTCCATCGGCTTGCCACTAGGCGCGCCATAAGTACCAACCGACACGATATAAGCATCCCCACCGCCGTTTTGATAAAACAACTGAATGCTGTTGTAGAGAAAATAGATAGTATTGGGATCGGGCAAAATCGAATAATACGTACCAGCAATCAACATATAGTCGCCGGACGTAGGTTCTTCTTTTTGCGCGACCAAATAATACTGCGGACTATACTGCTGCACCGGATCTGCCGGCGCCGGTGGGTCCGGCAACTCATAAATGGCCTGAAAATCTGCCAGCGAGGTGATTTTCGTTGGTTTGTTGATATAGGATTTGCCTTCATAACTGGCCTGTGGGGTATAACCGATAAACGCGGGAACCGCAGTATCCACGGCCACAACAGAGTTGGGAAAAGCGTTGACCTCGTTGATATATACGCCAGGCGTTTGTAAATTGGATGTGGCCATAGTGTCAATTCGCCTTGTGGTTGGGGTTGATATTCGGGGTTGGGGTTATCATTATTTGCTCCTGATCTTGATGGTCGCTAGTCGTAAACTTCATAGGTAGACGTACATTTGTGAGTAAACATAGGGCTGGCCGTTAAGCTCAGTCACGTCAATTCGATTGGTCGGTGGAATGGGTAATCCTTTGATCAGCACATTGCTGTTTGCCTGCGCATTTGCCTCACCGGTTGTGCCGCCGCTAAGAAGGTTCAGTAGATCAAAGTGAGTTTGCTTGGAGCCTTGCAGCGGCAGTGGCGAACCGGGCGATTTGAACAAAGTGGCCTGTTCACCATTTTGCAAAGTCACCTCACCTGCGTTAGTAAATGCCAGCCCCTGACGGTTGGTGATCAGCAGCTCGTTAAAATGCAGCTGTGAACGATTGAACACATAGTAGTGCCAGTGGGTTTGACGGGCCGCAATGGCGATTTGATATTGTCTGTTTTGACTCAGTGACTGCGGGTAAATCGACACCTTTCCCACCTTGTTGCCCGCTTTACCGGTCATTGGTGAAACCGGCCCTTCGAGTGTTTGCTGCATTGGCACCGCCTCCGCTGCGCCTACAGACTCACCGACTTGATTGCTGCTATAGGCCATCAGCCCATACCAGTTGACCGGCACGTCAGAGACGGTGATAAAATCCGGGTCACGACTTTGAACGTAAAGCACCATAGGCTGGTCTTCGAGCAAAGTTGCCAGTGCCTGAGCAAAATGTTCGCCCGGTCCGGGTCCCATATGATACAAGGCAAAGTAGCCATCCGTTTGCAACCTCAACAGCTGATAGCGTTGAATAAAACGTTCTGTCCGTTCATCTGGCACCAGCATCAACGGATATTCATTGCTGTAGTTATCCGTTGACTCAAAGCTTTGCTGGTAGTATTGGTGAGTAATGTTGATGGCAAATATTAGGCTTTTCATGTTACTGGCTCACCGCTGAATTGCTTTGTGCAATGTGGGTGACCTCGCTCTCTATCTGCTCGGCATCAATGGTCAAGTGCCTGACTTTGTATATCATCGAGGGCATATACTTAGCCCCCATCGCGCTCCACAAATTGTGCATCTCAAGGTAAGAACTGTTTTCGATTTCAAAATCTAGGCGGGTGATGTTTTGTGGCATATCCGCCGTCACTTGTGAATTGAGACTATTGTTGGCCTGAAAGTAACATACCGTCGCATTGAGAAATTTAAGCGCTTCTTCGTAATCGTCAAAACTGGCGCTAAACAGCAAATCGACGTTAAAGTGAACCGCCGGCTGGGTTTTTAAACTGGTATCTTGTTGCGAGCGCGGCACAGAGCCGTAAAACTGTTTAGCGGTTTCATGGTCAAGGTTGATTAACGTGATCACCATCTTGTTTTGATTCTTCAAAGGCGCAAGCCCATCCTGCCCGACCAGATGATTGAGCACCGTCACACTTTCTTCCAGTTCAAAGCGATTTTTCAGATACTGGTCTAGCTGTTGTTTGATAAATACCAAGGCAGTTTTGATCATCAGTCTTCTTTTTATGAACTTTTTATTGTTAATCTTTCAACACTCAAGGGTGTTTCCTGTTCCCACAGCCTGTTTAAACATAGCGGGGAAATCTTGACGTTCAAGGCGGGTACTGCTGATTTACGCGCAATCGCTTTGTTTGAACTCTAAAATTAATTCCCGTTACCAAACAAAATACTTCATATAGGCTATGGACCAGACGAGGGGTTTTGGTGGATATTTTTCAACCAAATTCAGATTGAAAAATCACAGTGTTTATGGCGATCACAGAGTCTTTTTTGAGATTAAATTTCACCCACAGAAACACCAATTTAGAAACACTCCAAATGACCAACATTTACACTTAGCGATAAATACGACAAATAATTAAAATTTTTTTATGCTTGAATAATGCTGAAAAGCCGCTATGAATGTATTCTTTTTAGGTTAACAGTACCGTTTTCTTTTGTGCGTAATTTCACTTTCAGCGCTCAGTGACGAGTGACATTATGGTGGCAATAACTCAAGCGAGTTGATTTGTAAATTTGAGCAAAAGGCGGCTAAAAACGTCGAACGAGCAAACCCGATGACCATAGGTGATCGGGTTTAAATCTCACTGACTGTCTTGTCAGACAATCATAGTCAATGAGCTAGAATTATCGGCATAAACGGGCAACCGTAATGCAGGCATTCTCATCGCCCATAGAGCATTTATATCGCAACGAATCACAGATATCGCCGTTAACACCCGCACTAACAGTCGCACTAAAGCCAGCGCTCAAGCCTAAACCCAAACCCAAGGCTAAAACTACTTTTTTAAACTTTGAAACTTTCATTTTATTGTCCTGTCATTGTTGTTGTCGCCCAATGAAAATGGGCATTGGAAGATAAGCCAAATGTCAAGAGTTCTCACTCGACATTCAGCGAGGCCATGTTACTGACAGGCTAAGAGATCCGGTTATAAAATACCGGACAGTGTTTATAATATTTTGGACAATAAAAAATAACCTTTTAAATATCAATAAATTAAAAATAACTCTGGTAAAAAACGCCCTATTCATTCAATTGCGCCATCGCTTTTTCTGCCTTGATTTGAAAATATTGACTGGGGCTACAACCAAAATGGCTTTTGAAGCATTTAGAAAAATAAGCGTGTGAGGAAAACCCAACCGCATAGTACACCTGTGACGCTTTATGGCCTTGCTCAAGTTTCGTTGCCGCCTGATGGAGTCGGTAGTTTCTGAGCCATTCGGGAAAAGTTTGGTCATAGCAAGCTTTGAGTTTTCGCTGTAACTGCTTTTCGCTGATGTTCAACGCTCGACTAAGAACTGCCATAGTCAATTCAGGGTCGTCATAATGCTTAGCGAGTTGCTCTTGGAGTTTATCCAAAAACTGCTGCTCCAGTTCATTCACTGGAAAATCTATCTTAGTAGGCTGACCACTTGAGGATGCCACCTGCTGCCCAGCCCGCTTACTGATGATATCGCGAATGGCCAACAACCGCTGAATACGCAATACCAACTCGCCGAGGTTAAATGGCTTGGCCAGATAATCATCTACCAACAAACTCAAACCTCTAAGCCGACTTTGCAAACCACCTTTTGCCGTTAGCATGATGATAGGAATATGGCTGGTCATTTCATCTGCTTTGAGTTTTTCAGCCAATTGATAGCCGTCCATTAACGGCATCATCACATCGGCAATGATCAAATCAGGAATTTGTTCTTTGGCCAGTTTCATCCCCGCTTGGCCATTCTCGGCAACGAGACAAACATACTGGCTATTGAGCTGGCCACACAACATTTGTCGCATGTCGGCATTGTCGTCGATAATCAATATCGACTTTGTGCCCGCTTGTTGCTGTAACGGCAATGTATCAACCAACTGTTCTGCGCTATGTGGCTGACCGACAGAAAAATGCAGTTGTTTATCAATCGTTGCCATCATGGTCTCGGTGGCGGATTTGACCGGCAGTGATGACAGCGGCGCGATGGGTAAGATAACCGTAAATGTCGCGCCTTGGCCGAGTTGGCTTGTCAGCCTTATATCACCTTGATTGGCAATACAAAGCTCCTTCACCAATGCCAAACCAATACCGGCGCCGGGGTTAAAATCGACAGCCGTGTCAGCCACGCGGCAAAAACGCTCAAATACCGCTTGGTGATACTCCTTAGCGATACCAATCCCGCTATCACTGATGGCAATTTCAACCGAGGTTTCATTGGCCGTGACCACTATCGAGATCTGGCCATTTTGCGGTGTATATTTGTGGGCGTTGGCGACAATATTGATCAATATTTTATTTAACGAATCGGGGATCAACAGCAAGGCTACATCTGTAAAAGGATAAATCGTCAGTCGTTGGTTTTTTGACTTAAACAAAGGGTCAAAAGACGTTTTGACCAAATCGAGCGCTTGCTCCAGAGAAACCCTTTCTGCCGAAATCGCCGACGCGTTGTCAAGTTTGCTAAATTCAAGCAACTGATCGACCATCAGCAACAATCGGTTGGCGCTGCGCTCAACCAATGCCAGTTCATTGCCAATCCCCCTTAATTCAGGGCGG
>JBFHGJ010000130.1:0-14817 GCA_041583135.1 Alteromonadaceae bacterium | reverse complement strand
ATTGCCCATGGTTCAATGCAGTTACTGGACAAGTATGGTTTATGGCAGCAGGTTAAAGCCTATGCCGAGCCTATCGGCAAAATTCATATTTCAGACAGAGGTCATATCGGTAAGAGTTATTTAACGGCTGGGCAATTTAATATCGCCGCTTTAGGCTATGTACTGGAAGTGCGTCATTTGGGGGCGGTTCTTAATCAGGCGCTCAAAGAGAAGGCCAATATCAAGTGGTATTGCCCCAATACCATCACTGAAGTTGAGACTGGCCAAAATGATGTCGCCATCACTTTGCAAGACGATACGCAGCTCTGCGGTAAACTCTTATTGATTGCCGACGGCGGCCAATCTGCCACCCGTAGTCTGGTCAACATCAATCAACGCATCGATGACTACAATCAATGTGCCGTCATCGCCAATGTCGCCTGTCAGAAACCGCATCAAGGGATAGCCTTTGAGCGCTTTACCGAGTTTGGTCCGATGGCATTGTTGCCGCTGACCGAACAGCGTTATTCTTTGGTATGGTGTGTCAGGCCCGAGCAGGTTGAGGAAATGATGGCACTTGACGATGAGGCGTTTATTGAGCGCTTGCAAAATGCCTTCGGTTACCGTGCCGGAGTGTTGGTTAAGGCAGGAAAGCGGGTAAGTTATCCATTGATGTTAAACCTTACCGACGACTTGGTGGGTCATCGTTTTGCCCTTATCGGTAACGCCTCTCATACTATTCACCCAATAGCAGGACAGGGGTTTAACCTCGGGATGCGGGATATTGATGGCATGGTTGAAGTGATCGCCGAACATCGTGGTGACATTGGCAGCTTCGCCATGTTAAACCAATATAAGCACAGCCGAGTCGATGATTTGAACCAAGTCGTGACGATGACCGACTCGTTGGTAAGACTATTTTCTAACGACAGTAAGCTGATGGCCCTCGGTCGTACACTTGGCCTGTTGTCGTTACAGACGATTGATTGTTTAAAACAGCCCATTGCGTTTCAAAGCATGGGGTTAAACGCCAAACGCGCGCAGGAAGTAAAATAAATGATTTCGACAGATGTAATGATTGTCGGTGGTGGCTGTGTCGGATTGACCTTGGCGCTGGCTTTGGCCGAGCAGGGGATCCCTTCGGTGGTTGTTGATGGCCAGGCGCAAACGCAACCTTTGAGTGAAGCACCTGAGCTTAGGGTGAGCGCCATTAGTGGCGCCAGTCAGGCGATTTTTACCCGGCTTGGCGTGTGGCAGGATATTGTCGCAACCAGAGCGTGCGAATACCGTTCAATGCATGTGTGGGAAAAAGACAGTTTTGGCTCGATTTCATTTTCTGCCGAGCAAATTCATTATCCTCAGCTTGGTCATATCGTTGAAAACAAGGTGATCCGCAACGCCTTGCTAAAAAAACTTGAGCAGCACAATGACATTTGCCACTTATTGTTTAGCCAACGGGTTGAACAGATAAATGTTGGTGAACGTGAGGTGCTGGTTTCTCTTAGCGATGGGACACCTATCATCGCGCAGTTGTTGGTAGCCGCCGATGGCGCCAATTCTTTTGTGCGCGGGCAAATGAATATGCCCATTACCTTTTGGGATTATGAACACACTGCCATTGTCGCAACAATTAAAACCGAATTATCCCACCAGCACTGTGCGTCACAGTGCTTTTTACCTACTGGCCCTTTGGCGTTTTTACCGCTCTTTGACGGTCCTCAGGGTGAAAACCTGTGTTCAATCGTTTGGTCAACGAACTTTGAACAAGCTCAAGCGTTACTTCATTGCACCGATGAAGAATTCAACAAGCGCTTGTATTCGGCGTTTGATGGTCGCTTAGGTTTGTGCGAAGTGCAAAGTGGACGTGCCGGATTTGAGCTTAAAATGCGTTATGCCAGAGAGTGGACAAAACCTCGTGTGGCGTTAATTGGTGACGCAGCTCATACCATTCATCCGCTAGCCGGGCTTGGGATGAACCTAGGCTTGCTCGATGCCGCCAGTCTTGCGCAGATTTTGACACAGTTAAAGTCGAACCGAGCAGATCTCGGTTTGCAGGCGAACTTGCGTAGTTTTGAACGCTGGCGTAAGGCCGAGGCGCAAACACTTATCGCCGCCATGGAAGGGCTGAAGCGCCTGTTTGAGGGGGCTCATCCTCTGAAAAAATTACTGCGCAGTGGTGGATTATTATTGGCCGATAATCTTGTGCCCGCAAAAGATATGATTATTAAACAAGCCATGGGATTGACTGGCGATCTGCCGGAGCTGGCCTTACCAGTTGTAGATGTAGCCTAGGTGGCATCTGTTTAGGTATTAGAATTACTAATGTGAATGGGGTATCAATAGCGCCACTTCATCGCTATAATCGCCTCTCATTTATTCAACTGCCTACAGGTGTTTTATGACGAGTAGAACCGTTTTATTTGATAAACACATCGAATCCGGTGCAAAAATGGTCGATTTCCATGGTTGGGAGATGCCGATTAACTATGGTTCGCAAATCGAAGAGCACCACGCGGTGCGTCAAGATGCGGGTATGTTTGACGTTTCTCACATGACTATTGTTGATGTAAAAGGCCAAGATGCCAAAGCCTTCCTACGTTTCTTACTGGCCAATGATGTCGCCAAACTCAAAACCCCAGGTAAAGCCCTGTACACTGGTATGCTCAACGAAGCGGCCGGTGTAGTTGATGACCTAATTGTTTACTTCTTTGACGAGCAGAACTACCGTTTGGTGGTCAACTCTGCCACTCGCGAAAAAGACTTGGCGTGGATGAACGATAAGTCGCAAGGCTTTGAAGTGACGCTTACCGAGCGTCCTGAATACGCGATGATTGCCGTACAAGGTCCAAATGCCAAAGCCAAAGTCGCCACCTTCCTCAGCGACGAAGAAAAAGCCTTGACCGAAGGAATGAAACCGTTTTTCGGTGTTCAGGCTGGCGACTTGTTTATCGCCACTACCGGTTATACCGGTGAAGACGGCTATGAAATTATCGTCAAAGAAGAAAATTGCCCACAGTTGTGGCAAAACTGTTTAGATGCCGGCATAAAACCTTGTGGTCTTGGTGCTCGCGACACTTTGCGTCTTGAAGCCGGTATGAACCTTTATGGCCAAGATATGGATGAAAGTGTTTCTCCATTGGCGGCCAACATGGGTTGGTGTATTGCTTGGAAACCTGAAGACCGAGATTTTGTTGGTCGTGCGGCGTTGACCGAACAAAAAGCCAACGGCACTGAAAAGCTGGTCGGCTTGGTGATGACTGACAAAGGCGTATTGCGCGCCGGTGTTAAAGTGATTTGCGAAGGTGGTGAAGGGGTGGTAACCTCGGGCACTTTCTCGCCGACTTTAGGCCACAGCATTGCGTTGGCACGCGTTCCTGCTCAGTGTGGTGACGTTGCTGAAGTCGAAATGCGTAAAAAAACCATCAAAGTCGATGTTATTAAGCCAAGTTTTGTTCGCCAAGGACAAAAAGTATTCTAATATTAATAATCGAATTTCAATAAACCAGGTTAAGGAATTTATATAATGAGCAATATTCCAGCTGATTTAAAATACGCCTCTACTCACGAATGGGTTCGTGCCGAAGGAGATGGCGTATATACTGTAGGCATCACTGAGCACGCTCAAGGATTATTGGGCGACATGGTTTTTGTTGACCTACCAGATGTCGGCGATGAAGTAGCACAAGGCGAAGATTGCGCCGTTGCAGAATCGGTTAAAGCCGCTTCTGACATTTACGCCCCTTTATCCGGTGAGATCGTTGCCATCAACGAAGATCTGGAAGATGCACCAGAAACCGTCAACAACGACGCTTTCGGTGACGGTTGGATGTTCCAAATCAAAGCCAGCGACGAAGATGAAGTTGAAGAGTTGCTGAGCGCCGAAGGTTACTTGGCCAGCATCGACGAAGACTAAATCTGACTGAAACAGATTGCACAAAACCCCGGTTATGCCGGGGTTTTGCCTTATTTTTGCCGCGAAAAACCTGAACAACTAGTCAGTTTTTTGCTACCGCGATAGTATTAATTAGGTTTTACAGGAAACACCTTGATGACACTCTCTTCTCATTCGCTCGGTCAATTAGAGCAAAAGCAAGATTTTATCAAACGACACATCGGTACCACCGAAGCGCAGGCTACCGAGATGCTGACCTACCTCGGGGTAGACTCAATGGAAGAGCTGATCGGTCAAACGGTGCCGGAATCTATCCGCTTGGAAGAAGGGCTAAAAGTGGGTGAAAGCCGCACTGAGGTCGAATCTTTAAGCTACTTAAAATCGTTGGCAGCGAAAAACAAAGTATTTAAGTCATACATTGGTATGGGCTATCACCCAGTCCACGTACCGAACGTTATTTTGCGTAACGTTTTGGAAAATCCAGGCTGGTATACTGCCTATACGCCGTATCAGCCGGAGATTGCTCAGGGCCGTTTACAATCGCTGTTGAACTACCAGCAAATGTGTATGGACTTGACCGGCCTTGATTTGGCCAGTGCGTCTTTGCTGGACGAAGCAACCGCCGCAGCTGAGGCCATGGCACTTGCTAAGCGTGTGTCTAAAGCGAAGAAAGCCAACATCTTTTATATTGCCGACGACGTGCATCCACAGACCATTGCCGTGGTAGAAACTCGTGCTGAAATGTTTGGTTTTGAAGTCTTGGTTGGTCCTGCTGCCGACGCTGCGAAGCACGACATTTTTGGTTGCTTGTTGCAATATCCAACCACTACCGGCCAAGTGAATGATATTTCGGGCATTATTGCTGAAGTACAAGATAAAAAAGCGATTGCCGCCGTTGCAGCTGATATCATGAGCTTAGTGATGTTACGTGCGCCGGGCGATTTGGGCGCCGATGTTGTATTGGGTTCTAGCCAGCGTTTTGGTGTTCCAATGGGCTTTGGTGGTCCACATGCGGCATTCTTTGTTACTCGTGACGCCTACAAGCGTTCATTGCCGGGTCGTATTATTGGTGTTTCTAAAGACCGTCGCGGCAACCCTGCGCTGCGCATGGCAATGCAAACCCGTGAACAACACATTCGCCGTGAAAAAGCCAACTCGAATATCTGTACCGCTCAGGTATTGCTTGCCAATATGGCTGCCTTCTATGCCATTTACCATGGTCCTGAAGGGTTAAAAACCATTGCCAACCGCATTCATCGTTTGACCGACATTTTTGCTGCCGGTATTAAAGAAAAAGGCATTGGCTTGGTCAACAATACTTGGTTTGACACCATCACCTTCAATACGACTGACAAAGACGCCATTGTTGAGCGTGGCCTTGCGGCCGGTCTTAACTTTAGAACTGACTTGGACGGCGCATTGTCTGTCAGCTTCAGCGAAACCACGACTCGCGAAGATGTTGCCGAGCTGTTTGATGTTGTGTTTGGCGAAGGTCATGGCCTTGATGTTGAAGCGCTTGATCAAAAAGTTATTGCTGGTGGTAATACGTCTATTCCGGCCAACTTGTTGCGTGAAGATGCGATTTTGAGCCACGAAGTCTTTAACAGCTACCACAGTGAAACTGAAATGTTGCGCTACATTAAGCGCTTAGAGAACAAAGATTTGGCGCTTAACCATTCAATGATCTCTTTGGGTTCTTGTACCATGAAACTCAATGCCACAGCTGAGATGATCCCGGTGACTTGGCCTGAGTTTTCTAACCTCCATCCGTTTGTGCCGAGCGACCAAGCTCAGGGCTATAGCGCGATGATCAACGAATTGTCTGATTGGTTGGTTGATATTACCGGCTATGACGAAGTATCTATGCAGCCTAACTCTGGCGCGCAAGGTGAGTACGCTGGCCTTGTGGCGATCCGTAAATATTTTGAAAGCCGCGGTGAAGCCCATCGCAACATCTGCTTGATCCCAAGCTCTGCTCACGGTACCAACCCAGCATCAGCGCAAATGGCCAGCATGAAAGTGGTTGTGGTTAACTGTGATAAGAACGGTAATATCGATGTTGCCGACCTTAAAGCCAAAGCCGAAGAAATGGCTGATAACTTGGCCTGTTTGATGGTCACCTATCCATCGACTCACGGCGTATACGAAGAAACCATTCGTGAGATCTGCGACATCATTCACCAAAATGGTGGCCAGGTTTATATGGATGGCGCCAATATGAATGCTCAGGTTGGTATTACCTCACCTGGCTATATCGGCTCTGACGTATCTCACCTGAACTTGCACAAAACCTTTGCCATTCCACATGGTGGCGGTGGCCCAGGTGTTGGCCCAATTGGCGTTAAGAGCCACTTGGCACCGTTCTTACCTTCTCACCCAGTTACTGGCGTTGAAGGTGTACCAGATGGCAACGGCACCATCAGTGCAGCGCCATACGGCAGCGGTGGCATTTTACCAATCTCTTGGTCTTACATTGCCATGTTAGGCTCTGAGGGCTTGCGTCAGTCAACCGAGACTGCGATTTTGAACGCCAACTACCTGACCAAGAAGTTGAGTGAACACTTCCCAATTTTGTACTCTGGTAGAAATGGCCGTGTCGCCCATGAATGTATTGTTGACTTGCGTCCAATCAAAGAGTCGTCAGGCGTAACTGAAATGGACATCGCCAAGCGTTTGATGGACTATGGTTTCCACGCACCAACCATGTCATTCCCAGTTGCTGGCACCTTGATGATTGAGCCTACCGAGTCTGAATCAAAAGTTGAAATCGACCGCTTTGTTGAGGCTATGGTGTCTATCCGCAAAGAGATCGCCAAAGTTGAATCAGGCGAATGGTCAGTTGATGACAACCCGCTACACTTTGCCCCGCACACTCAAGAAGACGTATTGGGCAACGACTGGAACCGCAGCTACGACCGCATGTATGCCGCCTTCCCAGTTGCCAGCGTAGCCAAAGACAAATTCTGGCCAACGGTTTGCCGCATCGACGATGTATTTGGTGACCGTAACTTGGTTTGTTCTTGCCCAAGTGTGGATAGCTACCGCGATTGATTTGGGTTTGTACAACAGCCTAAAACTAGGCTGATTTGATAGTAAAAAGGCGAACCGATTGGTTCGCCTTTTCTCGTTTATATGGGGAATACCTGCTCAGTGAGCAACTTCACTAAGGATGGCCAAATGGAGATTATGGAAGCTTGCTATAGGTTGGTTGTTGCGGAGCAACGCCCAACAATGGCCTGCGGCCAACACCATACTTGAACAACGTCGTCGGCAACACGGGGTTTGTACGAATTCGCATTCGGTGTTGATGTGCGGATCGTAAAAAAACTTTGCAACAAAACCAACAACAGAGATAATGTTGAGTATTCGCGAGAGCGTTTTATCAATGGAGGTAGTAGCTGGCATGGCTAAGTTGAGTTTAGAGAAGATTATTGTTTTAAGTTTGGTTGCATATTTAATTGGGTTTGGTGCGGTTCAGTATTTTTTGGCTGATATAGATTTGAGTCAAATGACGCAGCAAGAGTCGGAAACTTTGTGGTTGCTTCAGCTTGTTAGGGACATTGGCTTTTGGGGATTTTGTTTTTTTGTTGTTGTATCACCGTTATTCAGGTATCTAGCCAAACGAGAAAAAAAGCACTTGTACTATGTCGTTCTGGCAGTATGTGGAAACATAGGGTTTATCGGAGTGATGCTACACAGCGCTAACCTGTTTTCTGAATTACCACATCTAACAGGGAAAATATCGAAAAGTGAGCCGGAACTGCTTGCGCAATACCAAAAGTTCATAAACTCAGATCTGGAAAACCCACAAGAACATTCGAAAGTAACAAAAATAATGGCTACCACTTTTTATGAAGATAGTGGTCTCATTGTTAAGGTCATTGAAGAAAACGGCAAACTGGTGGATTTTGAACCGACACCTGAAAACGTCAAAAAGAGAAGGGAGTTTGTTCAAACTGATGCTTTAATGCAACACCAAGCCAAAGCGTTGAAAGGTGCTGCTATTACACAAGCGTTCTTATTAATCATGGCCATTGTGTGTGGATTGATTTCGCATTGGCTTGCAAATAAATATAGACAAACCCGCATCTCGAAGATGCCTTAAATATGCAAATTCTAAAGCAGCTAGAAGTCATTAAAGAAGACAAAAAATAAAGAGCATTCGTTAAAGCGTTACCTTTTGGCCTGTTGCGTAAAACTATCACGATACAGGTCTGACGACAGTTTCAAAAAGAATTTAGAGATTGCTAAAAGCTTTTTGAAAGGCATTGCTACTAAAAAACAAATGCATCGAGCAGAATGGGAAATTGAAGGTTATGCGTTTGGTACTGAGTACTATTGTCGAAAGATGTATCGGGTTGATTGCACAGTTGATAAAAATCTGCGGTCTGATCTGCTTCAGGTCTGCATCTCTAAAGGGTTAAGTAACCAAGCTTCGAGAGATTATCTGGTCGATTTGGCCTATTTTATTGATGCTGTGTTTTGTTATGTTCAATGTTCTGATGATTGGCTTTTTGGTCAGTCGAGTGAAAAGTTTCTTTGCCCTAGGTTGTTTAAGCGTTTTTTCCCGCCTCTATGAAAATCGACCAACAAAAGAAGGCTTATTGGTCGGGTAGTTGGGGGGCGCGATAAGGTTGTTAGTTTTTGATTATTAAGGCGAGCCAGATGGCTCGCCTTATTGTTTTTAGCGCTAAATTTCAGTTCAGTGTAAACACTCGAGTGACAAAACCTAAAGCTTAAACCCATCAATAAAATGCGCTGCAATTTTATCAACGAATTGTATCGGCAAGCCGCCAATTAAGTTTGTTAGTACAACTACTGATACCTTGTCCTCAGGGTAATAGATCATGGTCACTGCATTACCTCCGCTGGCGCTGACCGCTTTGTGATTAGGGCGGTCAATGATTTGCCAGCCGATGGCGTAGCCGTTTTCCATGTTGTTAAAACCGCCGGTTTTGCCATTGTTTAATCGCGCGGGGGTCCAAAGTATTTCGGTGCTTTTGAGTAGCTTGTCTGCTTGCAGGGCGATAAGGTATTTTGCCAGCTCAGTTGCTGTTGAACTCATGCCTGCGGCGGTTCTTAAAATGTAGGGGAACTCACCATAGAAGTTGCGATATTTCTGTTCATTGGTATAAAAATATTGCGCGGCCTGATTTGGCACTACGTATTCCAAATAATCAAACCCGGCAGCGGCAGTTAACTTCATGCCGGTGGGTTTAAACTGATTGTCTGCAATAAAGGCTGGAAAGCCATCTTTGACATACTTATCAATGATCTTGCCGATAAGGGCGTAACCTGTCTGGTTATAAGAGAACTGTGAACCTGGTTCAAATTGCATCGGCAGGGTTTGCACTTTTTGCCATGCGGCTT
This sequence comes from Alteromonadaceae bacterium, assembly GCA_041583135.1. GTDB lineage: Bacteria > Pseudomonadota > Gammaproteobacteria > Enterobacterales > Alteromonadaceae > JABSOG01. The sequence continues at coordinate 5,576 of JBFHGJ010000130.1, read as the reverse complement.
GTGGGTCGGCATGTACAATCATGTCCACGAGCCTGCCACTTAATATGTGCGGCAACCCGGAAGTGTGTGTCATGAGTTGCTTTATGGTGAGGCTTTTCCATTTTTCCGGTAGTTTAGACAAGTGTTTGCCGATGGTGTCGTTGATATTCAATACGCCTTTTTCTTGTAGCTGCATTAAAGCAACACCAGTAAAAGCTTTGGTCATTGAGTTAATCGGAAACACAGTGTCTGCTTTGACGGCAACACCATGTTGAATATTGGATACACCGTAATTGCCAGTTCTAATAATGACGCCGTCTTTAACTACTGCCAGTTGTAGGCCGGGAATATGGCGCTCTGTCATTATTTGCTGGAGCTGCTTGTCTAGCTCATCTGCTTGGGTTGATGCTGCTACTAGCAAAGTAACAACCCAGCCCACGGTTTTAAATAAATGCTTGAATTTGTTAGTTAAGTCCATAAACCACTCTCGTCATTTTTAAGGGCGGACAATCTAACACTTTGTATCTGCGCATTCACGGTAAATATTTTGTGGCAGAGAATGTTTTTGTTACGAGTTCTATCAGAATAATTATCGCCAAATGAGTAATTTAAGCGGCAACTTCCAATTTCTGATCTAAAATCCCTATTGTCTGCGTATTGTGTCAATAGCGCAAAGCTACCGGTAGTTAAGAATAATAGGACAATATATGACCATCACAAAAAAGTTTGTTATCGCCATCAGTTCGGCGATTTTTATTTTGGCTGTCATTACTTCCGTTGTGATTTCGTTTCAAATTGCCCACGAGCAAAACAGTGCTTCCATGGATAGAGCGCAAAAGCTACAGGCGCAACTGCACAATTTGATGGTGACCACCGATGCGTTGGTGATGGAAAAGGTGGCGGTTTCTATGAACTACCTCAAGTCAGCTGCGCACAACCAAGGACGGGTGAGCATTGATGGGCGCACGAGCCTCGATGGACAGTCGTTGCCGAATTTGACGCTGGCGGGTCACTCTCTGGTAGGAAACTTTGAATTGATTGACAATGTGGCTGACAAGATTGCGGGCACCGCCACGGTATTTGTAAAAGACGGCGAACGGTTTGTCAGAGTGAGTACCAATATCGTTAGAGATGGTAAAAGGGCGGTTGGTACTACCTTAAACCCCAAGGGTAAGGCTTATGGCAATATTATTGATAAAAAGCCCTATTACGGCGAAGTGGACATTTTGGGCAAGCCATATCTCACCGCTTATGAGCCGATTGTCGATAGTAACGGAGAGCTCATTGGTATTTGGTATGTCGGCTTTGCCGCCGACCTGGCGCAGCTTGAGCAGGCATTTCAGCATATTGTGATCATGGATAATGGTTTTGCCGCATTGGTCGATGGTGAGGGGGAGATAATTGCCAAATCTAAACATGTCAGTGACACGCAGTTAAAAAATGCCATTAACGGCCGTGACGACAGCTGGCAGGTATTAAAAGCCCCCTTCGCACCGTGGGACTTCTCTATTGTTACCGCGTACTCTCATCAGGATATCCGCAACCGCATAGTGTCGGGGGTGATCCAGACTTTTGTCACCATCTCAATTTTGGCGATTGTGATCATTTTGATTATTTTCGCCTTGACTCGCTCCATCATAATCAACTCGCTTTATTACATGATTGAAAAGTTTGATCTGATCAGTGAAGGCGACTTGTCGGTACGACTGGACGAAAAGCGCAGTGATGAAATAGGCGCTATTGCCAAAAGCTTTAACCGGGTATTAAGCCGATTGCAGGGGGTGATCACTGAAATCGCTTCGGCCTCCGAGCAGCTATCGGCATCATCTGAACAATTAGCGCATTCGTCATTGGATACCAACCAAAGGATCAAAGAACAAACCATGGAAACCGAGCAGGTGGCAACGGCAATCGAGCAGATGTCGGCGACGGTGAAAGAAGTATCGATGAGCACGGAGCAGGCCGCAGAGGCGGCGCAAAATGCGCAGCAGCAGTCTGAAAGTGGCGCGATGGTGGTTAACGAAACCATTGCCAATATCGAGGCGTTGTCGCTTCAAATTGAAAAAACCAGCGAAGCGGTGAATCAGTTGTCGGAGTCAAGTAACAGTATTTCATCGGTGCTTGAGGTCATTCAAAGTATTGCCGAACAAATTAACCTGTTGGCATTGAATGCAGCCATTGAGGCGGCCAGAGCCGGCGAACATGGTCGTGGCTTTGCGGTGGTGGCCGATGAAGTGCGCTCGCTCGCGGGAAGAACCCAAAGCTCTACTCGCGAGATCCAAACCATTGTTGAAAAAATCAAAGAAGGGGCGACGCTATCTGTGCAGATGATGCAAGACAGTGTGGTAAGCTCCAAAGATACCGCCAGCAGAGCTAGCGGATCGAATGATGCGCTCAATGCGATTTTGGTTGCGGTCAAAAATATTACTGAGTTGAACATCAGTGTCGCCAGCGCTTCTGAGGAACAAAATGTGGTCGCTGATGAGATTGCCCGGTCGGTGGTACAAATTAAAAATTACGCCGTCGATAACAGTGCCAGTGCCGAGCAAACCGAACATGCCAGCCATGAGTTGTCGAGCTTGGCGAAAAATCTGCAAAAGCGAATTCGATTCTTTCGGTAGACCGTGATTGCATGTGTTATAGACAGTTGCGATTTAACTGAACGGCAGTGGTTGTCACAACGCTGCCATTTGACATATTATGTCGTTAAGGCAAGGCATAGACCAATAACAAAGGGAGCCATATTCTATTATGTCCTACAAGTCTGACGATTTTTTCGATACTTCGTTTATTGACGATTTTTTAAAGCTTGAATCGGCCGGTGGTATTTTGCTGATCTTGAGCGCCATGTTGGCGATGGTGTTTGCCAATACCGACCTAAAGGCTTATTACGACTTATTGCTATCAACGCCTGTTGGGGTGAGAGTGTCATCGCTTGAGGTGGAAAAACCACTGTTGTTGTGGATAAACGATGGTCTGATGGCGGTGTTTTTCCTGATGGTTGGGCTCGAGCTTAAGCGCGAAGTCATGGAAGGCGAGTTGGCCGACCCTCGCAATATCATCTTGCCGGGCATTGGTGCTATTGGCGGTATGGTTATTCCTGCGGCGATTTATGTGTATTTCAATTATGACGATCCTAGCGCGATTGACGGCTGGGCTATTCCGGCTGCGACAGACATTGCTTTTGCTCTCGGGGTATTGGCGCTGTTGGGGTCAAGGGTGCCGGTTTCAATTAAGATCTTTTTAACCTCATTGGCGATATTTGACGATATCGGCGCGATTTTGATCATCGCCTTTTTCTATACCTCGAAGATCTCTTTTACTGCATTGGTAGTGGTCGCCTGCTGTTTGCCGGTCTTGGCGTTTTTCAATTGGCGCAATGTCGAGTCCCGCAGTTTGTATATTGTGGTGGGCATTATTATGTGGATAGCGACACTCAAATCCGGTGTTCACGCCACTTTGGCTGGTGTGGTTTTAGCGATGTTTATCCCAATGCGAGCAAAAAACAATCCCGACTATTCGCCGCTCAAAACCACAGAGCATGATCTGCACTCAGTGGTGGCCTTTATTATTTTGCCGGTGTTTGCCTTTGCCAATGCCGGTATTGATTTTGAAGGGGTTGGTTGGGAACAAATTGCCCATCCGGTGCCTGTGGGTATCGGGCTTGGTTTGTTGCTGGGTAAGCTGACTGGGGTATTTGGCTTTTGTTTTGTGGCGGTTAAAGCCGGGCTTTGCGCGCTGCCAAAAGGCATGAACTGGACCCGTTTGCTTGGCACATCGGCGCTGTGTGGTATCGGTTTTACCATGAGTCTATTTGTGGGTTCCTTGGCCTTTGAGGAAGGCAATATCGACCGGCTGTTCGACTATCGCCTTGGGATTGTGCTTGGGTCATTGGTGTCGGGGGTTATCGGCTATTTGTTGCTTAAATATTCGCTCAGCAGACAACAGGTTGACGGCATAAAAGCATCCGGATGAACAAATTTTAGGGTAACTTCGTCAATTCATACGGGCAAAATCTCAGAGCTCTGCTACGCTTAGGATAAATGCTACATAGTCCTAAAAAACAAAGAGTTGGGGTTAACATGAAAAAGAATTGGCGAATTATCCTGGCTGCCGGTCTGGTTACATTGCTTTTCGGCTGTGGTTCAGAATCAAAACCTGAGGCCAAAGGCCAAATGGGTGACAAGGCAGCTCCGGCTGCGAGCAAAGTCAGCGCACAGGCTGACAAAACGGCGCCACGTAGTTGCCAACTGACCATGGGGTTCGATGTATGGGAACCCTATCAATTTATCGGTTTCGGCCGTGAGATCCAAGGGCTTGATGTTGAGCTGATTGAGATGATCGCCGACAAACTCGATTGTGACGTGCAATATCAGCAAGACTCATGGGGCAATCTTTTGAGTTTGCTTAAAGGCGGCAAGATTGACTTTGTGCTGGGCGCGTCGATGACAGAAGACCGCAAAGCCTATGCATTGTTTTCTGATCCCTACCGTTCTGAAGAATTCCAACTCTATGTTCGCGCCGATGAGGAGCACAACCACCGCCAAGCCAGTGTGGTTGATTTTGTCAAAGACAACAACAGTCTCGGTATTATCGGTGGCTATTATTATGGCGATGAACTTACTGCAATGATGGATGACGACAAGTATGCTGGTTTGTTCAACAGCGCGTTTATGGGCGAGATCAATGTCGCGAGACTAATTGACGGCGATATCGACGGCTTTTTAGAAGATAGCTTTGTCGGCGCCTCATTGATCCGCCGCAAAGGGCTGGAGCGTTACGTGACGCCTCATCAAGCAAGCATCAAAACCGGCGATGTTTATGTGATGTTTTCCAAGGCAACCATTAAGCCTGATATGTTGCAGCGCTTTAACGCTGCACTGAAAGAAATTAAATCTAACGGTCAGTACGACAAACTCGTCAACAAATATTCAGGTTAGGCGAGACGATTGTTTGTACTCGGGTTAAAGGCGTGTTTAACCAAATACGTCTTTTAAGATCAAGCGGGTAAAGTCTTTACGCAAATAAAACCCTTTAGGCTGCGCCATGATGGGGTTGCCTTGGGTGTCAAAGGCATCGGTGACGATGCTGGCATTGGCGGCTTTGGGTCTAAGCTGCAAATATTGACCGGTTTTGGCGGTGATCGCATGGACATCGCCAAGCACAATCAAGTCCATCAACTCCTCCCAGTCTTGCTTTAACAGCTGTTCTTGCTCTCCTTGAAGCTGCCAGATAAACGGTGTGCCGACGACTCTTTCAGACAAGGCAATACTACGCTCTGCCAAAATCGGCACCCACAATACCTTTTTGATTTTTTGACGAAAGTGCGAGGTTTGCCAATGGGCCCCTGTGATCCCGGTCAGTGGTGCAACACAAACAAAGGTGGTTTCTAGTGGTTCGCCGCTTTGTGAGATGGGGAGGGTTTTAAGCTCAATTTGCAAGTCAGTGAAGTCCGGCACCGGTTTTGAACCGGCATCGGCGCCGAGTATGTACTCTATCAGTTGTCCAACCCAGCCTTTTTCCCGCTTGAGGTTATCCGGCATGGTGATATCAAACCGTGCCGCCAGCTCTGCCAAATTCAGTCCGGCAATGGCATT
>JBFHGJ010000129.1:0-15024 GCA_041583135.1 Alteromonadaceae bacterium | reverse complement strand
TATCGATCAGCCGGTAATAGACGGTGGTGAAGCTTTGTTGGCGGTGATCACGCAAATGCGTGATGAACTGAACAAACTCAACGACAAAATAGATAAACAAGATGAATTGTTGCAAACTCTCAGCGCTGGCGGGTTCAAACCTCAGACGACGCAGCCAATTAGACAGGCACCGGCAGGTAAGCCGGAGGACGACCCAGAATGGCCGCCCTTTATTACCTGTTATGCCGATTTGGCCAAAAGAGATGAAATTAAGGCCAAGTACGCCCTACTGCGCCAACTTGACCAGATCTGAGACAATACCTGCTGCGGTGACTTCAATGCCAGCACCTGGGCCGCGAATGATCAAAGGATTGATGTCATGCCACTGGGAGCGAATAACGGCAATGTTATCGGCAGGCGCGATATTGACCAATGGGTCATTGGCATCGCGAAAACTTAACCCCACCGATGCTTCTTGCAGGCATATTTTCCCCGCCATTTCATTGAACACCAGCTCACCGCTATAGCAAAGCTTTAATCCCTGCCCATTAGCCTGCTGCCATTTTTCTTTCATGTAGGCATCTATCTCATCACGACTGTCGGCATAGGCCTGCACTGAGAGTTCTAAAAAGTCGAGCGGCAACAGCGGCGTCAACTCAATTTGTGCTAAATCGAGTTTAAGCCCCATGGTTCTGGCCAAGATCAACAATTTGCGCTGAACGTCTTGACCCGATAAATCTTCTCTTGGATCAGGCTCAGTCAATCCCAATGCCTTGGCTTTGGCGACCACATCAAAAAATGAACCTTTACCATCATAACTGTTCAATAGCCAAGATAAGGTGCCTGAGAAAACCCCTTCAATCACTTTGATTTTGTCACCCGCCAAGCACAATTCCTCAATAGATTGCTGTATTGGCAATCCAGCACCACAGGTGACATTACCTAACCAGCGGCAGTTATTGCTCTGACTCAATTCACGTAACTGTTCAAATTCAGCAAGCGGCAAGGTGTGACCCAGCTTACTGGCACTCACAATATGTCGGCCTTGGGCAAAATGCGTTTGGTATTGCTGAGTCACCAATGGGCTAGAGGTAACGTCTATCACCGCCAATTGGGTATCACTGAGCAATTGCAGATCTCGCTCAATGTCTTTGGTAGCCTTATCGCTGGCAGCCAACAATTCAGCTGCCCGAGACAGGTCAATCCCCGCCGGTTCAAAGATATAGTGTTTCGAATTGCTGATAGCAACCACTCTAAGCTGGTGCTTTGCCTTTTCGTTGATAAGAGATAAGCGTGAAGACAGTATGTCGCACAATTTTTTGCCGATATTGCCAAATCCGGTCAACACCAAGCCAATGCCACTGCGTTGTAGCACAGCACCTTTATCATCATTAGGGTTAGCAAAAATAGCACTATGAATGGCAGATACTAATTGCACCGGATGACTATCGTTGACGACGGCGCTGATGGCACCATTTTGGTCATAGTGATAGAGCAAAATGCCTTTTTGCGATTGTTGCAGTAAAGAAAAGAAGGCAGCAAGATGTTCACCATGTTGCAATAACTCATATCCAACCAAAGAGATAATCGATAAGTCTTTATTGACGCTGAATTGACAACCCTCACCCACTTGCTTGCGGGTCAATAATTTCGCGACTTGAGTCTGGTCTTGTTCTGCCACACAGAAATTCAACGTCGTATTTTCATTAAGCCAGCAATAGTTCGATATTTGCAGACCCACCAGCAGTTGTTGCAATTTCTGACTCAACGTTTCATGCTTGCTGCTGTCGTGCCATTTAATTGAAAATAGACAAACGGATTGTTTCAACGCAATGGTTTTTGCCCCCGGCCACTTGACCGGTTGAGTGAGGATCAAAGTGCCGCTGTTTTGCTCTTGCACCTGTTGTGAATTGCGAATGCGAATTGGAATGTTGGCATCTTGCAGCGGCTTTAGGGTTTTTTCATGGAAAACCGGCGTGCCCAAGTTGGCCAGCGCATTGGCTTCGTTCAGCCCCAGCAGTGGGATCACCTTGGTATTGTTAAAACGATTGGGGTCGGCACTAAAGACACCGTTTACATCTGTCCATAGGTAAACCATGCCCGCGTTGATAAGTTTCGCCACAATCGTTGCCGAAAAGTCACTGCCGTTGCGGCCAAGCGTCGTGGTATCACCTTGACTGTCAGTGGCAATATAGCCACTGATAACAGACAATTTACCGCCAAATTCTTCACTCCAACGAGCAAATGCCTGATGACTTTTTTGCCAATCGATCACGGTATCTTCAATACCGCAATGGCCGTTGTCGTGTAACGGGTCGGCAACATAAATAAAGTCGCGTGAATCAACCCGCTGACAATCGACACCGCGAGCGCGCAGCACTGAGCTTACCACACGAGTAGACCACAACTCCCCGTAGCAAATGACATCCGCAGGATTGAAAGGCGTCTCTTGACTCTCGGCATGACTCAATAAGAAGTCAATCCGTTGCAAATCGGCGTTGAGTTCTTCAATCAAGGCTTTGGCCGTTGTCGCTGGTAACAAATCAGTGATGATCTGCTGTTGATATGCTCGGATCACACAAACATCAGCCAACGCCCCGGCACTGAGGGTTTTGTTTACCAGCTCGAACAACATATCGGTAGTCTTGCCCATCGCCGAAAGAATGATGAGGTCTTTGGCTTGGGTATTGGCGATGATAATATCGACAACCCGATTGATAGCCGAAGCAGACTGTAAACTGGAGCCGCCAAATTTATGAACAGAGGGTAACTCCGTTCTATTTTCAATCAGCTTAGCCTGCACCGCTTGCGCGGCGCTTTGGTCTGCCACAAAATCAACAGGCGACATCGCTTAACTCCTTATCTTGACAATTGGCACCGTCAAGCTTAGCAATTTGCAAGGCGCGTTTTAAATCGGCAATCAGATCTGATGCCGCTTCGATGCCGACAGAGACACGAATTAGCTGCTTGGTGATCCCGGCACGAGCTTGAGCAGGCTCGTCCATCGCGGCGTGAGTCATGGTTGCCGGATGACAAATAAGACTTTCAACGCCACCTAACGACTCCGCCAAAGAGAAAAACTCAACCCCTTCTAAAAACTTGGCAATGTCGTATTGCAGTTCATCGAGTTCAAAGCTGACAATGGCGCCGAAACCGTTTTGTTGTTTGCGTGCTATCTCGTGTTGCGGGTGCGATGGTAAACCAGGATAGTAAACTTTTTTCACTCCGGCATGATTGTCTAGGAAATTCACAATCTCAAACGTATTTTCTTGATGCTGTCTAATACGTACAGGCAAGGTTCGTAAACCACGTAAGGTTAAGAAGCTGTCGAACGGCGCGCCGGTAATGCCTAAACAGTTACCCCACCAAGCCAACTTTTCGGCGACAGCCGGGTCTTTGCTTACCACCGCACCGCCGACGACATCACTATGACCGTTGACATATTTTGTTGTGGAGTGCACGACGATATCAGCACCGAGTAAAATCGGTTGCTGCTGCACCGGCGATAAGAACGTGTTGTCTACCACGGTAAGACAGCCTTTCGCTTTGGCGGCCTCAGCCAACTTAGCGACATCGACAACGCGCAGCAGAGGGTTGCTTGGGGTTTCAATCCACAACATTTTAGGGTTTTGCTCAAGCGCTTCACTAATGGCCTGTTCATCGGTTTGGTCAACAAACACAAGTTCAAATTGCCCACGTAATGCCAAGTTTGAGAATAAACGGTAGCTACCGCCGTAGCAGTCATGTGGCACCACCAACAGATCGCCAGGTGACAACAGTTGTAGCGGTAAAGACACTGCCGCCATACCACTGGCGGTGACGGTTGCACCAGCCCCTTGCTCAAGTTCGGCCAACGCATTTTCCAAACCGGCACGAGTAGGATTGCCAGAGCGGGCATAGTCATACTGACGAGGCTTACCATAACCTTCAAAGCTATAATTGCTGGTCAGGTAAATTGGTGGGGTGACAGCACCATGCTGAGTGTCGGTTTCAATACCTGAGCGGACGGCAGTAGTAGCAAAATTGGTCATGATGAACTCCTAAATACGTTGGCGGCAACGACTGCCGTGCTTAATTTGGACCTGAGCGGCTTATCTCTTTTTGGCTGTTTAGACGTCTAAACATCTTGACGTACAATAATAGAGATAAATCGACTGATGTCAACCACTAATTTTCAATGGTCAGAGCACTGGCAATTGTGGCCGTGAACAAATGTTGACAACGTTGTCTTTGAGAGAGTGACAAGCGGCCGTAACCTGAAAAGTTATGCCAATGAAATAAAAGGATTAAAGGTCTATAAAGTGGGCGATCTTAGCCAAGCGAAATATTGGCAAGATTTATGTGCGGCTTTACTGCCGCACATAAAATGATGACTACTGTTTATCTTTGGCGTATTTCAACTCACCAGCGACAAAAGTTTGCAGCACTTGAGTTTGCCATAACTGCTCAGGGGCAATCGTGAAGATGTTTCTATCAAGCAAAATAAAATCAGCCCATTTACCTGGCTCAAGGCTACCAAGCATATTCTCTTGATGCGCGGCATAGGCCGCATCGATGGTAAATGACGTTAGCGCTTCCTCTAGCGTCATCGCTTCACTCGAATACCAACCGCCTTTAGGCTGATTTTGCCTGTCTTGCCGAGTCACCGCCGCGTGAATACCATAAAATGGATTGGCCAACTCAACCGGAAAATCAGAGCCACCGGCTATCTTGCTACCTTGGTCTAAGAATTTGCGCCAAGCATAGGACCCTTTGATCCGCTGTGGCCCGACACGGGTTTCAGCCATATTCATGTCGCTGGTAGCATGAGTCTGTTGCATTGAAGGGATCACTTTGAGCTGTTTAAAGCGCGGGATATCTTCAAGTGCAACTACCTGAGCATGCTCGATGCGATTTCTGAGCGACTGACCGCCGACCTGCTTAAAGCTTTGCTCAAATTGGTTCAACACCACCTGATTACCTTTATCGCCAATGGCATGAACATTGAGTTGAAAGCCGCTGCCTAGCACGCGATTAAACAAAAGTGCCATTTGTTCAGGATTGATCAACACCAGTCCTTTTTCCGTCGGGGCATCGGAGTACGGCTTAATCAAAGCAGCACCTCGGCTGCCAAGCGCACCATCAACCCACAACTTAACACTGCGAATAGACAGCATATCGCTATCATCACTGATGTAACCGGCTTTGAGCACCTGTTGCAGGTTGGGATCTACCGCATTTATCATGCCGTAAATGCGAACATCCAAGCTGCCTTTGCCCATATTCTCTTTATATAAGTTGTAGGTGCTGTATTTAATACCGGCATCATGCACCGAAGTTAAGCCTAGGCTTAGCATATGCGTCATCGCCAGATCCAGTGCGGCTTGGTCTTCGGCTTTAGTGGGCGCCGGTATTTTATCTTCTAGCAGGTTCATCGCATTGTCGATAAGCACACCTGTTGGCTCGCCATTGCTGTAACGTTCAATTTTACCGCCATTTGGGTCGAGGGTTTCTTTGCCAATACCGGCAAGAGCCAAAGCTTTCTTATTGGCCACCCCGGCATGGCCATCGACACGACGCAACCACACAGGCTTATCGGCAACATGCTCATCTAAGTCTTTGGCTGTGGGATATTGTTTATTGGCCCAAAGCTCCTGATTCCAGCCTCGTCCCTTTATCCAGCTAAGCTGGGGATGTGCCTTGGCATAGGTGTTGACCGCCTGTGCCATATCAGTAACCGATTGAGTGCCTCTGACATCCAGATTCAGTTGATTGTAGCCAAGACCGACGACATGGCCGTGGGCATCAATCAAACCGGGAATAAGGGTTTTGTTGTGACCATCAATCACTTTGGCTTGCGGGTATTGCTTGAGCAATTTGTCATCGCCGGTGGCAAGCACCTTCCCTTGCTCGAACACCAAGGTCTTGAACGACAACCAGTGCTGTTTGCCTTTGCTTGGATTGGTTTGCGGCGTATAGCCTTGAATATTGGTAATAATGACAGGTTGGGCACAAATGCCCACACTCATAAACGCAGTAAATGCGGCGATCAGATAACGTTTTTTCATAAGAACTTTCGTGCATTGTTGTTTTGCTGCTATTGTAAGCACTAAAGCAAACCAAGGTGAAATATTTCTTTGCTATTTAATAAGATTTAGGTAGAATCCCACTCACTTCGATGGTGGCTGTAGCTCAGTTGGTAGAGCTCAGGATTGTGATTCCTGCGGTCGAGGGTTCAATCCCCTTCAGCCACCCCACTCCCTTCTTCTTGATTTTAACTACCCTTTATTCAATTTTCCGCTATCGGACAGACATAAAAAACCGTACCTAAATAAAAAGTGTCTGACACCAACCATAGTCATTTGTTTAAAAACAAACTGTTAATGCATTTGGTGTCCGACACCTTGGCGCTAAACGACAAAAGGCGCCGGTTAGGCGCCTTCTGATAGGTCAGTTGCTGAGTTGGCGATTAACTTTCGCCGACAACACCACGAGCCACTTGGTCACGTTCGATAGATTCGAACAAGGCTTTGAAGTTACCCTCACCGAAACCATCGTCTTGCTTACGTTGAATGAATTCAAAGAAAACCGGACCTAACAAGGTTTCAGAGAAGATCTGCAATAACAAACGAGGTTGTCCACCTTCAGTCGTACCGTCGAGCAAAATACCGCGAGATTGCAACTCTGGAACATTCTCACCATGACCCGGTAAACGCTCTTCAAGCATTTCATAGTAGGTTGCCGGTGGCGCGGTCATGAACTTCATGCCTTGCTTTTTGAGCCTATCCCAACAGGCGTACAGGTCATCACAAGCAAAGGCAATGTGCTGGATACCTTCGCCATTGTACTTCATCAAGTATTCTTCAATTTGACCACCTTGACCAGCTTTGCCTTCTTCATTCAAAGGAATGCGGATGCGACCATCAGGTGCGGTTAATGCTTTCGATACCAAACCGGTGTACTCACCTTTAATATCAAAGTAACGGATCTCACGGAAATTGAACAAACGCTCATAGTAGTCCGCCCAATACTGCATTCGGCCACGATAAACGTTGTGCGTGAGATGGTCGAGCGTATGGAAACCACATCCCTCAGGGTTTTTATCGACACCTTCAAGCCAGTCGAAATCAATGTCGTAAATGCTCATGCCCGGCTCATAGCGATCAATCAAATATAGCGTCGCACCACCAATGCCTCGAATGGCCGGCAAATTCAGTTCCATCGGACCAGTTTGGATTTCAACCGGCTGAGCCCCTTTATCCAAAGCCAAGTTGTAGGCTTTATGGGCGTCTTTCACTCTAAAGGCCATACCACAAGCACCCGGCCCATGTTCTTCGGCATAATACCATGCATGACTTTTCGGCTCGTAGTTGGTAATAAAGTTAATATCACCCTGACGCCATAGTTCTACAGATTTGGATTTGTGCCTAGCGACCAGTGAAAATCCCATAGATTCAAAAACAGGTTCTAAGATGCCCTTTTCCGGGGCGGTAAACTCGACGAATTCAAATCCGTCAAGACCCATGGGGTTTTCAAATAAATCAGCCATTTCAGTTCTCCTGATCACAAAGGTACTGGTTTGCACCAAAATTGATGGAAGTCAAAAACTATTTGTTGTGACTGGAGTATAGGACACATCCCCTTTCGTGGCACCTGTTTGGCCGCGAGCATGGATAGTGCCTAGATGTAAACAAAACTATACAAATAAAATAAATTGGAGTAATTTCAATATATTAAAAATAACAAGCTGATGGCATCTTCACGGCCTCATGTCCTCTTTTAAGATGTGAGATTCAGAAGCGACGGCCGCAGACTTTCACCAAACCAAATCAGATGTTTGAGCCAACAAGATTCGTATAGTTTTGTTTACACTAGGCATTGGTGTTGCCGATTAAGCGCAAAAAACGTGTGGTATTTTCACCAATCAAACCGGGTTTAAGATCTCACCTACAACAACGGGTGAGACAAGGCCCACCCGTTGTACGTCAATTTTGTCACCTTAGGTCAATTAAACATGAGCAGGTTTGCCTTGTTCAGCTGCCTCTGATTTATCGACTCGCATAGGTTGGAGTTTAAGATAAGTCAATGAGCGCCAAATCCATTCAAGTGGGCCAAATTTAAAGTGCTGCAACCACATCCGCGACATGATGGCCTGAGCCAAAATCACCAACGCGACTAAACCAACTTGCTGCATTCTCGGGATCTCACCGAACATGCCTCCGGCATAACCATAAAAGATGCTGCTGAAAATGATCGAATGCATGATGTAGTTGGTGAGTGCCATGCGGCCCATTGGGGCCAGCCAACCAAGCCACTTTTTGCCGCGAACGGTCATACACATCAACACCAGTGCGCCAATATAACCGGCACACATAATGTATTGCCCCAACATGAAAAATGTGTTTGATACATACCCAACTTCTGAGGCATATTCAAAAGCAGGATTAACAAACATCAGCAATGAACCGGCCGAAAGCGGAATACCGATGCCTAGGCCAACCCACATCATAGCTTTAAACTTGCCAACATGATCTTGCGGCCTACGCATCACACCACTGGCAATAAACCAATAGCCAATCATAAACAATGGGAAAGAAATAAGAAAAGCAAATATCGGTGTTTCTTCTAAAGACTTTAAAGACTCTTTAGCACGGTACTTAGTCGCGGCCACCCAGCTTTCGCCGGTAAACGCCTGCTCTTCTTCCTGTCTTAGCTCTTGTTCGCGATATTGATTTTCAAAACGACGCTGGGCACGGTGCTCAATACGCTCTGCCAATGTCATGGCATCGGTATCCACCTCGGGACGCGGTTCATCTGCCTCTTTGCGCGCTAGGTATTGGTCAATCAGTTGCTGTGACAATACCGGATCTTGCTTGATCTCGTCTGCCCGTTGGAGCATTGCCTGACGCTCTTGATTGTCTGCAAGCATGGTGCTTTCGTAGCGGACAGGGCCATAAGCTAGGGCAAAACCTAAGCCGATGACAAATGGCATCGCCATCACACCTAAACTGATGCGTAAGAACCATTTTGACTCTTGCAAAAACGCGAATTTTTTAACCGCATTGATAAGCCAAATCCAAAACAGCAACACCAAACCACCAGCGGCGTAGTCATGTAGAATATCTCCGCGCCATAAGAAGACCAAGTGAGCCATACCAAACATAAACAGGAATATCATCCGGCGACTAAACCAGGCGTAAAACGGCCGCCCCGCCTCTTGCGCTCGAATCAACATTACGGCAAAGCCCATGCCGAACAAAACAGAAAACAATTTGTAAAACTTACCTTCGACAAACAAGCGAATAAACCAACCTGCGCCCCAATCGGCACCGGTAAGGCTATTGTCGAACTGACCAATCATGGTGATTGTACGATTGAACCATTCCACATTCATCAAGGCGATGCCGACTAGGGCAAATCCTCTGAGAATGTCCATGGTGTCGATACGATTACTGGTAGAAATGGGGGCGAGCGCTTTCGGCTCGGTTGGCGTGTGCTGTCCGTCTTCACTGACAGTTTGAGTCGTTTCTTGGGTCATAATCTGGCTTTCCTCGGCTATCTATTCTTCACCCCAAGGCAGTGCCTAAAAACTGCCTTATCTGGTGGGCGCAACGTTAATTCCAGCGTGGTTTAGCAAATCGCTTTGCTTTTACGCCACGATAGCAACAACGTCATTGCGCCAATGTAACGCCGGATAATTGGCAAAGACCAGACCAACTATGTAACCAATTGTTTTTATTGAACTATCTGAAACGTACCTCAACAGATAATCCAGTGAACTTGGTCAAATGCGCCACTTATTACTGAATTTGGCCATGATGTTTATCTAACCATGTCAGTCAACTTACTGAATAATAAGTAATTACGGCAAATACACGCGACAGCCAGCTATCCTTAGCTATGAGTCTAGCCAATATTATCGGCTTTAACAGGCCGATGAGGACCTTTTAAAAAAGTGTAACCACTGCCTAACGCCGCTTTAAACAAACCACTATCATTTTTTGCCCGCACACTTTTACCCCTTGACTCTCTTCGGCCGCCACCACTAGTAGGTGCACAGGCGCAAGACGTAACTCTCCGGGCATCACTACCGCTTCGGCATCGAGGCAATAGACAAAGCATAACTGATCGGCAGGTAATAGCACTGTTGTACGTTCAACATAAGTGGTGACCGTCGCTTCATATTTATCTGACTTGGTGATCACATTGAAGTCAACAATGGCACCGTCGGTCAAGGTAGCGTGAGTTGGCTCTCCACCAGAAAAAACAGCGACATCCAAAGGGTTACTCAACTGATCTTTACGACCATCGGCATACTCGAGCAACATGCCGTTGCCTTCGAGCAATATCAACTGCCTGTCATAGCCGGCAAAACTGGAAAATGGCCCATCTTGCGCCACACTGGCCTGGCTAATACGCCAGTCAAAGCTTTCTAAAGTGCCGTTTTCATCGATCGCCATCTCCGTCGTCTGACCTTGGCCGTTTTTCCAAGGCACTGTTTTATATTGCATGGGGGTAATGATACGACTCATATGAAACCTCAAGTAAATAGGTAAAATTGTCAACAAAACCACTGATTTAGTCCCCGAACTCGACAGGTACATAAAGGCGGCAATGTTATTTTAAAAAAGTTAACTTAACGAAAACAAGGGATTAGTCAGAGGAGGAAAAATGGTGGTTGTTAATTGTTCGTATCCCCTATAAACTGAGAATAAGATTGTCCAACAATTTTCGGATTGCTATGGCCCTTGATTTTGAACTAAACCTCATCTTACCCGAAGACAACTCCGGGATATTCTGTCGCTCAAACATTGAGGCGACTCGCTATCTTATTAAGCACAAGTTGCCAAAGATAGCCGAGGCGTTATCCAATGTGCTAACCCGCGACCCGCTGCCGCTAGATGAGGAACATATCCACAGCATATACCAGCAGTCGTTCTTTGTCGATTTAGACCCTGAACAGGTTTGGGAAATTGTCGATTGCCTCACGCACATCATTCAAGACGGTAACAACAGTCCAACACCTGGGCTAATTGTACTGGCCAAATCACTCTATCGTGAATGGGTTGAATTGGCGCAAAGTAAAGGCTTGGTTGATAAGTAACCTCAACTCGGATTAAGCGTGGGCCGTAGAACTTGCCCTTTCCGTCTCTGAACTGTACCAAATTTGTTTGCTTTAGAATGACTAGAGCCGCTCAAATTTGGCTTGCCAGAGACGAAAATTCCTGCGTTCTCCCTAAGTTCGGGGTTAGGTGTTGGATTTCAGTCAGCTGACCCCCTTTAACCCGAGTTGAGGTTAAGTAATAAAGAACTAATAGAGCAATACCTCGCTCGTGATGTTCTTGCTCTAGATTTTACTTCCGCCTAGTACTTCCGCTTAGTGGCGTGTGCTTTGATAATTTGAGGCCACGCCAACGATTGATCTCCCAAAACGAAAAAGTCTGGGTTCTTTAGCGATTCACGCGCATTAAAACTCAGCGCCTGATATTGACTGTCAAGAATTTTGCCACCGGCCTCTGTCACAATGATATAAGGCGCACCGGTATCCCACTCGCCCGTAGGACCAACCCTTAAGTAACAATCGGCCAATCCCTCTGCCACCATACAGCTCTTTAAAGCGCAACTACCAAACTTGGTAAACTCCGGTTCCACCTCAGCAGATAAGTAGCGCGCAACGGTTTGCAGGTTCTGTACACGGCTGATGGCCACTTTGATACGCTTAGGATCGGCAACACTGCCAACCTGAATCGCCCTTATCTCATCGCCACACTGCTTATAGCTGCCAAAGTCTTTCACCGCAAAATACAGCACATCTTCCACCGGCCAATAAATCACGCCCATGACCGGCCAGCCATCTTCCACCAAAGCAATGTTAACGGCAAAGTGACCGCTACGAGAGATAAATTCTTGAGTGCCATCTAACGGGTCGAGCAACCAATAACGATGCCACTGCTTGCGGGTTTCAAAACTGGTCGGCGCCATTTCCTCAGAAATGATAGGGATCTCCGGCGCCAATTGGCTTAGTTGTTCAGTGAGGATTTTATTCGAAGCAAAGTCGGCAGAAGTGACCGGCGTCTCATCGGCCTTGGTTAGTTCGTCATACTCGCCATGATGATAAATCTCTAAGATCTCCGCTCCGGCTTTACGGGCAATCTCCTTGATGCCGTCGAGTAATCGAGTCAATTCATGTGGGAGATTATCGAGCATTATTTACCAACCATCTTTGTGCCAACAATAAACCAGCGACGCTGCGCGCTTCACTAAATGCCATATTATCTATAAGGACGTCTATCTCATCAATAGACCAAGGAACCAATTCAAGCGGTTCCGGCTCATCGCCTTCAAGTTTATTGGGATACAAATCAAATGCCATCAATATGGTCATCTTAGCGTCAAAGTAACCCGGTGCCAGCGCGACCTCTTTTAGTGGGATCAGGGTTTTGGCGCCAAAACCAATTTCTTCCATCAACTCTCTGTTGGCGGCCTGTTCAACGCTTTCACCGGGATCAATTAATCCTTTGGGAAAACCCAGCTCATAATTGTGGGTCCCTGCGCTATATTCGCTAATCAACAGCATTTGTTTATCACTGTTGATAGGTATCACCATCACAGCCCCACGGCCACTGCCTTTCATGCGCTCATAATCGCGCTCGGCGCCATTGGAAAACTTGAGGTGCAATGCCTCAACGGTGAACAGGCGGCTTTTAGCCACCACTTCTTGAGATTGGATTTCTGGTAGTTTTTTCTGCCCCATTGGCACGATACGATGGCTTTGTTGCTATTTGCTGTAGATACTGTAATGATAAACCCAAAGCCGCTGATTAGAAAGCATAAATTAACTGAGAAAGCGATGCCAGATTTTCGCCACATAGACACTGTATTACTGGATATGGATGGGACTTTACTCGACCTACATTTTGACGATCAGTTTTGGTTGGAATTGGTGCCCAAGCGCTTTGCCGAAAAAAACCGCTTAAGCGAGGCCGAAGCCAAAGCCCAGATATATGCACGTTATCAGGCAGTCGCCGGACAACTGCAATGGTATTGTGTAGACTACTGGCAAGCGCAGCTGGAGCTACCCATTGCCGAACTCAAACAAGAGCTAAAACATCTGATCCAGCTACGCCCCGATGTCCCGCCTTTTCTTAAAGCACTCAAAGCCGCTGGCAAGCAAGTGGTTCTGGTCACCAATGCTCACCCTAAGTCGTTGTCGTTAAAGGTGGAGCAAACTCAGCTCGATAGCTACCTCGATGCGCTCATTTCCACCCATCAGTTCGGCGCCAGCAAAGAGGAATTAAGCTTATGGCGACAGTTGCAACAACACCTTGGGTATGACAGCGCCAGAACCCTGTTTGTCGATGATACGGTCAATTTGTTGTATGTGGCCCGGCAGGCCGGAATAGGACAAGTGTTGGCGGTGAAAAATCCCAACAGTCAAAAGCCGATGAACGAGATCACCGAGTTTGAGGCGGTGAGTGACTTTACCCAGTTGATCCCACTGATAAACACAGCTTAAATCGGCAGTTCTTCGCTGTTTTGTTCAATTTTCTTCAGCTCAGCGATAAACTCATCCATGGCACAACTTAGCGCATTGACCAATTCCAAGGATTCTTCGCTGTGCTCTTTTGCCGCTTTTTCAATCATTGCGCACAACTCGGCAACCGCAACCCCGCCTAAATTGGCCGATCCCGATTTGAGTTTATGGGCAAACTTACGTAGCGACTCCCAATCTTGTTGTTGCTGGGCATTAACCACTTCATTGACAGTAGAGCGAGACTCATCGAGGTAGCGACGAATAATATTGCCCAGTATGTTTTTGCCACTGAGTTGATTGAGGGTGCGGATATTGTCTATTTTCTTCATATCCAGCACCACTTCCGACAATTTCAGCTGCACCGATGTTTCTTTTGGCGCCGCTGCCAATGCCGCCTGTTGTTGCTTGGCCTGAGCGAGCTTGTCAGCAGGTAGATTATCCCGAATGGCGTTGATCAGCTCTTGTATTTCATAAGGCTTGGTCAGGTGGTCGGTCATTTTATACGATAAACACTTATCTCTATCTTCAGGGCGAGCGTGTGCGGTCAAGGCGACAATGGCGACGGCTTCGCGGTTTTGCTCACGTTCGATATCGCGAATGCGTAAGCTGGCTTCATAGCCGTCCATCTCCGGCATCTGACAATCCATAAAGATCAAATCATATTGAGTGTTTTCAAACTTTTCACAGGCTTTTAAACCGTTATCGACAATATCGTAGTGACAACCAATGTGATCGAATATCACCCTCGCATAATCTTGGTTAGTGAGATTATCCTCCGCCAATAAAATCGAGATATTGCTGAATTTGGCAATTTGCAACGATGCCTTGTTGTTCTTTTTGGTTTGGTTCTGGCTGAGCGATTCTCGTTTTCTGATCTTCTCGAAGATGGTGTGCAATTCTTCGGTGATCACCGGCTTGTTCATCGAAAATTGTGGATGCCCTGAGAAGTTCTGCGGCGAATCGACCAAAGTCACCAGCACGGTTTTATTGAGCTGCTGATTTTTCTCAATGGTGCTTTCCAGCTCTTGATAATCGATATCTTCAATCGCCGTGTCGATAAACAACGCATCATAGCCATGGTTAAGGCTGGCAAGGCTACCTAAAAATGCCAAAGCCTGCTCAAATACCTCACAGCGCACACCCCAATGTTGGCAATACCCTTTGAAGTTGTCCGGCATACATTGCTTGTTGCTGATAAGCGCCACACTCAGCCCGTTAAAGCAATTGCTTTGCTGATATGGTTCAGGCGTTCTGTCTTTACACAAAGGCAAATGTAATTTGACGCTAAAGGTACTACCGACACCTTTGGTGCTGGCCAGACTGATCTCACCGTCCATCAGCTCAACTATCTGTTTGGAGATAGTCAGCCCCAACCCGGTGCCACCAAAGTTGCGAGTGGTTGAGGAATCTTCCTGCTGGAACGATTTGAAGATCATATCCTGCTTTTGTGCATCAATGCCGATACCGGTATCTT
Organism: Alteromonadaceae bacterium; assembly: GCA_041583135.1. Lineage (GTDB taxonomy): Bacteria > Pseudomonadota > Gammaproteobacteria > Enterobacterales > Alteromonadaceae > JABSOG01. Next base: position 58 of record JBFHGJ010000129.1, on the reverse strand, counting down.
CGATATCGATTTGTAAGTCGGCACTATGTTCATGTAATGTCACCCGCCAGCGCAATTT
>JBFHGJ010000128.1:0-15068 GCA_041583135.1 Alteromonadaceae bacterium | reverse complement strand
TTAAGCGTAAGCTATTGAAATTAAAGCTAGTACCATAAAAAATAGTGTCAGACACCGTTGTCTGCTTTTATCTTTCACCCAGCCGTGCATACAATAGCAAGCACAACAACCTAATCCCGAGAGACTCCATGACTCAAGCTGTTGCATTATTAGTTGGCGCTACAGGCCTAATTGGCAGACACTGCTTAGATAAGTTGCTCAATTGCGAGCACTATAGCAAAGTAAAGATCTTAGTAAGAACACCAATAGCGTTTGAACACCCAAAGCTTGAACAACACCAAGTCAACTTTGAAGCCCTAGAACAATCTCAGCAGCTCATGCAAGCAACAGATGTCTATTGTTGCCTTGGCACAACATTAAAGGTCGCGGGCTCTAAGCAGGCTTTTCGCCGAGTTGACTTTGATTACCCTCTAACTATCGCCAAAATGGCCAAGCTCTCAGGTGCCAAACAATTTATGGTGGTAAGTTCTATGGGCGCAAACCCAAGCGCATCAATGTTCTACACTGCGGTCAAAGGCGAGCTAGAGGCGGCGTTAGAGCAATTGAATTACCCTGCTCTGCATATCTTTAGACCGTCACTTTTGCTTGGTAAGCGTCCCGGACAACCGGTTAGAACCGCAGAATCGATTGGTCAAACCCTAATGACAAAACTCAACTTTTTACTGGTAGGTCGTGCGAAAAGTTACCGCGCCATTGAAGCGAAAACCGTTGCTAACGCCATGGTGGTTGCTGCGCTTACCGAACACATGGGCACGCACCGCTATCATTACGATGAGATAATCGCACTTGGCAGTGAATGAATTGGTCTATACTCAACAGATAGCAAAATCATAGGAATAGCGTGTGTTCAGCAGCTCAAACAAAAAAGCGAAACAAAGCCGAAAGCCGGTCAAACAGCAGCCCTCACCTGAGCAGGAACTTTTATTAGCCGGTGAACCAGATAACTTGGTAGATGCCGTCCAGCGTATCGCACAGGACAATCCTGAGCTTACCGTGCAGCTTATTAAGTCATGGCTCAAACAAGACTCATGAAAGTAAATGCCGGCGATAACGTATGATCAGCGGCAACGCTATCAACCCAACTGCTCCGCTTAAGATAAAGTGACTGGTATAACCAAGGTTGGCTGCCGATACGCCACTTAATCCTGCTGCAACCATATTCATCAACACCACAATGCACGATTGCACCGTATAATCGCTCCCGGCACATACCGGACGACAATGGTCCATCATCACGGTAAACAAAGCCGCAGTCGCCAGCCCGCCGACAAAGTGCTCCAAGGCACTCAAGCCGTACATCAACCACAGCCCATCATATCCTAAGGGCAGCAACACCCAAGCGCCACAGGCAAAGGCTTGCAGCACACCAAACAGCACCAACGCCTTAAACCGTCCAAGATACTGGATCCACCAACCACCAAACAAAGCGCCGAACAGCCCGGCAGTGAAGCCGACTGACCCCATCATCAACGCAATGTCGTCAATCGACAACCCCATATCGACCATCATTGGCCTCACCATTGTGCCGCTTAGATAGTCGCCAAATTTGTAGCTAAGCAACACCAGTAACCATAAGGTTAGGTGGGGTAATTTGATAAAACCGACAAAATCGCTCAAGCTCAGTTTTTCTTGCTCTACGTGGTGATCATGCTGACGCATAAAAAAAGCAGGCAAGGTAAAGGCAAACATCATCAGCGCCAATATCCACATCGAATATTGCCATCCGATAGCAGTAAACCATGCAAGTAGCAGTCCCCCTCCTAGAATCATCCCAACTCGATAACCAGCCACCTGTATGCCATTACCTAACCCTCTTTCCTGCTCACTCAGGCGGCTCACGGCCATCCCATCGGTAGCAATGTCTTGGGTTGCGGTAAAAAGATTCATTAGGAAAAAACCGGCAAACAGCACATAGACGGCATTAGACACCAGCTCGCTCAAAGGCACCATCGACATCCCTAGCATACACAGCACGGCGCAGAGATTAGCGGCAACGATCCACCGTTTTCGCGTCCCATACTTATCTAACAATGGCGCCCATAAAAACTTAATCGCCCAAGGTAACGCCAAAAATACCGCAAGGCCAATCACTTCTAAAGACATGCCTTGGTCGCGCAACAGCGCTGGCAACGCCTGAGTAAAAAAGCCATAAGGCAATCCCTGTGCAATGTATAGACAGGCCAACAGGGCAAATTTTCGTGTCAGGTCCATTTTATTCTTGATTCAGAGGAGGTTGAGCGCTGTTATATCACGTAATTGACCAGCCCCCAATAGCTATTGCTTGAGCAAAACACTGCTGTCTAGCGCGCTAAGATCTAAATGTTCTTCTAAAAACGCCAAGAATGCCGCAAGCTTTGGCGGCTTGTTTAAGTTCTCACGATAAACCAAAGACAGCGGCAATTTGGGCGTATTCCAACCGGGCAGCACCGGCACCAAAAGCCCCTGCTCCAGCTCCTTATGAATAATTAACACCGGCAATTCGGCAAGTCCGGCACCACCTAGCGCCGCATTCTTTATCGCGTCCAAATCGCCGCAAAAAAAGTGTGCAGGCACCTGTACCGTCATCGTCTGCTGACCGTTGGTGAGGGTCCAGTTTGACATTTGGTACTGACACACCATAACCAAACAGCGATGGTTCGGCAGATCTTGTGGTTTACTGATTTTAGCCGCCTCAGCCAAATATTCAGGGCTTGCCACCACAAGTCTTTGCGAGTACCCAATGGTTTTGGCGATCAATCTATCATCGTCAATTTTGCCAAAGCGAAAGGCCACATCAATGCCTTTTTCAAACAGGTTTTCAAGGCCGTAAGATAGCGTCAGGTTTAGCGACACCTGAGGCCAGCGCTTTAAAAACTGCGGTAATAGACTTTGCGACAAATAACGACCAAAAGCAGGCGCCGCAGCAATATTCAACTGCCCCGAGACATTGGAACTCATATTACGGAAGTCATCAAACAAGGTTTGCGCCTCATTTAAAATCACCCCGGCCCTATCAAACAAAACACTACCGGCCTCAGTCAAACGAACCACCCGAGTTGACCGCTCAAGCAACTTAGTCGCCAGCAGCTTCTCTAACCGGGTAATGGTTTTGCTCACCGCAGACTTGGGCATTTTTAATTGTTCAGCTGCGGCGGTAATACTGAGTAGCCGAGCCACCTGAACAAAAATCTTCAGCGACTTTAAGTCCGGCTCCTGATTTTCGTTTAACACTATTGTTTCCTCACAGATAACATTGAGTTTCAAATCACATCATTGTTTCAAATTGATAGATTACTAATAATAGCCCGTCAACAGCATTAGTCAAAACAACCGGAGAGTAAAATGATCAAAGCCTACGCCGCAATGGAGGCCAGCAGCCAGTTAACGCCTTTCGAGTATGATCCAGGCCCGATTGGCGACAGCCAAGTCGAGATCAGTGTTGAGCACTGCGGTATTTGTCATAGCGACTTAAGCATGATAAACAACGAATGGGGCATGACCAGCTACCCGTTCGTGCCCGGTCATGAAGTCATTGGCATTGTCAGCGCCTTAGGCGACAAAGCCAAAAACAGCGGCCTTAATGTCGGCCAAAGAGTTGGCCTAGGTTGGCACTCAAATTATTGCCATCACTGTCAACAGTGCCACAGTGGCGACCATAACCTCTGTCGTCAGGCAGAAGCCACTATCGTTGGCAGGCATGGCGGTTTTGCCGATAAGGTTCGCGCCGATGTTTCATCGGTTGTGGCATTACCGGATGCTCTAGACGCACAATCCGCAGGCCCGTTATTTTGTGGCGGTATTACCGTGTTCAATCCGTTGGTTCAATTCGACATTAAGCCAACCGATAAAGTAGCCGTAATCGGCATAGGTGGCCTTGGGCATATTGCCTTACAGATCTTAAATGCTTGGGGCTGTGAAGTGACGGCCTTTACCTCATCACCAAGCAAACAACAAGAAGCCATTGAGCTTGGCGCCCACCACACCATCTCATCGACCGACCCTCAAGCGCTCGTTGACGCCCAAGGTAAATTTGATTTGATTCTATCGACCGTCAATGTCGCTTTAGACTGGCAAGGCTATATCGACACCTTAAAGCCCAAAGGTCGCCTCCATTTTGTCGGTGCCGTGGCTGCGCCGGTTAACCTCGCCGTATTCCAGTTACTCACCAGCCAGATCTCGGTTTCAGGCTCACCTGTGGGCAGCCCGCAAACCATTGCCAAAATGCTCGACTTTTGTGTTAGACACGACATCAAACCACAAGTTGAGGTCTTCAGCTTTGACGAAATCAACACCGCATTAGACAAAGTGTCCAGCGGCAATGTTCGCTACCGCGCCGTATTGAGCCATCAGCGCTAGTTAGCTTGATTTGACCTAGGCGATAACTTCACTATCGCCTATTAAACCTCCACGCCTTCATCAGATAGCTAATACCCGTCCGGGAATTGGTGTTGTCGGGCACTAGCTGTGCGGTAAATCGATTTACCACATATATGTATAGGAGCATTCGACGTCAGCGGTCTAGGAAATTATCATGGATGAGAATTTTCGGATGAAAACTAGTTCGCCAAACCGATATTCAACTTACACCAACGTTAAAGTCATTGTAAGATAGCCTGTGAGTCCAGCAGATGGCGATAGGTAGCTTGGACCGACACTGGCAGATAAACAGGCTCTAAGGGAAAGTATGAACAAAGTATTGGTGCTTGGCGGTTATGGCAATTTTGGAAAGAGAATTGTTGAGACCCTAAGCCGGTTAGACAATATTGAAATCATGATTGCCGGGAGAAACCTAGTAAAAGCGCAAGCTTTGGCCACTCAACTTGTGCCAACTTCCTCAGCAAAGTTAACACCTTTAACCCTCGATATTAATGCGACGACATTTCACAGCCAATTAAGTCAGATACAACCGTATATCGTGATCCACACCAGTGGCCCATTCCAAGGCCAAGAGCACCATGTGCCCGTGGCTTGTATAGACGCAGGCAGCCACTATATTGACCTCGCAGATGATAGCGCCTATGTACGCGACATCACCCAGCTACAATCTCTAGCCAAAGAAAAAGGCGTTCTCATAGTTTCAGGAGCCAGTTCCGTGCCCGGCCTATCGGCAGCAGTCATTGACAAGTATTGCGCTCTGTTTAGTCAAATTGACGACATAGATATTGCGATTGCCCCCGGCAACAAAGCCGAACGCGGTGAAGCGACGGTTAAAGGAATTCTTTCTTATGTGGGCCATCCATTTGTCGGCTTTTTTGCCGGAAAGCCCAGCGATATCTATGGCTGGATGAACCCAAGGCGCAAAGATTTTGCCGACATTGTTGGAAAGCGCTGGCTTGCTAATGTCGATGTACCAGACTTAACGCTCTTTCCTCAACGCTATCAAGTAACACAAACGGTACGGTTTCAGGCAGGGTTGGAGTTACCCATATTACACTTGGGTTTAGTCGCAATGGCTTTTTTAGCTAAAAAGGGCTGGGTAACCAATTGGGCGAACTATAGCAAACCAATTTTCGCGCTTAGTCACCTGTTTGGCAATTTCGGCAGTGATACAGGCGCCATGCAGGTTTTGATTAGAGGCAAAGATCAGCAACACAAGCCATGCACTATTCAATGGACTCTATATGCACCAAATGGCAAAGGTCCTTATATTCCAACTATTCCAGCAATTATTGTTGCAACCAAACTGCTAACATCCAGTCTTAAGCAAACCGGCGCTAAACCCTGTTTAGATCTATTTGAGTTAAGTGATTTTGTCCCTTACTTTGAAAGTATGGGGATATATTTTAAAGAAGAAATAGAAATGCAGAGATAAAGACGATGGACAGTTATCTACTACTTAAGTTTTTCCATATTCTAGCTGCGGTTGTAGTTGCAGGCACCGGCAGCGGTATCGCTTTTTTCATGTTCATGGCCAACCGTAGCAACAATCCGCAGGCAATTTATATCACCGCACAGCATGTGGTTTTGGCCGATTGGATATTTACAACGCCCGCTGTCATTATCCAGTTATCGACCGGTCTTTTACTAATGCATCAGCTCGGATTTTCTTATTCTTCTCCTTGGTTTTTGACCGTCATATCGCTCTTTATCTTTATTGGCCTTTGTTGGTTACCGGTAGTAAGAATTCAGTATCGGCTGCGTAAAATTGCTCAGCAAAACCTCGGGTCAAATGTCGTTAGCGAACAATTCAAGACATTGATGCGGCTGTGGACGACCTTTGGCATTTTCGCCTTTTTGGCGATATTGGCAGTATTCTACCTGATGGTATTCAAACCTTTGGCGGTTGCATAAGATGAGTGAACAAAGACTTCTACAGTATGCAATTGTAGCTTTAAGCTTTATGTGGGTTTGGACTGGCGTAACCTCAATTTTTCTGGCGCCAGAGGTAGGTTACACAGTGCTTAGTAACGCCGGTATTGATGGCCGCCTTGCCGATTTTAGCGTCTATTGTGGTGCGCTTGCCGACATTGTGATTGGCCTATGGCTCTTAACGGCAAAATATCGACGCACATGCCTGCTAATTCAAATGCTTTTGATTGTCACCTATACCCTGCTACTCACAATTATCGACTTCAGTTTCTGGCTCCATCCATTTGGCCCTGTTAGCAAAAATCTTCCCATCTTGGTGCTTATCGCGCTTGTCTACAACAAAACGCCACGTGCTAAGCCGCAAAGCTAACCAAAGATAAACACGGTGAGCTCAAAGGCTTTTATAATGTTTGCGCCCAACCGCTCGGCAAAATAGGCCATCAGCAATGCTAGCTCTGAGAGCTCAATAGTAGGCAGTGCTTTTTATCCCCTTAAAACAGCCATAAAAAACAGTATTATGGCTAATATAATGCGTCACTTGGCGGTAAATTGAGCATTCAGCACAATAATGGCAATTTTCTCTTGCTACAGATAATGTCTTTATGACACTATCCAGTCAAGCCATTGATGGGGTCCATCATTGGCAAGCAATCAGAGTTGGATAGACCGACTCCGTATCGTGTTAAACCAATAGCAAGGGGCTTGCTATGAAAGACTATCAATATGATTTTTTGGTGTTTATCGGCCGTTTTCAGCCATTTCACCTAGGTCACCTCAAAGTCATCGAAACCGGCCTAAGTATGGCCAAACAGGTGATCTGCCTGTGCGGCTCTGCACATCTGCCAAGAACCTTACGAAACCCTTTTAACTTCGCCGAGCGCGAAGCTATGATCCGCCAATCTGTGCCCGTCCAACAGCAAGAACGATTACTACTGGCACCTCTAATGGACACGCCATATAACGACGAATTGTGGATCCGCAATGTCCAATCTACCGTTTTGGGCTTGGTCGCCGCTCACCACGTTACCCCTTATCAACCTGCCAAAATAGGGCTAATCGGTCACAGCAAAGACCACACCTCTTATTATTTGAAGCTGTTTCCACAGTGGGGCAACGTCAGTGTCGATAATGTTGATGGGATTAACGCCACCGCCATTCGTCAGCAGTTTTTTAGTCATCACAACATATCCACGTCACTTGAGCAAAGTGCCCTGCCGGACAACGTTAAAACACTGCTTCAAGCCTTTGCTGCACAGGCTGATTATCACGCCATCGTCAATGAACAGGCGTTTATTGCCAACTACCACAAACAGTGGGAAAACACGCCCTACCCGCCGACTTTTGTTACCGTCGATGCGGTTGTCGTACAAAGTGGCCACGTCTTATTGGTTGAGCGAAAAGCCTATCCAGGTAAAGGGCTATTGGCTCTGCCCGGCGGCTTTATCGGACAAAATGAACGCCTAATCGATGCCTGTCTACGTGAACTGCGTGAAGAAACCCGGCTTAAAGTACCCGCGCCAGTACTTAAAGGTCATGTCAAACAAAACCGCGTGTTTGACGACCCAAACCGCTCTACTCGCGGCCGAACCATTACTCATGCGTTTTATATTGAACTCGAAGCCGATACTCAATTACCGAAAGTTCGCGGTGGCGATGATGCCAGACACGCCAAATGGGTGGGGCTGGCGGACTTAGATCCGCGCCACATGTACGACGATCATTACTTTATTATTCAAGAATTGATCAATAGCTAATGCCCAGCCAAATGGGGTTGCAAGGTACAAGCTTTGCGTAAGAAGGGTCAACACCCTTAAACAGATCAATACCGAATTTTTGCTCAAGATAGACTTGGGCTTGCTACACTATCACAGGGGGACTGTGTCATGACTAACTTAATTCTCAACACCGACAGCTACAAAGCCAGCCACTACCTGCAATACCCGCAAGGTACAGAGTATGTCAGCAGCTACATTGAAGCCAGAGGCGGCGACTACGCCGAGCACGTCTTTTTTGGTTTACAGATGTTTTTAAAACAATACCTATGCCATCCGATCAGCCAAGCCGATATCGACGAAGCTGCCGAAGTTTATGCCTTACACGGCGTGCCGTTTAACCGCGAAGGCTGGCAGTATATTCTTGATGAGCACCAAGGCTATCTGCCATTGGTTATCGAAGCAGTGCCAGAGGGCAGCGTTGTGCCGCTCACTAACGTGTTAGTTCAAGTACAGAACACCGATCCCAAAGTGCCATGGTTAACCAGCTATATCGAAACAATGTTGCTCCGCGCCATTTGGTATCCTACTACCGTGGCGACTTTATCTTTTTGTTGTAAAAAGCTAATCGAAAGCTACTTGCAGACCACCGCCGAACAAACCGATGGCCTCCCTTTTAAACTCCATGACTTCGGCGCTCGCGGCGCCAGCAGTCACGAAACGGCCGCCATCGGTGGGCTGGCGCATTTGGTTAACTTTCAAGGAACAGACACGGTGGCGGCTTTGGTTGCGGCGAGAAAATACTATCAAGCGCAGATGCCCGCCTTCAGCATACCGGCAGCCGAACACAGCACCATCACCATTTGGGGTAGAGAAAACGAAGTTGAAGCCTATCGCAATATGCTCAAACAATTTGCCGGACCCAACAAGCTGGTGGCAGTGGTCAGCGATTCTTACGACCTTTGGGCGGCAATAGATCATTTATGGGGCGAAGCGCTACACGATGAAGTCGTCAACAGCGGTGGCACTTTGGTCATTCGCCCCGACAGCGGCGACCCGGTTAAAGTCGTTCATAAGGCCATCGAACGCCTCATGGCCAAGTTTGGCTACAAGATCAATAAGAAAGGCTACCGCGTTCTGCCGGACTACATCCGCGTTATTCAAGGCGACGGTATCAGCCCCAAAACCATCGGCGATATTCTCGATAACTTACAACAACATCAGATCAGTGCCGACAACCTTGCCTTTGGCATGGGGGCAGAACTGCTGCAAAAGGTCAACCGCGATACCTTGCAGTTTGCCATGAAAGCCAGCGCGGCCAGCGTCAATGAGAAGTGGGTCGATGTCTACAAAGATCCGGTGACCGACCAAGGTAAACGCAGCAAAAAAGGGCGTTTGGCACTGATAAAACACAAAGGACACTACCAGACTATCCGTCAAGAAGATCTTGGCGAGCGCAACAACCTGCTGCGCCCGGTATTTCGCAACGGCAAGTTGCTAATCGATGTCAGCCTCGAAGATATCCGCACCCTCGCCGTTTAAGCAAATGACCGATAAACCGTGCGCCGCCAATGGCACATGCCTTGAGCAAGGAAGCTCAACATTTTACTTCACCGACAACCCCGTTATAATCGAGCGATAGTCGTTAAAAGAGAATCCCTTAGTTATGGAAAAATACGAAGAGTTATTGGTCTCACTGCGTAAAGTGATCCGCGCTATCGATCTACACTCCAAGCAGCTGAACAAAAGCTCTGGCTTAACCGCACCACAATTGTTGATCATGCAAGAGGTCGGTAGAGTGAAAGGGATCACCAGCGGCAGAATAGCCCAAAACATCAACTTGAGTCCGGCAACAGTCACCAATATCGTCGATAGATTGGAAAGCCGCGATCTGCTCACTCGGGTAAGAAGCCAAGAAGACAAGCGTCGCGTCAGCCTGTTTTTGACCAGCAAAGGTAAAGCGCTTTTACTCACCGCCCCTCAGCCACTGCAAGAGCACTTTATCGAAAACTTTTGCTCGCTGGAATCTTGGGAGCAATCTTTATTGCTAAGCTCGATGCAGCGCATCGCCAGTATGATGGATGCCGAAAACTTAGATGCAGCGCCGATGCTTGAAGTCGGTGCCATTAACGAGGAACCACCAGCTCAAAGCTAAGGCGGTGTACTGAGAGCACAACATCGTCAAGCCTCAGCTAAAGCCCCATACAACAACGTCTGCAAAACCCACATTCCCCTATCGCGGCTCAGGCCGCACAACACAATATCAGTCAAAAACGCGCTGTCGCGATTGCGTCGCAGGCTGCGCGCGACGGTGTAGGCAGTGCAATTGATTCGGTATATCGCCATGCCCATCTCGGCCCTTTGCGGTTGGATTATATGCCCTAATGTGCTAAATTAATTACACCTCTAATCAATTTAACTGGAGATCCACCATTTTACGCTTAGCGATACTTTCTTTTTTTTTCATTACCCTGCCCGCTTTCGCCAACCTCAGTGCGCAAGAAGGCTATGTCACTGTTGACGTTCCTCACCAACAATGCCAAGACACCTGCCAAAGCGTTAGTTTATATAGCGGGAATCAACTTGTTTCCAGCTACAACCTGCTCAAAAGCGGGGCTGAACCACAGCAAAAAGTGAGCTTTTCCGGCCTCTCAACCGGTCAATACAACATCAAATTCTTTGCCAACTCACAAGACAATCACTTCGTACTGAAAAGTTTAGAGGTCAATCATTATTCTATCGCAACGGCCTTGAAGGTGTTCCTGTTAGGACTAGCCATGTTTGGCATTTTGATTGGCGTACTCTACGGCCGTGTCAATAAAACCAACAAAGAAGCGCACGATGTCAGACATTCAAATCAGTTTAGATAACGCCATTGCCATACTGGTCGCCTTTAGTGTCCTTTGGATTGCTTGGGGCTGGTATCTCGGACGAAAAAACAAAAACGCCGACGACTTTGCGTTAGCCGGAAGAAACGTCGGTTTTGCTCTGGCGACCTCGACTGCCATGGCAACATGGGTGACCAGCAATACCACCTTAGTCGCGCCCCAATTGACTTATCAATTTGGTGTCTGGGGAATGTTGGGCTACAGCATGGCCGCACTTGGCCTTATCTTGTTTGCTCCACTGGCAAAACGCATCAAGCAATTGATGCCAAAAGGCGTCACCAGCGGCGATTTTATTCACCAACGCTACGGCCGCTTTGCGTGGGCGGTATTTATGGTGGTCTCGTTTTGTTATGCCCTTGGCTGGCTGGTCAGTCTGGGAATGGCTGGTGGCGTACTGCTCTCGGCATTAAGCCCATTAAGTTACGAAACCGGCATGACGGTGATCGTCGTTGTCTGTGTCAGCTATACCTTGCTTGGCGGCTTAAGAGCGGTGATCGCCACCGACTTTGCGCAAACCCTGATCATTATAGGTGGGGTGTGTTATATCGCCTATGCCAGTTTAACCCAAAACCCATTGCCCGAAGTTTATGAAGCGGTCAGCCAAACTCAGCCCGAACTACTCAATTTATTGTTTCCAGCGGCGCTGATGTTTTTCTTCAATAACATCTTTTTTGGCATCGGTGAGATATTCCACTCCAATGTCTGGTGGTCACGGGCATTTGCTTTTGCCCCCGGGGTCGGCAAAAAATCCTTTTTGGTGTCGGGACTGATGTGGATGCCGGTGCCGATTGTGACTGGTTTTATCGCCCTTTCGGCCAATTCACTCGGCGTATTTCCGCCTTCCCCAGATATGGTCGGCCCGATGGTCGCAGCTAAGGTACTCGGCAGTGCCGGAGCCATCTTAGTGTTTGTCGTGGTGTTTTCGGCCTTAGCTTCGAGTATGGACTCGCTGCTCGCCGCCACCGCCGATTTAATGACTCACGACTTATATCGCAAGTATCTAATGCCCGCAGCTTCAACCGAGCAACTGATGACCATGAATCGATTCATGTTGTTACTGCTGGGCCTATTCACCTGGTTGATGTGCCTGCCTCGGGTGGCAACTCTTGGGGCATTATTGAATTTTACCGGCGCCTTTGTTGCTTCTACCATTTGGCCGATTATCTATGGTCTTTACGGTAACAAGCTCAACGGCACCGGTGCGGCGCTGGCCATGGTATTTGGCACAGTCAGTGGTTTGATCTGTTATTTTCAAGTTGGCTTTTATACCGCAGCGATAAGCTCCTGCGCGGTATCCTTGCTGACCTGCTGGTACTTCAAACGCTTCCAAGCCATCGATTATAAATGGCAAGAGCAAGAAGGATAAAAGTGATGTATGTCAGTGAATTCTTTTTAGAGATTGTGGTTGTTTCAGCGTTGGGGCTGAGCTGCTGTACTCCGGTGCTCCTGCTGGTATTGTTAATTAGAGACATTAAAAGTAAGTCATTATGGTAAATCAAGAACTCAAGGAAGCCGTCCAGTTCGAGCGTAGAAAGCCCGACGTCTACGGCGATGCCCACCCTAAAAACCTGTTGCGCGCCATCGTCGAAGAAGGTGAACATCTTGAAAAGCTGAGCAATCAGCATATCTACTCATCAGATCAATTTGAGAAAGATACGCTGCTGCAATTATTCCGTTTGGCCGCCAAGTATGAAGCCAACCCGGGACGTTTTAGCGCATCATTGAATGGCCAGATCCTGATCTCCGCCTTTTATGAGCCGAGCACCCGCACACGCTTGTCTTTTGAAAGCGCATGGCACCGTTTGGGTGGCGACATAATGTCGATCACCGACCGCTCGACCACAGGTATAGCCAAAGGTGAAAGCCTCGGCGATATTGCCGAAATGTTCAATAACTATGGCGATTGTGTCGTTCTGCGCGACAACAATGAAAATTCCGTCAAAGATATGATGAACAGCCTGCGCATCCCAATCATCAATGCCGGTAATGGCTGCGATGAGCACCCGACCCAAGCGTTGGCCGATTTATACACCATCTTTAAGTGGCGCCCTGAACTGATTCAAGCGCAGGTTGAAAACCCTGTACGTGTTTGTATCGTCGGCTCACCGGCCAAAATGCGTACCGTGCGCAGCTTACTTAAGTTAATGGCCATATTCCCTGCCGCGTTTGATACTGTCACCATCGTTGCCAATGAAAGTGAAGGCCCGGTGTTTGACTCCGAGCAGCGTCAGCAACTGGTCTCAAGTGGGCTAAACATCGTCACCACCGGAGATTTTGACTCCGCGATTCGCTCTGCCGATGTCATTTACATCAATGCCATCGCTTGGGAAGGTGACTCATTTAAAGAGTATGGCAGCAAGTTTGTGCTGAACAACGAATCGCCATTGAAACCGGCGTCGATTATTTTGCATCCATTGGCCCGAGGTGAAGAACTGTGCACCAGTCTAGATGACACACCGCACAACTGGTACTTCGCCCAAGCCAGAGGCGCGGTCTTCCTGCGCCAAGCGCTGCTCACCTGTGTGGTCAGACGCACCGAACGCGTACTTGATATTATTTAAGCAAAAAAGAGGTTTATATGTGTGGTATTGCAGGCATTTTTGGACAATCCAAAGCGGCCTTAATAGACCCTCAAATACTGGTAAACATGGCCGCGATACAACATCATCGCGGCCCCGACAACTATGGCTACAGCGCCCCTCAGGGTATCGGTGTCGGCATGAGCCATTCACGGCTGACCATCATCGACCTAGATGAAAGCAGAGGTCGCCAGCCATTTGAACTGGAACAAGGCAAACTGATCTTTGCCCACAACGGCGAGTTTTACGACTTTGCCCGAATTCGTACCGAGTTGACCGCGCAAGGTCACCGCTTTATGTCAAAAAGCGACTCAGAAATAGTGCCAAGGCTTTATCGTCATTGCGGCATAGAGCAAACCTTAGAGCAATTGCGCGGCGAGTTTGCCTTTTCATTGTACGATGAACAAGAAGATGCGCTTTATCTAGTGCGAGACCGGTTCGGCATCAAACCTTTGTACTGGACCAACACAGGCGCTGAGATAGTATTTGGCTCAGAAGTTAAAGTGGTTTTGGCCCATCCGAAAGTCAAAGCGGAAATTGACACCCAAGGGTTATTTCATCAGCTGATACAGGTTATGGTTCCCGGCTCGACTGCCTTTAAAGGCATCAATCAGGTCGAACCGGGCCACATGCTCAAGATCACCCGCAATGGCGGCGAATTCAGCATTGAAACTCATAAATACTGGGATATGGATTTTCCTGAAGTAGACATGCGCCCCAAGCATACAGACGAATATTATGTCTCGGGCGTACGCAAACACCTGCTTGAAGCCGTTCAACTGAGGCTTAATGCCGACGTGCCGGTAGGCTGCTACTTGTCGGGCGGAATCGACTCCTGCGCCATTTTGGGCTTAGCCTCATCAGCGTCGCAACAACCGTTAAAAGCCTTTACCATTGCCTTTGACAACAAAGATTACGATGAAACGCCAATCGCAACGGAAATGGCCGAGTCGGTCAATGCCGACCAAGAGATCTTACAGCTTAACGCCGACTTGTTGTACGACAACTTTGAGCGCACAATCTGGCATACCGAGCGCACCATCTACAACACCTTAGCCGTAGCCAAACTGATGATGAGCCAGCAGGTTCGTCACGTAAACTACAAAGTAGTGCTGACCGGAGAAGGTTCTGACGAGTTGTTTGGTGGCTACCCAGCCTTTAGAAAAGACATGTTCCTGCACGGCATGGATGGACTCGACGAAGTCCAAACCAAAGCATGGCAACAAACACTAGAGGCCAACAACAAGCTGTTTCAAGGCGCGATGCTGCCAAAAGACGAATACAACTCTGAGCAAATCGATGCCAAAGTCGGCTTTACCCCAAGCTGTCTGCAACCTTGGCTCGGTTGCTCCGATACTGCAAAAGCGCTTATTCACCCATCACGCCGTGAACAGATAAGCGACTACGAACCGGGCAAAGCCATTGCAGCCAAGCTTGATGAAACCTACTTAAAAGACAGGCACCCACTGGATAAGGCGCAATATGTATGGATCAAAACCATGCTCGAAGGCCAGATCCTTACCTGGGGTGGCGACCGCGTCGATATGGCCAATTCCATGGAAGCCCGTCCGGCATTTTTAGATCACAAATTGGCCGAGTTT
>JBFHGJ010000127.1:0-15151 GCA_041583135.1 Alteromonadaceae bacterium | reverse complement strand
ACTGCCCCTGCGCCGCTGCCTTGGCAATTTTACCGCTAGGTGACTTATCCAACTCAATTGCACGAGTGGCGATACTTGTCAGCGCCAAAACAGTCGCCAAAATGCTAGCCAATATAACAACTCGCCTTTTCATTCTTACTCACTCATGATGGCCGACATCGGCTGACTGATATAACCAAGCACAATTGGACCTAAAATTATCAATTGCTTGGAGGTGGTATCCATAATTGCTGGATATTGCCTTGTAAGATCATCAACAACGGCGTCAGAGTCCTCAGTGATACTGAGATCTACCACGATTTTTTGCGCAGCAAACACCTGCTTTACCATTGCAAACTGTTCCACCGTCCCACCTGCATCGACTACCTGTTGCAAAGAAGCCAGACACTCAGAAGAGACACCTAAATTTAACATGCCCTTGGACAAATATTGTCTATTGGGTTCGATAAAGCGTAACTGCTCAGCGCGCCAGCGTTTGACAAGAGCATCAGTGAGCAACAAGGTCAACTTATCGTGCGGCTTTTGCCCCCACCTTTCGACCTGCGCTATCGACAATGAAGTCATGCTTTGCGTTTTCGCCTCAAGCTTCGGAAAACACCGCTTTGCACTTAAATAAAATTCAGGTGGCGATAGCTCACTGCGCTGTTCATCCGAGCTAAGCAACTGCCATTGCACCAGCGCGCCCGGCGCAATCGTTTGCGCTTGTATGTTTGAGGCATTTTGGCGAAAGAGCTTTAAGGCACCAAATCCAAATATCAGCAGTAATAATAGAACCATAACAACAGCAAAAACCATAGGCCGCGTCAAAACTTGCCCGATTGCATGGCGAACTGAGGGCGCCAGCAAATCATTGGTCGTACCATTTTCGGCGGTTTTAACTGCCTTATCTTCTGAAACCAACGGGTAACGCTCTGACAATGCTTGCCAAGCACTTTGGTAAAACTGACTGCTATTCACGCGATTAGGGTTATTGGTTTTGCTGCGATATTGATTTATCGCCTCGCAGATCAAGTGCACATCCCCTGCAGTAAAGCCATCTTTTGGCCGACTTATCCTTTTAAGCGCTTCTTTTTTCAAATCATATGAACGAAACGCCTTGATAAAACTCTCACTGCCTTTTTTCTCCCCCGGCAACAGTTCTGCCAAGGCCGGATTGGAAAGATTCCCCACCTGTTCGTTAAGCCAACAGGTTGAGAAACGATAACGCACCGGTTCACTTAAGCCAGCAAACCAGCGAATGATGTCTTGCTCAGTTGTTGTCACAGCCACCAGTAACGCCATTTAACGGCACAATTGCACCTGAAATAAAGAATTACCGGAGTGTACCGGATTAAATGGGAGGATTCCAGCGCAAACCTGAATTCTCCGGCACAGCGCAGTAGTGTTGCTGTTGTGCACATTCGACTAACGCCCCGGGGCATCCAACCCAAAGGATGCCAAATATGTTTAACAAAAGTAATAAAACCGACTGTTCAATCCCTTTTGGGCTTGCTCAGGCAAAAGCGTTGCTGGTACTTAACCAGCTAGACAACATTTACCTCGCCCAAAGCGATCAGCAAAAAGCGGCGGTCAGTGCCTTTACCAAAGTGCATTATCGCCGTCATTTTCCTGAGCTTGACGTAGACAGTTCACCACAATATGTAAGTGATACCCTTGTGCTTTACAGCCTCAATAGCCATGGTGAAGTTTGTGCCACTGCCAGCCTAATGGCTGACAATAGTGCGGGCTTTGATGAAGAAGCGACCTTTGCCAGTGAGGTTAGCCACTATCGAGAACAACAACTGCGTACTTTGCAGATCGGCCGTTTTGTCATCAGTGAGCGCTGCGAATCTACCTCACTCAAGGCCTATTTCAACGCCTTTTATCGGCTGGCTAAAACGTTGAACTTTGATGTCATTGTTGGACTGATCAAACAAAAAGATGTCGCCTTTCATCAAAAACTGTTAGGTGTAAAGGTACTCAACCCCGACACCACCATCGACTATGGCGGAAAACACCGCTTTGCTGTCGGCAGCTGGCAACTAGAAACTCTCAAACCGCGCTTTTTTCAGTGGCTAGCTCCTTCGCAAGCACAACCGAGTGCGACTCAACACTCAGTTGAGATTTACCCACCGAAACAATGGGATGAGTACACTCAGGCCTTCGCATCTGTACAAACCTCATTTCAACGAGAATTACAAATTGCCAGCGCACAACTGCTCTATGGTGACGTCGCCGACTTTGGTTGCGGCAGTGCGAAAGTGGCGCCTTTTTTGGCCCCTCGCGATGATGTCAATAGCTATCTTGGTATCGACTACAGTGGCGAAATGCTCAAAGTCGCCAACTGGCTATTGAACCAATTGCAAAGGCCCGGCTTTGCCACTTGTCACAGCAAAATTGAACGTTTCAATGGCCAAACCTTTGATAGCGCAGTCAGCCTCAATAGCTACTATAGCTGGCCAGACCCAGAGTTGGTGCTCAAGCATATTCATCAGCTACTGCGCCCCGGAGGACATTTGGTATTGGCAACCCCCAACCCAGAGCTGAACATGTATGCGATGGAGCAAGAAGTGCAAAAAGAGCTACTGACCCATCCTCATTATCAAACATTTCGGCGCTTCAATCTCGAGCTAAGTGAAAACCCACAGGCCAAATTGGTAACAATGGATCAACTCATCGGTCAGCTCAGAGACATCGGCTTTGCCATCATTCAATGCCATCAAGACTATTATCTTGGCGGTTTAAACTTTATTTATGCCGTTAGACATTAGCGGCACTGGTTCATTTTACGGATAGCCTGTCGCAAAGGATTGCACTTAAATGACGTTTAAATATCAATCGCAATGTGGTTAAGTTGCAACATCTCGCTTTAGATGCTTAAATACCAATAATCGAACGCATAGCGCCAATTCCTGTCGCGACGTCTACCACTATAAATATAATAAAATGTATACAGTCAAACCCATTTATGCCCTATTGTTTTGCCTTCTGTTTGCCCTAGTATCATCCAATCATGTCTCAGCGGGAGCTGGTTCACCTCGCGGGATCGTACTTAAACAGCTCAAGCACAACGGAACAAAAAACAGCGATAGAATTGCTCTGGTTTTTGGCAACAGTCAGTATTTATCACTGTCACCTCTAAAGAACCCCTCCAACGATGCCACAGCCGTGGCAAAGTCACTCAGCAGACTCAATTTTACGGTTGACCTTCGTATCAACAATAGCCACCAACAAATGATAAGTGCCCTAGCACAGTTTGAGCAAAAGCTCTCCAACCCCAACACGGTGGCACTGTTTTACTATGCTGGTCATGGTGTTCAAATTGACGGCAGCAACTTTCTATTGCCGGTCGATGCAAAAGCGCTGAAATCATCTGACGTTCAATTTGAAGCACTCAATTTGGCCAAAGTGCTCAACGTCATGGCCTATCGCAAAGGGAATCTCAATATCGTGATCCTCGACGCCTGTCGCAATAACCCGTTTGTCGCCAACTTTCGCGCCTTAAAGCGTGGACTTGCTCAACTCAGCGCCCCTACTGGTACTTTGCTCGCATACGCCACAGCGCCTGGGGCCGTCGCCGCCGATGGCGAAGGTAAAAACGGCATTTATACCAACGAGTTGCTAAAACACATAGAAACGCCAAATCTAAGCATTGAGAAGTTGTTCAAAAATGTACGTAAAGCGGTCATCGACAAAACCAACTGGCAGCAAGTGCCATGGGAAAGTTCTTCGTTACTGGGAGATTTTTACTTCGCCGGCAAAACGACTTTGCCGACAAAGCGAAGTGCAGCTCCGCCACAGGTCACTGACTGTCACTCTAAACAGATTGACCAAAGACCCGTCGCATGTTTGTTTGGAGAGTCCATATGAAAAAGCACTTATTGTTTATATTACTGTTATTTCCAGCGATGGCATGGTCGCAACAATGCGCCAGCTTGATAGATGCAATGGACAATATCGGACAACTCAAAACCATTTTACATTGTTTGGACGATGCGATAGCCAACCATCGTCGCAATGGGGTTGTAAAACCATTGCAACATGACACAATCAAAACACAAAAATTGTTGGCAGGCTACCGCTTTGAAGTTGAGCACTGTAGCCGTACTCAAGCAGGGTTTCAATGTGCTGTGATCATTACCAATCGCAATAAGAGCGTTTACTCGCCAGACTACCGCGAATTTGGGATCTATACCGCAGACAGTCACTTTTACAATGAGTATGGCGAACAGTTTCAGGCGATCAGAGGTCAGATGGGTCAAGATATCGTTGATGCCAACGGGCCATCAAACCGCAAAAATTTCAAAGATGGTTATTTAGAAAAGTACATGCCCATTGGCGTACCGATACGATTGGTGTTGCGTTTTAGTGAAATTAGCCGCAAAACACAAACCGTTTTGGCACTGAATATCCGCTTCAGCCATCGCGATGGCAAAGACCTGTCGTCAAAATATGTCACGCTCGAAGGGATAGCAGTAACGGAACATTAACAATCGAGTACACTATTTGAACTGTAAAGACCATTTACCTCAATAATTCCCATTTTTTTGTAACCGGCTATTGATTTTGCCGTACCTTTTCGACTATACATCATAGGTTATTCTTGGCAAACCATAGACACAATTGGTTTTTTGGTCGAGGGAAAAGAGTACCTTTGGAAAATTTGGTCATGCCTCACAACAACAATAATCAACTGGGAGAACATCATGTTTACCAATACAAAACTGGCGAAGTCGATTCGGCTCGCTTTAATCACTGGTGCTGCCTCAACGGCAATGTTAACCACCACAACCTCCCTCGCTCAAGACGCCGAGCAAGCACAAAAAGAGGAAAAAGTTGAAAAAATCGCGGTCACCGGTAGCCGCATCAAGCGCCCCGGCGCAGTCTCCACCAGCCCTATCATGTCAATGGACGCCGAAGAACTGAGCTTCTTGCAAGAGCCGGAAGTCGAAGAGATCATCAAACTATTGCCAAGCACCACGCCGGGCGATGGCGCTGGTGCCAACAATGGCTCTGAAGGTGCAGCAACCGTCAACTTACGTGGCTTAGGCGAAGAACGTACCCTCGTGTTGATGAATGGCCGTCGCATGGTGCCGTTTAACTACAACGGTGAAGTCGATACCGCCACCATTCCTACCGCGTTGATTGACCGAGTTGATTTGGTCACCGGTGGTGCCTCCGCAGTATACGGTTCTGATGCAATCTCAGGCGCCCTTAACTTTATCCTTAAAGAGAATTTCCAAGGCGTTGCATTGGAGTACGGTCATTCACAATCAAGTGAAGGCGATGGCGATAAAGACTCTTTGTCATTGACCATTGGTGCCAACTTAGATGACGACCGTGGTAACATCGCCTTATCCATGAGCTGGATGGCTCGTGATCAAATCCTATTGGGTGACCGTCCACTCGGTCAGCTTGGTATTGATACCGCCTCTGGCGCCAACTATGAACAATTCTTGGCAGGCGAACCACCTTTGGCACCTGAAGCCGGTTGTGGCGGTCCAAACGTTGTTGCAGCCGGTGGCTCAACCACGGCTATCCCAACCCGTTTCCAAATCGTCGGTGGCGGCTCAGCTGCCGGTGGTCAGTTCCGTGAAGACGGCACCATCAGTTCAGCATGTAGCCGATTCAACTTCAATCCGTTTAACTTCTACCAGACACCGCAAGAGCGCTACAGTGCTACCGCCATCGGTCACTATGACATCAATGACAATCACACCGCCTATGCGACTGCATCATTTACCAATGTCACAGTAAAAACGCAGGTTGCTCCATCGGGTACATTTGGTGCTACTTTCAATCTACCGCTGTTTAACCCCTTGATTGGCGACCAAGCGCGTCAATGGATGATTGATGCCGGTAACACCGCTTTGGATGCTGGTTTACTTAACAGTGACCCAAATCAGGCGGGTATCGTTAACTGGCGTGATGAAAACGGCAACGGTATGGTTGACTCAGAAGACTACCTGTTGGTGCAGCTACGTCGTCGTACGGTCGAGCTTGGCGCTCGCTCAGAAGAATTTGATACCAACCAATTCCAAATTATTTCCGGTGTTCGCGGCTTTATCAACGACAACTGGGAATATGACGTATCTTATCAGTATGGTGAATCAAACCGCGTGACCACTCGCGCCGGTTACACCAACTTGACCAACATTCAAAATGCCCTTGATACCCGTGACGGTGTGACCTGTCTTAACGGCGACCCATCGTGCGTGCCAATCAACCTGTTTGGCGGCTTCGGCACCATCACCGAAGAAATGGCCGGATATGCGCAAGCCGTTGCCCTGCAAGACCAAAAGTATGATCAAACCGTGGCACAGGTGCTGATCAACGGTTCAATCGACGCCATCACACTGCCTTCTGCCGGTGAACCATTGAGCGTGAGCTTTGGTTATGAATTCCGTCAAGAGCGTGGTTCATTGGAGCCAGATGAGTGTTTGAAACTTGCCCCTGCCAGCTGTCAAGGTGGCGCCGGTGGTAACGTTTTGCCAATTTCAGGCGGCTACAAATCCGATGAATTCTTCTTCGAAGGTATCTTACCTTTGATGGCTGATCAGTCTTTTGCCAAAAAGCTAGACTTGGAAATGGGTTTCCGTGCTGCTGAGTATGATTCAGTAGGCTCTGTTAACACTTGGAAACTAGGTTTAAGCTGGGCACCAAACGACAACTGGTTGTTCCGCGTGATGCAGCAATCGGCCACTCGTGCACCAAATGTCGATGAAATCGCCTCACCTGTAGTAACCGGTCTGGACAATGCTCAAATGGACCCTTGTTCGATTGCCAATGCCGGCAACATCGACTCAAGCTTACAAGCCTTGTGTGAGTCTACCGGTATGACGCCTTCGCAAGTCGGCTCGGTACAGGACATTATCTCAGGTCAGGTTAACGCCATTACCGGTTCTGATCCGCAAGCACTGCCTGGCGCCGAAGATGCCGAGACCTTCACTGCCGGTTTGGTTTACTCAGCGGACTTCTTGAAAAACTTCACCTTCTCACTCGATTATTACGATATTGATATCGACGATGTGATTGGCGAGTTCTCACCACAAGAGATCTTGGATGACTGTTACATCAACGGTAATGCTGAAGCCTGTGGTAAAATCAACCGTATCGGTGGCTCTTTGACCATCGCAGGTTCCGGTATTGAGTTGTTCACCACCAACTTGAAGTATCGACGCGCCGAAGGTCTTGAAGCGTCTTTGAACTTCGATTGGGAATTGGGCGATATGGGCACCTTGTCGTTCTCAACCAACTTCAACCACTACCTCACCCACGAAAGCCAAAGCTCAGATGCCACAGCCGTTATCGACTGTAACGGTATCTTCGGCACCGCCTGTGATCCGGTGTCGAAAAACCGTCTTTTACAGCGCGTGACTTGGAGCTTTGACGAAGACTGGACCGTTTCTGGTTTGTGGCGCTATCAAAGCGGCTTGAAGATCGCTCAAAGCCAATACGCCGGTACTTATGAAAAGTTCCGTTCAATCGATTCTTACAACTACTTCGATTTGTTCGCATCATACCACTGGGGCGACCACATCAAGTTTAGCTTTGGTATCGACAACGTATTTGACAAAGAGCCGCCAGTTGTAGGTAACGAAGCAGGCCGAACTCAGTACAACTCGGGTAACACCTTCCCAAGCAACTACGATGTTATCGGTCGTATGTATAAATTCAGCATGAAAGTTGAATTCTAATCGGCTAATAAAAGCCTAAGATTGAAAAGGGTTGATGGCACGCCATCAACCCTTTTTTTGTAATACCAGCATAATATTACCTCAACATACCTGTAGTGACTTTGCAATGCTCTGTTTTAAATCTAGCAGTTTCCAACAAAGCGCGCCATTGTATTACATACGAAATGCAAGTGACTAAAAGTCATGAAAACAGCCACCATTCCAGCGACTAGAGTGAATCCTAGTTTAAGACAAGCGGTTGAAGACAGTTTAAATGAAGGCGAAACCCTATCGAGTTTTCTTATCGAATCCTAGAGCTGAATTTGAATAAGCGTAAAGCTGAGCAAGCTTTTTTGGCAAAAGGACTCACTACTCGTGAACTGGCTATTAGCGCTGATGAATATGTTTCATCTGACGAAGTGCTTGGTGGCTTGAAACAAAAACTTGCCGAACGGGCAGTCAAAGCAATAGAAAAGGCGACACTTGTTTTGCAAGATTTCCCGTTTACTTGCCGAAAGGCACAAATCGACAACCCCTTTATTCGAAAGTTTTTAATTCCATTCGGTGTAACAGGTTACGTGGCACTGTTTGAGATAGAAGATAAGCAAACGGTCACGATTTTGGCGCTTAGACATCAAACAGAGGATGACTACCTCTAATCTAAGTTAACCTCAATATACGGGTTAAGAGTAAATATGATCACTTAAACGTCACCTTGCCACCAATTATCTTATATGCAGGCGCGCCTCTTATTAAGGTCTCGCGAGCAAAAACCGCTTGGCAATTCGGGCATGTACAGGGAGTTTGTGTAAAATCTTTACTGATCCGCTCGATAAAACATTTAACCAAAGCCCCCTTGCCGCCTTTTCTGTATTTATACAGTTGGGTCTTGCAGTGAGCACAAAAAATATCGACCGTTTTAGTTGGGCCTTTTTTATTGGGTTTTGCCATCGTCACCAATCATTTGTCTACTGAAGTCTTAAAATTTGCCTATCTCGATAGCATACTTCAATTTCCACGCAAAAGTCCCTCCGAATATGAAGGGACTTGAGATTTCGCTAACCTTCACGGCGGTCATTATCTGCGCTTGGCGTCCAAGCTATAGTTACCGGCGCCGTGTGCCACTAAAGTCAAAAAGCCGCCGGCAATGGCCAGGTTTTTAAAGAACATCAGAAACTGCATTTGGTCAGCTAAGTTGCTGTGATACATCAGCGCCGTGACAACGCTAAAACCAGCAAACGCTAACGCCACGAGGCGGGTTTTGAAGCCAGCAATAATCATCAACGCGCCGACAACCTCAAAGACAATCACAAATGGCAGTAAAAACTCAGGTAGGCCGCCTGAAGCGAGAAACTGCGCGTTGGCGTCATAGTATTGCACCTTGTTGACACCTGCGAGTAAAAATATTGCTGCCAACGCGATACGTCCGGCCAAATCGGCAACGGCGGCAAATTTGATTGAAGTGGTTTGTTGCTGCTGTTGTTCAGTTAAAGTGGTGGTGTTCATGATATATTCCTCATCGGTAGTGGGTATGAAGTTTATTTTACGCCGAATATTGAGAATGAAAATTAGTATAAACACCCACTTTCGTTCGATTTAAACGAATTTATTTTTGAACAGAGGTTTTCATAGACTACCTATTTCTAGAAACAAAAAGCGAGCCGTTTGGCTCGCTTTTTTAGACTAGGCTCAGCAGATTGCTAAATCAATAGAATCGGCCTTGGTACTCGGTGCTGTTGATAATACTGTTAACCAGCGCCCTAATATCCATGCCACTGTCTACTTTACGTCGCCATGTGTTGAGCTCCACCTCACTTGGAGAGCGACGATAGAGCAGATTGAATAACACCACAACCTGATCGCGATTCAAATGACGTGCGGCGTTATCAGCGCTTTGCGTGAAGCTCACCATCATCGCTCCCGGACTGACTTGTCCGGAGCGTAACTTGGCAACCCAAGTGCTAAGCTCTGTAGTCGTCGGTGGACGATTAAGCACATTCTGATAAACCAACCTGACATATTCATCAACCCGTAAGTAGCCATAGAGGTATTTGAACTCTTGGCTCATATACCAACGCTCGGCCACTTGGCTCAAGCTCATGCCCGACTCAACTCCGCCTATCCAGTACATCAGTGCACTGTGTGACGGTTGTTTGGCAAAGAAGCCATAATATAACCGGCTCAGCGCCAAACGACTGCTATCAAAACGTTGATCGTCCATCAGGTGTTTGACCCAATTGGTCCGACTGCCAAGACCATTTAGCACGGTCATTTGCTCTTGCACCAGCTTATCGGAGAAGGTTTCACCCACGAGATCACGGAGCATCTGTTTAACAAACAAGTCATCCTTACCCACTACGTCGTTGTCTTTATAGGCGACATTGGTGCCACCGGTAAATTCAACGCCATCTGGGATCCCGTCATTGTCCGAGTCGGCATCGGCATCACTGATACCATCAACTAAGGTCTTACGGAATCCATCGCTGGCAAGTAACGCATTGAGTACACCATTGGTATCTCCACCATTGACCAACAGCTGTTTGAGCTGAGCAGCCTGCTCTGGTGAAGGCGCTTCACCGATCAGCAATAGGCTTAGAGCACCAATACGTTGTACGGCTTCTTGGTCATCTTTGTACTCATCGGAGTCAATGATCTCAAGCATCATCTGTGAGCGGTCAATCACGGCCGTATCGAGCCTATCGAGGTAATCGCCCAGCTCATCTGGGGTCACATCGCGGCCCATCACCGTTTCAAAGATAAGGCGCACAAATTCTTCATCGCTCAGTGGACCGTATTCACTCAAGAAGGCTTCTGAGGCAACAAACTTAGTCACCATATCCAACTTGAGACCACCGGCAGCAAGGAAGTCTCGCCACTCTCTAAGCTCCTCATTGGTTGGCGTACGCTGCAACGTTGCCATAAACACGCGGCCAACAAAGGTCAACAGCTCAAAGGTTTCTTCATCAAGCAGTGCTCCATAGATATCGGCCGGTAAACTCTCCCCCGACTCTAATCTGGCGCGCCAATAGTCAATCTCTTCTTGGGTCGCCAAACGATACCAAATATCGATGTAAATCTGCTGGATCAGCAAGTAGCGGTCGGCAAAGACATTATTGTCTTTTAAGTTCGGATCAAGACCCCGCAACAGCTCTAAGATCAACGGCAACTTGTCACCATCATTATCAATCCAAATATCGCTAGGATCGGTCGGGTCAAGCCCTAAGCCTATTTCGACATTATCGCTGAAACCGTCATTATCGGTGTCGCTACTGTTTGGATTGGTCCCTGCAAGAAACTCATCCAAATTGCTCAAACCATCAAGATCAGGGTCGCCCTCGGCATCACTGCCGTTTAGAGGATCAAGGCCATACCTCACCTCAAAGCCATCGCCCATACCGTCGCCATCAGTGTCACCAACAAGCGGGTTGGTTCCTCTGATTATCTCCTCACTATCGGCTAAGCCGTCGTTGTCGGCATCGCCACTGACATTGGCACAACTATTTGGCCGTATCCAAGTGAGTGGTTTGACGTAGGTTTCAACATAGTCGAGCTGCCAGCACGGGATATCCGGGTTGCCGGCAAAATCCACATGCAGCAACTGATTGATCACCGGCGGTACATCGGGCACCGTAGGCACCAAAATCGGCAGAATGTCGTTGATCCTGTTGTTACTCATCACCAGCTTACGAATGATAGACAAACGCGCCACCACTGAAATATCGACAATTTGATTGTCACTTATCAACAGCTCACGCATCGCATCGAGTCTATCGAGCGGGCCGATATCGCTGATCAAATTGTCGTTGAGGCTTAACTTCAATATCGCCTGCAAATTTTCAATCCCGGCTAAATCGGCAATGGCTTTACTGTCACAGTTCACTTCGGTGATATCAGAGATATATGCTGGCTGACCTAACTGATCACGCAAGCATTGTGACAGCTTGTCACTATTAAAGCGGATATCGGCCAGCTTGTCCGGCTCTTGCGATTTATCCGGATCCAGTGGATAGAAATCGTCGGCATCTGGAATACCGTCATTGTCGTCATCGTCGTCGCAGGCATCCCCGACTCTATCGCCATCGGTATCGAGCTGATCGGTATTACGTACCTCAGGACAGTTGTCGTCGAGGTTGTGAATGCCATCTTTGTCGATGTCATCAAGTGAGACCCTAACAGTGTTGATATATACGCCATTAGGATACGGCGACAAGTCATAGTCGTCGGAAGTCACCAGCAGCCTGACCCCGGTTTCGCCGGTAGGCGCTCTATCGAAGTTGACTCTAACGGTTACCCGCATTGAACTACCCGGCTGAACCACACCAGAGACCGGACCTAAACTAACCCATGGTGCAGGAAGTTCCGGCACAATATCAAAGACTCTAAGCTCGCGCTCACCATCATTGTAGATATTGAAGCCCGGAGCCTCAGGCAATGGTGGTGGCGGCGGTGGTGGTGTATCACCACCGCCGCCGCCATCACCGCCACCGTCACCGCCGCCATCACCGCCGCCGCCATCGCCGCCACCATCACTGGCACCGCCTAATACGTCGCCAACTAAGGTATAGCTTTGAGGACCGTCATTAATAGCCGCGCCTATAACCTTAACACTCCAAACACCGGCCATTGGGTTGTTCACCACTACCTGCTCAACATTGTCACGGGTGTTGATGCCACGAGTAGCTGGAGCCCCCGGATTGGCAGGGTTCAATACCCAAGCCAAATGCTCGCTACCATCAGGCGCGACCAGCACCAAGTCAAGATTGTTGACCAAGTCTTTCGAACCGCCCGGCGCACCGGCAGGATCGGTCCACACCAAGGTAAATTTGAGTAATGATGAGCGGCTATCGGTTGAAATGGTGTACTTATCAATTGCCTGAGTCTGCTCCAACATTTCTGTACGCCATGAATGGTCAGTGATTATCTGAGCACTCCGCTCGGCATCGATTAACCCCCAACCATATTCATAATCCGGGCCGGTGCGACCTAAGTCTTTGGCACCGTGGATCATAATACCTTTTAAGGTTGCCGCACCCGGCGCGTAACCATTGACCTTGTTAAAGTGTTCGAACAATAAGGTGCCAGATCCCGCAGCACTCGGTGAGGCCATAGAAGTACCGGTCATATTACCGTAGGAATTACCAATCAAGGTGGAATATAAGCCATCGCCATTGGCAACCAGATCCGGTTTGATACGACCATCATCGGTCGGCCCCCAACCACTGAATATGGTCATGCTATCTGAATCTGTGGTCGCCCCTATGGTAATGATGTTTTTCGCCACACCACGGGTACCAATAGATTCATAAGGACCATCACAAGCGCTACCGCTTGGACAACCCGGACCGTCGTGACGGTCGTTACCGGCGGCTTTGAAAATGATCAAGTCATTGTCATAAACAATATCATCCCACTCGGCAGTAACGTTCGAATAAATACCAAACCAGTAATCACCGTAGTTGGTCCAGCCATTATTCCAAGTCCAACCGGCTACCACACCATATGAGTGATTAGACAGCACAATGCCTGTATCTTTAGCCGCGCGCATCTCAGTGGTATCGCTGTTCCAGTCATATGACACTATGGTCGCCTCGGGAGCCATACCGGTCGCCTGTTGGTTACCGGCGCCGCTGCCACCGATAGTTCCGGCAACATGGGTCGCATGTTGCGATAGACTACCATTGTCAGGATTGGTTAAACGGCTGCCAAAATCAGTATGTTGGTAGACCGCACCGCCGTCCCAAACGCCGACTTTAACGCCATGGCCTGAGAGGTTACCCCAGCTTTGCTGGCGAATGTTATCAACGTTGATGCGTTTGGCCGCCGTGAGATTGTAGTTGGTCAATTCTGCCGGGGCAGGCTCTACCCACTGAACAATATCATTGTTCAGCAGTCCTTTAAGCTCAGAGCGATCAATGCTGACAGTCACCATATGGTCACTCGGCCAGCCGATTATTTGTACTGTCGGTAAATTAAGCAACAAACTTTGCGCTCTAAACCGCGAGACATCGTTAAAAAACAGCACGCCGACTTCAAGCACTTCATCGACACCTTCAATCCCGCCCCTTAGAGCGACAGTTTCATCTACATCCAATGAAGGCGACAGTTTGTATTCGGCCGACACTTTCGAGGCCCAGTAAATGCCACCAGCAGCGGTCACTTCGTCGGGCTTGAAGTTATCAAGCACAGACACCCAATAGGTGTTGTCAGGCACATATTGTAAGATCTTGATCCCTTGACGGGCCAATGCCTGACGCGATTGTGGTGTCAAATGATGATTGAACTGCATCAGCACATGATGACCTTTAAGACCTTGAAGCATCATTAGCTGTGCATCGTCTTGGTCTTTGGCATTTTTCGCCAAGGCCGCCAACTGCTCGCTCGGGTCAATCGTGCCACGGGCGAATTTGACCACAGAATTGTCGTGCTGTTGCAATACGGCGCCCGCAGGCGACTGCCCTTGCACTGGCTCTTCAAAGCTCAATTGCAGCGGTTCAACCCTGATGATGGGCTTTAATGGATTGTCGTTATCGATACCTTCAAGCGGCAGCTCTTTTAGATCAGGGTCATTTGCGCTGCTCCAGCTGGCCTTCATACCCAGCTCGCCATGCTTGTACAGGTCGATTCGAATATCAAAGTGGTCTTCAATCAAGTCCGCAGGTAAGGTATGGCCGACTTCTATGGTGTCATCAGGACGGTCGGTTGTAATACTATTGACTGTTGAGGTTGCATATTTTTCCCAGCTCTCACCGGGTCTGCGCATAAACAACTCAGCATAGACATCATGAGTACCTTCACTCACATTGGCATCGAAGATAATGTCGAACTGACTGTAATAGCCATCACCATCGGCATCGATACGCAATCGCTTAGTCGCATCTTTAATGGTAAAGACGATATCTGGACAGCCTTTGGTTTTGACCTCCATATCTTCGCCGACAACCACGCCTGAAGCATTCTCAGCCCGTGCCCGGTAATGATAAAGCGTACTGCACTCAAGGGTGCTGAGAATACTTTGCATCGGCACCAACAGATCGCCAGACCCGGCACTACCGGCAGCAAAGCTCAGACCATAGTCGGTCGTTGGACCTATGTCGAAATACAGCTGGGTCTCCAAGCCATTGGGGTTGACTTGCGCCAACAACGTCGCGCCAATTGAGGTTATCCCCTGTGCAATACCGGTGATCACCGTCGGCAGAGCGCACGTGTCGGTGGTAAACGATACCGTCTCACCATATACCGAACCTCGCTCAAAGTCGGCTCGGGCACGTACATAGTATTTCTCATCGCACTCTAGTGGCGATAACAAGCTGGCGTATTGCACCATAGTAGTACCGTTGCCGATACTGCCGCCGTCACCTGGGTTTTGCCCTTGCTGGCCCCATGGCACTTCTCGGCCCAAATCAACGGTTTTGCCAAACTCCCAATATAGGCGAGTATCAAAGCCGTTGGGGTTGACCGAGGCGTGGGCTTGCGCGGTGATCTTGGTAATATCCGTT
>JBFHGJ010000126.1:0-15470 GCA_041583135.1 Alteromonadaceae bacterium | reverse complement strand
TGCAATTCATGCACTTTGAGTTCATGACTCATTTCGGCGCTGACCGAATTGGCCATTTGCTTGATGGTACGATACCAACCAGACACGGTGCGTATGGCTACCGGCAAACGCTCGGGTCCCAATACCAATAGACCGATAACGGCAATGATTAACAGTTCGCCGGCGCCCATGGCTTATACGCTATCCTTTTGCTTGTCAGATGTTTTGGCTGCGGACTTTTCAGCACTTACCTTGGCATCTGTCGCCGTAGATTTTTCTTCCAGTTTCTCGCCTTCCTCTTCACTGCCAACAGCCTTTTTAAAGCCTTTGACAGCAGAGCCGAGGTCGGAACCAACGTTGCGCAACTTATTAGTACCGAATACAATAACTACAATTACCAAGACTATCAACAACTGCCATGGCCCGATGCTACTGAACATGCGTAACTCCTTTGTCTAGCATATAGAATCAATTGGATTTAAGTGGGCTGATTATCCCACTTTGTTGATCTCTGGGCAAATGATCCGGCAAATATTAACCGATACAAAATGTCACTGGCTTAAACTTGGCTCATCTTCTAAACTTGATAAGACCAACCACAGCAGTATCGTGTCAATCAATATGCCTTGGAAAAAGTCAAAGCCTATCGTTAGTCTCATGATTTTATTGAGCTTTCCTAGCTTGGCATGGGAGCCTCAAGACGATGCATTCAAAATTGAAACCCCAGATACCGCAACCAAGCCGGCATTTACACCTGGTGGCAAGGATGTTGAATTTTCCAATGATTTTGAATGGCTGGATGATTTTTACGACTCGTTTTCCGACGCCTTGGATGAATCGGCATTGTGGTTGAACGATCATTTTGTCGATGACTGCTCCGATCCGACACGCAATGGCTCTAAAGCTTGGGCCCGAGTGATGATGGGCTGGGAGCCCAGAGCGGGAGATTGGAGCACCTTTCCACTGAAATTTAAAGTCAAGGTCAACCTCCCCAACCTAAAACAAAAAGTCAATTTGGTGTTTTCCGACAACGAAGAAGAAGACTTCAACCGCCTCCCACTTGAAACTTCACGTCCGGGTACCGACTCACTCGATAAAAGAGATTTCAGCGCCGCCATTCAATTGCTGCATAAATCCAATGAACATGCCTACTTTCGTTCACGACTGGGCATTGGTAGCGCACAAATTTACGCTCGAACCTCCTATCGTTGGAAGAAAAAGCTAGATGACGATTGGGTGGTGAGTGTCGAGCCGTCTTTGGAATACTATATGAACGACGGTTTGGGCTATCGCTTTTTGACCCAAATGTCCTATTTTCCGAATAAGAACAGTGAATTTAGAGCGTTTTACAGTATTTGGGATAGAGAGGAGTTCAGCACACCCCATTGGAAAAAAGCGCTATATCACCTCACGAGATTCAACTATAAAAGCACCCTGATCACAGGAATTTTGGTCAATGGCGTTACCGAGCCGAATTATCGCGATGAAAAGATCACTCTTAGTACCCGCTGGCGCCGTCACGCCCTGCGTAAATGGCTGTTTTTTGAAGTAGAGCCATTTATCGATTTTGAGCGACAAAATGACTATGACACGACTTGGGGCATCGCGCTACGCGTCGGCGGCTATTTCGGCTACGCCCACGATTAGGCTATAACAGAGACTAGAGAACGCCGGTTTTAACCTCTAAAACCCATCCTGCTTTGGCCTGTTCTTCAATCTCAGCGCAGAGTTCGGCTTTCATTAAAGGATGACGCTCCAACCAGCCGTCTCGCATCGATAAGGTTAAAAGCTCTTTACCATCTTCACTCAAGCCGGCATTAAGGCGTACTTGCGGCAATGCATCATCTAAACGTCGCATCGACAAGATAATGGCCAAACGCAAAATACGGGTCAGTCTTTGCGCCAATAGCACAGAGGTCATGGTTTGCTGGCTCAGGTGTAGATGATCGATAGGCTCGCGATGATTGGCCACCAAAGCCGTCAGCAGTTTTTTCTGCGCACTGGTAAAACCGGGCAACTCACTCTGTTTGAGAATATAGGCACTGTGTTGATGGTAGCGTCTGTAATCGATAATGAGTCCCATCTCATGGAGCATGGCGGCGCAATCGAGTAATGCCAACCCTTCAAAGTCATGTAAATGCCATTGATTGTCCAACTGGCGCGCCAACTCAGCCGCCACATCGGCGACCAACTTACCATGGCGCTTATCGACATGATGACGAATAAGCAAGCTCTCGACGGTTCTTTTACGAATTTCGCCTTGGGCACCACCAAGCATTGAATAAAGCACACCTTCGCGTAACGCACCACCGGCTAAGGTCATACGCGCCACCGACAGGGTTTCGAAAATCGCGATAAGTATCGACAAACCACTGACAAACACTAAGCGCCGCTCAGGCAACAAGCCTTGAATATCGAGAGTGTCGATGGCGCCGCAGGCAATCGCCTGCGCCATAATATTTTCAAGCCGCTCCAACGTCAGTTCTTCAGAAAAGCCTTGGCTGATTAAGATTTCCTGTACGGCCTGAACCGTGCCGGATGCCCCAACCGCACTTTGCCAACCCACATCCAAATAGGCTTGTTTGACTTTGGTGAGCGCTTCGCAAGCAGCGTTAATGGCATTGTCGAAATGACTTTGGCTGATTTGACCATCACTAAAGTAACGTTCAAGAAAGGTGACACAACCGATATCTAAGCTGTTCAGTACCAACGGATTGAATTGGTTGCCGACAATCACCTCGGTACTGGCGCCGCCGATATCAATCACCAACTTATTGCTGTTGCAATTGGATGTATAGGCAACACCCAAATAGATGTTGCGGGCTTCTTCTTTACCACTGATAACATTGACGGGGTGATTGACTATTTGCTCGGCTTTTTTAACAAAAACCTCGGCATTGACCGCCAAACGTAATGTCGCCGTGGCGACAATACGAATATTCTCTCGGGGAATGTCTTGCAGGCGCTCGGCAAACAGCGCCAGGCATTCTAGCCCTCGCGCCATAGCGACATCACTTAAAACAAATTTATCGTCAAGGCCCGAAGCCAGACGAACTTTACGCTTGATCCGAGCGATCACCTGAACGCTGTTGGCTACTTCCCTGACCATCAACATATGAAAGCTATTGGAGCCTAAATCGATGATCGCATAAATATCATGATGTAACTTGTTTATGGTGATGGTCCTTTTACATTTTGGTGATCAAGCCAAAAAGCCGCCGCTGAGATTATCGCCTGTTTGAGTCGTTGCGACGACCACCGGCGCCCCTTCCGCCCTTGACACCACGGCCACCTTTACCAGCCCCGGCAGTATTGCGGCGGCGATGATGCATACGTGGTCTGGTCAAATCATCGAGCAAATGGTCAGGATTGTAATGACTCACTGGAATTTCATGGGCAACGTACTGCTCAACAGCCGGCAGATTATAGACATAGTTTTCGCAGGCAAAGCTAATTGCCTTACCGCTGGCACCGGCCCGTCCGGTTCTGCCGATTCGATGAACATAGTCTTCGGCGTCGTCGGGCAGGTCATAGTTAAACACATGACTGACCGCTGGAATATGCAAACCACGGGCAGCAACATCGGTTGCCACTAAAATATCGAGATTGCCTTGGGTGAAATCTTCTAAAATTTTCAGCCGTCTTTTTTGCGGCACATCTCCGGTTAGCAGACCAACGCGATGTTTATCGGCTTCAAGCCACGCGTGTAAGTCTTCACAGGTGTGCTTGGTGTTGGCAAAAACAATGGCTTTTTCCGGCCATTCTTCTTCGACCAAGGTCAACAGCAGACGCATTTTGTCTTCTTTTGACGGATAAAACAGCTCTTCTTCGATACGCTTGGCCGTCATTTGCTCAGGCTCCACCTGCAAATGTACTGGGTCGTTCATCAGCTCAAAAGCCAACTCTTTCACGCGGTAAGATAAGGTGGCAGAGAATAACAAACATAAGCGTTTATCCGGCGGAGGCATTTTACCAAACAGATAGCGAATATCTTTGATAAAGCCAAGGTCGAACATTCTGTCGGCTTCATCAAGCACCACCACTTCAACATCACTGAGTTTAAAACAGCCCTGCTTGTAGTAATCGATGAGTCTGCCGGTAGTGCCGATCAAAATATCAATATTTTTCTCGAACTGTTGGCGTTGAGTTTCATACCCTTCGCCCCCATATACCAATCCAAGTTTCAAACCTGTCGCTTTGGCCAGCTCTTTTGCATCTTTGTGAATTTGAACGGCCAATTCACGGGTTGGTGCAAGGATCACCGACCGCACATTACTGCTTTTGTGCTCTTGTTCGAGCAAACGGTTGAAAGTCGCCAGTAAAAATGCCAAGGTTTTGCCAGTACCGGTTTGTGCCTGTCCGGCAATATCTTTATTGGCTAAAGATACTGGCAATGTCAATTCTTGAATTGGTGTGCAATTAGAAAAACCGTTAGCTTCAAGGCCACGGAGTATAGCCGGGCTCAAACCCAGCTCAGAAAATTTTGTGTTGGAAAGGTGCGTCTTATTCATAGCTAAATAGAATAACGCTTAAGCTTGCAATAAGAAACAACAATGATTAAATAGTAGTATAAATTGTTAAATTATTTCCTATTACCTCGGAGAACAACATGAGTGACAAGATAATACACGTGACTGACGACAGCTTTGAAGAGCAAGTGTTGGCATCAAGCAGTCCGGTATTGGTCGATTTTTGGGCGGCCTGGTGTGGTCCTTGCAAAATGATCGCGCCAATTTTAGATACAGTTGCACAGGAATATGACGGTAAGTTGACCGTTGCCAAAGTCGATATCGACGCCAATCCGAACAGTCCGGCAAAATACGGTGTCCGCGGCATTCCAACATTGTTGCTGTTCAAAGACGGCGCGGTTGCGGCCACCAAAGTCGGTGCCATGTCAAAAACTCAGTTAGCCGAGTTTATCGACAGCAACCTGTGATCAGGTCCTAGTCCTAAATAACCAAGGATGACATCACGCCATCCTTGGCCATTTATCTACACAACCACCGACGGCGAAACATCAAAGCCGACCTTTTTTCAATCTCTACTAGACGTACCGTCATTTTACTGCTAAGTTATTAGGCAAGACGATCCTGGCTTACCCCTCCCTGTGGGCTGATCGCACAGTTCCTATATTTCAAGTAATTCAATAATCCTACATTTTTAGCAAATTAAACAAATTTTAAAAGAACCCACCGCTATGCACCTTAAAGAACTTAAACAACAATCCATTGGCGAGCTTGTCAAAATGGCAGAAACCATGGGATTGGAAAACGTAGCACGTCTTCGCAAGCAGGACATCATCTTCGCCATCCTCAAAAAGCACGCCAAAAGCGGTGAGGATATCTTTGGTGGCGGTGTCTTGGAAATTTTGCAAGATGGCTTCGGCTTTTTGCGTAGTTCAGACGCCTCTTATTTGGCAGGCCCTGACGACATCTATGTCTCGCCAAGCCAAATTCGTCGCTTCAATATGCGCACCGGCGACACCATCAACGGCGTTATTCGTCCGCCGAAAGACTCTGAGCGTTATTTTGCCCTTCTCAAAGTCTCAGAAGTTAACCACGACCGCCCTGAAAACGCCCGTAACAAAATCCTTTTCGAAAACCTCACACCGCTTCACGCCAACCAGCGACTAACGCTTGAGCGTGGTAACGGCAGTAGTGAAGACATCACCGCCCGTGTGATGGACTTGTCTGCACCTATCGGTAAAGGTCAGCGTGGTTTGATTGTGGCACCGCCAAAAGCCGGTAAGACCATCTTGATGCAGAACATTGCCACCTCAATCGCCGCCAACCACCCAGAATGTGAATTAATGGTGTTGTTGATTGACGAACGTCCGGAAGAGGTTACCGAGATGCAGCGTATGGTTAAAGGTGAAGTGGTTGCTTCAACCTTTGACGAGCCCGCTAGCCGCCACGTCCAAGTTGCCGAAATGGTTATCGAAAAAGCCAAGCGCCTTGTTGAACATAAAAAAGATGTGGTCATCTTACTCGACTCAATCACCCGTTTGGCTCGTGCCTACAACACCGTTATACCTTCATCAGGCAAGGTATTGACCGGTGGTGTTGACGCTAACGCCCTGCACAAACCAAAACGCTTTTTTGGTGCTGCCCGTAACGTTGAAGAAGGCGGCAGCTTAACCATTATCGCCACCGCCTTGATCGAAACCGGCTCTAAGATGGATGAAGTTATCTACGAAGAGTTTAAAGGTACTGGTAACATGGAATTGCACCTCAACCGTAAAATCGCCGAAAAACGCGTATTCCCAGCGATTGACTTCAACCGCTCAGGTACTCGTCGCGAGGAGTTGTTGACCACACCGGAAGAACTGCAAAAAATGTGGATTTTGCGTAAGATCACGCACGGTATGCAGGAAGTTGAAGCCATTGAATTTATCATTGACCGTTTGGCCATGACCAAAACCAATAATGAATTCTTTGAAGCGATGAAGCGTCAAAAAGGTATTTAGATAAAGTCGCCTTAGGGCGCTTTTATTGACATCCCTATGCATTAAAAAACCGCCTGTGAGGCGGTTTTTTTGTGACATCTAACCTGCTTTTGACTTAATTGTCTTCATGCAACCAAGCGGCATGACGTGGCGCTTTTTTGGTTTTTGACCATTCTTCAATCATCAACGGAGCAACCTTCTTCAGCTCATCTAACTGCGGTGGGGTGCCGACACGGGCGGTCAACTCCAAGCGGTGACCATTGGGATCAAAGAAGTAAATCGACTTGATGATACCGTGATTGGTTGGGCCTAAAACATCAATGCCTTTCGCCTCAAGTTCGGCTTTAGCAGCAATCAGCGCATCATAGCTTTCCAACTCAAAAGCAATGTGCTGCACCCACTCAGGGGTGTTGTGATCTCTGTCCATTTTTGGCGAGTTGGGCAGTTCGAAAAATGCCAGAATATTGCCTTGACCAGCATCAAGAAATACATGCATATAGGGATCGGGTTCTTGCGTCGAAGGTACTTTGTCTTCAGCAATGGCCACCAAAAAGTCCATATTCAGGTTATTTTGATACCATTCGACGGTTTCTTTGGCATCGTTGCAACGATAGGCAACGTGATGAATTTGTTTGATGTTGATCATAAATATTCTCTCATTTGTAGCACAACTGCCGAAGCCTAATCATAAGGCTTGCCCTCACTCGAAAAAAGCGCAAGGTGGCAATTTGGCAAAACACAATAGTGTAAACATATATTTACACTATTGTACGGTTACGGTCAGCGTATTACAGCTTAGCGAATGTAATTTGATCTCAGGCTCAACCCCCTGCTCGGGGTTTAAATATTGCACATCTTGCAAACGCCCCTTAAAACTGAGCTGATATTGGCCGCTAGCCGACATATCGTAGCCTTGTGCCATATCAACCTCGGCAGAAATCGATTGACCTGGCTTTATCTCGGCGTAATCTTCTGCCGACGGTCGAAAACGCTTTACCATTGCCCCTTGATAGGTAACAGCCTTGCCATCTTTGGTGACGTTAAATGAATTGCCGAACCAACCCTCAAGTGGCGTATTCCATTTGAGCACTGCCACGGTACGCTCAGAACGATTGGAAAGGGTAAAAGTCAACGGAATGGGGCTACCGACCTTTACCGACTGAGGTGCTTGAATATGGCAGTCGAGCATCTTTTCGCCTCCTGCAATGGCGGGTAAGGCACCACAAAGCAACATAGCTGCGGTGACGCTGTAGATAGATTTTTTCATCACTTTCATTCTATTTTTTAGTGTATGATGCCTATCTTAAAGCCAAATCATTGAAGATGGAACCACATGCATAGACCAGCTGTCGGCATCGGCATTATAATCGAAAACCCGCAAAAGCAAATTCTCATCGGCAAGCGCAAGGGCGCCCACGCGCCTTGGTACTCTATTCCCGGTGGCCATTTGGAGCTAGGTGAATCGTTTGAACAGGCCGCTATTCGCGAAATTCATGAAGAAACGGGCATGACCATTCACGCCCCACAACTCATCGGTGTAACCAATAACTTACATACCTTTGAACTTGAAGGCTACCACAGCATTTCCATCATCATGCTGGTGAAAAACGTCATTGGCGAACCTAAGCTGATGGAGCCAGACAAATGCGAAGGCTGGTTTTGGGTAGACCCGGGTCAACTGCCACAGCCTCACTTCGATGCCAGCGAATATGCCATCAACAACTATCTTAGCGGGCGCTTTTATACTGCCACGGAGTCACTTTAACACCTTTGGCGGCCAACAGGGCCAACACATTGTCATGACCGATGAGGTGAGCGGTACCAATCACCACAAATAAGCGCTGCCCGCTTTTGAGCAACTCCTCTAGCTTGGCACTCATAGCCACATTGCGACGATACAACAGTAGCTCAAAAAACAACGTTTCGATCGCTGTCCCTTTGGCTTTGTTAAACAAATTCAACAACGCCTTTTCGTCACCGACGTGCCAAGCATCAATCAGCGCTTTGAACTCAGTTGCATCATCAGACAATGTTTGTTTAAACATCTCCAGTTGCACCTCATCCGAAAGACCACCAAACAGACCAAGCTGCTGCTCTGCCGTTTCCAACGGGAGCACCGGTTTTTGTCCGGCGGATTGTGCAATGAAATATTTGTCAATGCCATATTGAGGTTCAAACCCTGCTTGGGCACTGAGCATTGCCGTAATGGTCACGCTTACCAGCCAAGGTTTCAACGCCTGAAACTGTTCACAGGGCAGGTGTTTATTCTGACAGAAATCCTTATACCTTTTTAAGGTCTTCTTTGATAAATAGCTGGCCAGCGGTCTTTTACTGTCGATGCCGTATTTGGCAATAAGAGCCTGCATATGTTGCGGGGTGACTTTATCAAGATCAACCTCAACCACCAACGCATCGGACTGGTTAAAGCCTGTCATCACAGCCTTAGGCAATGGGTAACTTTGCTGTTGCGCCAAATGGATCGAACCAAAAGCATAAGAAGTCTTGCCACCATACTCCAGCTGCCACAGCAAAGGTGAAACAGATTTTGAAACACTTTGCGACAAACTCTCAAATGGCAAAAATAAAATTATAAAAATCAATAAGGCATGAATGGTTCTCATATAACGGTTCAGCTCTAAAGGCGAAAATGATGGCTTCTATTATAGGATTAATTTCACCAACGCCCAATTTGATCCTAAGATTAAATAACCTAAGGTAAATTTCAGTGGGATCATTCTTATCTCACCTTAGCGACAACGCCTCGACTGCCGTTGGATAAGTGGGTAGCCGGTTTCCATTAATGATAAACTAATATTGCGTAATGATAATGACTCAGGGCGAAGCGGTTAAAATTCTGTTGGTTGATGATGACCCGATGATGAGAATGCTAGTCAAGGGCCATCTGGATGACGACAGCTATGATATTGAAGAAGCGGTAGACGGTCTCGATGGTTTGGCCAAGCTGGCAAACAACGAGTACGATCTGGCGCTGGTCGATTTGTATATGCCGGGTATGGATGGCGAGCAATTGCTCAAAAAAATACGCGACGACAACCGTTTTATCGGGCTGGTGGTGTTAACTTCCGAAGAAAATGTCGATGTTTCCTTTAGGCTACTGGAGCAATACGACATTTCCGATTACATCGTCAAACCGATGTGCACCGAAATGCAGCTTAAGTTTTCGGTGAAAAATGCCGTCAACCGCCGCAACTTTTTGATCCAGCAAGACCAATATATCACCACCTTGGAATACTTAAAATATCAGGCAGAAGAAGCAAAATCTCACTTCTTGACGC
Organism: Alteromonadaceae bacterium; assembly: GCA_041583135.1. GTDB lineage: Bacteria > Pseudomonadota > Gammaproteobacteria > Enterobacterales > Alteromonadaceae > JABSOG01. The sequence goes on along the minus strand of JBFHGJ010000126.1, from coordinate 5,750 downwards.
AAATGAGCCACGAGCTGAACACCCCGATGAATGTGATCTTAGGCTTTAGTCAATTGCTCGAAAGCATGGACCAAGACTTCACCGAAAAGCAAAAGTCTTATATTAAACACATCGTCAAAGCCGGTTGGAACATGATGGAGATGATTGAAAAAATCCTCAGACTGTCCTCCGCCGATTTCGACATCCTCGATATTGAGCTTAAGCCGGTATGCGTCGATGACATTGTTGAAGATGCCCTTGCCCATCTGAAACCGGAAGCGCAAAAGCGCAGCATCGATATAATCCATCAAAGGCAAGAACTATTGGCCCTAGCCGATGAAGTTCAGTTAAGAGTGGTGATCTACAGCCTTATCTCCAATGCCATTATCTACAACAAGGACCGTGGTTCGGTGATCATTGAAACGAGCTGTAAAGACAACACGTTTACTTTGAGCGTAACAGACACAGGTAGCGGTATAGACCCAGAGCAACAAGAGAAGCTGTTTATGCCGTTTAACCGCTTAGGTGCAGAGTTACAAACGGTTTCCGGTGCAGGAGTGAGCTTGGCACTTGCCAGGCGGCTCACCGCAGCAATGAAGGGCGAAATAGGCTGTACCAGCCAAGTCGGGCTTGGCAGTACCTTTTATGTTGAGCTGCAACCAGCCTGAACCTCAATGTTCAGACTGACTGGTAAACTCCTGCATCAATTTAGACCTAAGCGCCAGCACTTTTCTACAAGCCTCATCATCAAATAACGACACATGGCATTGCATTAAGGGTAAGTCCATCATATCGGCTAAAAAACCGTACACGACATTACGTGAAAAGGCTTTTTCACGCCATAGCGGGTCAATAAGCCGATGCACCGAGCGCCTTAAGCTGCGCAATTGCATATTGGAGAGCTGCCCCAGCGGTAGATAATCTCCTTGATGCACCCCAACATAGGCGTCACAGGCCTGAGGAAAATTGTCGCATAAATAAATCATGCCAAAATCCTGACCTTCATAGACCAAAGAGGAATGTTTTAAGTGCGCCAAGCCACCGCAATACGGACACTGCATATAAACCCCACTGCAAGGTTCTGACTTTTTGCCTTTACGCCAATCGTCAAAAAAGCGGGCTACGTATAGATAACAGTCTCGGGTAGTTTGGTCCAGGTTGAGTGATTTGATATGCCGATTGATATCCAGCAGGGGTACCGTATCCACCGGTTTATCCCTAAAGGGTTTGAGCATAGTAACCAACGATTGATAATAAAACTCCTGATCGACATTGCGCATACTGCTGCGGCGCAACTGAATACCGACCACGGTCGCCACGTTAAGATCCGATATCTTCATTACTTAGAACCTCATTTATCGATAGCAACACAACTAGTGATGATTAATTGCTGTCTTTCCCTCCTATTTTTATTATTGCCAACTGGGTAAGCAGCCCCACAGCTGCTCACCCATGATACCAGTATAGCCTAAAAAGCGAACTTTGGTTTTATCAATGATTTTTCGTCGGTTTTAACACAAGGTCGTGAAAATCAAAGCTAAAGTCCGTGGCCCCTGACACCGCCTTCATCACTGCTTGGGCAATTTCGCCTTTCTCGTTTAAGCTAAATGTAATAAATGCATCAGCATCAAAAGAGCGCACCTTCCAACGTACGATAAAGGTGTCGTATTGATAGTGTTCAAGATAACCTTGCAGTTCAGGGGTTTTAGAAAACGCCATATACAGCTTGCCATCTTTTTCACTGATCGTAATATCACCATACCAAGCATCATGATAGGTCTGAGCGTAAGCCGATAATGGCAAAGTCGGTTTAGAATCAGCATCACGCGAGTTCATCAGATCTTCAATGTGGGCTTTACCTCGGGCCTGACCTTTAAGCACACTTTCATGATAGATAGATACCCAGTCTTTTTCAGGCTTACCCATGTAACGAGTCAAGATATCATTGGTAATGGCCATAAAAGCCGAGCCAGACTGTTGATTGGTCAATACCACTACACCCAATTGAAGCTCAGGCACCAACACCACCCTAGACACCATGCCCATAATACCGCCGGTATGACTTACCACCTTGTAACCGAAGTGATCGTTGAGTCCCCAACCCAAGCCATAACCGCGAAAGTGACTGTTGTAATGTTCCTTATCAAACTGACTGACCATTCGCATTATGTGCGGGTGCCACATTTGCTGCTGCGCTTTGGCACTGAATAGTCGGCTTTCGCCCTCTTTTTCAGTAGAGAGCACGCCACCACGCAATTGCAAGCGTAGCCAGCGACTCATGTCATTAACATTCGATACCATTGAACCGGCAGAAGAAAAATCTTGCAAAAAGTCGCCGCCCACAGGAACCACTTTACCATTGACCGGCGCATGAGGTGTTGCCACATTATTATTGGCTTTGCCGATACGAGCAAAGTTCATCCGGGTGTCCATCATGCCAAGCGGCTTTAAAATACGAGTGCGAATAAACGCTTCCCAGCTCATACCTGAAACATTGGCCACTACTTCACCGGCGATAACATACATCAGATTGTTATAGGCATAACGGCTACGAATACTCGATGCCGGCTTGAGGTGTTGCAAGCCATTAAGCAATTGCGCTTTAGTGGTCTTTGAAGGCGGCCAAATCATCAGGTCTCCGGCACCAAGCCCAAGGCCGCTACGGTGGGACAAAATGTCGCGCACAGTCAACTCAGCGGTGGCATAAGGGTCGGCCAGCTTAAAGCCCGGCACAAGGTTTACCACCTTGTCGTCCCAGCTCAATTTCCCCTCGTCAACCAACATGGCCAACGCCGCTGCCGTAAACGCTTTGGTGTTGGAGGCGATACCAAATAAGGTGTTCTCATCAACCCGAGCTTTGCGCTTGTTGTTTCTCACCCCAAAACCTTTGGCCATGACCACTTGGCCATCTTTAACTATGGCCACTGCTGCACCAGGCACATCAAAGGTCTTTAGAACCTGCTCAACGTTGTCTTCAATTGCCTGCAACGAAACCTGATCCGGCACTGCAAAGAGCTGCGTGCTATAGACAGTAAACAGCCAGAATAGAGAAAGCCTAAACAACGTCTTGATCACCATTTTTTCTTCCTGTTATTGAGTTTGAAACATTGAATCTAACTTAATTTAACCTGTTTAAAAAGAGATAGCTCAAATAAATCTCCCCCTTTGACTGTCAACTCGCTGGCAGCCATCGTGAAAAGCGTGTCAGTGCACATTCGACTCATCTGTCCATGATGGTACCTTACTCTCAACCTATTGAAAAATATAACAAAGCTAAACATGCTACAACACTGGTGCAGAGTAAAATTGTCATCAATGATAATTTGTAAGTGAAAGCGTATGAGTTTGTGTTTCGCCCGGTTGTGCGCTATATCTAACACTTAAACCGTTGAATTGAAACTGGATGCCCTGTGAAGATACTGGTTGTAGACGACACCGAAGACAATCGCGAAATGCTGAGCTTTATACTGGAGATGGACGGCCATGAAGTTATCGAAGCATGCAATGGTCAAGAAGGTGTCGATGCGGTCAAAAACTCACCGCCAGACCTGATCTTAATGGACGTACTCATGCCGGTTATGGACGGATTTGAAGCCACTTCAACCATTCGCGAATATCTCGGCGATACCTATATTCCCATTCTGTTTTTGACCGGCCTGTCTGATGACGAAACCCTCTCGAAATGCTTATCTATCGGAGGAGATGACTTTCTTTACAAGCCCATTTCCAATCAAGTGCTGCGGGCTAAAATCAGCGCTCACGGCCGGGTAAAGGAACTCACCGAGCAACTCAATAAGCAAAATGACGTGCTGACCCGCCTGCACAATCAAACCGAACATGAACATGAGATAGCCAAAACCGTATTTGAAAGAGCCATGGGCGTTAGCCTTAAAGACTGTGCCAACACCCGCAGTTTTATTTCTTCGGCCGCCACCTTTTGTGGCGATATCTTGCTGACCTCAATTTCTCCGGCCGGCTCTTTGTACGTGTTGCTTGCCGATATTACCGGCCATGGCCTACCGGCAGCCATCGGCGCGCTTCCGGTATCACAGCTGTTTTTTGAATCGACGGCGACAGGCGAGTCAGTCAGTGAAATCGCCCGCAAGATGAACAACATACTCGATCACTTTTTGCCCGAAGAAATGTTTGCCGCCGCCATCATATTCGAATTGAATGCCACCGGCACACGAGGCACCATCTGGTGTGGTGGATTACCCGATATTCTGCTCACAGATGCCACCGGCAATCTCAAAGAAGCCATTCGCTCACAACATATGGCCCTAGGTATTTATTCCGACAATGACTTTAAGCGTGACGTTATCGTCCGCCAATTTGAACTGGGTGACAGACTGTATTTTTACACCGATGGCATTACCGAGGCAAAAAATCGCGCAGGTAAACGCTATGGCGATGCTCGACTAAGGACCATTTTCGATGGCGAAAGCCACGACTTGTTTCAAGAGGTCATTGACGACAGCACCGCGTTTCGTGACGGTTTAAAGCAAGATGACGACATTACCCTAATCGAGATCACTTGCAAGCCGGTGACAGGAGAGGCCACGAGCTATCAACCCAAACCTCAAGATAAGATCCCATGGCAACTGAGCATGACCTTAGATGCAGACGCACTAAAAGGACGCCCGCCGATTGGCCTTCTCACCGATATGATTGGTGTCGCGCCGTGCGTAGCACCGCACAAAGACAACCTCCATACCATATTGACCGAGCTGTTTTCCAACGCCTTTGAACACGGCGTTTTGCGCCTGTCGAGTGATTTGAAACGGCAAGAAGACGGTTATTTGTTGTATTACGAAGAAAGGGAAAAACGCCTACAGGCGCTAAAAGAGGGTTTTATTAAGATCCATGTTGCCTACAAAGAGCAAGACGGCCACGCCAAACTACATATCGCCTTTAAAGACAGTGGTGAAGGATTCGACATGGACAATCTCACCAAGTCACAAGAAGACGATACTTTTGGTCGTGGATTGGGGCTTATCAACACCATCTGTGATGAAGTCCACTACAGCGATAACGGCACGGCAGTAGACATCATCTATCGAGTGTTCTAGTCCAAGGCCGGTATTGGCCCTGTATCGACATGACATAGAGTAAGCCACCGGATTTGACCTATACAGGCCAACCCACCTTGAGCATCATTCAATTTTGAACTGCTCGCCAAATCGGGCGATCTCAAGAATATTCATCACCTGCGGGTTGGCAGTACGTAAACGAATGTCTTTGCTCTCGCCAAAATACTTACGCAGTTTAATCAACATGCCCAATCCCGAGCTATCCATGTATTCCGTTTTTCTAAAATCCACCACAATGATTTGAGCTGCTTGAGGGATCCCCTCATAAGACTCACGAAACGGTTTAACCTGATTATAATCAAAATCGCCGCTGACTGAGATCACATACTCATTATCATTATTAGGGCCTGATGCACTGATTGTCATAGCTTTCTCCTAATCGCTAATTTATCTCCAGCAACAAATCATCCAAATGTATTCAGTGGATCGCTTCGTTTAAACAAGAGAAACTTGGTTTACTACTATATAGCAGAATCAGAGAATTTTGCGAGTGAAAGGCGCAATCCTCAACAAAACATAATTTACCTTTGTTAACACCACTTTACAGCAAACAGGTAAAGCCTTTAGCGATGCGAGTTATAGACCCAATTGCAGCGCTATCAACAGGGATGTCAACCATGTAAAGTTATACTGATCACAGAGATCAACCATGGATATCCGGTTGTGATAATGCCGTTACTA
>JBFHGJ010000125.1:0-15621 GCA_041583135.1 Alteromonadaceae bacterium | reverse complement strand
CCGGTGCGGCCAATGCGGTGAATATAGTCTTCGGCATTATGAGGCAGCTCATAGTTGATGACGTATTGCAGCTGTTTGATATCAATGCCCCTTGAGGCAACATCGGTGGCAATAAGCGCCCTCACAGTGCCTTGTTTGAAGGCTTCGAGGGCTTTGTCGCGGGCGCCTTGTGATTTGTCGCCATGAATGGTGTCGGTGGCGATGCCATCGAGTTTCATCTGTTTGGCAAGCTCGTCGGCACCTTGGCGGGTGCGCACAAAAATCAGCACTTGCCGCCAGTTCTTTGCGCCGATTAAATACGAACAAAGTTCGCGCTTTCGCTTTTTATCTACTGCGTAAATCAGCTGCTCAACCTCAGCGGCGGCGGTATTGCCCTCATCGACTTCAATGCGTTCAGGGTCATTCAACAACTTTTTGCTGAGCTTGAATATCGCATCATCAAAGGTTGCCGAAAACAACAGGGTTTGGCGTTTTTCAGGCATTCTTTTGAGCAGCCTGTTTATCTCGTCTTTAAAGCCCATATCAAGCATTCGGTCAGCTTCATCAAACACCAAAAACTTAAGGGTATCTAAGTGAGTCGAACCGCTGATTAAGTGATCGAGCAATCTACCCGGCGTCGCCACCAGCAAATCAACACCAGCCTTTAACTTTTCGACTTGAGCGCTAATGCTGACACCACCATAAACCACAGCTGCGCTAAGTTCGCTCTGTTTGGCGTAGGCAACAACGGCTTTGTGCACCTGTTGCGCCAGTTCACGAGTAGGCACTAAAACCAACGCTCTAATACCCGGAGCTTTAACTTTATCCGCTGCTAACTGTTGCAAGATAGGCAGTGCAAAAGCGGCAGTTTTACCAGTGCCGGTTTGCGCCCGAGCCATCACATCAACACCGCTTAATACCACAGGTACCGCTAGGCGCTGTACCGGAGTCGGTTCTTTATAACCTAAGTCCGCTAAAGTATTGACCAGCCAAGGCTGCAAAGATAAATCGGCAAAGCTCATAATCATGCTCACAAGATAGAAACTGCGCGGAGTTTAGCATAGTTGGCGAGAATGTTTTAACCTTTGCCACAGCAACGCAAACTTGCACTTCATCCAGTCGAGTAATAGTATGTATTACACATGCAAAAAACTGAGGGTCTAATACGATGCCAAGAAACAGCAGCGTGATCTTAGGCGAACATTTTTCTCAATTTATTGATGGAAAAATTCAAGAAGGCCGATTTGAAACCATTAGTGAAGCAGTCAGAGCCGGTTTGAGATTGCTAGAAGCTGAAGAAATGAAGCTTGAAGTCCTGCGAGCAACCTTAGCAGAAGGTGTTGAGCAACTAGACCGAGGCGAAGGTATCGATGGTGAAGCGTTTCTTGATAAGTTAATTGCAGAACATGAGTAAATATCGAAGTCATCGATATCTTGTCTCAACAAATGGAGCCGCAGCGTTACTTTGGCGAGCAGCAGTCACTCTAGGGCGCGCTTTTTTAAGATATAAATACACCCCACTCCCCCATAAAAACATCGGCACTATGCCAATCACAGTCAATAGCCACAAATACCAGCTGCCGCCAATCGTTGCGCTGTGTATGGGATAAAGTTTTTGGGCGCTGGCAAGTCCAGTACCCGCAGCTTTGGCGCTTTGCAGTAGCACTTGATGTTCATCACTAGCACTAAAAGTCATAAAAGAGCGGCCATTTTGGTGCCATTCGCTGGCAAACTTGCCCCTTAACCGCCAATTTGGACGACTGTTATTTGGCAGATAAATAACCGTCCACCTGATATCAGGCCACAAGTTTCCGGCCTGTTGCATTACCTGCTTTAGCGGCGTATCACGATTGATCATCGAGCCATAAGGCAGCGCCAAAGTTTGTCGGTTATCTGCCTCATTCAAAAGCGCACCAAGCAATGCCTTCGTTTGGCTGTAATACAAAAGTCCAATACCAGTGAGCACCATCAACAGCATGAGCGGTAAGGCAATTACCGCCGAGGTACGATGCAGCTGATACCACAATTTACGCTTAGGCGCCGCCACATCAACCTTAAGCGCCTTAACAAAATGCCTTTTCGGCCACCACAGCAGCAAGCCGCTGAGTAACATCGCCAATGACATCAGTTGTATCCAGCCGTTTATATTCTTGCCGGTTTGTCCAAACAATAAGTTTTGGTGCAAATCAAAAGCCCATGCGAACAGGTCTGATTGACTATCGAGTGCCACTAAAAACTGGCCATTACGGTCAAAATACGCCCTTTGAGTCTTGCTATAAACCTGCGTATACAAAGGCCAATCGGGTTTAGGTAAAACCACTGCCAGCGGTTTTTTATCTGTCTGTAGCAGCATTGCGTCGATAACAGCGTGGTCAACTGTTTTGGCGTCTTCGACACTAAACCTAAGAGCGCTTTTTAACTCCGGGTGTAACAGACCCATCAAGTTGCTTTTGTGCAGCAATAGACTGCCAGACAGGCAAACAATACTGAATACCAAGCCAACAGACAGTCCCAACCATCGATGCAAAAAACGCCACTTTAGCGACACTCTAACAACCCTTTAAAATCATTAATAAAAATCATTCTCATTTGCGTTATGAGCGAGTGTAACAGCTTTTGCGTAAAAGCCAACAGATAATTTTTGCAAGAAAAAGATAAAATTTTATTTGTAATGAGAATTATTATCATTTAGATTTAAAAAGGTAAGCACAGCGGCGACTTTGCCAAAGTGTAAGTAAATACACTAAATTTCAACTAGATAGTGATTAAACCAATGTTACAAACGAACAAGGTCAAGCAAGCGATTCACAACAATCAAGTGGTTTTTGGCCTGTTGAACTCAACACCACTGCCATTGCTGGTCGAAATGACAGGCTATGCCGGATATGACTTCATCATACTTGATCAAGAGCATTTATTGCGTGATCCAAGTGAAATGGAACATGCCATTTGTGCAGCCCAATGTGCCGATATCACCGTATTTGTCAGAGTAACCGGGGCAGAACCTGAGCAGATCCAACAAGCCCTCGATGCCGGTGCTCAAGGTATTGTGGTGCCACGGGTTGAAACCGCACGCCAAGCTAAAATTGCCGCCAGCGCCTGTCGCTATCCGCCACTTGGTAGCCGAGGGATCACCGGTGGACGTAACACCGGCTTTGGCACAATGGCGCTTGATCAATACAGCCAACAAGCCAATCAGCAGGTGATGCTCACGCTAATGATCGAATCAGTCAAAGGTGTCGAAAACCTCGATGAGATCTTAGCGGTCCCGGGTATTGACTTAATTTTAGAGGGCGCTATGGACCTGTCCTTTTCAATGGGCTTTGGCGCCAATGCACAACATGCACACGTACAAAGTGCCATTCAAACCCTGTATAGCAAGTGCCAAACCCATCAGGTGCCCTTTTGCGCCATTCCTCGCACGCCCGGACAACTTAAGCACTGGCGCGAGAAGCAGGTGTGTGCCTTTGTTGCCGGAGAAGACCGAGGCATTTTATTCAGGGCGCTGAAACAACATCTCACCCAACTCAAAAACGAACTTTAATTGTCAATCAATAGGTTATAGTAAACATGAAAACCATCTCAGCTAAGCACTGTGCCATCCATCTTGCCGTCGCATTGGCGCTCAATACCACTGCTGCCTACGCACAAGACAAAAAGCCAACAGCCCAGCAAGAGGAGAAAAACCCCGAGGTGATCCGCGTCTCGGGCGAATGGCTCGGCAATGCAGAACAACAGGAAGTGTTGACCTACCCCGGTGGCCGTAACGTCATCAGCGCCGAAAAACTGCAACTCGGCGGCGTCCGCAACCTTGAAGACGCGCTGCGCAGCGTGCCGGGTTTTAAAGTGCAGGATGAAACCGGCACCGGCATTCTGCCCAACGTATCGATTCGCGGCCTCAACCCCGGCAGAAGTGGACAAGTTCAGATATTATTTGACGGCATACCTTACAGCCTTGCCCCATATGGACACCTTGGTCTATCGCTGTTTCCGTTTACCATGGAAGCGGTAGAGCGCGTTGACATCGCCCGTGGTGGCGCATCGGTGCACTATGGTCCAAACAATGTCGGTGGCGTGATTAATTTTATTCCAAAAGCCATTCCAAAGACCTTTAGCACTCAACTGCGTAATCGCTATACCAACTATAGCCATGGCCGTGGCTTGAACGACTTTTACTTGCGCACCGGTGGTGAAATCACTGACGGCGTAGCCCTACAACTGCAAGCCAACACCTTACGTGGCGAATCTTTTCGTGAGCACTCAGACACCAAAGTCGATAACGTTATTGTCAATGGCAAAGTCCAGCTCGATGACGACAGCTACTTAAAGTTGCTCGCTCAGCACTACCAAGTCGAATCAGAGCTACCGGGCGCTCTGCCCATAGCCGATTATGAGCAAGACCCGACCCAGTCAAAAAGGCCTAATGACTATTTCGACGCTGACACGCAAAGGCTCTCTGCCACCTATAACCTAGGCTTTGGCTCAACCGGCGAGCTTAATTGGATCAACTTCTATCAAAAAAGCGCCCGCCGCTTTGACTTTGGCTATCCCTTTGATGCCAGAGAGCCAGCACTTGAAGTTCGCTCATCGCCGCGAGAATTTGAAGTCATCGGCACCGAACCGCGCTTGAGTTTCAATCTCGAAGGCAATGATGTAAGCCATAAAATCACCGTTGGTGCGCGCTATGTTAAAGAAGACATCGACTACCGTGTCACTCAAACCATGTTGTCCGATGACAGCTTCAAAACCTTAAGAGACTGGCGCTTTAAAACCGATGCTGTGGCCTTGTACGTTAGTGACACCATTACCTTGCTCAAAGATACCCTACACATCACCCCGGGTTTACGATATGAAAATGTCTCGATGAACTACATCGATGGTATCAGTGGCGTAGAGCGCGACAATGACATCAGTGAAGTTTTGCCGGGGCTGACCATAGGCTATGAACTCAGCGACCAGTGGTTCTTGTTTGCCAACACTCAGCGCTCATTGCGTCCGCCGCAAGCCACACAGATTACCCGTGAAGGCGAAGTACAATCAGAATTGGCCGACAACGTTGAAGCAGGTTTTCGTTTCACCCCGCAAGATGGGCTGACATTCACCACCAACCTATATCGCATCGATTTTGACGATCAAATTCAATATGACAGAACCAGTTTGAGCTTTAAAAACCTTGGTCAAACCCGTCATCAAGGCGTTGAGCTTGAAGCCACTTGGCAACCTCAGGCCATTGCCGGTTTGTTTTTACATGGCGGTTACACCTACCTCGATGCCGAGCAGCTAAGCGGTGACAACCAAGGTAAGGCTTTGCCGTTTGCCTCGGACAACCAGTGGATCTTTGAAGCGCGCTATCATCACGGTGAAACCGACTATGCCTTGAGCGCCAACTACTACAGCGACGCGTTTAGCGATGCCGCCAACACCGTATTAGAAGATGAAGTCGGCTCAAAAGGCCAACTGCCGGCATACTGGCTGCTAAACGCACAGGTCAAACACCAGTTGTTGAGCCACGACAGTCAGTCTTTGGCCGTCAGCCTTATCGTCAACAACCTGCTCGATGAACAGTATTACTTCCGTGGTGTCGATGTTAGCCCATGGGGCCGTCAAAGTGCACCTGAGCGTTCTTTCTCAGTGCAAGTTGACTACCAATTCTAATGCTAGGTGTCAGACACCAAAAGTTTAAAACCTCAACTTTTCAATAAGTTATGAGGTTTGGTGTCTGACACTCTGGCCATCCAACAACAGTTTAGGAACAAACAACAAAGGATCAAACCGTGAATAACAATCCCATCGTCATATTGACCCATGTGGTCAACAACGCCGCACTACAAGGATTTTTGCCCGCCGCCGTGGCTTTGGGCTATCCGGTATTGCTGCTCACCGACAATCCGCTTGAGCATCAACGCTACTTTGCTCGTGATGGGCTCGCCTGCTATCCACAAGAGATTTTAGATTGTGACGTTTTTAACGCGCAGGCCATTATTGAGCTGTTATACAACTTACAACAAAAACCGGCAGCGATATTTAGCAATAGCGATCACCTGCAAACCCAGTGCGCTCAGGCCGCGCAATTTTTCAATCTACCGGCAAAAGACTGGCAGGTATGTTATCGCGCCAAAAACAAAGCCGCCATGCGCGAATATATGCAAACAGCAGGTGTGCCAGGGGTTTGGTTTAAATCGGTCAATCAACCCGAGCAACTTAGCCAGCTTAACTGCCAATCCACACCTTTTCCTTGCGTGGTCAAGCCGCAACAAGGCGTTGCCAGTTTAGATGTGGAACGCTGTGAAGACTTTGCCCAGTTACAGCGGTTTTGTTTACGATTTTGGCAACAGCACCCAAGCAAGACCCTACTGATAGAAGCTTTTTTACAAGGCCCGCTATTCACCCTTGAGACCATGGGCGATGGCGAAAACATCGTCCCTTTAGGCGGATTTGACGTCACCCTGTCAGAGCCGCCCTACTTTATTGAACTTGCCGCCCAATGGCACAGTGATGTCGATTCAATTCATCGTCGTCAAGCCTTTGAGCAAGTCAAACAATTCGGCATTAACTTTGGGGTGTGTCACAGCGAGTTTGTCCTCACTGAAAACGGCCCTAGATTGATTGAAATCAACTACCGCTCTATTGGTGATAACCGGGAGTTTTTGCTCAATCAATTGGCGCCATTTGATTGGTTTGAGCAAGTCTTAAAACTGCACCTTGGCGAACCATTAGGCAAGTTAGAGCCGATTGCAGGTCAAGCACTGATCCGCTACTTCTGCGCAGAAAAAGAGGGAGTGCTCTCAGCCCATCCCGTCGCATTTGAGCAGCAAGCGCCAATATCAATCAAGCTGGAACATCTTAAAACCACCGGTGAGCAAATCCGCTTAAGCCATTCCAACAAAGACTACCTTAGCGTTTTAACTGCGGTAGCCAAAGGCCGCGACCAGCAAGCCATGATGCAAAGTATCCAAGCCCTTGGCGCCAAATTGCATTGGGAGATCCAACCATGAAGCAAACGCAGCGCTACATCACACAACGCGTAATTGACGCCTTTTTGCGAGAAGATATACGCGGCATATTAAGCCAAGGCGAATGGCTAAATGCCAGTGCCATGGCCCATCACTGGCCACACGATACGCCGACCAGCTGGCTCAAAATAAGCCATTTGGGTGACTTTAGGCTGTATCTTCCAGTAAAAGACAGCGGCTTTATCCAGCCTTGGGTAAGCCAAGGCGCAACTTGGTTGTTTGAACGAGATAACCAGTTCACAACCTATGAGCATTATGACCAATGGCTAGCACAAATGGCCGCAGGGTTAACAGCAAATGAAAAGCAATTATATACCCAGTACCAACAAGAATGTCTTTGCGCCTGTGAACAACAGGCTCAGGCGCAACTGTTGTTTGCACAACAACAAGCGAATTTGAGCCAGCCCATAGCAAGCCTTAATAGTGGCTGGCAGCAAATGTCTTTGATTGAACAACTGGCTGCCCACTGCGACCACCCGCTCTATCCGACCGCAAGAGCCAAATTTGGTTTAGCAGCCGATGCCATTGCGCACTATTGCCCGGAGGCCATGGGCCAATTTGAACTCAACTGGCTGGCGGTGCCAAAAGCGCTGTGTAACAACGCGCAATTGCCGCTCCCAAGTGAGTGGCCGAGCTTTGGTGATGTTGGACTAAGCGAATCTTTGGCAGCGAGTCATCAGCTGGTGCCGGTTCATCCACTTACGCTCAACGAATACCTAGGCGAAACCTTGCAAAATTGGCCACACTTGGCCCAAATGCACATTGCACCACAACCTTTCATGAGCGTAAGGCCAACGTTGTCGGTTCGCACCGTGGCGATGGTTGAACACCCTGAAGTGCACATCAAACTGCCGTTGCCGATGCGCACCTTAGGCAGCAAAAATATTAGAACCATTAAGCCCAGCACCATTAACGACGGCTATGTTTTTCAACAGTTGCTGCAACACCTAGAGGTAAACGATGACCAGCTTAACGGGCTTTATCTGCACTGCGACGAGCAAAGCGGCGGCGATGTTGATGCAAGAGCCGACTTAGCATGGCTGCTGCGCAGATACCCTGCGCAAACGGCTCAAACGACACCTGTATGCGTCGCCGCTTTTTTGGCGCAAACACCCGACGGTAAAACCGTGATTGAACAGCTGGCGCAAAGCCATTATCACGGCGATCTCAATGCCCTATTAGTCGATTACTTTGCACTCTTGATAAAAGTGCATGTGCGCCTTTGCCTGCACTATGGCATTGCACTTGAATCGAATCAGCAAAACACCTTAGTGCTGTTTAGCCGTGGTAGACCACTGCAATTGCTGTTTCGTGATAATGATGCAGGACGCATCGACCCGACAAAGCTCAGCCAACAATTGGCCGGTGCCGATGATTGGCTGACACGTTTTATCGACCGGCGTATTGCGGTTGATGATCCAAAGGCGCTAGTGCAAATGTTTACCACCATTAACTTACAGCTCAACATTGGCTGCATCATTGATGGGCTGGCCAAGCGCAATTTAGTCGATAGCCACCAGCAATATGTCACGCTTAATCAACTGTTTGAACAAAACCTTAGCGCGTTAGAAGACGAAGGGGTTGATACCGGGCTATTTCGTCAAATGGTATTAACAGCGCCATGTCACTGGGCCAAATACCTCTTAAGCGCGGCAAGCCTGATGAGCAAGCAGCAGTCGCAGGCCGCCGACATCAACAAGTTTTACGGCTTGAGTGCACCCAACCCACTGCGGGCGGCGAGATCATGAACAGCACGCAAAAAATTATCATCAGCGTACTGTTCTGCCACTTTTTAGCATCGTTTACCGCCTTGGGTATGCCGCTATTTTTACCCAAGGTGATGGCAGACCTTCTTGATAGAAATCAGCAGTTTTTCATCGGTTGGTACTACATTCTGCCCACCATCTGCATGGCCTTGGCTGCGCCTTGGTGGGGCCGCTTTGCCGACAACTACGGCAAAAGGCTGTCACTGCTGCGCGCCCAGTTGGGCCTTGCCGCAGGCTTTATGATTGCGGGCCTTGCCGACAACCTGATAGTGTTTACCCTCGGCTTGCTTATTCAAGGCATATGTGGCGGAACTTTCGCCGCCTCAAATGCTTACTTGGCGACCCAGGTCAGTAGCCGAGCGTTGCCTAAAGTGCTCAACTGGACGCAGTTTTCAGCTAGGTTATCCCTACTGCTGGCGCCAATCGCCTTTGGCCTGTTGATGACCAGCGAAAACCCAAGAACGCTTTACTGCTATTTGGCGCTATTGCCATTGCTAGCAGCCTGGATGGTTGCTTTGTTACCCGCCGACAACGGCTTGAACCCAGCCAAAAATGAAACCCGTAAAGCGCGCTCAGAACCGATGGGCGATGCGCCTTTGAGTTTTGTGCAGATTTTGACGGTGCAGTTTTTATTCTGCTTTGCCATGGTGGTGAGCTTTCCTTACTTCCTGCCTTACGCCCACCACTTAGGGGTAGACGACAGTGGCATGATTGGCTGGTATTTCAGCTTACCTCACTTGGTTTACTTGGTTGTCACGGCAGTGCCCCAGCGCTGGCAGCAAAACCTGAGCGCAGTCAATCTATGCGCTTTAGGGTTAGCCACCTTGATGGTGTCTGCACTTGTCCACACACAGCTGACAGACAGCAGTTGGCTTTGGCTTGCCCGTTTGACCATGGGTTTAGGCATCACACTGAGCTTTATGGCACTGCACCAGTGTTTTGCCGCGCTAAAAGCCAGCAACCAAGCCGGTCTTGTCTTTGGCCGCTTCGACAGCGCCGGTAAATGGGCAGGCGTATGTGCTGGGCTAAGCGCTGGACTCATCGTCGAGTTTGACGGCCTTGGCGCTCCATTTATCTTAAGCGCCACGGCAGGCGCCATAGCGCTCATCGTCATCTACCTGCCAATGGCGCTTAACCGCCTAAACAAGTCTAGGTGTCAGACACCAAATCGCTTAAGCAGTTGAAAATTATACAGTTAAATCTTTTGGTGTCTGACACCTAAAGCCGGTTATGACCGCAAAGAACAACAAAGGAGAAACGTTATGTCCGCCATTTCCACGCCGCAATATTTTCAGCAATCAGCGGCAAAACAAAAAGCCACGCTACGCAGTATTGCCGGGTTGCTCAATTGCTACTGCCGCGAATTTGCAGTGCCTAGAGGTGACGTTCAAATCGACCCTCCATTTGGCCAGCATGACTGGCCACAAGCGATAAAACACGGCATTCGCCAGCAACATGAACAGCTGATGCAAATTGCTTTGCCGGAAAGCAAAGCGCTGATCTTGGTGCAGGTAACTGAACTTAAGCAGTTGGGACAGTGCCGTTATGTTGGTATGCCTTATCTTAGAACACATGGTCACGGCTGGATGAGATTAGATAATCGTGCGCTGGCTAAAGTGCTGTTGCAACATCTGTCTTTGGTACTACAACAACCTTTCAACCATGAATTAATGGAACAGATTGATAATAGCGTTCACAATACAGCGTTATTTTTGAATCATCCCTTTGCCGGTTCGACCCAGCGGCTGCGCCAAGATGGCTTTATTCGTTCCGAGCAAGGCTTTATTTGGGGCCATGCATGGCACCCAACACCAAAAAGTCGTGAAGGCATTGAAGATAAGCAACTACTGGCCATTTCACCAGAGTCCGGCGCCGGATTTAAACTGCCGCTTTTAGCAGTACATGAGCGCTTGCTTCAGGTGCTCAGCAGTGAGTATTTCAAGCCACTTGAGCGGCTAAATGGATTGACTGAAGCAACCGTACCCGTTGGCTATCAGCTACTCCCTTGTCACCCCTATCAGCTCACTCGCTTTCAGTCTGAGCCACTTTTCAAAGCGGCCGTTGCCGCCAAACAGATCATTTTGCTCGGACAGAGCAAAAATACCTGGTATCCCACCTCATCGGTGAGAACCTTGTACGATCCGCAAAGCGATTTCTTTTTGAAGTTTTCTTTGCATGTCAGGCTCACCAACTGCGTGCGCAAAAACGCTTGGTATGAGCTGGAAAGCGCCATCTTTATCACCAACCTGCTCAAGCGTTTTGGCGCCAGCGCCGGCGCGTATTTTCCGGCATTTAGCCTGATGGCGGAGCCGGCCTCTGTCACGATAAACCTACATAAGTGGCAGCCAGATGCCGACCACGAACAAGTAAAAACCCTAAGCGAAGCCTTTGGCCTGTTGTTTCGAACCGCCTATGGCGAAGGAGAAGTCAATCAACATCAGCCAAGAGTCGCGGGGGCGTTGTTTGCCGATGATGAGCAGTTTAACAGCGTAATGGCAGGCGTTATTGCCGCACTGGCAAAACGACGCAATATCAGCTCCGTTGAGGCATCGCTACTGTGGTTTGACGCCTACGTCGAACTGCTACTTAGACCCATATTCTATTACTTCTTCAAGCTCGGAGTTATATTTGAGCCTCACCTACAAAACACCGTCATTGGCTTTAGCGACCACCTACCTAGCCTTATTCAACTCAGAGATTTAGAAGGCACAAAGCTGGTGGAAGGAAAATGGTCTGATCAGCAATTACAAGGCATGAGTGTTCGGGCCAGACAATCGGTCAGCTACAGTCGCGAACAAGGATTTAAACGTATCGCCTATTGCGCTCTGGTAAACAACCTATCGGAAGCTATTCATCATATCAGCGGCTGCGATCTCGATTTAGAAAAGCGATTGTGGTCCATGGTCAAAGCCGAGATCATCGAATACCAACAAGACTTTGGTACAGAGCCTGAACTTGAGGCGTTGCTTGATGGCGCCGACATCCCCTGCAAATGCAACTTCATGACGCGCCTTTTAAAGCAGGCCGACAAACAAGCCGACTACGTTTATTTGCAAAACCCAATGAGAGACAAAGCATGATCCCACACAAAATACAGCAAGCCATAGCTGAGCTGAGTCAACACCAGCAAGAACCATTATGCGCCTATATTTATGATCTTGATGCCCTCGTTCGTCACGCCGGGTTTATGCGAGAGATGTTACCGCCGAACTGCGAACTGTTTTATGCCGCCAAAGCCAACCCTGAAGCGCCAATTCTAAAAGCATTAATGCCGATTGTTCACGGCTTTGAAGCGGCCTCGGGCGGTGAATTGAGCTGGCTTAGAGAACAGCTGCCACAACAAACACTGATCTTTGGCGGACCGGGTAAACTCGATAGCGAACTGACAAAAGCCATTGAGCTTGACGTAGAGCTGCTGCATGTTGAGAGCCGATATGAAATTGAGCGATTACAAAACATCGCTCTGGCTCGTAATACCCAAGTAAACATCTTATTGCGTATGAATATTGCCATTGGAGAGATTGGCCAAACCAAACTCTCAATGGGCGGCAGACCAACCCCGTTTGGTATCGAGCAAAGCCAGTTGGAAGCCGCGCTGGAACAACTACAGCGTTGTCCAAACCTCAAGCTAAAAGGGTTTCATTTCCATCTGATGTCTCACCAGTTAGACCGCGATAATCACCTTAAATTGATGGCGCTGTACTTTGACACCTTTAATCGCTGGAAAAAGCAATACGGCTTAGCAGTCGATCATCTTAATGTCGGCGGTGGTATTGGCATCAACTACGCCAAACCTGAAGAAAAGTTCAACTGGCAGTCATTTTGCGAGGATTTGCAGCAACTCATTGATAGCCACAACATGCGCAACACCACCATACGCTTTGAATGCGGCCGCTTTATCACCGCCGAGTGCGGCTATTACGTGATGGAAGTGCTCGATATCAAACAAAGCTACGGCGAAACATTTGCCGTCGCCCGAGGTGGCACTCACCATTTCAGAACGCCAGCAGCCCAAAGCCACAGCCATCCTTTTGAGATATTGCATCGTCAAACCAACGACAACACACTAAAACCAAGTGTTACCGACAGCAAAGTCACCATCGTTGGTCAACTATGCACCCCTAAAGACGTACTTGCCGCCCAACAACCCATTAAACAACTGAGTGTCGGCGACTACATCGTCTTTACCCATGCCGGTGCATACGCATGGAACATCTCCCATCAGAACTTTTTAATGCACCAAAAACCTGTAATGCATTACGTTGATTAACCAAGAGGTCAGACCAAGGTGTCTGACACTGAAATTTTAGGTACTTTTGAGTTAGAAGTCAGACCAAGGTGTCTGACACTAAAATATTGGGTACAGGATTTTGCCGTTACTCTTTGTTCGAATACCGTTATCATGAGGTATAAGCCCAACGAAACACCATGACGAGCTCCAAATAAAGGGGCCTGTCGTTTCATATCAAAAATAAAGAGATATTATGAAGTATCAAATCAAGAGCCTATCAGGTCATCAATCCGCCAAAGTCATGGCACTACTCTTTATCCTGTTAACAATCCCATTTAGCTTATTCGGTATTATCGGCTTTTTTGTTGTTGGTTCAATCACCACTCATGATGGCACCGAGGTTAGCTTTCCATGGTTACTATTAACCTTCGCGCCAATTTTTTATGGTGGGATGAATTATGCTTTTGGCCGTTTTCTCATTTGGGCATATAACTTTACGGCCAAATTTGCCGGTGGTATAGAGTTCTTTTTGCAACAGCAAAATGACTCAGAGCAGGGCCAGTAAAAGCATCAATATTGAGCGGTATAAAAGATAACAGCCCCTAGCCGGGCATTAATGCCCTAACTCTCTGGTCCCAACGCTTCTTTAAGCACCGCCAAGTGCTGCTCGAAAGGCTTCCATGGCGCAAGCCCCGAACGATATATTGGCTGGCGAACCTGCTCTGAGCTGGCGGTACGCACTGAACGTTTGGTCTGGTGGAAGTCCACACATTGCGGTTCAAACGCCAATCCTAGATAGTCCAGTATGTTTCTGACTTGCCCCTCAATATCATCGACCACACTTTGGTAATGTACGGTCAAGATCTCACCGGGGTAAACCTGATGCCAGTGGTCCATCAGGTCCACATAGCCACGGTAGTAGTCGCCGATGTCCTCTAGGTCATAACTAAACTCCTGACCTTCGGCGAACAGTTGTTTATAACCGCTAAAACAACAGGACATACCATCACGCCTAGCATCGATAATTTTGGCATTGGGTAAAATGCTCTTTATCAGCCCAATGTGTCTGAAGTTGTTGGGCATTTTGTCGGTGAAATAAGGCGCGCCTTGACGGTGTATTCGGCTTTGCTCAATAAAATGTTGGCCAAGCTCCCCGAGTTTTTTTGCACTGAGTTCAGCCAGTATTTGCGGATATCTGCCCTGCTCGTCTTTTTTACGCCGCCCATCCAAACGGTGAGCCAATGCCATTATGTGCTGCAACTCCAAAGTGCCGTCTATTTGCGAATGTGAAGCTAAGATCTGTTCGATTAAGGTTGAACCGGCCCGAGGCAAACCAACGATAAATATCGGCGCACTGTCGTTACAAGTTGAGCTGGGCAATTGCGCGATACCTTGCGCACTAAAAAATGCTTTTTGCGCATCGAATGCCTGCCGCATTCTCTTTTTCGAGTAGTCTAGGGTGGCAGATTTCAGCCGGTTGCCTTTTTGATAGTATTCAAATGAGGCATCAAACGCCTTGTCGTCCTCAAGCGCCTTCCCTAAGGCAAAACACAAATGAATTCTGTCTACCGGCGCCAACAGATTATTTGCTTCAAGCGATCGCATTTGGCTTATCTGCTCGGCGCTAAAGCGATAGGTTTTGAGGTTGGCCAAGCTCCAATAAGCATCACCAAAACTTTCTCTTAGTGTCGCAGCCTTGGTGTAGGCAGCGATGGCCTCAGACGGCTCCCCAATCGCCTTATGAGCATGTCCTCTTGAGAGTACGATGCCTTCACTTTGCGGCAATAATTGCTCAGCTTGCAAATAGTGCTCTATGGCCTGTTGATACTGACCAAGTGCCGCACATTGATTGGCATAACAATTGATAAAGCCCGGGTTGCTCTGGTCACTTTGCAATAAAAGGTTGGCCTGCTCAAAAGCCTTATCGTACTTTTGCCTTTTGTGCAGCACTGCGATGTAATCAAATCGCGCAACCTGATGGCCGGGGGCAAAGTCTAAAACACTCTCAAGTAAAAACTCGGCATCATCGAGAATTTGCAGCTTAGCGGCCACTTTAGCCAACAGCCGCATCGCCTCAGGATGATGGGGTTTGGCCTGTAAGAACTGGCGGCATAGCTGCTCTGCCTTATACAGTTTGCCTTCGTGATACATACTGGTCACACTGATCAAGACATCGGGCAGTTCGGCAAAATAGGCCATATGGTTTTTCACCTGCGCCATGAGTGCTTGGTCGTTTTGCATTTTGGCGAGCAAACCGAGTTTTTGCCAGCTGGCTATCAGCGCCGGGTTGCAATCAACGGCCTTGGTATAGTTGTCTTTTGCCTGTTGCCATTGTTTGATGGCACTGTAGCAATGACCGGCCTCTTGATAGGCCCTGCCGTAATCGGGCGAATGGGTCGTCAGCTGTTGCAGCGTGAGCAAAGCAGGTTGAATTTGCTTTAAATAGCGCTGACAAACCGCACTCAAATAAAGGCTCTGACGATTGTGTTCATCCAATGGTTCCAGCAAAGCCAAGGCGTCGGCAAAGCGTTGGCGTTTGATGAGCTGTTCGGCATCGTCGGTAATGTGTTGCAAGGTAGCAGAGGTTGGCATAGCGTATTGATTGGCTGATTGAGAAAAAGACAGTTGTCGG
>JBFHGJ010000124.1:0-16119 GCA_041583135.1 Alteromonadaceae bacterium | reverse complement strand
CGATTCAAAGAAGTGACTGTTGGTGGTTTTGATCTCATTGCCAAGCACCGACGACCACAGACTACAAAGCAAAAGCTCGGTCTCACTGCTGGCTACCTGACCGCCCTGCTCGCTAAACCATATTGGCTCTGGCAATGCTTTTTTATCGACTTTGCCATTGGGCGTGAGTGGCAGTTCGTTAAGTGCATTTAAACTGCTAGGCACCATATAGTGCGGTAGCTTGTCTTCAAGCCATGCCTTTAACGCCCTAAGTTCAACCGATGCCCCGTGTTTGCAGGTAAAATAGGCGCTTAGTCGTTTATCATTGTTGTGGGTTTTGACCACACATACGGCGTCAACGATTTTGGGGTGACGACACAGCGTAGATTCGATTTCGCCCAGCTCAATGCGAAAACCACGGATCTTCACCTGATTGTCTATACGACCTAAATATTGCAGATTGCCATCGGGTAAAAACCGCACACTATCGCCGCTGCGATAGACTTTGACTGGCTCGCCATCGATATCAAGTTCAATAAATTGCTCAGCGGTCAGTTCAGGACGATGTAAATAGCCTCGGGCAAGTCCAATACCACCAATACACAACTCACCGGCAACACCTATGGGCTGACGACGCATCTGCTCATCAACCACATACGCTTGATAGTTAGGCACCGGTTTGCCGATAGGCACAAAGCCTAAGCCTTTAATGGTTTCAACATCGAGGCGATAGGCCGTCGCGCCAATGGTCGTCTCTGTCGGGCCATAGCCGTTCACCACCTGTGCACAACTAAAAAGCTGCTCGACGTTATCAATGGCCACAGCCTCACCGCCGCTAAAGATAAACTTGAGCTGTGGCATTTGGGCAAAGTTAAGCCGAGCCAGCACCGAAGGCGTCGCACCAAATATGCTGACTTGTTTGGCAACAATAAAATCAGCCAACTGGAGCGGGTCCATCACCACCGCTTTTGCCGGAATAACCAAGGTGCCACCGGCGCCAAGCACCGGGAATATTTCACCAACCGAGACATCAAAGGCAAACGACGCCTGCTGCAAAATGCGATCAGTCGTATGGGTATCATAAAGGTGGTTAAAGGCGTAAATGGTGTTGACCAGACTCAGCTGCTCAATCATCACCCCTTTGGGCTTGCCGGTTGAACCGGAGGTGTAGATCACATAAGCAAGGTCGCTAGGCATTGCTTGAGGAGGTAGGTTATCGCTGCTACAACCGGCGATAGTGGCTTTGTCTTTAACTAGGTCAATCCTCTGACCGTTAAATTCCAGCAGGCGATCTTCGCCGATCATCACCTTGACTTGGGCATCGTCAACGAGATAATCCAGCCGTTCTTTGGGATATTGCGGATCAAGGGGTAAGTAGGCACCACCCGCTTTGAGCACGGCCAAAATGGCCACTATCATCTGTTCGCTGCGCTCAAGACAAACACCAACCAAGTCGTCGCGCCCAACCCCTTTAGATTTGAGCAGGTGGGCCAAACGGTTGGCTTGTCGGTTAAGCTCAACATAGCTCAAACCACACTCATGATCTGCGCCATCGCTATAGAGCACCGCGATATTATCCGGCGTTTTGGCCGCTTGTGCTTCAAACACCTCGGCCACACTTAAGTGCATAGGAAACTCAAAAGCCGTTTGATTCCACTGATTAAGCAGCGCCCGCTGCTTATCGCCCAGCAGATCTAACTCGGCCAATGCCAGCGACGGGTTGTTCAGCACCTGAGTAAGAACCAACATAAAGCCTTCAACAATACGCTGCGCCTCAGCCTTATCGACAAAACCACGGTTATAACAAAAATCGATATCGACTGGCTTATCTTGGCTATATTCGCGCACATACAACATCAAAGGGGCTTGTTCATAACCGTGAGAAAGGGCTTTTGAACTGACCTTGGCACCGCCAAACTGCTCTATGTGTTGATGCTTTTCATAGGAAATACTGATATCAAACAAACGCTCGCTATACCCGTGCTGATGATTCAGATGGCGGTTTAGCTCACTTATCGGCAAACGCTGATAACGATAATCCTGTTTGAGGGTTTTACTGATGGCTTGGCACAGCTCGGTAAAGTTGAGTTCACGACCAAAGCTAAAGCGCGCCGCATTAACGCCGACAAACAAGCCCGCAGTATGTTTAAAAGTGGCCCCGGCACGATTTAGAACCGGCATCCCGACCACTAGCTCATCTCGGTTTGCAGTGCGGCTAAAATAGCTGTAAAGCGTGGCTAAAAACAGCTGAAAAACACTGACATTGAGCGTTTTAGCGAGCTGCCCTAAGCCATCGTACATACTACGATTAAGTGACAATACCAAGCGTTCACTGGGTTTTGGCTGGTTTGCAACCATTGCCGATTTTGGCGCAAACAGCGGCTCAGGCAGTGTCTTGAACTTTTCCAGCCAATAGGTTTTTTGGCTTTGATATTTGCTTGATGCCAAATACTCTAGGTCGTTTTGCACATAGTCGCTGTAGCTGTATTCAACCTGTGGTAAATCCTTCCCCTGCATCAACGCTTGATAATTTTCCGCCAATTGTTGGTGCAACAAAGCAATCGACCAGCCATCGACAATCAGGTGATGATAAACCGACAAAAAGCCGTACTGGTTATCTTTGAGCTTAACCAGTTCAAAGCGCAACAAAGGCCCTTGCTCGATATCAAAAGGGGCGGTAAAGCGCTGCTTTAGATAGTCATCCAATGCCTGCTCGTCGGCAAAACCAGCGCCATCGACTAACGGCACGCTCACCTTGGCGCACATATCGTCCGGGCATAAAAACCGCTGTTTGGGCGTCAAGTCTTCATCTTTATAAAACAGTGCAGATAAGATATCAAACTGGTGTATCAGCGCGTGTAACGCCTGTTCAAACAAGGCACTATCGACAATGCTGTCGATAACCGTAAAGCCGCCAATGTTGTACATTGGCACCTCGGGGTTAAGCGCGTAATCGAACCAGATCTCCCGTTGCACACAGGTCAAAGGTAAAGACTTAACAGGCGTAGACACTGACATAGCGTTTCTTTTTTATAACGATAGGTTTGATGGGTGATGGCAATTGCGAGTTAACACGGTAAAACCGCCAAGAGACGTCAAAGACGCAAACGGCCGCTCACCTTGAAAGTCGAACTCAGCAAAAGGGGCATGGGCGATACGCTCAAAACCCAGCTTTTGATACAGCCCGTTCGAAGCAGGGCCGGTGCTGATCAATCTGGCCTCGCTAAAGCCACGATCAGAGGCCAACTGCATCAGCTGTTTGACCTGCTGTTTGACGATGCCTCGGCCCTGATAAGCCGGTTTAACGCCAGAGATAAAGATATAAAGCAGTTCACCGGGGCCGCTGGTCTGAGTGTGAACGTGCTCATGATGTAATGGATTGATCATTGCACTTATCGGGCGATATTTGTCGCAGCGTGGTCCCGGCAAATAAGGTTTGAGCGGGTAAGCATCGTGGGTAATGGTCACCCCCACCAACTCGCCGCTTTGGCTGTCTTCGGTCACCAGCGATAACCCTTGTTCGACCACAGGTTTAATCTCATGACCTATCACCGCAGCAAACTCATCAAAGCTAATCTCAAGCAGCGATTCCATCGGCTCGGTGATGAAGGTGTCGGCCAAAAGCGTGATCACGTTATCAAGATCTGCCGGCCCCATGGGCCGGTAGATAAGTGCCTCGGTCATTTCTTATGTGCCCCGCAAGGCTTAGACGGCACATTGGAAAAGCCTTTTTTGACTACGATTTGACCGTCATAGCTCATCGGCTTATCGCCAATTTTGAACTTTAAGGTATAGCTGTAGCTTTGTTCCTTTTCGCTTGAATCAACGGTTGCGCCCCACCAAAGACCAAGCCCGGCACCCAGCTCCGGCGATTCAAACTGTTGCGGCACCATAATACCCTTTTCAACCGCTTCACCACAGACATTTTCAAGCGTCACAGCCGGACCTTGCAGATCCAGCCCCAGCACCAACCAGTTCATGATCTGTGACCCTTCGATATGAGTCACCAGATCCTCTGTGCCTTCGCTGGTTGAGCCTGCGTGTTTGTTGTTGTCTATCAAGTAAATGTTACCGGCCAACTGTCCAGAGGCCAACGCACCTTGCTGGTCTACGGTAACGACAATTGCTAATTGTCCCATAAATCACCTCTTTAAGTTAATTGCCGATATAAATACGAGCGAAGCTGTTCATCCACATTTCTTCGCCGGCCATTTTGAATTTGAGCTGGTACTGGTACTCGCCCGTTTGCTTGTCTATCACCGCTGCCCAATAATCACCTGATGGCGCGCCATAAAGCTTAGATTTGGTCACCGGCTCCTGAGCAGGGTCGGTAATGAGCGCACCGTTTTGATACCAGCGAATATCACAGATCTCGATATCCATCTGAACATTGATAGCCCAAGCATGCCAGTTGAGCACTTGTGCAAATTGAACCTGCGTACATAAGGCATCGGTGCCCTGTCCTGTGGTTTTAGCGCCACGGCTGTTGTCGGCCATATACAAGTTGCCGTTAAAGCAATTGTCCGACAACGCCGCGACGGTATTGACCAAAGAGACAATATTCAGCTGAGGGATCATTGGCAGTCCTCCTTCACAGTGATGGTCGGGCCGGTAGAGAGTCTCATCAGGCGGCTTTCCACTTGAATATCTAGGCTGTAGCAATAAGTGCCGGAGATCCCCTCACCTACGGTACAGGTCCAATATTTGGTGCCATATGACTCCGCCTGATGTACCCCGAGCGTCTCTGCCGCAGGACCGCTAACAATGTGTACATCAACCAAGGTCTCAACCTCAAGACCTGAGGCCATCCACACGATGGTATCACCGGGACATACCACGGTTTTCAGTTCATTGCTACCAATGCCCGTCGAACCACCCGCTTTATTGTTGTCAAACATGTAAAGGCTGTCATCGACCGTATCGTTGACCAGCGCCTCCATCACATCGAGCGCGCAGATGATGTATATCACCCGCGCCTGATGCTGACTGTGCTCGGGCACCGGCCCGGCTGCTGTCATTACCACGTCACTCATTGCACTCTCCTGTTGGGTTATTATCTTGAGATGCTCTGCCGTTGAAGCTAAAACACATCTTTTATCAGCGGAGTTTTATTGACGCCGGTTCGATACAGCAGTGGCGACTGAGGCTCCACCACTTCGATAGCAAAGCGGTAACTGGTTTCACTTAAGGCCCGCAATTGCTCGTCAGTTTGGTCAAACAACGACAATGCTGCGCCCAATGCCTTGATAAACAAGGCTCTAATCTCCGTCTCATCAAGTAAGGTGCCAGCGCTGTTTTTTAGCACTTCAGCTGTACTTTGCTGCGCGCTAAGCACTAAGCTCAGCACCTTATCGGCTCTGTTATTTTGAAATTGCACTTCAAAACTTTGCTGCTCAATAGAAAAGCCATTTAGCTCGCTAAGGGCTTGGCTGAGCTTACTGAGCACCAAGGGCGCGGCATAATGTGACTCACCTAAGTGGATGATGTCACTTGAGCGCCCGGCAAATTCAAAGCAATCGGTATTGAGTGTAGGCGACTGATGGGCCGGGCAGCGGCGCATCCTATCGCCGAGTTTCATTCTCAGCATCGGCGCATGTTGGGCATGAAGGCGGGTGATCACCAGCTCCCCTTCTTCGCCTTCTTTTACCCAGCGGCCATCGTTATCGACGATTTCAATCAGGTGTAAGCCCGGCACGGCGGCAAGTGGACCATCAGGCACAAGGCCAATACCAATGGCTTCAGCTTGGTTGGAGGCAAAGTAGCTTAAGATCTGTAAATCGGGATAAACCTGTTTTAGTTTGGTTTGCTGCATTGGTTGTAATATACCGCTACCATAAAACGCCAGCTTAAAGCTTGAGCGCACATCTAGAGGTAGCGCTTCGCCCAACTCGGCAAGGGCGGCAATCTCTCGCGACATGCCTAAAAACGACTTAGGCCCGGGGTAAGACATCATGTGGTTGAAGATTTTTTCACTGGTGGGACCGGCGTGAATAAAATTGGCCCCTTCGATGTTTTGCAACACGCCACCAAGCATTGAGCCGCTACTCCACATTTCATAGTCGGTGAGCGTGGTGATCATCCATTTTGGCAATTCGCCGGTTAAATAATGGGGCAAAATATGCTGGTCGAAAAACGCGCCAGATAAGGCGTAGGTATCGCGCAGCTCATTGATAGAATACACGGTTTCTATCGGCAGGCCACCACTGGTGCCGCCACTGGCGATAATTTGAAAATGACCGTGCTCAAGGCCAATCACCAAACCGGGTCTGTTGCCCATATACAGCTCGTGCAGGTCATCACGTTCCATCAAAGGTAATGCCTGCCACTGCTCGATTGAATCAATCGGCGCTGTACAACTATGACTTGCCAACCGCTCTTGCCACAATGGGTTAACCTTTAAGATCTCTACTAACTGGTAAGCACGCTGCATTACAATGGCTTGCTGAACCGACAAATCCAACGCTGCAAACGGTCTGCCGAAACAGCGCTGGGCTTGGCCGAGCTTGCTCATAAAGCTCGGTAGGTTCAATACCTCTTGCGCACTTTTAGGCGCCATTTGCTGGGCAGGAAACAGCATTTGCAAACAATTGTTCAGCTCTAAATCGGTCATAGTCATTTACATCCGGTTAAATGGTCAACAGATAGTCGGTAAAATGTGTCATGGCGTTTTTAAGGTGGTCATAATGATTGCCAAATGACAGCCTGATGTGATTGTCATCCCAAGGCACCACGGCAACATCGGCACATTCAAGCAAGTTGGCGCACAGTTCATTGGCACTGAGCCCCAAACGACTGGTTTCAACATAGATATACATCGCCCCTTGAGGCCTGACGTAATCAAGCACAGGCATTCGATTAAGCTGCTTCATCATCATTTGCCGGCGCCTGTCGAGTTCTTTGACCATCTGCAATAGCGGCGCTTTCGGCCCTTCAAGGGCAGCAATCCCGGCAGCTTGCGCCAGCGTATTGGCACAAACCACATTGTTTTGGTGAATGCGTACAATGGCATCGACAACACGCCCATCAGCGGCGATATAGCCCAAACGCCAACCGGTCATGGCATAACTTTTAGAAAAGCCGCCCAAAGTAATAGTGCGCTCGCGCATCCCGTCTAACGTCGCAATGCTGATATGGCGTGCATCGTCATAAATCAACTTCTCATAAATCTCATCGCTCATCACCAACAGTTCATGACTGATGGCAAATTTCGCTATGGTCTTTAGCGTATCAAGGGATAACACCGTGCCGGTAGGATTGCCGGGATTGGCTAACACCAACATTTTGGTTTTACTGCTGACACGGCTCAGTAAATCTTGCGGTTGCACCTGATAGCCAAACTCACTGTAGGTTTTGACTGTAACCGCCTTGGCCCCTGCCATTTCAATGGCCATGCGATAGGCCGGAAACACAGGCTCTAACAGTAACACCTCATCGCCGGGATTAAGCAGCGCCAACATGGCACTGACAATGCCCTCTGACACGCCGGCGGTGACAATGATTTCATCTTGCGAGTCAAACTCAAGGTTGTTCTCAGTTTTGAGCTTGGCGGCAATGGCATTACGTAAAGCCAAAGTCCCATAGTTGGAGCTGTAATACACTTCTGAATTATCCAGCGCGGCAATACAGGCTTGCTTTATGTGCTGCGGGGTATCAAAGTCGGGTCTACCGGCATCGAGCCTAAAAATATGTCGCCCCTGCGCTTCAAGACGATTGACTTGTTCAAGTATGGTACGAATGGTCGAAAACGGAATGTTTTGCATTCGCTCAGCAAAAAGCTGCATGATTTAGTGTCCTGATAGGGCTAGTTCACCCGGATAGTGTTGCGCCTCAAGCCATGCTTGACCGATGGCACGCAGCTCATCGAGCATGGCATCAAAATGCACCATGGTTATGTCGTGATTCATAAAGACCACCCGCAGTGCCGTTTTCCCTTTTAAGCTCACTTTCGAGATAAAAAAGCGTCCCCGTGCCTTACTTCGATTCCTTAGCATGAGCTGAAAGTCACAGACTTGCGCCTCAGTCAGGCCCTCGGGTAAATAGCGAAAACACAAAATATTGGCCTGAGGCTGATGCAGCACTTCAAAATCGGCCAAGGTCGTTAGTTTGTGATGGGCTTGAGTGGCCAAATCACACAACAACTCAACTTTACGGGCAAATAGCGCTTTGCCGTATATCGCCCAGCATACCCACAAATTCATGATCAAAGGCCGTTTAGTGCATTCGAAATTGCCCGGTGCGCTATCATATTCGGTGTAAATGTCCTGCTGTTTTTCAAACACATAACTGGCCTCTTGACTAAAAGCCAGGTTCTTGTTGTTTTTATCTTTATAAAACAACAAAGTGCACATCGCAGGCACAAACAACATTTTGTGCGCATCCCACGCAAAGGAATCGGCCAATTCAATCCCCTTAAGTTGCGGCTTTAAGCGCTCACTCAGCAGTAAACTGCCACCATGAGCAGCATCGACATGAAGCCAAATGCCCCTGCTTTGGCAAATCTCAGCCAGCGCCGTCAAATCATCAAAGGCGCAAGTGGAGGTTGTGCCTGCCGCAGCGACCAAGGCAAAAACATCTAAGCCATCTTCACGAGCCTTGTTTAGCGCATCAGCCGCTTTGCTGACATCGATACGGCCATGACCATCATCAGGTAAACGCACCAACTGCCGCTCGCCAATCCCCAAAATACCGGCGGCACGACTGATCGAATAATGAGACTCGCTGTTAACGGCAATCGCCGGAATACCGGGACCATCGACACCATGAGCACCTTGTGTCCAAAAACCCGGGTAGGCTTTGTTACGCGCCCCAAGCAGTGCCGTCATATTGGCCAACGAGCCACCCGAGGTGGTTACCATGGCAAAATTGTCATCAGCATAGCCGATATAACGATTGAGCTCTTGTGCCATCAAGCGCTCGACCACATTGGGTAACTGTCCGGCTTCGTAAAAAGAAGAAGGTTGATTGACGATAGAATTAACCAGATCAAATACGCCCGATAACGGAATAACCCCTGAGAACTGTCTGCCCATATAGCCCGGAGAATGCACTTGAATGCCGGTTTTGATATACAGCTCGAGGATGGCTTTGAGTTTTTGCTCGCGACTTTCACAATTGGATGTCTGTGGCGGCTGAGTCATCAACTGTTTGGCTTGTTGTAGCAGTTGTTGTGGTTCTGTTAAAGCGAGGCCGCGAATAGAATCATCGCTGAGGTAATCGGTGAGTTGGTTAAGGGCCGCTTTAACGCTTTGATGAAATTCGCTAAGGGAAAATACTTCTGACAGCTCAATCTGTTGTGCCTCATCCCTGACCTGATGCTCAAACGCATCTTGAGAAAAATGGCCATTGGCATCAAATGTCGCATACATATTATGTCACGCTCCTGACTTATTTTTAAACACCCTTGTATTGGCCTGTCCTTGGATATGCTGCGCCGCCCTATGAGACGACTTTACCCCATTCATAAACATTGCAAGTCTACTCCCAGCGTGTACGCTTTGCAATGGATTTTCTTGCGATTTTGGCCACTAATTTTGGTTATTGGCGCCACTAATTTTGATTATTGGCGCCACTACTTTTGTTATTGGCACCGCTTTGACCTAAACGCTCGGCATCATAGCTCGACTGTCCCACCTCAATGCTCTGACTTGAGATACTGCCTTGCGGTAGTGTCAGCGCATTGTTATCCACTGTGCTTTGCTGCTGGGCGGTTTGAGAAGTGTCTTGGTTTTGCGTCGCGGCAACTGGCGATAAGCTGTTTTCCGTATTGAGGATTAGCGGCAAACCATCCTTACCACCACCGATCACCACCACCTTGGCATTATGAGATTTCGCCAACTCAATGGTGGCTTCAATACCACGCCAACGCAAATAGGTCTCCGAAATACCGCCTGAAACGGTCTCCTGAAATGCCTTAATACCTTTGGCCTCAGTCTCTTTACGTTTGGCCTCTTTGTCGGCAACCTCAAGTCTTGTGTCATATTCCTGACTCAAATAACTTTGATTGACCTTATTGATGATGGCGGTATGTACCCGCTCAGGCAAAATAACGTCACGGATCATAATATCTTCAAGCGCGACCAATTCAGATACATTATCTACCGACTCTCGTTCAAACAACTTGCGCTGATTGATCTTAAGTTCGTTGAGTACATGGTCGAAAATTTTGCTGTGCATCTCTTGACGCTTGTTGGTATATATCTGTTCGGCCGTATATTTTGATGCAATAAGACGTGATGACGAGCCAACTTCCGGCATAATAAGAATATCGGCGTACTGCTCCCCGACGACCTTATGAAGCAATGGAATTCGACTACGTACAGGACGGTAACGTACCACGATATCTAAGGTTACCCGTAAGCCTTCCTTACTCACCGACTCGACTTTTAAGTCGCGGGTTTGATAGCGGCTTGAATAGATAATGAGTCTATCCCATGGCCACACCAACACAGTACCTTCAGCAAATGGCGCTTTGGTATCCGTACCTCCGGCAAATCTATGCCACATCACGCCAACTTGGCCCGGCGCAATCGGAATAAGCACGACAGGCAATATCAATAAAGAAATAAGTACCAGCACCAAAAAGCCGACCAGTAAAGAAAACTGTCGCTCTTTGATGCGTTTGGCAATTTCAGGCTTGCGCTTTTTAAGCCACTTGAAGGCCGACCAATAAACGGCAACAAAGGCTGCCAACCCCAGTAAGCAGAAAAACAACAGATCGGCAGGTAAATTAATCGACATTAAATGCTCCGGGATTATTGCTCGAAAACCTGACCGTCGGCGACTTTAAGCCTGACATCAGCCATATCAAAATATTTGTCGTCATGGGTAATTGCCAACACCGTTTGCCCTTTTTGTTTGAGCTTCGGCAGCACCTCATGGTAAAACTTCTCTCTAAAATGCGGGTCTTGATCTGCTGCCCACTCGTCAAACACGTAAATTGGACGATGCTCCAAAATGCTACTCAGTAACGCCAATCGTTTGCGTTGACCGGTTGACAGATCAATGGTTGAAAACTGACCATTGACCAGCAGCACTTTGTGATCCATTTCCAAAAACTTAAGCCACTGCTGCGCTTCTTCAGGGTCGTGCTCAGCGAGGCCATAAAGGGTTTCAAACAAGTGAAAGTCGGAAAAGACCGCAGTAAATAAGTTGCGATACGCATCCAGCCGTTCGTCTTGCACCACGCGGCCATCAACTTCAATGCAACCGCCTACCCCGCGATACAGTCCCATCATCAAGCGAATAAGCGTCGTCTTACCGCTGCCATTGCCGCCGGTAATGAAAATGGTTTGCCCTTTTTTCACCGTCAGATTGACCGGGCCAACCTCAAAACCACGCTCATCAGGACGGTGTCGATGGACAAAATGCAGCCCCTTAAACCTAATCTGCTCAAAATTCGTCAACACCGGCCCTTCGCTTGGCGCGACGGTTGAAGCGCTTAACGCTTTTTCAAGCTCCAACACGTTAAAGGCCGCCGCATTGGCCGACGCCAGAGTTGGCAAACCACCGATAGCATTGGAGATAGGACCAATTAAAAACAAAGTGGCCGTTGTTATTTGGATCACCATTGCAGGATCTATTTGCGAGATACTCGGGGCGAGAAATAAAATAGAACCAATGGCAAGATAAAAAGTGAGCTGAGTCGAAACAAAGTCATTGGCAAAAAGCGTTTGTATTTCACGTCGAGCGGCGGTGACATGGTTGGAGTCCTCGGCAAAAGCTTGTTTTAACTCATGCTCTCTGGTTCGACTGAGCTTTAACTCTTTAAAGCCAAACAGAAAGTCGCCAAGTTTTTTGATCACCGCATTTTCACCTTCAAAGGCCAGCGCCAGTTGGCGATTGATCTCTTTGGAACGTTTTAAATGAATAATCGCGCCAATGGAAATACTACCGGCAATGATCAAAAAGGCCGACAAAGACAAATAGGCCACATAAATGGCAGAAAAAAACACCAAGGCGCTTGATTGGATCACCACCACAAACAGCTGAGCCGATTTCGAGATGGTTTGCAGCTCATTGGTCATCACCGTATTGATCCGCTCTTTGCCAATTTGCTCAAGCGCCATCAGTTCGCACTGACAAATTTTATTTGTCAGTGCCTTGCGCAGCTTATCTATGGCATTTTCAACATGGAGAGTGGCTTTTAGCAGCAGCCTGCGTTGTGTCATGCCAAAGATCAGCACCACCACAAGAAACAACGCCAAATAATATAAGGTAGACCCCTTGCCGTAATTGTCGGCAACATAAAAGGCCGACACATTGATGATCGCCAAAATCAGCGCATTGGCAAATGCCGACACGCAACCCAAGGTAATAAATACCTTTTTATCTATGGGCGATTCGCGAGAGATTAAATCAAGAATATACATTGACTATCATGCGCTTTGGTCTTTGGGCTTGGCAGCGAGCAGCACTATCCCAGCAATGAGTGGCGTAAAGACCAGCGACAACAGGAAAAAGCCAAAGGCTCCCACCCGAGTATTGCGCCCGACCAACGCGACAATAAGACAGGCCAAAAAGTAGACAACGAAAAGCAGCATGTGTTAACGCCTTAAAATTTCTTCTTATTTCCTAGGAACAGTGTGATTACTGTTCAATATTCAACTGCGCCCCAGCGCAGGTATAAAGCGGGTCAAAGACTAATTCATAAGGCCCCAAAAAGTCAAGTTTCGCGCATCGAACAGCAATGCCAGCCAACCCCTAGCGGCAAACGGCATTAGACCCTAATATTAGTAAATAAAAACAAACCAGATGACCGCAAAAATTGCCATAATACGAACTCGATCCATTGCATTTTACAAGGTTTGCTGTTGATTGAACGGTCTTTAACAGTTTCCCCGTGCTGGAAACTCTCAAAATACACTATCTTGGCGCTTTTTTAGCGGTTTTATAATTGACTGATGTATGTTTATACGCTAGATTCAAGCCCAAGGGTACACAAACAATCGCACAAACCAAGGGGCAAACTCATGAGCGAGCAGGTAGAACAAGAGCAACAGACCAGTGCACCAGAGCACTGTGCAGATCACGGCAGAGCGGATGCGGCTCGCCAAGTGGTAACCAAGTATATGGGCTGGGGCGCAAGCGCCGGCATTTTACCGGTACCGGTATGGGACGTGTTGGCCATCGGCAGCGTTCAGGTATTGATGCTTAAGGAAATCTTCGCCGTTTATGACGTTGAGTTCTCAGAGAAAAAAGCACGCACTACCGTTAGCTTGTTGTTGGGTTCACTCTCGCCGCAAATGTTGGCCGGTGTTACCGCAGCAACCATCATGAAATTCATTCCAGGTGCCGCAACGCTTGCCGCTTTGTCGCTTCCGGCATTGGCATCGGCATCAACCTACGCCGTTGGTAAAATCATGATCGGTCACTTGGAAAAAGGTGGTTCATTGGAAGACTTCAATGCCAAAGAACACAAAGAAGCCTTCAACGAGTCAGTTGCCAAAGGTAAAGAAGTGCTGAAAAGCAAAAAAGCCGCTGGTGGTGCTGAGCCTGCAACGGCCTAAGTCACCGCAAAATGCGACAAATAAATGGGGCGCTCACATGAGCGCCCCATTTATTTACGGTCAAACTAGGCTAACGAGTTTGGCTTAACGTTTTTCAAAAAACAAAGTGACGGTGCCGACATCAATCCCCCACTTACTCATCGATGCTTTGTTGAACACCCGTTTGTCGTCAAGGGCAAACATCCAATCGTCAAAGTTGATATCATAATGACTACCATCAACCTCCATCGACAACACATAACGCCAATTTAAGGTGTTGCCCTTAATCACGCCGCTAGCCTCACCCACTACATCTGAAGCCTTGCCGCTAAAACGATGGTCACCAAGTTTTGTGATGGTCCAAATACGCTGTTGCTTTTCTCCATCGTCAAACACAAAATCTTCGCTCAAGACTAAGGTATCGCCATTGACCTCGCCACTAATGACCACGTTAAAATGCCGTATCATCAGACCACTACCGTCTTGCACCATACCATAAGCATCAACCTCGCCCTCAAAATAGCCAAACAGATCAAACTCAGGCTCAAATGTGGTGACATCGTCGATACTGGCCGAACAAGCGCTCAACAAACACAGCATCAAGACCAACAGACTAGCTCGCATTGTTCTTCTCCAAAATCGTCGAAACCGGGCTTCTCCAGGTCAATACCAAGTGAATGACTGCGCTATAGACCAACCAGCCCATCGCACTTAGCATGTACGTGGTGTAGGTGCCATAGGGCCATTGCAACTTACCGGTCTGCACACCAACCCAATAACAGATTGGTGCAAATAGTGACATCACCAGCACAAATCCAAGTTGACTTATCTGGTCTAGCTTCTGCCTTAAAATCACCAAATAAGTGGCAAAGCCGAACCAAAGACCATAGAGCCAATGGGGCATTAGCCCGTGCTCAAACCGATAAAAGCCTAGATAAGCCAACGTGCCATCCATAGTCAATCCCAGCAAGGTCAACAATGCGATAAGACTGATTGACGCATCAAAAGAAAACGCCAACACGAGCCAAATCACTCCACAGATCATGCTCATCCATTCTGGCCCATATACACCACCGGCCCAAGCAAGATTAAACCAAATTGACAGCGCTAAAACTTGAGTTGCCTTTAAAGTGTCCACAGCAGCTCCCATCACGTTTATTAATATCTGCGTTAAGTACGTGAACAGCTTAATTTTCGATCACATCAATTAAGGGTATTTTTTGATATAAGAAAGGGGCGACAAAGGCCCCGTAAATAGAAGAGCTGGCATTAAGGGTTATTTGCTGAGTTCAATATTGCCGCTGAACTTTTTAACCTGTGCCAAATCGATGATTTTGACGCCATAAGAAGCTGGTAATAGCCGCTGCACACCTTCAGAGCCGTACATCGCGGCAAACTGGCCGATGCTTTGACCGTTACAGCTAATATTGTCTCTGACAAACTTCATGCTCCAACCTGAGCGCTTAACCGCCACAACCATGCCGACAGTTGAACCGTTGGCGGCGGTCACACATAACTTAGTTGGTCTTGATTGATCTTTGCCCACCACTATTAGATCTGAAGCGCTGGCCACTGTACTGCCGAAGGTAACAGCCAAAACGGCTGCAATTGCTGCTAATTTGCTGGTTTTCATAACGTATCCCCCTGTTGATACCCGTGTCGTTTCACCAACACTTTGAGCATACCCTACGAAAAGAAGAAATGTGTTAAGCAAATAATGCGAAATGTAAGTGAGATTAGCGGCATTCATCGGATGAACAAATTTTAAACAGCCAAAGTCAATGAAAAAAACGTTTATTTTTTATACTGATTAAAAACTGTAATACTCACTTACACATGTTTTATTACATTTAGCCCGCTATTTGGCTGCCATTTTTGCCAATAATGCCTCAACCGCCGTAAGATGGTCGTCATCTTGATGGCATACGCCCTGAAAGACCGCACAGATATCCAAAAAATCTTTAAGCTCGGTGCGCTGTGCAAGCTTCATTAAACGTTTAGTTCGGCGCATTGCCGCAACAGGCTTGGCAGCGATACTTTGCGCTAAAGTATTTGCCCTTTTAACCAGCATATCTGGCGATACTACCTCAAGAACCAACCCCAGTGATTTGGCTTCAATGGCATCGACAATACGGCCACTAAAGGTCAGTTCACACGCACGTTGATAACCGACGATTCGCTGCAAATACCACGCACCACCGTCGCCGGGAATAATGCCCAAATTGGCAAAGGTTTCGCCAAATTTAGCTTTATCTGAGGCAATACGGATATCACACATATTGGCCACATCAAACCCCGCGCCGATGGCAGGACCATTGACCGCCGCAATCAAAGGCACCTCAAGCTTATCAAGCGCCAAAGGAATACGCTGAATCCCCTGACGGTATTTGTGCTCAAGCTCAGCCACATCACCAGCAAAGTCCCCTGCCTTATCCGCCATGTCCTTAACATTGCCACCAGATGAAAACGCAGACCCAGCTCCGGTTATCACCATCGCAGCAACCTCCGGCTGCTTATTGACAAAATCCACCACCTTTACAATGTCATCGGCAATCGCCGTACCGGTCAACGCATTACGCACATCTTCACGGTTAAAGGTCAAAGTCACCACGTTGTTATCAAGGGACAACAAGCAATCAGTTAAACTAGGCAGTTT
>JBFHGJ010000123.1:0-16629 GCA_041583135.1 Alteromonadaceae bacterium | reverse complement strand
CGCCGCTTTGCCGCCGATATTTTGCCAATCGAGCATGGTTTTCTGCTCATCGCGCTTGCCCAAGCCCACCAACATAATACGGTCTAGCCCGGTACCCATAGGGGCGGTAATAATTTCAGTCGATTTCACTTTTCCATCAAAACCACTGGCTTTGAACGCATGGGTCAGTCCGCCATTACTCATGGCATCTAACTGAAAACCAAAAGCGCCAAACTGGCCATCATCATATATCCCTAACACCAAATTTCCCTGTTCTGGCAGTTGCTCAGTAAAACTTACAGTCGCCACTGGTGTATCCGCTTTGTTGTCATTGGCCTGAGCGCCAAAGCCAACAGTGAAACACACCAAAAGCACAGCAATATAACGCATAAATACCTCATTTAGATTTGGTCAATTGAAGGGATTTAGCCCGAGTATTGGGTTAAATAAGCGCTCAATACTCTACTAAGTGGCTGATTAGGTCAACTTTTGCCATAAGAGACAATTGTTAGGAAATGTAAGGGGTTACAGTAGGCTTTAACAAAAGTGCGATTAACCTTGGCTTGCGTTCCATTTGTGCCAATTACAACTACCCAACAGCAGTAGATTGCTCTAATATAACCACAACAACAAAAATCAATACACAGGAATGGCCAGTGTCTGAGCAAAATCAACAAAGCCCATACTACCAAAACGACCAATGGACCATAGACGACACCTTAGGCTTAGGCCATGCAGGCGATCAGGTGGCCAAAATGATAGTACAAGTCACCCCACCCTTTACCCTTGGGGTAACAGGTAAATGGGGGTCTGGCAAAACCAGTGTCATGCGCCGTGCCTATGCCACCTTAGGTGGATTGCCCCTAGAGCAAGAGTTGGCCTTTGCAAATGCCGCCAGAGAGTCGTTACCACATGAGCAATGGCGTTTTGACAAGCCTGAACGAAAACGCGAATTAAGCTGGGCAAAAGTTCAAACCGAAGTTGCCGAACTAACTCACTGCGTATGGTTTTCTCCTTGGCAGCACCAGAGTGAAGCCAACCCTTTAGTACCACTATTACAAGAGATCCGTAGTCAATTTAGCACATGGGAAAAAATACGAGGCTACACTAACGAAAATAAACGCAAAGCCGCATATGCCGTAGTTTCCATGCTTGAAAACCTCACCGACCTTGCCCTGACTTTATGCTTTCAAAAAAACGTTAAGGTAGTCTCCGGCATGACAGAGAATGCCCGCAAAGTGTGGAATGAAACCGACCCTAACTTGCTGGCTAAAAGCGATGGTCAGCGCTTTCATTTATTGTTTGAAGATGCGGTAAAAACCATACTCTCCACCAAGTTTGACCAAGAAGAAATTAGCAAACAAGCCAGAATGGTGATCTTTATCGACGATCTTGACCGCTGCGAAGAGTCAGTGATAGTGCGCTTGCTTGAGGTAATAAAGCTTTATTTATCTACCGAGCGCTGTGTATTCGTACTAGGGCTTGACGATACTGCGGTCATGAACGCACTTTGTCGCTATTGGCAACGCTCAGAAGATCTAAACCGTGAATATTTAGAAAAACTGTTTCAGGTGAGAATTCCAGTCCCTCTCCCCCAATCACCAAACATCGCTGAACTGGTAACAAAGCAACTAACAAAACATGGTATTTTACAATCAACGCTAATGGCTACAGACATAGAAAAGTTACTAGAGCCTAACCCCCGTAAAGTAAAAAACTTTGTTAATGGCCTGTGTATATCTTGGGAGGTATCCGGTATACGCTATTGGCAAACGGCAGAAGCACAAGGCAAACCAGAGCCACAAGCAACACAGATAAAAGACACCATCGCCCGTAAATTTGTGCTGTTTCATTACTTGCAGCAATACCACCGCAGCGTGTGGCGAATACTTGAAAGGCAACCCGGCGCTTTGCCGTATTTATTTGCTGTGCTACAGTCAGCAGCCAAAGGTCAATTTGACTTGATACCAGATGACACTAAAGAAACAAACATAGATGCCAGTGCCCAAAGGCTACTAATAGAAGTGTTTAAGCGCGCCTTTAGTCATGTACTCCCTCATGAACAAGCGCCAGAGGATATTGATGATTATGACTCAGCACCTAAGCCCAGTGACAAAGGCAAACATGGCTCAGAAGATTTAGACGCAGCTATTGCCAACTTTTTAGACAGGCAAGATAGAAAGCGCTCAGATGAATACTTTCGCACCGCATTTTTAGAATTAGTTGATGCAAATGAGCACTTAAACTGCCACTTTTTATATGCACATAAAGATTAAGTGAAAACCCATGACCATAGATAACTCAACCAGCGCTAAAAACAAACGCATAGCGGCTGAGGGCAAATATACCCGCTGGCTAGCCAAACGCTTTGGTACTATTGACCTTATGGCCACCAAAGAGGGTGAAGACCGTATCAGCTTAAGCAAAATTTATGTGCCTTTAAGGTTAGATGTTAAAGACCTTGATGAAAAGCAAATGTCAAAACCTCACGAGGTTGACAGTGAAAAGCCGGTGGGTACGGATGCCCGCAAAGTCATTGCCGAAAATGATTTTATCGCCATTTGCGGCAGACCCGGCAGCGGTAAAACCACGCTCACCAAAGCGCTTATTCAAGAGATTTGCCAAGTTGAAAACAGCCAATTTAGGCAGCATATTTTTGCCGAACAAAAACGACAAACAAACCCAGTTAAAAAAGGCCGTGGCATAATACCTGTGCCAATAATACTGCGCTCATTGCAAGATGCGCTAGAAACCGCCAGCACCTTCGATGAGCTATTAAGCGCGTGGTGGCAACAAGCCAGCGATGAAGCAAAAGACAAGCACGCCCATTTAAGCAAAGAAGAAATAGCATTCGTTGCCACAATGAAAATGCCAGAGGCAGAAGATACGCCAATGCTGGTGATATTTGATGGCATAGACGAAGTTGGCGGCGAAAAAATGCGCAAAAAAGTCATACATCTTGCCTATGACGCCTACAACTTAGGTCATAAAGTAGTGGTCACTGGACGGCCATCAGGCTTTGATGGCGTAGACATTAAAGAAATTGAAGCTCTAACTAAAAAGCACTGTTTGTATTACGTACAGCCCTTTAGCTACAAACAAATTCAAAACTATATTGAGCGCTTCTATTACGTCAGAGATGAGTGGGTACGTCAGCGCGATGAAGGCATCGAACAATTCAATAACGCCCTTAAAGATGCTAATCGCAGCTACTTACTGACCCTTGCCCGCAGGCCAATCTTTTTATCCTTAATGACCTTAGTGCATATTAATGACAACCAAATGCCCTATGGCCGCGCCGACCTTTACCAGCGTATTATTGACCTTTATTTAATTCGCCAAACCCAGCACCGTAAACTGAAAAAATTTACTGACGACAAACCCATACCACTATGGGATGAAAAGGAAATACGCCGTGCGTTAGGTTACCTAGCATGGCGCAGTCAAAAAATTGCAGGTGAAAATGATGACCACGAACCAGATAACAGGCAAGTCATTTGGTCAAAAAACGCGATGCTTGCAGCGCTGACACAGCTTTTGGCAGGAGAAGATAAATCAGCCGGCCAGTTTGAAAAGCTAAAAGTTGAAGATGCGCCTGAGCTACTCAAATACTTTTTGAACCCCGCCGGGCTTTTGGTAGAACCTGAACAAGACAGTATTCAGTTTTCACACCTAAGTTTTCAAGAGTACCTTTGTGCCGAGTACCTACATGGCCGCTGCATGAGTGTTGGCATAAGGCGCTTTTTTGACAAAGTAAAAGAGGAATTATTTGACCCCTTGGCTAAGCCCGGTTGGGATGAAGTGGGCATTTTATTTTTAACCATACACGCCACCTTAGGCCAGCAAAGTGAGGGCAAAGAGCATTTTGAAGTTTTGGCAGAATTAGATGCCGGTATTGCCGTGCAAGCCCAGCTTTTAGTCAATGCCTATTGTGGCAAAGAGCTGCCTTTTAGCGCAGAAGATAGAAAACAATGGCTACCTTTGGTGGTCAGTGGCTGTTTGCTGCATCCAAACTTAGCGCTTGGCATCAGGTTAAGGGAAATACCAGAGGTTAAAGCTCAATGTAAC
Organism: Alteromonadaceae bacterium; assembly: GCA_041583135.1. Taxonomy (GTDB): domain Bacteria; phylum Pseudomonadota; class Gammaproteobacteria; order Enterobacterales; family Alteromonadaceae; genus JABSOG01. Next base: position 12,582 of record JBFHGJ010000123.1, on the reverse strand, counting down.
GAGTTATTGTTTAAGCTGTTTAACGCAGAAGGGGTTTTAAGCTATATGGAGATACTAAAGGCCGAAGCGTTGCCACAGATATGTGAGAAAGACACTTGGTTTGAAAAGGTATTAGCCCGCTGGAAAGAGCCAGTAGATGATGGCAGCTGGGATATCACCGAGTTTAAGAGTATTCGTAAAAACTCAGTCTATACTGCCTTGGATGATGCACGCCATAGTGCCTTATTACTCTTTGCTGATCAGAGTGGTTGGTTGAGTGAAAATGGCGAGAGTGTTGAGCCTAGCCAAACACAACAGGCCATTGCCCACTGGGCAAAAAAGCATGAGGTGGACTTTATTAGAGATGAATCAAACCAAGTATTGGTGACAGACACCGTACATATGTTAAATGCGATAACCACAGAGGATGGTCCATTAATTGAATATTTATCTTGCCATATGCCTATCGATTTTTGGTTACAGCAGGGCGAGGTGTTTGAAGATTTTATGGATTTATATGCTCTACCGCAAATTTGGCTTAATTTGAATGCTAAAAACCAACAACCAGCCAGAACCCAACTTGCTTTAGTGTTATATCAGCTAAATGTATCGCTAGAGCTATTCAGCTCAAATGCTTATTTAAACTTACAAGTAGATACCCTAAAGCGACTGTCGCGATCGCGGTCGCTGTCGCGGTCGCTGTCGCAGTCGCGGTCGCTGTCGCAGTCGCGGTCGCTGTCGCGGTCGCGGTCGCTGTCGCTGTCGCTGTCGCGGTCGCTGTCGCGGTCGCGGTCGCTGTCGCGGTCGCGGTCGCGGTCGCGGTCGCTGTCGCTGTCGCGGTCGCTGTCGCTGTCGCGGTCGCTGTCGCTGTCGCTGTCGCGACATTATATAAAAGAGAAAGCACTTTATAAAAAAATTGAGCTTATTTTAGATAAGCTTGATAAGCTTAATAAGCTTGAACAATATGGTGATTTTTACTCAAGGTTCAATATCCTGATGCTCCATTATGCTGCTTTAGACTTTTTTCAAGAGCAAGCAGATAAGCCAGCCTTATTAGAAGTGCGCAGTAGCAAAGTATTACAAGACCTTGGTTTATTAGATGAAGCATTTTTACCTAAAGTGCAACAGTCCAAAGCAACTTGGTTAGCAGTAAAAAACTGGGTGAGCGATGATAAAAGGGTGCTTAAAACCGTCTTTGGCGATACGTTAAGTAAAGAAGATACAGCGCTGCTGTTAAGTGATTTAGTTATATTGCGCGAGCAACCATGGGGCCTTGAAAAGCAAATGGATTGTATTTTGCAAGAATGGCCCGACGATGCGATAAGAGACTGTTCAACCACCCATCTAGAAGCGCTGATGACACAAGAGTGTGACCGCCTATTGCAAGAGTTAGAGGCTGAAACTAAGAAGAAAAAGAAATAACCTTAGCATGAAAGCCATTATTTGGTCTGCCTATGGCCCGCCATCGGTATTAAAGCTTGGCGAGGTACCAACCCCTGAGCCTAAAGCCGATGAGGTGCGCGTTAAGGTTTGTGCGACTACCGCGTTTCCTGCCGATTGTGAAATGCGGCGCTTTGACATGCCAACGCCAGCCCTGTGGTTGCCGGTTCGGCTGTATTTTGGGGTGTTAAAGCCACGTGGTACTAAGGTGCTCGGTCAGGAGTTTGCCGGGGTTGTCGATAAGGTGGGAAGCAAAATTACCCGCTTTAAGGTTGGTGATAGGGTGTTTGGCTGCACTGGCGCTGAGTTTGGTGCATACGCTGAGTATATCTGCCGCAAGGAATCAAGCGGCATTGCACATTTGCCAGATGGGCTGAGTTTTGAACAAGCAGCGCCCTTGGCAACCGGGGCATCAAATGCTCAGCACTACATTAAAAAGGCGGAGTTAACGGCAGGAGAAAAGGTTTTAATCAATGGCGCGGCAGGTTGTATTGGTAGCTTTGCAGTGCAGCTTGCTAAAAGTTTCGGGGCTTATGTGGTGGCAGTTGATAGCGCCGACAAGCTGGCATTTTTAACCGAGCTTGGCGCCGACGAAGTGGTTGATTATCAAACGCAAAACGCCCTATCGCTCGGGCCGTTTGATTTCATTTTTGATGTCGTCGGTAAACTGCCCTACCCGGCCTGTTTGACCAAACTTAAGCCACAAGGCCGTTACGCCAGCGCCAACCCACATTTATCACAAGTGATCACCCAAGGTAAAAAGCCGGTGATCTTATCGTTGGCCGAACCAACCGCCGACACATTAGCAGAGGTCGCCAATTGGGCCGTGCAAGGTATTATCAGCGCAAAAATCCACAAGTCCTTTGATTTATTAACCCCCGGCGAGGTCAATGTCGCCCACAGTTATGTCGAGTCAGGCGCCAAACAAGGGCATGTGGTGTTGGTTGTAAAATAATGGGTTAATGATTTAGCAAGTTAATAAAAATGGTCCATACTTCACGTTCAGTTCCTTAATTCGATTTAACAAAAATAAAAGGTAAACACGATGAAGCAAACCATTTCCTTGAGTCCCCACAAAATTGCGGCCTTTACTATAATGATGTCTATAGCCCAAACATCGTTAGCGGTGCCAGCAGTGACGTCTGACCATATTAAAAAAGCGCAAGACCAGCAACTACAAGAGCAGCGTGAGCGATTTCATCAACTAATGAGCCGCTATACTTCGGTCGAAACATTGCCACCAAATAAAGATTATTTTTTGCAGAAGTTGCTGAAAACCTCATCTACCGACTCTTTACTCAAGTCTGTTGGCATAATGGTTGATAACAATTCGCTATCAAAGATCAATACTGTTATTGAACGACTCCAAAGTAGCCTTAGCGCTTTAGAGCGGGAAATGAAACTATCAGTGTGCAACCAGTTTGTCGAACAACCTATTGAGCAAATTAACGCAGTCGATATCGCTAAAACCGTAGAATCATTTGAACAACAACTAATAGAAGCTCAACATGCTGCGGTAAATGAGCTTAAAACCATTTTCAGCCCTTTACAGTTAAGTCAAATGCCAAAGCAACGGCATTCTGTGAGCAAACGTATAAGAACAGATTACCTTACCATGGCCAAGGAAGAGCCTGAATTCTTTAAAGAGTTCACCCATGAGCGCTGTTTGTTGCAAGCAGCCAAAAATAGAGCCTCATTTACGCCAGAGCAAAAATCCATCGACACTAGCTCCACCAGTCAATCAATAACTATCGATTTTGTGAGGGATTAACATGAGCAACTTAAACCTTAAAACACTGATCGTGTGTTTAATTTTAACCGCTCAGCATGCCAATGCAGCCTTAACGGTAGAGTGTCCTGTCGGCCGTTCACCCTACATGACCTACACAGGGCTAATCGAATTTGATTGGTCTTTAAGTGATACGCTCTTTCGCGATGGACTATACACAGAGCTGGAAGCGGCAGTAACCTATGACCCGCTAACCCGAGCACACAGTTATTTTGTCGCTCCTTTTACATTAATAGGATCTGATGGCGGCCTTGAATACAGCGTTCGTGCAACAGCTCCAGCGCCTATCGAGTATTCTGCAACCAGCAACATATATGTCATGAGAATCTATCCCGGTTGGCCAACAGGTTATCCGGAACTATTACGAGGTAATGGCGTTTCTGATTATTGTGAAAATGTGGTAGATGTGATCCCCTAATTATAGAAAGCACGTGGTGTTGGTTGTAGCCTGAGGTTTTGCCTAAATGGACTTAGGTAAGGCGATGTGCAGGAGCACAACATCGTTTGCCTAAATGGACTTAGGTAAGGCGATGTGCAGGAGCACAACATCGTTTGCCTAAATGGACTTAGGTAAGGCGATGTGCAGGAGCACAACATCGTTTAGCCTCGATTGTGTCCGAATTGAAATTGGCATGTTGTCGCGGCTAAAGCCGCAGGCTACGGGGTCCGTAATTGCTGCGGCTTTGGTCGTTTTGTTATTGTGCCAAGGCACTTAGTAAATTATCGAGCGATCTTAGGTTTTTGCCAAACTGGTTCATGGTCTCCAGGTGGGTTGAGCCATTGCCAGCGGGTTTGATGTATTTGACCGAGGTGGCCAGTGTGCCGCTTGGGCCAACATCGATAAAGCAAAAATCCCCTTGGCTTAGCATGTTGCTAATGGTGGTATCAAAGTTCACCGGCTCGCGAATGACCTGCCAAAAGTAGTCCTCTGAGAGTTCATCCACCGGGCCAGATTTGAGCGCCGACCAAGTGGTCACTTGGCTTTCGTTCCATAACACATTGGCGGCAAGTGCTTTAAAGTCTTGCTCAACCGGGTCTAACAGCTGGGTATGAAAGCCATGTTTTACCGGTAGCCTTTGGGTCATCACTTCTATCGATTTGAGGTTGGCATCAAGCACATCTAAGTCTTTGGCATGGCCGCCCACCACAAAGTTTTTGGCAAAGTTGCGCCCGGTCAGCCAAGTGCCGCGAAACCAATCCGCTCGACTTTGCATAATATCCAAAGTCTCTATTACCGCCAACATGCCGCCCGGCGGCAAATTGGCATCGAGCAGTTTTGCCGCAGCAATGGCCAACTCTAAGCCTTCTTCGAGATCAATGGCACCACCCACCACGGCGGCGCTAAATTCCCCTAGGCTATAGCCGAGCAAATAGTCAGGCTCAATGCCGCTTTCCATCAACACCTTGGTCAATGAGTATTCAATCGACAACAACGCCGGGTTTGAATACACCAAGGTGTCAAAAGGGTCGGTTTTGCCTTTGCTCTGGTCATAAATAATGTCGGTTAGCAGGCAGTCTAAATACGGCTCGGCAACCTCGGCGCAATGGTCCATCCACAGTTTAAACCGTGGATGGTTGTCATAAAGCTCACGCCCCATTTGGTAATACTGCGAACCCTGCCCTGAAAACATAAATACGATGGGTTTATCCATAACGTTGGGCATATCCTTAGGCAGCTTTGATCTCGGTCAAATCAAAGTAGCCGTTGTAACCTTCCATATATACGGCTGCGCGATGGCCAAATAACACCACAGCTTCGGTGCGGGTTTTAAGCTCATCATAATCTAAGGTCAACGACTTAACCTTGGTGCCAACCGGGTGCTTTTGATTCCACTCACTCACCAAGGCCAAAGCTTTTTTGCCCGCTTCGGTTGCAGGTGTCACTTGCGGCGCTGGCACTGCGGCCGTTGCACTGGTGGCAACTGGGGCTTTGGCGGCAGGCTTGCGGGCAACGCCCAACTCTCGTTCGATTTTCTTCACCATTTTGGTCAGCACATTGCCATGGCCAAATTCGATAAATTCCATCGGCTCGGCCTCAGTGGCCTTTTGTTCAATGAGGTATTTCACCGAGTCGAACCACTTCACTGAGTTGGAAATTTGCCCTGCTAAAGTTTCGGCAATCTCGCTGCCGTATTCTTGCGCGGTCACATTGGCAATAACCGGGATTTTTGGCGCTTCAAGTTTGAACTTCTTCACATAGGTTTCAAACTTCTTGCGTGATGGCTCCATAAAACGAGAGTGGAAAGCGCCGCTGGTATTGAGCGGGTGAAACATCATGTTGCCTTCTTGGAAGAAGTCTTTGGCTTTAACCACTTCTTCTTTAAGGCCAGAGATCACGATTTGCCCCTCGGTGTTAAAGTTGGCCAAGTCGATGTTATTGAGGCCATTTTTCGCCAAAATCTCTTCAATTTGTTCTTTTGAGGCGTTCATCACAGCAGCCATACCGCCGCCAGAGGCTTCGCTCATCAGCTCGCCGCGTTTTTTCACCAGCTTAAGACCGGCTTCAAAATCAAATACTTCGGCTGCCAACAGCGCGTTATATTCGCCAAGGCTATGACCTGCGACAAAATCAGGCTTATCGCCGCCATCTTCAATATGAGCAAGGTAAGACAAGGCATTGACCACGTACAAAGCCGGTTGGGTGTATTGGGTTTGGCCCAATACTTTGTCAGGGTCTTCCAAACACAGTTCTTTGATTGAGTAGCCTAAAATTTTGTCGGCCTTGGCGGTCAACTCGCTAAAGCGGTCAAACAGATCGCCACCCATGCCTTTTTTCTGTGAGCCTTGGCCCGGAAACACAAATGTCTTCATTGTTATTTTCTCTTTTAGTTATATGCTCTGCCAACATACGGCGGTGTTCATGCCGCCAAAGCCCATACTCATCTTAATGGCTTTTTTGATATCGGCATTTTGCGTTTGGGTCACCAGTTGTGGCCCTTTTATCATGGGGTCATCCACATTACGGGATGGGTGCAGCTTTTGTGCCTTAAGCTGCAATAACGTCGCCACGGTTTCAACTGCGCCTGCGGCTGTCAAACCATGGCCAACGATAGATTTGGTGGTATTGATATAGGCATGACTCAACCCGCTAAGGCGCAGCGCCTCTAGTTCAGTTTCATCGCCCAGTGGCGAGCCTGTACCATGGGGGTTCACATAGTCAATGTCACTCGGCTGCCAGTTGGCCATACCAAGGGCGCCCGCAATAACACTTACTTCGCCCTCAACACTGGGGTCGGGATTACGGTTGGCATCCATTTTCATTGCCCAGCCCGCGACTTCGGCATAAGGGTCTAGCCCTTCGTCTTTTCTTGCGCCGACCCGCTCAATCACGATGGCGGCGCAGTTTTCGCCAAAAATAAAGCCATCGCGACTAAGGCTATAGGGCCGACAAGCAAGCTCAGGACGGCTGCCAAAGGTATTCGACCCCATCGCCCCCAAAGCGCGAAAGCCTTGCAGCTCCCAGTATGACAAGTCCATCATCGCACCTACCGCAATACAAACGTCAACTCTGCCGCTTTTAACCGCTTCGCACGCTTCAATCACGGCAACTTGTCCGCTGGCCGAAGCGCCACCAATGGTATAAGCCATACCTGTAATACCAAATACTTCACTACACAGGCCGCCAATATCGCTGTCCATAAACGACAGGCCATAAGCCGGGCGAATAAACTGGCTGCGGCCTAAGTATTTTTGCTGGGTGAGCACCAACTCGCGCTGCTGCACATTAGAGCCGCCAACCACAAGGCCGATTCGGTCTTTGGCAACGCCATCTAATTTGGCCTCTTGCCAAGCTTCATCTACGGCGCAAAGGGCCAGTTGAGCGCTTAGCGACGCGGTTCTTAGGTGCGAGCGGTTGACTTTACTTGGCACATCAAAAGCTTTGATCTCAGCGCCGATAAAAGGCGCCACATCATCGCCACCTGCGTGCCTGCCCGGACGGCTTAAATAGCCAAATTGCTGCGCGCCGTCAAACAGTTGTTGGGCAAAGTCTGCTTTGCCTTGGGCGATATTCGATACCACCCCAATACCGCTGGCGATAAGCGTGACTGAATTAGAGTTTGCCATGGATTGCCTGAGCCAATTCGCCCATACTGCCGACTTTGGCAAACTCCACCAAAGGCACACTCAAGTTAAGATCTTCTAAAGTCATCATCACGATCTCTGAGCGGTCAATGGAGTTGGCGCCAAGGGCTTTTAACGAATCGTCAAATTTAAAGCTGTGATCTTCAAGTTCATAAACCACCTCTTTGGTGTTCTCTACAATTCGCGCAAAAATGTCATCTACTGTCATGGTTGTTCCTTGGTTTTTCTTCAATTTTTTTACAGGGTGTATTTGTTTGGTTAATCTTCCCACGGGAATCGGCCGGTTTCGACGTAACGTTTGATTTTGGCCAGGTTCTCTGGGTTGGCAAATACCGCCTGATTGGCCGCAATGGCTTTGGCCTTATCGGCAATTAAGCTTTCATCGAGCTGGTTCAAATAGCCTTTGTAACTGCCTATGCCACTAGGCGAAAGCAGCCGTAGTCGCATCAGTTGTTTGCGCAGCAGTTTGCTCGAATCACTACCGACCACATCAACCAAGCCCCAATCGTGCGCCTGTTTGGCGTCAATCGGCTGGGTCATTACCGTGAGGTAGTTGGCTTTGGGATACCCCATGCGGCGAATTAAAAACGGCATCACGCAAGCAGGCACCAAGCCAAAGAGCAGCTCAGATAAGCTAAAGGTCGCTCCCTCATCGGCCAGCACAACATCACAGGCACAGACAAAACCAACACCACCGGCATTGACCTTACCGCGCACATGGGCCACGGTGGCAAAGGGGCCGGTTGCCAATTTAAGCCACAGGTCATACAACTTACCTGGGTCGTTCACCGGGTTGTCGCTGCCTTGTGCCAACTCTTGGCTTATTTGCTTAAAGTCGGCGCCAAAGCAAAACACCTCGGGCAAGCCCTCAAGCACTACCACTTTGGCTTTAGCTTCAAAGGCTTGCAGCACTTCGGTCATTTCATCCACCAAGCGATTGTTGATGGTGTTGTTGTGCTCTGGGCGATAAATCTGAATGTAGCCGATATCGCCTTCAAGCCTGACTTTAATGGTGCTCAGGTCGCTAAATTCCATGGTCAATCTCACTCAACCCAGCGGTATTCGCGGTGAAATTCATTAATGTTGTCAAGCAACAATACCGGGCGCTTAAGGGCCGTTCTGGCATCGGCAATAAAGCTTTCGTCAAGTTTTAAATTGCGGGTGCCAAAGCGCAAATCAACGCTGCGCATCAAAATGTCGTCATACTGCTCAATCGATAGCGCATAACGGTTATCCAGCGTTTGGCTAATGTTCATGGCATTTAGCCGCTGTTGGCTTTCTTTAGAAATGGTGCCCGAGAAAAACTCAGAGCAGCAGCCCGAACCATAAGAGAAAATACCAATACGCTGAGGCGCATCAAACTGGGCATTGTCGATGGTGCTGGCCAATGACAGCATAGCCGTTGCGCCCATGATGTTGCCCACGCGCTGACAATAGGTCAGGCCCGGCGTTACCCGGCGTTCAAAATCCGCTTCAATGTCCCGTGGTTTGGCTTTGGCCAGTTTACGCATCATTGAACGATGGGCGCCTTTGACCATGCCGCCAAAGGGGGTGTGAAACGCCAAAAACTGGAAACTGTCGGCATAATGGGCGCCTTCAACCCGCTTGGCATATTCGCGGTAGGCGTTTTCGCAGCAATCAAGGTAGGACAGCAAAGACAGGTCTGAATCCCCCGCCTCAGAGTCAGGCGATGGCCGACAGGTATCCATCACTTCATAGCCATAATAACCGTTGGCGCCAACATCCACTTTAAAGATATGGGGCTGGTCGCTCACCAACATCGCCACCGCGCCTGCGCCGCTTGAAGGTTCGGCGAATGACCAGTCGGCTGATAGCGCATCGCCGCCTTCTTCCACCATAAAACGGGCAATATCGGTGGCGATCACTAAGGCTTTGGCACCGGGCGATACGCCTGAGAGCACAAAGTTCACCGCATTTTGAAAACCGGCGACACCGCTATAACAGGCATTTTTTACTTCAAACAGTCGGCAGTTACGATTAAGCCCTAGCAAATCCATCACATAGGTGCTCATGGATTTACTGAAATCAAACGACGACTCAGAGCAGGTGATCACCATTTCAATGCGGTCTTTTTCCGCTGCGCTTAGGGCATCGACGATGGGCTTTGCCGCGTTCACGGCGTAAGTTATGGGATCTTCATAAGGCAATGCGACGGTTTTTTGCTTCATCAACAGGTTGTCAAAGCGGGCATTGTCGAGTTGTCTATGGGCGGCTAAAGTGGCAACGTCTAATACCGCTACCCCACCGAAAATGTTCATCGCCTCAATTCCGACTGTGCGCATGATAGTTTCCTTGAATTTATTGCTGTTATTGATGTTCTACAAAGGGTGTTTGCTCGGCCAACAGGCGCCATGGGGCAATACCGCCTTCGCTTGGAAAGTGTAAATCGTGGTGGCTAAGGGGCTTTTTACCCCGGTAAGATAAGTCATTGTTATTATTCGGCATATTTTGTGAGTCCGTAAAATCCCGTTACTCGGTTAATTCCTCTAGAGGGACAACAAAGCTATTGTATAGCAACTTGTCCCTCGGTCAACGGTAAATTCTGCTAAGTTAACGCCCCGCCACTTTGGCAGAGGTTGGTGCGCTGATGGCCCGCACATAAAAGTTGCGCATTGCCGCCAGCACAATACCGTTTTCATCGGTGATCTCGATATTGAACTTGGCGCTGCCACCTTTGCCCTGATTGGCTTTATCGGCGTAACGCACCCGTACATAACAAGCAGGCATTAACGAGCGATAGATCATCAACTCATCCAGTGCAAACGGTAAATTAGGCCCGCTACCGGCTTTACCATCACTGGCGCTCAGCCCAATCACAGATTGTAGCGCGCCATCGAGTAATGCCGGGTGGATCAAGTATTGGTCAAAATCGCTACGGCGCAACTCGCTGAGCTTAAGCTCGGCCAAGGCATAGTCTGGATGACAATGCAGCTGCTGTATGGTTCTAAAACTTGGGCCATAGTTAAAGCCGAGTTTGGCATAATCGTCGTAGAGTTTTTTACCTTCGATAACCCGCTTGGCACCCGCTTTAAGATGCTTTAAGTCAAACGCCGCAGGCGCAGGATGACTACCGGTATCTTCAATAAAGTACAGCTGACATTGAAAATGCTCTACCGGCTCAAAGTCTTCATCCAATGAACTGATCTCTACCTCAGTGCCTTGCCCGATGGTTTTTAGGTGTACTTTGGCTTCAATTTGCGCTGAGCCAAAGGTAAGCGGCCTTACCCACACGATATCGCGCATCAGCGACACTCGGCTTTCACCGGCCATTTGCCCGGCAAAGCAGGCCATTTCAACCATACCGGCCCCCGGCAATAGCGCTTGCCCATTGATTTGGTGCTCGGCGCCATACCAGCGGCTTGCCTGTAATCGGCTGGTAAAGCTCACCGACCTTAAAGTTGAGCTGTTGTAGCTCACCAAAGGATGCAGTTCGCTACTTTGCGTCACCACTTTGGCTTTTGCTTCAACCGGCTGCGCTGTTTCAACTAAGTGGCTGTGGGCTTCAAACGGATAGCTCGGCAGCGATATTCTGCCAATCGGCTGAGGGTGCAGCTCAGCAAATTCAATCACTTTGCCCTCACACCACAGCTTGGCAAGCTGCTCTAAAGATTGCGCTTTAACCTCATCAACGTTGCCGGTGCGCATTTTGCGCGGGTCTAAACTGCCACGAAAAACGGCTTGGCTATCGCCTGCAATAAACGCTTGCAGTTTGGTCAGCAGCGCTTTGCTGTCACTTGCCACCAGCGCCAAACGCTCTGCCATAGCTTCGCGACCACATTGCAAGGTAAAGGCAAGGCTGTCTAAGCGTACGCCCGGATTTTTTTGCACAAATTGCACCAATCGCTCAGCGTAGGCACTTAAGCGTCCTTGGTTTTTCGCTGAGAGTACAATCAGTTGCGGTTCGTTGTTGGCAGCAAGCGCTTTAAGTTGCGGCGGCTGCTCAATCACCACACAAGCATTGACGCCACCGGCGCCAAAGGAGTTGATCATCGCCCGCATCGAGTCGTTTTTCACCCGCCATTTGGCCAGTTTGCGCTGAATGCGCACCGGCGCATTGGCAAAATCAATATTGGGGTTAACCGGGTCGCAGTTAATCGACGGCGCCAATTGAGCATGACGCATTTGCAGCAATACCTTGGTTAAACCGGCAATACCGGCAGCCGACTCGCCATGACCGATATTGGCCTTAACCGAGCCAATCGGACAGCGGAACTGTTCAGGCAAGTCCTGACCAAAGGCAAGACTGATGGCAGATACCTCAAGGCTGTCGCCCAGTTGCGTGCCGGTGCCATGGCCTTCGATGTAGTTTATCTGCTGCGCATCTACGCCCGCATCTGCCAGCGCGTCGGCTATCACTTGAGCTTGCGCCGTCGGGTTTGGTGCAGAGTAACCGTTGGCACGGCCACAATGACTGAAACTGCTGCCTTTAACCACGCCATAAATATGGTCGCGATCATTTACCGCCTCTTTCAGCGGCTTAAGCAATACGCAACCCACGCCCTCAGAGGCAACAAAGCCATCGCCTTCGGCGCCAAAACTGTAGGTTTTAGATCCTTTGGCCAGCATTTGGCGATTACACAACGACTGATACTTGTACTGATGCAAGTAGAGGTTTACCCCACCTGCGATAGCTAAACGACATTCTTCGCGGCGAATGCTTTGACAGGCCATATGCAGCGCCACCAATGACGATGAGCAGGCGGTATCAATCGGCATACTCGGCCCTTGCAAGTTCAGGCTGTAGGACACCCGATTGGCAATCGACCACGGCATAGCACTTGGCGTAAGCATGGTGTCACTGTGTTCATTGGCGAGCATCTGATAGGTATTTGAAGTCACCCCGACAAACACCCCAACATCGGCGCTTTGCGCGCGCATCAAGCCCTCTTTAGGGTAGGCATTTTTCAGCGAGTCTTTGGTATAACCGGCATCTTCAAGCACCGCCCAAGCCGATTGCAAGAACAAGCGCTCTTGCGGGTCCATCAATTTGGCATCCATGGCGCTGATGTTGAAAAAGCCATTGTCGAATTCATCAAACCCGGCAACAAAGCCACCCCACTTGCTGTAGATCTTGCCTTTGGCAGCGTTGGCCGGGTCGGCGTCAAAGTAATTTTCGGCGTCCCAGCGGTTGCTCGGCACTGTGTCTATCATTTCTTCGCCATTGGCCAGTTTTTGCCAATACTGCTCTAAGTCATCACTTTGCGGGTAGCGGCCGTCTAAGCCGATAATGGCAATATCATGGTGCTTGTTGCCATGTTCCAAGTGCACTG
>JBFHGJ010000122.1:0-16657 GCA_041583135.1 Alteromonadaceae bacterium | reverse complement strand
CAGCTATGAAGAATATTTGAAGACGAAGGGATAATCGTCACAAATAATGCTGCGATGCACAATCGACAGCAATTAAAACGCACCACAGGTTGATAGCCTCTGGTGCGTTTTTGGTTTTTGGCAAAAATCAGTCGAGGTTGCATGGCAAATACCGAGCGGGTTTTAACGGCTACACAAGCAAACCACCGACAACTTCAATGTTGTCACAGACAAGACGTACCTCACAGTGCCTTCTTTGAATCAGTTGTGGCAATTGCCAGTTATCACCAAGAGCATCAATAAGTTGTTTTCGAAAACGATAAATGTACATGTTGATATTGACTTCGCTCATCAATAGCATGTTGGCCAATAGGTCTTTATCGAGCCAGCCACACTCTTTAGCGGCAGTGCCTTGTGCTTTATCATTGAGGTATTGTCTTGCCAACAACAACGCCAAGTAGTGATGGTTGCGCTCACCCAAATCGAAACACTCATCGCCCAAAGAGACACAAACGTTGACATGCTCTTCATTTTGGCTGACATCAAAACGCAAGGAGATATCGCCCGGCTCAATTAAGCCTTTCACCGCTACCAATTCGGTCTCGGCACACCCTGCCCCTGCGACAAAACGCCAAACATGGCCCTGCGCTGTAACCTTATCGCCACTATGCAAAACAAAGGTGCCTTGGGCATGCTCGCATTGCCAGATGCCGAGGTTATCCTGATATAGACTCACCTGTGGGTTTTGTTCATTGGGTAATACCACAAAATCTAGCAATTCGACCAATGTAGCACCGGGCGTTTCAGGAATGAGCATGTCGGTGGGTGGGCTTAAGCTTTTGACTTGCCATGTATTTTTGTAAGGGTCGGCAAAGCTGAGCATATCGCCTTCGCTGAGTCTCACCGGCTGACTGCGCACCAGAGGTTTTCCGTTTAGATAAGTGCCATTGCTGCTTAAATCTTCAATCAGCCAAGCGCCTGCGTCAAAGCTGACTGCGGCGTGAATACGCGACACTTTAGGGTCGCTAACCACCAGTTGAGAAGAGGCCGGATGACGGCCAATGACATGCTTTGGCAATAAGGTGACACATTGCCGGTTATCTAAGTTGAACAGCTCTGCCATATTGTTTTACCTTGTGAACAACAACTTGGTTCAACAAGGTACACTTTTTTCTTGAGTTGTGAAATTGTTGCGGGTAACCTTTTCCTAAACAGGCCCATTTTGGCCTTCACTGACATCCATAATGACCGAAGATGAACCAGCTGCAATCCAACAGCCAGTCAATTGAGCAACGTTTCGATAACCCATCCTATCGTTTGCTTGAAACCATCGGCAGTGGCGGTTTCGGTCAGGTGTTCAAGGCGGTCGCTGTCAATACCGGACAAACGGTCGCCATTAAGTTTCTTACTGAAGTTCACACTAACACAGACCCCCAACAACAACGCTATATCGCTCGATTCGAGCGCGAAGCCCAGTTGTGTGCCCATTTACAACATCCCAATATCGTCAGGTTACTGGATAAAGGTCAGTGTAATGGCTTGTTTTACGCCGTGTTTGAATATGTCCAAGGACAAACGTTAAGACACTATTTGCAGCAAGGAGCAATGCCCCCCATCGAAGCGGCCAAGGTGATGGCGCAACTGCTTGACGCCCTTGCCCATGCCCATCAGATAGGGGTTATTCATCGCGATTTAAAACCGGCCAATATCATGCTTAGCCGCCAAGGGGCGCAGTTGTACGCCAAGCTCTTGGATTTTGGCATCGGCACCTGGAGTGAAAATGCCAGCATTGGCCAGCATAAAACCCTAACGCTCACCAAAGAAACCCTCGGTACGCCGGGCTATAGTGCACCTGAACAACTAAGGGGAGAGCCGCCAACACATAAAACCGACATTTATGTTTGGGGCTTAGTGCTGCTTGAATGCCTAACGGGCGCGCCAGCGATCAGCGGCAGTAGCCTCGCCGCGATTTTTCACCGCCAGCTCAGCCAAGATAATGTGCCGCTACCAAGCCCTATTGTTGGTCATCCATTGGCGGACTTCTTGCGCCGGGTACTACATAAAGACCCGCTTCACCGTGCAGGTGACGCCCAAGCGCTTTATCATCAATTCAGCGGTATCAATCTGGCCACTTTGGTGGGCGATTTGGCGCCCAAAACCAAAGACACAGTCAGTGCGCTGGACGCGCAGACACAAATCACAGCACAAACTCAAAACTTAAGGCCATCACACCAACTGAGCCTCAGTACCGAACGTCGTCAGGTGAGTATATTGTGTTTGGAGTTGACTATCGCCGCACACGGCAACAGCCCAGCCGATGAAGAAGTCGCCGATGCCCTACACCGCGACCAGCTCGCACAATGCTGCGATATCGCTATCGGCTTTGGCGCCTTTCACAGTGGTACGCTAGCCAACAATACGCTGTTTTATTTTGGCTATCCCTATGCCGGTGATAACGACACGAGGCTCAGTATTCGCGCCGCACTTGAGATCTATTCAACCATGCGACGAAGAAGCGCTCTACTCGAGCGCAGCCAAGGCATACGTTTGAGTTTAAGGGCCTCGATTCACTGCGCCAAAATGACGCTCTATCCCGATAAAGCGCCAACAGGCATTGCTGCCAACATGGCCATGAACATTGTCAAGCTAGCGCGGCCCTCACAGATCTTGTGTGCAGCCCAAAACGCCGAGCTCTTGAGTCGCTATGCGGAGTTTGAACCCGCAGGCAAATCGCTAGTAGATTATGCTGGCAATACACAGGCGCTATTTGCCCTCGTTGCCGAAAGGCAGCATGAAGCGCTAAACTTTATTCGTCCTCACTTGCACAATCAGCAACTCATTGGCAGAGACAAACCACTAAGACAATTACAATTGTGGCTCGAAAGTGAAAAAACCTTACCCTATCTGCACTTGCATGGTGATGCTGGTGTTGGTAAGTCGAGATTGCTGGCAGAGCTGGGTAAACAGACCAACTCTCACGCGCAGGCTTACCTGCAATGTTTGCCCGAGTATAAGAACAGTGCACTGTATGCGCTGCTGACTTGGCTTAAGACCCAGCTAGCCCAACAAGGCAGTAAAGAGACCATTATCACCAAGCTGGCTGAGCGATTTAATCAAACCGAAGCGCTTGAAAGCATTCGCTTGGCGCTACTTTGCAGCTGGCTCGACTTGCCGCTAGTTGCTGGCGCCAATTTCGCTGATGTTGAGTATAAGACCCAGCAACAACTACTGTTTGAGAGCCTTTATCGAGTGCTGCCCTGCGCCTTTAAGACCACTCAACCGATGCTGTTGATTATAGAAGACATTCATTGGGCAGACCCGGTTACCTTGTCCTTCATCCACTTTTTGGCCAGCCAAGATAGCTTTACAAAGCAGCAAAGCGCGATAATCACCAGCGCTCGGTTACCCTTAGAACAATTTGAACTTAGCGTTCAAGCAACAGAGCTCTTGTTAGATAAGCTTTCCTCAAAAGCCACTAGGCAGCTGATCAACACCCTGTTTAACAATAAGCCACTCTCGCCGAGGCTAATGGATTTTTTACTCAGTCGCTGCGATGGCGTCGCATTGTTTATCGAAGCGATGGTCGAAATGCTCAAACACCGCAAGCAAGTGGCCTATTTCAACGGCCAATTTGACTTTGTTGATGTCACGGCCAAAGCGCAAATACCGCTCAATTTGCAACAGTTACTACAATATAAGCTTGACTGTCTGACCTATGCCAAAGAGATTGTGCAATACGCCGCCGCCATTGGTAGAACCTTTGATATGGCGTTGCTACAGGCGATCACAATTACCGATGACCAGCAATTACAAGTCGCCCTCAATGAGTTGATTGAGAGCGACATCATTGTCCTTAAGCGGGGTGTCAAAACGGACAACTATTTCTTTCGCCATGCCCTGTTTGCCGATGCAGCCCTCAGCACCCTGACCCAGAAAAATAGCCGAGCGCTGCATCAGCGTTTGGCGCAAACCATGGAACACTCATTTACCAAAAGAGCCCACAGTGCACCGCACCGTGTCGGACATTATTGGGCAAAAGCCGATAGCCCCAGCCAATCTGCAAGATGGTATTGCAAAGCGGGCAGAAAAGCCCACAGCAATTACGCCAATGATGAAACCATCAGCCATTATCAGGCCGCCCTCGCCCAACTTGAGCGCCTAAGTCAACGCTCCTACGAGCAACAAGCACTGTACATCGAAGCCTATGAAATGATGGCGCAATGTCAGTTCAATAATGGCGACCATCAGCACAGCCGCCAAAGCCTGCTAATGGCGTTAGACGCAGGTGGTCAAGACGCTTTAAAATGCGCCCAGCTGCAACATCAAATCGGCTATAGCTATGAAGTGGTTCATCAACATCAACAGGCGTTAGCACACTACGCACTGGCACAACAACACTTACGCCAAGTTGAAAAAGCAACGCTGGCGCAAAGTGACAGCGACATTGAGCTGCGCCTAATCACCTCACACATCAATGTCTATTATTGGCTCAACGACCAAGCAAAAATGGCTCGCTACCTCAGCGACATCCAGCACCTCGATATGACACAAGCCACAGCGGCGCAGCAGGCCCTTTACTATAAGGCGCAGATCCATCCACGCTTTCGTCAACTCAGGTTTAACATGGACGATGAAGGGGTCGCGCTGGCTAAGGCGGCGTTCGATGCCATCAGTCAAACCGATAACCTGCCGCAAATCTTAGAGTATCGCTTTAGCTATGCTGTGATCTTGTTCAGCAATGGTCGTTTAGAAGATGCACAAGTGCACCTGGACGCCTGTATCGAACAGGCGCAATCGTTTAACAACATTCTGTTACTGGCCCGTTGCCTTACATACAACACGGTACTTCACCGCTTGGCAGATGATGTCGAAAAGACCGAAGCCGCTGCCAATCAAGCGCTCGAATCATCAAACAAGGCACAAATGCTCGATTACAGTGCAGCAGCCGAAGCCAATCTCGCTTGGGTGGCCTATAAAAAGCAAGACTTACACCAAGCCCATTCACACAATCATCAAGCCCTGGAAACCTGGTCTAGGCTAAGTGGTCTTTATGCCTATCCGATGCAGTGGCTTGGACTGTTACTAGAATTGGCCATGCAGCTTAACGAGTCTACGCCAAACTTAACGTTATGCCAGTCATTGTGCGCGCAAATGCTCAACGACAACCAGCAAAGATTACCAGCGGTCATTGAATACCAGCTGGAACAATTACAGCGGCTAAATTCAAGCCTATCCCTTAAACAGCAAATAGCACAAGTGGTATCAGCGGCTCAATCTGTCAGTTATTTATAAAAAAGGACAAAAACATGACTCAATCAACCCCCTTGGCCTTATCCACCATCGAAGATATTTTGGTTGCCAGTAAAGATGGTAGCCTGCGACACATTCCCGTTGACGTTTATAAAAACGCGCCAAAGATAGAATGGGTAGAAATCAAAGATGAGCAGCAACAGGGCCATATTTGTTTTACCACCAACAACGGCTACCGCCCTTTTAATTTATATGGGCCAGCCGTGACTAAGGTGTTACCTTGGAACATTCAGTCGGCCAAACTGCCAAAGAGCTGCCAAAACATTGAGTTGGGTCCGGGTTATTGGATTGACTTACGTAAGCTGAGGGTTGAAACCAATCGCTTTGCTCAAAGCCTTGAACATTCGCCCATTGCATCGCCAGACGGTCAACTTTCCCCTTGTGATGCCTGGCTGCCGCAAGATGCACTTTCACAACTTAAACTGACACCGGAAGATAACCTTTATATCGTCAGTTGGTCGCAACAGCATAATTCCAGCGGCGACTATCAAATCAATTACCTAAGCGCCGAGCAATTGGCAAAGTGTCAGTTACTTGAGCAACCTGCCCATGAAAAAGAAAAGACCTTGGTAGAGCAATACTTTATCGACGCTGGCGTGCAAACCGGCGTGCTCTATCCGCAAGTTAACTCCAGCAAAAGCCATGTACATTCAGATGTTACCGGCGAAGGCGGTGACAACTTCGATATCGCCAATTTCTTTGTGCTGTGTTGTGTCGTCAACCTTGCCAGTTTCGATTGATTTAATGAGCGATAGGACAATTAAGGGCCATCTAAAAGGCACCCACCGTACCATAGCGCCGAGTGAAACTCTCAAACGGGTAAGGCCTTTGCTTAAGCAAATGGGCATTACCCGTATCGCCAATATCACAGGACTTGATACCATTGGCATTGCGGTAGCCGCGGCCATCAGGCCAAATGCCAAAGCAATTTCAGTGGCACAAGGTAAAGGGTTGACGCTAGATTGCGCCAAAGCGTCGGCAATGATGGAGGCTGTAGAAACCTATCATGCCGAGCACGTCGAACTGCCCCTTATTTTATCAAGCTATAGGCAGCTGTCGCACAAACAACCTGTAGTTGATGTGACAAAACTGCCCAAGTCATCCCTTGGTCGTTATCATGATGATTTATCACTGCTATGGCTAAACGCCTGTCAACTGGGCGGTGATGAGCAGATAATGGTTCCGTTTGAATCGGTGCATTGCAACTTTGAACTGCCCTTACCCAGCGGTCATGGCGCATTTTTGATGGGGACCAATGGACTGGCATCAGGCAACACCACTGAAGAAGCCATCAGTCATGGCCTGTGTGAACTGATTGAGCGCGATGCAAAAACGCTGTGGTCAATAGCCCGAACGACGGACTATCGCAATCAACGATTACTCGACTTAAGCACCATCGACTGCGCCGATTGCCAAGGACTATTGGCACAATTTACCAAGGCCGAAGTGAATGTTGCCGTTTGGGACATCACCTCTGATATTGGCATTCCCACTTTTTATTGTGGCATCGTCAACAAAACCTTTGACCCAGCACAGTGCGCGCCCCCAGCAACCGGTTTTGGCACCCACCCATGTAAATCAATAGCCCTGATCCGAGCGCTAAGTGAAGCGGCGCAGTCCAGGCTTACCCTTATCGCAGGGTCTCGCGATGACATCAGTAATGTTGATTACCTACAAAACCAAAACCCTGACGACCTCAAAAGACTCAATGCTTACATTGACACAACTCCCGCGACATGGTGCTTTGAACAGATAAATGACTGGCAACACGACACCATCGATGAGGATCTCGCACTGTTAAAAGAAAAACTGCAAGCCTGTGGCATGAGGCAAATTTTATGGGTTGATTTACACAAGCCTGAGTTTGCAATTCCTGTGGTCAAGGTCATTGTTCCGGGCCTTGAGGCGATGCACAGTATTCCGGGTTATGTTCCCGGTCAAAGAGCAACCAAGCTAATGGAGGCGATGAGCTAATGGCGATAATTGTGTTTTGTGGCCCAACGATTTCGCCTGAAAAGGCGCAAACGCAACTGAGCGCTGAGTATCGCCCCCCTGCCAAACAAGGCGATATCTATCTTGCCACTTTGGCTGGGCCGAAAGTCATCGTGTTAATCGACGGCTATTTTGCCTCTGTACCATCGGTTTGGCACAAAGAGGTGCTCTACGCCATGAGTCAGGGGATCCATGTTTATGGTTGTTCAAGCATGGGCGCATTAAGAGCCGCTGAGCTTGAGCATTTTGGGATGAACGGCTTTGGCGAGGTCTACCGGCAATATGCCACAGAGCAATTAGAAGATGACGATGAAGTTGCAGTCAGTCATGCCCCTGCCGAGCTTGGCTTTGCCAGTATCAGCGATGCCATGGTCAACATTAGGGCCTCTCTAGCCAAGGCGCTAGCAATGGGCGTTATTGACCAAGCTCGCCATCAGCGCCTAATGACTTTCGCCAAATCGCAACACTTTAGTCAACGCAGCTATAGCGGTCTTTTAGATTTTGCCAAAACCGAGTTTTCAGCAAAGGACTATGCCGCCTTTGAGTTGTTTCTGAGTGAACATCAAATAGATATCAAACAACAGGATGCCTTGGGGCTACTGCAACATTTAAACCGCTTAGATATCAAAAACCTGCCGAAAAAGCAGGTCGATTATCAATTTGCCCATACTGACGCCTGGTCGCAACTGGTCACTCACGCCGACGCACGATACTTATCCTCAACCTGCCAAGTGCCAATCGCAAAAATCAAAGCCCAACTACAAGCTAAGGGGGAATTAGATGCGCTAATGGCACAGGCACGAGCAAGGCATATACAGCTGCAAAAAGCCGCTCGTCACCACACCCCCATTGATGCTGAGCGATTTCAGCAAACATTGATTGATTTTGCTCAAAGCCAAGGGTTTATCGAACAAGGACAGATCCAATTTGCCCAACTGAACCATTGGCTTGAACGCCAAGATATGACCATTGCCGATTTTGACCGCCTAATGAAGGCGCAATATCAGCTGGCCAGCCTCAATATACCGGCTGATTGCGACCAAGCACTTATCGATATTTTGCGCTTGTCTGGTCAGTATGAGGTGATCACAAAGACGTTGTACAAATAAAAGTCATCTAGACCGCCCAAAGGAGGCCTAGATTTAGGCTGATACTATTGCACTAGCATCCCCTGAGCAGTGCTTTCCATTTCAGCTTCTGCAATCAAATTAAGAATAGGTTCTAAATATTTGTCATGTGCTGTATCAGTTGCCAGACGCAGATAACTAGGCAAATATTCTACATACTCGGCTTTAGAGATAGGTCTTACTTTAGCCAGTGCCGCTATCATAGCGGGGCGTAAGAGACTTCGATGTTCAACCACTTGCGGCTCGTCCTGACGAATAAATTCTGCAAAACGCTCTAACTTCTCTACCAAAGAGCCAGCACTTTGACGGATTTGCTCGGTAGAAGTCCAACTCTCAGTCCCTATCATCGACTCTTGAAAACCAAAATCGCTAGACGCATCAGTCATAGCCGACGACTGTGTTTGAATATGACGTAGTTTCTCTATAATTGGTTTTAATTGCGCCTGCGGGTTCTTGAACCAGTCAGTTGACCAAATTCGTTGTATTTCCCATCCTAATCCTTCTAATACAGACTGTCTTAAGCGATCTCTGTCTCGTGCGGATTTAGCGCTATGGTAGCTGGCACCATCGCATTCAATTCCAAGAATAAAACATTCGGGATTATTCGGGTCAAGTACCGCTAAGTCAATAAAATAGCCTGCTACCCCGACTTGTGATATAGATTCAAATCCCTCACGTCGTAACGCTTTTTTAACCGCACCTTCAAAGTAATTAGACTCTGCTTGACCATTGATATGTGGCTGATGTATCTGCCCGGACTCGGCAAAACCAAGAAATCGTTTTAGTGCATGTACGCCCGGATTACTATTGTCAGACGCTCTTATATGCCCCTCTTTCATTGAGCTGAACACTTGCATGCGTTTTTTTGCTCGGGTGAACAATACATTTAAGCGCCGTTCTCCTGATGCCGAGTTAATAGGTCCAAAGCGCTGCGGCATAGTCGAGCTGCCAGCTTCAAGCGGACCATAAGTACAAGAGATAAAAATAACATCACGTTCATCTCCTTGCACGTTTTCGAGATTTTTGACAAACAATGGTTCGTCCAACTGGGCATTTTGGGTCAATTGCTCGCGGAAAAGGTCATCTTCTTTGGATAGCTCTTCAATACATCGTTCAATTTGATCCCGTTGTGATGAACTCATTGCGACGACACCTAAACTCTCGTGGCCGTGGTGTAGCATATGTTGTCTAACGGCACGAGAGATAACCATGGCTTCCTCAATGTTATGTTGATTGACAAATCGTCCCCTTTCAACATAATTGAACTTCAATCCAAACTCGTGACTGTTCTTCGCTGGCGATGGAAAAATAATAAGATTTGAGTCATAAAACTCCCGATTGGAAAACTCAATCAAACTTTCGTGGCGAGAACGGTAATGCCATCTCAGCCGGCGCGCAGTAAATATTGGCAATGAAACATCTAAAATACTCTCAGACTGCTCAATCGCAGTAGCATCGGGATTGTCGTCATCAATAGCTTTGTCGAAAAAGCTGGTAGGGGGTAATTGCTTAGGATCGCCAACCACCACTAATTGACTGGCACGAGCAATCGCCCCAAGCGCGTCTTGCGGCCTGATCTGTGATGCTTCGTCCATGATCACAAGGTCAAACTCAAGCTCACCCGCAGCAAGATACTGGGCGACTGCATTAGGCCCCATCATAAAGCAAGGTTTAAGCGCGAGTAGCGAGTGACCTGCACGGCGGATTAATTGTCGTATAGGAACATGCTTAGTTTTCTTATTGACCTCATTGCGGATCAGCCCCATTTCCGTCAGGTCAGCGACTTTGCCACCGGTAACCCCTTGACGTAGCTGAGCTAGCCCGAGTTCAGCAACTTGGCTGGCTATCTTCCGCTGCTGAATATGTTTCAAACGATTGTCATAATCTTTGAATTGACGCTGAATCGCATTATGGTCTGTCCCAGTAAAATGAGCCAGCGCTTGCTTTTCGGCGATCACTTCCCGAGATAAGATGTCGAAAACAGCGTACTCATAAAGATCATTAAGTTGCGCAAGCTTGACCTCGCCCGTTTCCACCTTTTGCAGCAATCGTTCGACACCATGAGCCACTAAAGTACGTTTGGTACGCACAAAATCTACCCAGCTTGCAAGCCAGCGAGGTTGATGTAGTGCCCGCTCATTACGGTTGATCCACTGTGCGATGCTATCATCAACCTGCATAAACCATTCATCACACTTAAGCTCTGTCTCAGCAACAAAGCGTTGCATCACTTGGTTATGATTTTGCATTGGCGCTTGCAATGACTCGATTGATGCTTTTATCGAAGCACAAGCCGCCACCTCAGCAACGTCAAGTAAATAGGCTTTCAGTGGTAAATTACTGAGCTGTCCAAGACGATGATAAATAGCAATGACATTGTTGTAACTATCTATCGTCACCGCGTCGGGCGTTCGACAATCGAGTCGTTCCTCCACATTAAACAGGCGCCGCTCAAGATCATTTTCGCAAAACGCGGCTTCGTCATCTAACCATTGGGCAGCCTGCTTTAGCTCTATCTCAATTTTGCTTAAAGTCAGATCCGATTTTATCCGCTGCTGTAGGGCTTTTAGCTGGCGCTCTAGCCTATCGCTGAACGCTTGCAACTGGCTTACTTCTGTATCAAAGCGAAGTTCAGAGCTGCCCTTAGGCAATCTTAATGCCTGAGCTAGCTGCGCCTTATTCACTTCGATGTCACTGAGCTGGGTTAACATTGTGCTGCTAGCTAGATTTTGAATCCCCTTAAAAACGTCGTTTGGCAGCGAAAATAACGACCTTGCCAATGGCACATTTTTGCCGAAACCAATGCCAAACTTAGCCCGAACAGCAATATACCAGCGCCGCAGCTGTAACAGCTCATCAACGGCAGTGGACACCCCTTGATATTCGTGCTGAAGCGCTTGGTGCAGAGGCTTATCCTTATCAAGCTGTTCAAGTAACTCTTGGTATTGAATGGCTTTAGGCAACAATGTCCTAAGCAATTCAACATTAGGTTTGGTGCTTATGCCAAGCGCAATAAGTTGTCGTCGAGCGTTACGCCAAGTACCACTAAACCATCGAAACAATCCACCGCTATTAAGCTCAGCTTGGATTGCCCGCAAGGCATCAGCACTGGGCAGCATTGTTAATACCATCGTTTCAGCCAAGACAGGTTTAAGCAGGTTAGTTTGTGCGATAACCTTGGAAAGACGGTTCAAACAGGCATCTATATTGTCCTCGTCAAACAAATCATTGCGGCGATTGACGAGAAAAGCATCCAGCTCGGTAAAGCTGCTCAAATAGCCTGTCAACTCAGTTAATGAGGCAAGGTTGTCATCAATACAATCTAAAATAGCCGAGTCCTGCTGATGCAGTATCTTTATGTTTTGCCGAAGTGCAGCAATATCGCTTAGCCAACGCTGTAATTGCAGATGACTTTGATACAGTTCACCCATAGTACGGCTCACATCAACTTGGCTTTGCAAATCGCCATAAGCTAATCGCATCGCCTCAACACTTTGCCGTTCAATCGCATCGGCATGGCAATGCTGATTGATAGCAAGATAAGTTTGATTAAGCGACTGACATTGCGCCAAGTAGTTCATTAGTTCCGGCACAGTTTGCTCATTTAGAGCTCTAAGCGGTAAAGTCACATCAACAGTTAAGTTTGACAACAATGCTAAATCGTCAAGCAGTTGCTGTAACTGAT
Organism: Alteromonadaceae bacterium; assembly: GCA_041583135.1. Lineage (GTDB taxonomy): Bacteria > Pseudomonadota > Gammaproteobacteria > Enterobacterales > Alteromonadaceae > JABSOG01. The sequence continues at coordinate 4,564 of JBFHGJ010000122.1, read as the reverse complement.
CAAACGAGGTATCGAACCCATGTTCGCCAAGGACCAATTGCAAGGGTACAGACAGATGCTTTAGTTCACTTAGGGCATCATTCCATTGTTGCAGCATGCGGCAAATCGAATCTGCTTCAAACAATTGGATATTGACATTACTGACTCCAAACCAAGGGTGTTCAGACAACGCCGAGTTTTCACCTACTTGCTGGCGAACCTGCTCATAAACATCACCATAGGCGCTTAACTCGTCACCAACAACTCTCGCATATTGGCCAGTGTAGCTATCTCCACTAATCCCATTAGGTGCCAATTCGCGGATCGCGACCTCCGGGTACTCATCACGCAAATAGGTGGCTTTACAAAAAATGTCATGAATTGTCAGACCTGTGCTTTTCCACGTTCGATTGATTAAATTGGCATAGTTGGAAAGCACTTTTCTTTTTTCTTCATATTGTTGGATCTCAAGATCGGCATCAGCCACAGATTGAAACTCATTTTGACGTGCTAACCTAGCGGCGAGATCTTGATAAATTTGCTTCTTCTGGGTTTTGTTACTGTGTAGCTCTAGACAAAAATCACCGAGTCCAGCACGGCTCAGGCGCGATTGGACCACCTGTAAAGCGGCCATTTTCTCAGCGACGAACAACACTTTTTTCCCTTGAGCGATAGCAGCCGCAATCATATTGGTGATGGTTTGTGATTTACCGCTCCCCGGCGGCCCTTCAATGACAAGATTACGGCCGTTTACCGCATCAACAAGCGCGCTGTGTTGTGAGCTATCTGCATCGTCAATAAGCGGATAGGTATTATGCACATCAGGCAAATCATCAATAAAATATTCCTCGCAAAGACCCAACCCTGAACTATCGTTCACATCAACTTCGCCACTGCTAAAGAACCGCTGCAAAATGGGATGATTTAGGATATTTTTATTGCCACTGGGCCAACGCTGTGGGTCTAAATCTAAATACATCAGCAACTTGCCGAAATCAAACATTGCCAAAGTGGCAAAGCGCTTAATTGACCAACGGGGCTTAGCCTTGATAATTATCTCTTGTATCAATTGAAAATAAGCTTCCGGTAGCACACCATCATCGAGTTCCGGTAGGGCTAGACCAAAGTCGTTTGCGAGTTTTTCTCGTAATGATAAATTGGGGAAAATATCTTCACTACTATATTCTAAGGTATATCTATAGACACCGGTTTCTTTGTCGAGTTTGCCTCTTTCAACATTCACAGGTATTAGATAAAGTGGCGCTAAGCGAGGTGATTCGCTATTGTCACTGTCGTACCACTGTAAGAAACCCATGGCAATATATAGAACATTAGCACCAGTCTCTTCGATGGCTAGGTTGGCTTTTTGTCGGATCCGTCGTAGTTGCCCTTCCAGCTCATGCGGAAACAACAAAGTCTGAATGTATTTATCATTGTGTTTCGCCGTATTAGAACTGGCAATGTAATCTAGCTCGAAATTAGGGTTAAATCCCAATACCTTTGCCCATTCTCTCGCACTTGGGTCGGCTTTTAGTTGCACTTCATTACCGGCATCGTCAAGTTTAATATAGCCATGCTCAATAAGCTGTTTCGCAGTAGGCTCATTAACAGGGATGAATGAAAATGTACCACCACCCAATAAAGCTTCGGCCAATTGATCCGGCAGTTCGTCGATAACCCGTACCATGCCGTTGTTGCCATGTCTAAAATTCAAAAGCCGATTACGACTGGTAAGGTCCAATAAGCGAGTACGGATCGTTTGTAGCGCAGATATGGCAAAGTCAGCTTTCGCTTCACTCATCCCCATTTATAGTCATCCTGTATTTTTATTAGAAAAGTTTATGTAACTTAAACAAAAACAAGGCAATATGCAACAAGCAAAAACGGTGACTTTTAGAGGGAATTTAGTGTGGTTCTTTCAGGCTCAATAATCACCAAGAGCAACACATGAGCATTGCTGATTTTGACCGCCTAATGAAGGCGCAATATCAGCTGGCCAATGCCGATAAGGCGGTCAATTTTGATAGCGAGCTTTTAGATATTTTGCGCTTGTCTGGTCAGTATGAAGTGATTGTTGAAACATTAAAATGACAGGTGTTGACACCTGTCAGAATCGGCTGGCGCTATACGGCGCTACTCACCTCAGTGTCGGCATCAATACCGCCGCCGTCATCGCCATCACCATCTTCGCCGTCATCACCCTCTGCTTCTTCTTCGCCTTGTTCAAGCGACTTTTTAATATCCTCAGACTCTGTTTCGGCTTGTTCGGCCTGTGCTTTGGCCTGCTGATATGCGGACGATTGTGAGTTCAGCTCAGATTCAATGCCTTGTTCAGCGGCTTCGTCTTGTTCACAAGCATCAAGACCTAGAGCTTGCAGCTGCTCTGAATCGTCAGTTAACCCTGTCGCATCATCCGGTTTTTCAGGTAACACTTCGGTTTGAATGTCGTCGATGTCGTCATAAATCTTATCGAGCTCATCAGAGACATCATAGCCTTCGGCATTTTCCTGTTGCAGCGCATTGGCTTGCGCCTGTGCTTGCTCAGACACTTCATTGGCTTCGGTATCGAGGATCCCAGTATCGAGCTTTTGGCAATACATTTGCGCCTCTTGTTCAAGTTCCTCCACACTTATGTATTCAGGTTCTTCTGTGCTCTGGCCATTGACCCATTTGTAAATCTCATAAAAATACGCCAGTAGCCCGCCGATGGTTAAAGCCCACGCCAAATAGTTGGGGCTGCTAGATGGGCTGTTGGTGACAATTTTATCGGCATAGCCCACCACTTTAGTTGAACTCTTGCCGTTGACGATAGTACCACTGCACGCTTTGGTAATACTCTTAGTGCCAATATTGCCATTGGCGGGGAGCCAATAGAAACTGAGATTTAAGGTGCCTTGATTAGAGCTGCTAGAGAATACCGGTAGTTTGCCTGAGGCTGGCGGTTTAAAGCTAAGTGTGCTCAAGCTCTGGCCATCATAACTCGCTTGAGTATCACTGGAGATCACCAATGGTGCAATATACTCTTCATTACCATAAAGGTAATAGGTGCCACTCCAAGCCTGTAATTTGGCGAGCTGATAGCCTTGCAGGGTTACGAGCTGTGGCAACAACGCCCCTTTGGAACTGCCACTTTGGCTCGCCAACACCTGTTCAAACTGGTACACCACCCAAGGCCCATTACCGTCGTTTTTGGTGTAGGTTTGAAATGCCTGAGCCAAATTGCTTGAAGGATAAGCCATGATGTTTTCAAGGGCATTGGCAGATGCAGCCATGACATCGGTCATGTCAGTTGAGATATCAAGCAGACAAACCCCGGCTGATCCAGAGGAAAAATACCACAGCGGTGAACCATCACTTTGAGTCAGCACACAGTCGACTGAAGAGTCAGTCACAATAATATTGGTATCACCGGACTCAATACTGGTAATGCTGGTCAGCGGATTGACAAAGGGCAACGCCCCCGGCGTTTTATCCTGCTCCAGTTCGAATGTAACGGTATTACCGGTAGTGTTGTTAAGTACCACAAAGCTGTTGTGAAAATTAGGCAGTTTTACAGCATTGATGAAACATTGCAGCAACATGGTCATCGCTGTAGTTGCGGTACTCTGCCCAGAAATTGCGCTACCGTGAGGTACATAGGAAAACAACCGTGTGCTAAAACGATAATGACGGTGGCCGTTAACGCTAAACGTTTTATCGGTGACAGAAATGGATGCATCTTTCAAATCACTTAAGGTGACTGACCACTTATGTTTTGCCGTGCCATATTGATTATCATGGCCAGAAGCTATCTGATAGGACAGTTTTTCGCTATCCAAAGTCAAAGTGCCATATTGCTCTTTAGTGATAAACACCGGCACGGGGCCAATTTGCACGCCCGACAGTAATTTGACTAACGCAGCTTGTAATTCGCTGGCGCTAAACAAGCTCGTGTCATACGACAAACTGACCCCGCAGAGTGTGAAAGTGCCGTTAGTAGAACCTTGTGGCGCCGCATCGATTGTCGCGGGGTTTTTATTGCCAAACACCTCTATGAGGTCAAAAAACGCAATAGATGTCACTGTATGAACTTGCGTTGTTTCATCGATATAGGTATAGACCAAAGTGCCGTTATTGGCATTATCCAGTTTGGCACTGATATAAGGGGTTGATTGTGAGATCAAAGTGATGGTATTGCTCATGTCCTTGCTCCTTTGCAATTTGATTTGTTATCAGTCAGCGCTGATAACCATCACTTTAGAGACCCCCTGCCCGCAAAGATATAACAGCTTATAACAGTGAAAATGCCGATTTTATTACGCAATAAAAACCATAACTGGCGATTGAAAAGCCTGCTGTAGGAGAACTTTATATCGTTTTAGCAAAAGTATATAAACGGAATGATGAGTGAGTAAACGACCTGCGAGCGATTTGAGACCCTGTTAACATTAATGTGTCTATAGATCTGAGACTGTAAATTAAATTGTGTAACTGCTTATCAGTAGAGTACCCTATTAGGGTTAAGTGATAGGCAGATTATGAACAAGAAAGAACTAGAAGCATTTGCCCGTGAGGCAGCAAAATCATTAAAGACTGAAAAAGACCT
>JBFHGJ010000121.1:0-16961 GCA_041583135.1 Alteromonadaceae bacterium | reverse complement strand
GATGAGGTCATCTCAAGTTTGAGTGATTTTGAGGCCGATAAGTACCGGCCATAATGGGTTTTCAGCCCCAATAAAAAAAACTTTAATTTAACTGCGAGAATGATGTTATTCATCTCACCGATAGGAGTAACCAGTTAAATTAAAGGACATTTCGATGTTGGGTTTATTCATTAAGTCAAATCTTGAGCAAGTGAGTCGCTTCGGGGTTGCTATTTACCCCAGTGCAACAGATACTTTGTACATTAAAGGTAACTTTGCGAAGCACTCAGACAAATTGAGCTACTATCGGTTTAAGGACAAGGTTTACGAGCGAGCGTCAGGGCAACTTTTTCGTATTGAAGGGATAGCACTTAAACAACTTGAGGTTTTAAGTCCGACCCAGCAAACCTATCTCAACTTTCTCATCGACAAAGGCGGGCTTTTGGCCAGCTTTGACGAACTGTCGCAACTTGAAGGCAAGTTCGTCAACAACAACACCGTATCTAAACACATCGGGGCGATAAAAAGGCTACTCGATTGCGCTATCGAAAATGTGCCAAGAAAAGGCTACGTGATGCGTCAGGTGCCCGAACTGGTGGATATTCAAAGCTTTGAACAACAAAAAGCCAAACGCCATTTTACCCTTGGTTTGCCCCATGTTGCGGCGCTGTTGTTGGTGTTGTTGGGCTTGGTCGTTTGGTTTTGGCCGCCGTCGCAAAGCGCCATATTGGCCAGTAAAAAAGTGACTATGATGCCCGGCTCTGAATATCATGGCAGCCTATCGCCCGATGGGCGGTTTTTAGCCTTTGAGTACAGTGCCAAACCCGGAGAACTCAATCGTCTGTGGCTTAAAGATCTTAAAAGCGGCGAGCAGCTGCAATTAACCGGCTTTAATGGTGGCAGTGAGGACGAGTTGGGGGGCTTTTCCAGTGATGGTAAGCGCTTGCTGTTTCATCGAACCGATAGCCAAAATCGCTGTAGCGTCCATGAAATTGTGTTTGAGCAACCGCTTAAGTTTACCCAGCAGCTTTTGTTTTCCTGTCACGACGGCTATAAGTCGATTAACGCCGAATATGGTCAAGACAACAACACCATCTATTTTACCTACTATTCCCAATACCATAGTGGTCATCAGGTATTTCGTTTTAATCGCCAAAGCGCCGAGATAAGTCCGGTGTTTTCTTTAGCCAGCTCAGGGCAAGGATTTTATCGGGTTTATCCGCTGGCCGGAAACGAGTTGGTGTTACTGAGTAGCAACGACTGGACAACCAGTGAAATCTATCTGCTGACACTTGGCAGCAATCGCCTGCAACACTTGGCCGATGTTGGCCGCACCGTCAAATCAATGGGGGTTGATAGGGTTAAAAGACAGCTTTATTTTGTTGGCGCCGGCGGTCGGCTCAATCGTTTGGATATTGCCAGCAAAACGCTAAAGTCTTGGGCGCTTAGTGAGGGTTACTACGACAGCTATGTCTCATACAGTGCCAAGGCCAATTTACTGACCGTTGATGGCAAAACCGCGTTTTCTCGCAAAATTGTCAAACTGAAAAACCCGCTCAAATATGCTGGCTTTGATGAGCTGGATGAAATCGCTTCATCTGGCTCAGATAGCCTGCCACAGGTGTGCGGGCAATGGGTTTATTTCTTTTCCGACAGGGGTGGGCGTTATCAATTATGGCGTAAAGACCGTCAGGCGAACCGCACGATTTTGGCTTTGCAACAGCCCTTTAGCTATTTGCCCGAGAGTTACGCGCTAGATGAACATTGCGATCGGGTGGCGATTATTGGCCATCGTTCGTCAATTGATGTATACGAGCTGGCACAGTCAACACGGCTGTATCATAACGATGACAAGGCTTTTATCAATGTACAGTTTCGTGACCGCGAGCATCTGGTGGTTTCGGTGCAGGACGACGGCTACTGTTTGGCGCAAATTGATCTAGCGGCACAGCAGCTTGAGCGCTTTGAACAGTTGCCGCAAAGTAAAACGTTTCATTTAAGCGACAATAAGGATGCCATGTGGTTTGTTCGTCATCAAGACAATCAGCTGATGCGTTTTGACTTCGCCACTGGGGCCAAAAGTGAGCTGGCGGTTGAACTGCCGGTGTTTGACAACAGCGTGTGGTTTAGCTGGCAGGATAAGGGGATTTATTATTATCTGCAAAATGAAATCAATCCGCTGTGGCACTTTGTTCAGTTAAGCGATGGTGCCAAGGCCAGTATGGCATTGCCGAAAAACTTCAAAAATGGCCATTTTTCGATGGATAAAGACGATGACGATAGCCTTTGGATGGTTAAAATCAAGTCGCCACAAAGAGATATCTATCTAGCTCAAATTACTGATAACTAAAGAATTCCATGTTTTTTCACGGTTAATTCCGTGACAATTCCAACCGCGCTCGCTTTTTTTGCCCACGATGGAGATACCTTTTTTCTTCTCGTGGGTAAATTATGAACTTTGTATGTCACATCAAAACAGCAATGAAACCTCTGGCGCAGTTGAGTGCGCCGGCATTGTTTAGTGCGGGCTTATGTCTGCTGCCAAATGTCTCGCTGATACCAACCGCCACGGCGAGTAGCTCGGGGATCGAATTAACCAGCCCTTGGCCACAACCGCTGTCTCCTTGTCCGAGATATCCTCGGTGCGATGAAATTGATGGTATTGCATATGCGCAACCCTCACTTGTGTCATGGCTGGCTTGGCAACGCCATTAATGGTCTGTTGCTGAGTTTGTCCATCATTTCATTGACAAAAACCGTTGCCGCCGCCCCTGTGGCGGGGCAGCCGGTTTTATCCTATCAGGCGCAGCAAAACCGCTGGGCTTTGCCGCTTCAACACGGAGATGTGCTGCGCGTCAATCACAGTGCACAGCCTTTGGCACTGAAGGTTAGCGCCATTTCTGCATCTGAAGTCACCCTGACTGTTTACTCCCTGACTCATTCGTTGGCGACCATTGAAGACATTTTCAGCCTGCCGCAGCCGGTCGGTCAGCTGCATCTGTTTCGTGGTCACTGTCAAGTGCTTGAGTCTTGGGGGGTGACAGCCTTGTCTGTTGAATTTGCGCCGACTGAAAATCAGCCTTATCACGGAGAATCGCTATGTTCGCTCAATTCCATACCTTAGAACAAAAGCAACGTTTTAAATTGAAACTCGACCAAGTTGTTCAAAGCGAGTTTGAAAGCCCTAGCCTCAAAGTCAATGACATTGCCGCCAGACTGTATATGTGTGAGCGCCAACTGAGCCGCTATACCAAACGCTATTTGGATATGACGCCGGTTGAATATTTGCGCAAATATCGTTTGACCAAAGCGCGCAAAATGCTGCAACAGGGCCTGTCGGCCAAACAGGTGACCTATTCGGTTGGCTTTTCATCCTATAGCTATTTTGCCCGCTGCTTTAAGCAGGAATTTGGTTACACCACCAAAGAGTTTCGGGCGTTGCATTAGCGCTGAATATGAACTTTTAAGACAGCCATATGAACAATTCGGACCAAGTTCCGTTTGACTGTTTTAGTGGCAGCCGATTCGATGAATAATCAATTGTTTAACCAATAATGGAGTCATGTGATGAACACTATCTACAAAAACTTATGCCAGTTGCTTTGTGTTGTCGGCGCTTGTGGCTTTGGTATCAACGGCGCTTTGGCGCAAGATGAAAGACCTGATACCAATAAGCCGGCGGATCCGCAGGTCAGAATTGAACAACTCAAGCTAACCTGTGACAAAGAATATGTCGAACTGCAACTCTATAAGAGTGAGGTCGATGTGCTTAAAGCTTGTGCTGAGCTTAAGAGCCTAGTTAAAGCGCAGCTCAACCAAATCACGGCACAGCTCAATAGAGCGGCCGAGAGTCAGGATGAAGCGACACTCAAAAACGCTGTGGCACAGATGTCAAGACAGCAGCAGCTCAATGCCGATGAGCAACAGGCCAATGAGGTGATAGCGCTGTTAAATAAAATAGAGACAAGCTATGAGAAATTCTTGGGGATCAACTGGGGCGCGGGATTGGCACTGACTCAAATCAATGGTTCTCCCTATATCGATAGTGCCAGTATTGTCGATAATAAAGTCGTGGTGGATAAATCCTACAACTACAATGCCGGCATTATGCTTGAAAGCCACTTCTTTTGGCGTGAAAAAGACCTAAAGACGCAAACCTTTGGCGGTAAAGCGATGGGGCACGGGCCCTTTATTGCGATTGAACTGCTGAACAAAGAGCAGGGGGATATTGGTGCATTCACTGTTGGCTATATGTTCGGTTTTAAAAACAATATCAAAGAGAAGAACAGCTGGAATCTGGGTATAGGCTTTTTTGTCGATACCAATGTCAAGGTGCTGGGTGATGGGATTGTCGCAGGTCAACCATTACCGCCGAATGAGACTGAGATCCGCTTCAAAGAAGTCGATAGAACCGGCATTATGGTGATGCTCTCATATACCTTCTTTTAGGGGATTGAGCTTTGAATGCGAAGGCCATTGCAACGGTAAAGAGCAATCCCCCTGAGTAAGCGCTAGCCCTTGGCCTCGCCTGTCGCTTAGGTCGTATGCACGGACGCATTTTTTCTCACATTTGACCGTCAAGCCTTGACACCGAGCAAGATTAACGTCAATTTAGCTTGTCAGAAAAAGTGAACGTTGAGTGCCTAGGTTTGGATAAAAGCAATAATCGTACATGGGGAGTGAGGGTCTGGCCGTTACTGTTGGTGATGCTGCTGGGCGGTTGTTCTGAACCGGAAAAGCCTGTGCTTGAGCCCTTGTCAGTCCACCGGTTTACCGAAAAGGTTGTGCTCAGTACGGCATTGTCAGACAACGCTGATACCGTGGCGATATTGACCGATGACCGTCAGGTAGACGTGTGGGACAACCAGACAAAACAATTGCGTCACAGTTGGAAAAAGGCCGACTTTGGTGAAGAGGTCAACCACATCGCTTTATCTGGTGATGGCCGTAAGCTGGCCGTCGCTGGCCACTGGACCGTTACCATGCTTGATGCCGAGCAAGGGCTGGAGATCAACAACTGGGACGTACAAGGTTTTAATGCCGGTGCGACTGTTGAGAAGCTTGATCTTAACGGTAAAGGCGAGCAGGTGCTTATCGGTATGACCGATGGCGCGGTTTTGTCGGTTAATCTTTCCTCGGGTAAAGCCCTTAAACTCGACCATCACGACAATCAAATCACAGTTTTAAGCTACAGCGTCGATAACCTTTGGGCATTCTCCGGGGCCAGCGATAAGAACTTCGCCAAATGGCGGGTCGATAGTGGCGAGGTGGCTTTTGAGCTGGATTTTCGCTCACGGGTAACTGCCATGGCCTATGATGGCAAAAGTGATAAGTTGTTTGTCTCTGACGCTTTGACCGACCATTGGATAGTCGATGCCAACAGTGGCAAAAGAAACGCCAAGCTTAAATATTTCGAACGCTTTCGCTATTTTCGTCAGGCACTTTTTGTCGAGCAGGGGCAATATCTTGTCACCGGTTCGCCGAAAGAGGTGCTGACCATGTGGCGGGCCGACAACGGCAAAGAACTGGCCTCTTGGCCGATTCAGCGTTATACCGCTGAGGCCAGCGTTTGGAATATGGCGGTTAACGACAAAGGAGAGTTGGTGACCTTAACCTCAGATGGCGCAGTTCAAAACTGGGCCTATCGAACCTTGCTGCCATAGCCGGGCAGAATAACAATAAAAGTTACAAAAAAGTTACATTAAATTAACCAAAACAAATAAAAATCGGCTACACTCCCTAGGGTTAGGGAGTGGCCTTGTTTACTTCCTAACAACACACAACAATACAAGTTAGGAATATAAAAACAATGAAAAACCTTATCACAGGTGCATTACTGTGTGCTGGCTTTGTCGCCAATGCCGCAGAAGTGCCAAGCTATCTACAAAAAGCCGACAACACTTATTGGGTCACGATGGGACAAGACGCCTTAGCGGAGTTAAGAGCTGTCGGCGGGCAAGAGTTTGCGTTGTCAAATTTCAATAGCAAACACAGCAATGGTGTGGCTATCGCGCAAGTTGGCGAGCAACAGCTCAGCCATTTGAGCAAAATGATGCACATCAATCACAATCGTTGTGGCGGTTATATTGTTCATCAGTCATTGCAGTCTGCGTTAAATGCACAGCAAAATGCACCATTACAGTCTTTAGCGGGCAGTTTCAGCGCAGGGCCTTTGAGCCAAGCCGACACGGTTAACCGCTTGTTGCCCAATCTGGCCAAAGAGAATATTGTCGATACCATCAACTACCTCTCTACCACCTTTAACAACCGTTATTACACCACATCAGGCGGCGCCAATGCCTCTGATGGATTGATGGCTCGCTGGCAGAATATCGTCAGTGGTTTGCCTTGGGCCAGCGTCGCTCAGGTTAGCCATGCCGGCTATGGGCAGAAATCGGTAGTGGTGACTTTGACCGGTAGTGAAAAGCCGCAAGATATCGTGGTGATCGGTGGTCACTTAGACTCGACAATTGGCTCTACCGGTGAGAGCTCTATCGCACCGGGCGCCGATGACGATGCCTCGGGTGTGGCAACATTGACTGAAGTGATGCGGGTGTTTGCCGAAGATGGTGTTCAGCCTAAACGCACAGTGAAGTTTTATGCCTATGCTGCCGAGGAAGTCGGTTTGCGAGGCTCAGGTGACATTGCCGATGCTCATGCGGCCAATGGTGACAATGTTGTTGGTGTGATGCAGTTGGATATGACCAACTATCCCGGTTCGGTAGAAGACATCGTGTTGATGACCGACTATACCAATGCCCAGCAAAATGCCTATATCGCCTCGATTTTGGACACCTACTTGCCGTCGATTAACTATGGTTATGATTCTTGTGGCTATGGTTGCTCAGACCATGCTTCGTGGAATGCCAATGGCTTCCCGGCGTCAATGCCGTTTGAATCGCGTATGAGCCAGTACAATCCGCGTATTCATACCAGCTCAGATACTTTACAAAACATGGATACCACTGCGGGTAAGGCCCTTAAATTTGCCCAAATGGCACTGGCTTATGTGGTAGAGCTTGCCAGCGATACCGTGGTGGTAGAGCTGCCGCAAATTAATGTAACCCAAACCAATGTGTCTCTTGCCAGACGTGATTGGGCCAACTATACCCAAGATTTGGCTGCGGGCTACAGCGCTCTGACGGTCACTTTATCTGGCGGTAGTGGCAATGCCGACCTTTACGTGCGTTTCGGTGCCCAGTCTACGACCAGAAAGTTCGACTGTAAGTCGGCGGCTGGTGGCAATGACGAAGTGTGTACTATCACCAACCCACAAGCTGGCACATGGCACATTGATGTTAGAGCCAACAAACCGGTCTCAGGATTGACCGTTAACTGGCAAAGTGTTCAGTAAAACCATGGGCAGAGTTCATCAAGCCGTTCGACTATCAGATCGGCTTGGTGTTCAAAGCCAATATCTTTGCCGTTGGTGACCAGACAACTGGTCATCCCGGCATTGTTGCCCGCCTCGATATCGTATTTAAAATCCCCTACGTACATTAACGCACTTGGTGTTATTTGCCATTGCTGGGCAATGTGCAGCAAGGCATCGGGGGCCGGTTTTGGCGCGAAATGCTCCCGAGTCAGTATCAACTCAATCTCAATGGCATTGTTTTTCACTTTGGTGTGGCTGGCCTTTTGGCAATTGCGGGTCACGATGGCCACCGGCAGCTGGCGTTTTTTCAGTTGTGTCAAAAAGTCTCTTGCACCGGGTAACCACTTGGCGTTTTGCGCATCTTGCATTTCATGGCGTAAGACAATCTCTAAGGCTTGACGCCTTTGCGCGTCATCGCCAAGTCTCTCAATAAACTCAAGGGTATCGTGTGTCGGTGGGCAGTTGATTTCTGCTTTGATTTGAGCAAAGTTTAAACTGGAGCCGACTAAGGTGCCGTCTAAATCGAAGATCACACCTTGGATCTGGCTAAGCTGGGCAAAATGAGGCGCTGACAAGGGCTTTTCCTGTGATATCACTTTGGGCTATGAGTGTAACCACTTCTGCTGGGGTTGTTAAGTCTGGTTTAAGCATCCCTGACTATACTGAGCGGTTTATTTCGTGTGCACTTTTTACAGAAGTGATGGTCAAAGAAACAGACTGCGCTCAGATGATGAGTGTTTGACCGCAAGCGAAGGTTAAGTCTACAGGTGTTTGGACAATGAAGTGTGTGTGGATTTTTATGCTCATGATGAGTTTAATGGTAGAGCGCAGTGCATTGGCGCAGACCGATGTGCTGTCGTTTCATGGTGCCTCAGCCCAAGCTCTACCCCTTGGTCAAACCACGAGTATTGCTGGCGATACCTCGGGACAAATGACGTTAATGCTATGGTTTGAACCGAGCAATCAAAACCCTTTACAGCCGCTAAACATCTTCAAGGCGACAGGCCAGCATCAGGATGTATGGACTTTGAGTCAACACAATGACGGCAGCATCGGCTTGTCATTGCTTGGCACAGGCGCCGCTGCGCCGATTCAGCTTAATTCACTTAAATCTAATCGTTGTCCGGCACTTGTCGCCAATCGCTGGTATCACCTTGCGCTGAGTTTTGATGGGAGTGCGGCATCTGCTCATTTATATGTCGATGGCATTGCTTGCGATAGTGCGTCGTTGGCACCAACCACCATAGCCTATCAAGGACAAGGCGCAATATTGCTCGGCGATGTTGACGTTGGCCAGTTTGCAGAAGTGCAAGTATGGCAACTCAGCTTAAGTCGTGAGCAGATAAGAGCACGGATATCGACCAGACCCAGCGCAACAAATGGCTTACTTAGCCGCTGGCCGCTCAATGAAGGGCAGGGGGCTTTACTGCATGATGCCGTTGGCCGCTTTAACACGGTGACTATAGGCTGGTCTGCGCCTTGGGTTCAACGCTACTTGCCTTTAGAGCCAGGGGCTTCGTATACGCCCAGTTGTCAGGATGACCCTTGCGGCTGGCACACTCGTGGAGTTGATATTATCAACCCCACTGGCCAAAGCGTCAGGCTTAAGGTGATCAACTGGTTTGGCTTTCAATCGCAAACCAATTTGGTTCATGGCTTATGGCAGGTCGATTTTTTAACCCAGCTACGCAAAATCAAGGCGCTTGGTTTTAACACCATTCGCCTGCCTTTTTCCAACTCCACCCTATTGGCTGGCGCCAAGGTCAATACCTACATTGCACCATTACCGGGCAATGGTATCTTTAGTGATGGTATGAATGCCCTTGATGCCCTTGATGTGTTTATCGATGCGGCCGGTCAGCTTGGGCTATTTGTTATTTTGGATAGGCACAACCTAAGCAATGCGTTGGAAAACCCTGATCTTTGGTATGACGAACAAGTCACTGAAGATAAATGGATCGCCGATTGGCAAATGTTGGCTCAGCGCTACCGTGACAACCCTGTGGTGATTGGCGCAGATCTGCACAATGAACCCCATGGTATTGCCACTTGGGGCACCGGGCAGATGCTGACCGACTGGCGCATGGCGGCGCAGCGAGCCGGAAACGCCATCTTAAGTGTCAACCCAAACTGGTTGATTGTGGTTGAAGGCATAGACTGGAGTGATGATTTCTTTGAAACCCTCAGCTTGCGCCAAGGCGGCGTTTTAGTACACCCGATACAATTACACACGGCAAACAAGGTGGTGTATTCGCCCCATGAGTATGGTCCCAATGATTCTGGTTATCGTCACCGCTGGTTTACCAAAGGAATGAGCTACATTGAGGCGAAAGCACAGTGGGATAGCACTTGGGGTTATATTGTCGATAACCAGTTGGCGCCAGTATTGGTTGGGGAGTTTGGTGGGCACTATGTCGATACCACATCGACTGAATTGTTGAACTACCCCAACAAGCCGGGTGAGTCACCTTTGACACAAGGGGATGCGGCGAAATGGTTTGGCTATATCGTGCGTTATCTTGCCGAGAAAAACGTGCATTTTGGCTTTTGGGGTTGGACGCCCAATTCTACCAATACCGGCGGTTTGTTGGCCGATGACTGGCAGGTAATTGAGGCAAAGGTGGCTGCGTTGATGCCGTTGTTAAAGGTGCCTATATCGCTCACATCTCAGGTGGACCAATATACTGTGCCAGAGCAGCAAAGCAGTGTCTTGCCTGTGCTTGAAAACGACAGCTCAAGTTATGACCGGGTATCGATAGTGAGCGTCACTCAGGGGGCCAAAGGCCAAGTCAGGATTGAAAACCAACAAGTGGGATACACCCCCAGTGCTCAGGCTTGTGGCTTAGATAGCTTTGATTATCAAGTGAGTGATGGCTTGTTTCAGCGCTGGGTTGGGGTCAACGTGGTGATTGCGCTGGTTGACGATGACGACCGCGACTGCGTGCGCAATGAGCAAGATGCTTTCCCAAATGACCCCTTGTGGGCGTTTGATGAAGACAACGACCAATTGCCAGATGCTTGGGAGCTGTTGTTTTTTGCCGATCTCAATGGGGCATCTGGCACCGCAGATAGTGACGGTGACGGCCTGAGCGATCATCAGGAGTGGCTTGATGGGACTTTCCCAAATGATGCCTATTCGGGAGGCACCTTTGAGGACAGAGATTTAGATGGCATGGCGGATAACTGGGAAGTGCGCCATTTTGGCACCATTACACGCGATGGTACGGGGGATTTTGATTTTGACGGTTTTAGCGATGTGGTTGAGTATCGTATTGGTCAAGATCCAAGGTTTAATCCCGCAGCATTAGTTCCTGTGCTTGATTTGATTTTACAGACGCCAATACACTAGCTTTTTACCTTTATTGTTAACTTTAAGTACAAGATAAACCGCGAAAAACTCGCGAGCGTGGACGATGACAACAATATTATTCAATATTTGCTCAGCTTGGATTAATCGCTTCACTAAATGCAGGTTAAAGATAGCCTAACCGAGTGCAGGCAGTTTTTAACTCTATTTATTTGTGATAGCATAAGCGCCTTAATTTTTTCGTCAAAGACCGCCTTTTCGGCGGTCTTTACGACTTCACCGAATAATATTTGATAAAAACTTCTGTCGTGATGTGAAAACACGACAGCACTTGGATTGATAACTCATGCTCAACATCGATTTTATCCGCAATAATGCCGAAGCCGTGCAGGAAAACTGCAAACAGCGCGGCATGAATGTAGACATCGTGCAACTTCTGGCACTAGACCAACAACGACGTAAACTCACCGCAGAGGTTGAAAACCTACGTCAAAAAGGCAATCAAATTGCCGCCAGCATGAAAAAGGCGACGCCAGAGGAGCGTCCTGCGCTTATCGCCGAAGGTAAGGTATTGAAAAAAGAGGTCAGTATTCTTGACCACCTTTTGACCCAAGTGCAAAGTGAGTTTGATTCGGTGATCAAAACCGTACCAAACACCTACGCCGACGACACGCCGATGGGCTCTACCGACGAAGAAAACGTTGAGCTGGAAAAGTTCGGACCAGAGCCAACTTTCGATTTCGAACCAAAAGATCACATTGCCCTTGGTAAAGCGCTGGGTATGGATTTTGAAGCGGCGACCCGTGTTGCCGGTGCCGGTTTCCCATTGTTACGTGGTCCTTTGGCCCGTTTGGAAACAGCCGTTTTGCGCTTTGTGCAAGATTTGGCGGTTGAAAAAGGCTTTACGCCAGTGAGCGTGCCTTTGGTTGCCCGTCCTGAAATCTTGTCAGGTCTTGGTTTTAACCCACGTCGCGATGACGACGGTACGGAAATTTTCTCTTTGGCCAGTGACGATCTGTGTCTAGCCGGTACCGCAGAGATCTCTTTGGTTGGCCAATTTGCCGGTGAGATCCTAAATACCGATGAACTGCCTATCAATCTGGTTGCGATGACGCCGTGTTTCCGCCGCGAAGGTGCCTCAGGCAGACGTGACGCTGGTTTATACCGCAACAAGATGTTCCATAAAGTCGAGTTGGTCAGCTTGGTATTGCCGGAGCAATCTGAGCAAGCATTGCAAACCATTTATGAGTTTGAAGTTGAAGTGTTCAAACGCTTGGGTATTCACTTCCGTGTTATTCGTATTTGTGCTGGCGACTTAGGTGCCCCTGCCTATATGAAATATGACATTGAAGGCTTGATGATCGGCCGTCACAGTGAAGATGAAAGTGCGTGGGGCTGGGGCGAATTGACTAGCTGTAGCAACTGTACTGAATATCAGGCGCGTCGTTTGAAGATCCGCCACAAAAAAGGCAAAGACAAGCCGGCTTTCGTTCATACATTAAACGGTACTGGCGTAACGACCCGTGCATTGATCCCTATCTTAGAGCAGTTCCAGCGTGAAGACGGCTCTATCGCCATTCCTGAGGTTTTACGACCTTACATGGGTGGTGCCGAGGTGCTAAGCGCCTAATCGACTGTCTAAAAATCTGACTGCCGTACTCAAGGCAGGCTCGCTTGAAAGGCCAAGGATGGCCAACTACACTCCTTCCATCTGATCTCTTTTACTACAGCTTAAATCTATGACCGGTTATCGCAAGTTACAGCGGCGTCTTGGCGTTTTTGTCTTTGTTTTTCTTATTATTTTGAGCTTGTTGGTGGTGTTCAGTGCGCAGCTGGCAAAGTGGGGCGCTATCCGCTATTTCGATAATTTGGGGGTCAATGCCAGCATCGCTGAAATACAACTGAGCCTGCTCGATAGTCAGCTACAGCTAAACAAGGTTCAACTTGGTAGTGATAAGGCCCGCAGACTGAGCTTCGATACCTTCACCCTCGACTGGCAATGGTCTGGCTTACTCAGTAACCAAGTGACTGTAGACAAGTTGAGCTTGGTTGGTCTGGCGCTCGATATTCACGCAACGCAAGGGGAATTGACATCGATAGGACCGATTGAGCTGGCTTGGTTTGCTGCCGATAGCCAGCAACAAGAGGCGAGCAAGCCTTGGCTGCTTCGCGTTGGGGAAGTGGCGCTTAATCGTTTTGAACTGTGCTATGGTGATACGGCTGCGATGCAAAACCATTGCGCCAACTGGCAAAGTCTTGAGCTTGATAGCGAGTTTGTGGCCTCAAGTCGTGGCGGGCCAAAATTTAACGGCAACATCGCTTTAACTGAGTTCGAATGGGTCGATAAAGCCAGGTTAGATTCGTTACGGGTAAGTGCGTTAAACCTTGATGGGGCGCAGCTGAGTTGGCAATCCATTGATCTGGCAGCCCTTAACACGACCATCAATGCCGCGTCGCTTGACAAAATTAACATCGGTCACAGCCAGCTCGATATCAATACGCTTACAGGCTCAATAGGGCAGAGCGAGATCCATCGGTTTGGCGCGAATGCTGGTGGGCATCGTATCAACGTCGATAAGCTGGCGATTGCTTCGGTTGCTTTGAGTGACGGTGAAAATGCAGTGCTAAGCGCTTTTGGACTTAAAGGGCTCAGTGCATATGAGGGTGATAGCCAAATCGCGGAGGTTCAAGCGCTGGATATTGACAGGCTTCAGTTCGCCGTCAAAGAGCCACAGGGTGAGGTCAAAGGGCTTAGTATCAAAGAGGTTTGGCTCAATCAGCGGGCAATACACGGCGACTATGCCGAGCTGTTGCGACTTGAGTCGATGCGTGTCGCAGCGCTTCGTGGCAGCGGATCGGAGCAATCTGCCCAAGGCATTGAACTGAGTAACGTTGGCGTTATGGCGGATTTGGACAAACCCGGTGAAAAGCTGCTGTCATTGGATGCCTTGCAAGTTGATACCCTTAAACATGCTCAGCAACTTGATATCGGGTTATTGCAGATCATCGGTTTACAAGCCAAATTGGTGCAAGATGACGCGCAAGGTTTGAATCTGGCCAATTGGCTGGCACCTCGGGCTGAAGAAAACGCTGAGTCAAAATCATCGCCAACTGAGAAACCAATGACGCTCAATATCGCACGTTTAAGTGTGGAGAAAAGCCATCAGCTGAGTTTAACCGAATCAACCTCAGGCAAAGCCGTTACTCATGTGATCAATGGTTTGCAGCTTAGTGTGACGCCGTTGGTCATCGCTGAGCAGGGCGTGCCGGGATTGATTGAAATGAGTGCCATGATCCAAGATAGCGGCGCGCTCAACACTAAGGGCCAGCTATCGCTTGGTAAGCCGTTGGCGTTAAACATAGATGGCCGCTTGGCTCACCTGTCATTAACGCCATACTCACCTTATAGCGCTAGATTTATCGGTTACCGTATCGACCAAGGTCAGCTAAACGTCGATTTCAAACTGGGTATCGCCGGCGACGTTATCGATAGTCGTTTTGATCTGCTGCTGAGTAAATTTGAGTTGGGGGCGTTACAACAGTTTGAGCAATCGAGTCTCAATCAAAAATTAGGCGTACCGCTGCCTACGGCGCTTGATCTGATCCGCGATAGTGATGACAGCATTGCGTTAAGTTTGCCGGTCAAAGGCAATTTGAGTCAGCCGGATTTTTCACTTTCAGGTGTGCTTGAAACTGTGAGCTTAAAAGCGATTAAAACGGCTGTGCTGTATACCTATTCGCCTTTGGGCGTGTTGAGTATTGCAGGCGACTTGGTGAGCCTTGCGACGGCGCTTAGGTTCGAACCGATTGAATTTGTTGTCGGCTCGCAATCTTTAGACGATAAGGCAATGGCCCGTCTAGATAAGGCCGCAACGGTACTCCAGCAAAAACTGAAGGTTTCCTTGGTGCTGTGCGCCAACGCGACGCAAGCGGAATTGCCACAGGGGCAAACGTTAGATGAGGTGGCCATTGAGTTGTTGCGCCGTCATGCCGAAACACGTCAGCAAGCGGTTAAGACCTATTTGGTTGAGCATCATGGTATTGCTCAGGATCGGCTTTTGACCTGTAATGTGAAGCTCGACGACGATATTGCCGCTAAGCCGGTTGTTGGACTTCGCATTTAATCTGAGTGGTGTTTACCCTTAAGCTGCCTCTAGTGGCAGTTTAAGCACAAACGTAATGCCTTTACCTTTGGCGCTGGAGACATCGACCTCACCGCCCAACACCCCGGTGCAAAGGTTATATACGACATTAAGGCCAAGACCTGAGCCGCCCTTACCAAGTTTTGAAGTATAGAAGGGGTCGAAGATCTTAGGCAGATTGGCCTCATCAATGCCACAGCCGTTATCCCGATAGGTGATCACCACAAGGTTGTCGTTGTGAACCGCGACTATCTCCATTACGCCGTCATCCATGCCCTCAAAACCGTGGATCAAGGTGTTGGTGATGAAGTTGGTTAGCACTTGGCCCAAAGGCCCCGGGTAGCTGAGCATTTCGATATCGCTTGGAACGTCGATGTTAACCGTATGGCTGGTGCCTTTGAGTTTCGGGGTCAGAGTTTTGACCACATCTTCGATGTTCTTCAATAGGTTAAAGTGGCGACGACGTTCGCTGGTCTGGTCCACGGCCACCTGCTTAAAGCTGGTGATAAGCTCAGTGGCACGGTTGATGTTCGACTCGACCAATTCGGTGGCAGAGCACGCTTGTTCAAAGTAATTAAGCAATGAAGATTTTTTAAGGGTATTGGATTGTAACCGATGACGCATTTCTCTGGTCATCGACAGCAGTGAAGTCGAAGCGGTCAGCGCGATGCCAATAGGGGTATTGAGTTCGTGAGAAACACCGGCAACCAATGAGCCGAGAGAGGCCATTTTTTCCGACTGCACCAGCTGTTCCTGTGCGCTTTTTAGCTGCGCAGTCTTTTCGATAACCTTTTGGGTGATCTGCTCGTTCTGTCTGGCTTGGATCCAGGCCAAAAGGGCCACCAAAATGGAAATGACCATGCCACCGATCAAAATCGCAGTGGCCATCGAAGTATCTGGGCCGCCTTGATAGCTGCTGTCTACCGACCAATCAAATTGCCACTCTTTATCGACGCCGATAACCCTCAGGGTTTTCGACGCTTCAATGTCTTTGGCTTGGAAGTCGGTAGCATAGGTCATCGAATCGTCGCCGAAATTCAACGAAAACTGTAGCCCTTGCGGGACGTGAAGTTCATTTATGCCTTGTAACATGGTATCGAGGTTGACCGCAGAGAGCAGCACCCCCTTGGTGTCGCTGTTGGTGACCACAAACGCCAGTACCACCATATGCGCGCCGGTTTTACTGGTAAATACCGGGCCTACAATGGGTCTTTCCGGGGAGTTGAGGGCTTTGGTTATCGTTTCAATGATAGACTTTGTGCTCGACAGATCTTGAGGTAGGGGCATATTGAGCTGCCACAAATCATCGCTACCGGCAGCAAGGCCGACCACCCAATGCTCAGTGCGGGTTTGGAACACAAAGGCAACCGATAACTGGCGAATAGACAATTCGGTTTGCTCAATGACCGCAATCGAGGTGGCAAATTCTTCTTGAGCAATATCTTCGGTGCCATAGAACAATGAGGCAACGCCTTTGAAGGTTTCGTTCTCCTTATCCAACCAGCTCAAAAAGATATTGGTGATCTGCTCAGCCTGCTGAAAGGATTTATTGAGCCATACGTCGGTGGCATTGTTGCGTACCGAAGTGGATAAGTAGGCGGTTGTGCTCAGACCTATCAGCAGCAACATAGAAACGCTGAGTAAATAAATCAGGTTGGCGCGCTTCATCAGTTCACTTCCAGCGTTTCACGATAGCCGTAAGGGGCAAAAGAACGGCTGATGTCAAACTGTGGCAGGTTTTCGGTATCGACCAGTTCTACCGCAGGACTGACATGGCCTTTGCTGAGAGTTTTATTTTGTAGCTTTAACGCCATATCCACTGCCAACAGACCTTGGATCACCGGTGGCGCGGTAATGGCGGCATCAATCTTACCGCGCTTAATATTACGATAAATTTGTGCACTCAGCTCATACGAGATAATTTGTACATCCCCGGTAAGTGACATTTCGTGCAGCACTTCTACGGCGGCTTGGGCGACCAGACCGGATCCGACTATGATACTGGTGTCCAAATTGACATTGAGGTAGCGGGTGAGGGCGCTTTTTATCTCAAGATAATTATCCGAGGTGTAGATGGTGTCTCTTAAATGAAACTTGTGGCCGTTGATTTTGGGAATGAAGCCGTCGATAAAAGCACTGACATACTGCATTTTTCTAT
>JBFHGJ010000120.1:0-17163 GCA_041583135.1 Alteromonadaceae bacterium | reverse complement strand
TCCAAAACCCGCATCATACTGTTATAAGCGTGAGCCATACGTTGAACTTCTTTTGGCCCTTCGATTTGCGCTTTAAGGTGATCACCGGTTTTTTCCGACTCCAACATCACCTTAGCCAAATTCAACAAAGGCTGTGTGAGCTTAGAAAGTCCGTAGTTAATCAAAAACGTGAAGGCCAATACTGCGAATACACCAATGATCAGTGCATAGGCCACAATGGCTTGATTGGCATGCGTCAAAGTCTGTTTAGACATTTTAACCACAGAATAACCCAGTAGCTGATCTTTCGATAACTGCTCAGGCGCCGTGCTTCCTTCAAAGACATCCAGTTCGCTCTCGCTTTCACCTTCCATCAAAATGGGCGCTGCGAATATCCAATAAAAGTCGTTTTCGTAAATCAGCTGAGCGGAATCGACGCTCACATCCAAGTTGGGTTCGGCAACAGCTTCAAAATTACCTTTTTCAATCAACACTTGACCGTCGCTCAGCATAATACGTGCGGCACTGACCTCGGGAAAACGCATTACCTGATTGATTGCCGATTCGGCGTTTTCGCCACTTTCAGTGAGCGCCGCCAACACCCCTTGCTCCGCCAATCCAACCGCGACTTGGCTGCCATTGCTGGTCATATAATCTTTGGCCATGCCACTGACCAACCAAGCAATTAAAAGTGAGGTTAAGATTGAAAAAATAACCAAACCTAGAGCGGTAAAGGTCAGCAATTGATTACGAAAACTGGGTTGTGTCGGCGTAAAAGATTGGAGCTTAACCATAACAAATACCCTCTACCGGCTCGGAAACGTGAAGTCGAATTGGTCCCGCTCTTTAGCGGAATATTCTAAGCCCAAGTGAGAGGCCGTACGTAAATTGACCGCCAATAAGACTTTCTTTGTCGGTCTTAAACCGACCGCCGTAGATTCGGTAAACATAGTTTCGACCATTTTAACCAGCTCTGAACCTGTTGAGGTATTGTCAGGGTAAAGCGATAGTAAAGCGCCCCTTTTGGCATGAGGCGGGATACTTGAGACAACCACAAAGCGTTTATCCCAAGAGGCGTCCAGCACTAAAGGCAAAATGTACTTGCTACTGGCAGTAATACTGTCATAAGGCAACCAAAATGCATCTTTGTGATGATCTGCGGTTTTAAATAGTTCGGTATATTTAATAATCGCTTCTTTGCGGCTACTAACCTCATGGGCAACGACATTAATGCCAAAGCTTACAGACACAGTTTCTGCCAGCCGAACCAACCAGCGACTACTGTCACTATAAACGACATTAAGCCGAGAGATCTCCGGCGCCAACTCTTTTAAATGTTTCAATAGCGCACTTGGCGCGCCACCAGGACTAATACCCGAGAGCGTGTAGTTTTTATCCGGCACCAATTGTGTCGCTCCTGCCACCCAGGGTGTTTTGACTTTAAGCAATTGACCGACAGCCATACCGCGACTTGAAAGCGTGATCACCATATCCGGCTTATCTCTATCGATGGTCGCAGCAATAGCGCCGAAATCATCATCTGAATCGACTGAAACCAAATTGACACTGCCATCAAACTGCTTTGATATGCCCTCGATGATCTGGTCAAATACTAGGTTATGAGGCGCTTTTACTTTGGGATAAATCACCGACAGGGTTTGCGCTTTTTTAGGCGGGATCATAACAAAGGTATCTTGCGAAACCTTTTTAATACTTGACGATAACACTTGAGAAAATTGCTGATTATTAGTCAGCAATATAAACACAAACCCTTCAGCCTTGTTGGGACCTGTGGACGATATCAATACCTGTTGTTTTTGCCAAGCAATGTCCAGCAGTTTTCTAAAAACCGACTGCTCTGCTTGATGCAGCGCAGACTTGGGCAACCAGATGGCAACCTTTGCATCACCGGCGCTCTCAAGTAACGCTTCAAGCTGCTTGTCAAACGCGTTACCACGCAATTGCGCTTGGGCAATCACTTGAATACCGGGGCCTGCTATGGCTTGTTTGAATTGTTCAAGTTGTGGTTGCTCTTTTTCAAGATAGAGCGCCTTTACCGTGCTGATGGCGGGAAACTGCTTTTTCAAGCGTTGAAACTGAGTAGTGTCATCGACCCTACGGCCTTGATAACCGTGTAAATACAACTCAGTACCACCCAAAGCCACTAAGGTTTCGCCATCAGGCACTTGCGGCGACTCCGACACTTTGGCATTTAAACCGATATCGGATCTAATTTGCGATGCGAGAGAATCATAATAGCTGGTTCGTTTGTCATATATTTTGGGATAGACGAGCGTAAGCTCTGCTGCAAAGGCAGGCAGACATGAACACAACAACAATGACATCAATATCAGACGAGACTGAATATTCACCAACTATTTGCCTTAATCATATTCTCTCCCTAGAAACTCAAAGTTAACTTGTAATTTATAAAATAGGACACATCGCCAAAGTCACTTGATATAAACTCTTTTCCATGAATACAGCATCTACCTGCCGTCTAACTATTTCTAACTATAGCGGCGAATTTGAAACTTTTAGCATAAACCTTTATTAAAATAACGGCTGGCGATCTAATTTCTTGATTACCACGGCATTTTGACTGCATTTTAACAACACAAAGGGGACGGGGTAAAGCCGAAACTGGGCAACTTGTAGGCAGACATTCCTTTCTTGGCGTTTTTTTATGAAAACGAACAAAAAACGGCAGGTTTTAGCCTGCCGTTGTCCTTTACCATGATGAAAAAACAGTCAAATCAGTAGTAATATGATTGTGCCGACTGCAACAGTTGCTGCGGCGTTTTATCCTGCATCACACAAGCAATGATATCTTGCTTTTTAAAGGTATGGATTTTCTTAACCGGACCATCACCTTTTTGTTTGCCCAGCGCAATCACGAAAGTAACATATTCGTTCTTGGCAAGTCCGCGTAAACCAGCGCCATATGAGCACAGTGTATCGGCAATGGCATTGTCTAGACTGACAAAGTAACGCTCGCTGGCTTGTTTGATCTTTTCAGCCCTTGCCTTTTTCTTCTCACTCAGCGCCTTTTCTTGCGCTTCGGCACGAGCCGAGAGCTCGTCACTTTTGCGTTCAAGGGCTGCCATCTCTTTCTCAAGTCCGGCCAGTTCTTTTTTCAGCTCAGCCATGCGATCTTTTTGGGCATGACGTAATTCAAACTCCAGATCCCGCTTCTTACGAGCCAAGCTTCTTACCTCATAGGCCATTTCCCGCTGTGACTCCCTCAGTTCGCGCGTTTGCTCGATTCGCTCCCCCCATGATTCCATCGCTTCTTCATAGGCTTCCAGATCGGACGGTACTTCAACCTCAATCGTACCATCATCACTTGAGATCACCACAGGTGCCACAGGTGGAATTGGCGCTACCGGCGCCTCAGGTGACAATCCCCCGGCAATGGCCAGACCAACATCGACGTCTTTACCAAACATCCCCATCAGTCTTGAATAACGATTGGCAGTGCCGACTTCAAATACCGCACCTTGAGATTTAAGGTAGTAACCTTCGACACTAGTGCCATAACGCTTGAGTTCAGCATCTTGAGATAGCGAGCTGGTAATGATGTCGCTCATAATATTGATTTGTTTTTTCAGCTTATCAAAAGGCTGACGTAACGGCTCGCCACTGGCGGTTAACGACAGGCTTAATACCAAAGAGCCTAAAATCCACTTATTCATGTTACTTTTCCTCTTGCTGAGTTGATTGCTTAACCGGCTGCTGATAAGACATCGGTCTTAACTCAGCACCACTGCTTTTCTGGTTATAACGATATAAAATCTTGTCTATCTGATACTTTTGCAACGTCAAATCGTCCTCTCGGCGATCATTGATATACTTCACCAATTCGGTGATATCCTCACGTCTTTCTGTTCGCGCCGACTCGACCAAATAGCTGGCCAATTGTGTCATATCCTGCTTTTGCTGTGCCTGTATGTCATTGACGTAATTGGCCATAACCAGTTGCTGATCTCTGCTGTACTGCACCAGCCGCTCATCCAACTGATTAAGCATCTGTTGATTGCTGGCCTGACCAAAAGTCAACAACACCCCGTTATCATTAATTTGTAACTCCACCTTAAACAGCACCATCAAAATAGCGGCAATAGAAAACGCCATCGACAATGCCGGAGAGTTGTTAAACCACGCCGCCCATCGGCTCGGCGGTTTTTCATAGCCAAAGGTCGCTTCTCTATCCCAGCGGGGTACCGCTTGGTTTTCATAGCAGTCGGCTTGATGTTGCAAATATAGGCCGGTGTCATAATGGTCCTTTAACGACTCATCTTGCTGCCAGCGCGCAATCACTTTTTCATCGACCGCCTCACCATCTAGCCAGCGCTCGAACCACTCTTTATCAGTTGGCATAAACCACCTCCAACACTTGTTTCATCTTATCTAATCCGGCGTAAAGTCTTGATTTGACCGTATTACTCGAAATGCCCAACTGGGCGGCAATATCATCAAAGGTCAAATGCTGAAAAAACTTCATTTCTATTACGGCCCGCTGATTGACCGGCAGTTGACTCATGGCATTGACCACATCGTTTCCCTGTTGAAAATCGACAAAGGAGCGCTCAGGACACCCCTCGCCTTCTTCATTAAATGCCTCCGGCAGCGCATCGATATCTATGGTTGAGCGCCTCTTGCGATAGAACTCAATACAGCGATAGTGAGCTATTTTCATCAGCCAGCTTTTAAAACTGCTGTCGCCACGAAAGCCCTCAAGGCTTCTAAACAGCGCCATAAACGTATCTTGCATCAGATCCATGGCATCATCGGGCGAGCTCACCATTCTTAGGGCGTAGTTGTACACCAGCTTTTCGTAGCGGGTGACTAACTTAAGCCAAGAAGACTTATTGCCTTGCAGCGCTTTCTTTACTAACGCTTCGTCACTTTGATTAAACACGTATCTTCCATCTCAATCGTTTTCTATAAGGTAGGTTCTGACGTAAAAATAGTTTGAAAATAGTGAGATATTTTTTTCAAAAAACTTGAACTCGAAAAATTATAACTATTTTTCAAAGAATTAGCTGAAAAAAGAAAGAAGGGAAAGTTTAAAATGGGTGATTCTTTAAACACTTGGTACGAACAACTTCACTGATCACGCCAATCAGCGGCTGATACAATGCCAAACGTTTGTTACTTTGACGCCACAACAAGGCCACCTTACGCGTTGCATTTGGCACGTTTCCATGAACCACTTGCAAGCCAGTCCCCGCGAGAATATTTGCATTCAACGCCATCTGCGGAATGATGGTGGCACTTTTTGCCGCCTCAGCCATTTGGATCATGGTGGTGATGCTGGTGGCAAAAAACCGGTTGATTTTGGCTGGCGTCAACTTTTTAAATTGGCCTTTACAATGACCACTCAAACAATGATCTTGATGTAATAGCACCACACTGCCATCTGCCAGCTTCGCAATGTCTCCACCCGAGGTTTCATATGCCTGCTTGTGCATCACCAGATTTAAAGGTTCTTCTGCCAACACTACCTCACAAAACCCTTCGGTTTTATACGGCAAGGCGACAATAGCCATATCGACATCACCGAAACTCAATGCTTCAATCAAGTTGCTGGTGGTTTCTTCAAGTAACAAAAGCTTGAGGTTGGGGAACTGTATACTGGTATCTTTGACGATGTTACTCAATACAAAAGGCGCAATGGTTGGGATACAGCCCAGCACCAAGTTGCCCGTCATCGGTTGATTGTGGCTCGACGTAAACTGAATGAGATCCGTTGCTGACTGGACCAGCATTTTCGCATCCCTGATCACCTGCTCGCCGACAGGGGTAAAGTTAAACCCCTTATGCTTTCGCTCGATAAGCGCACAGTTCAGCTGTTCTTCCAATTGAGCGATAGCCGCACTCAGCGTCGATTGACTGACATCACACGCCACAGCAGCTTGCTTGAAGTGTTGATGTTTGTGTAAGGCAATAAGATATTGCAAATGTTTAAGATTCGGCAGGTTAATCATGGTTTTTTGTCTTATCAGTTTGCCATCTTTAGAAATATCTGTACGCGTCGTCAAACCCTCGGCGCCGTTTGCAACGTGCAAATCACCTGAGCGTAATCCCTACACAAAAAAAGCGGGCTATTGCCCGCTTTTTAAAGTGATAGCTTAAACCAATGCTATCATGAGTAAATGGCTTTGAACATATAGAAAAATATGATGGCCAAACCAGCACCAACCGGCAAGGTAATAACCCATGAAACAACGATGTTTCTAACCACACCTAAGTTAATGGCAGCTATACCACGTGCCATACCAACACCAAGAACACCACCAACCAACGTTTGTGTTGTCGAGATTGGCAAGCCGGTGCCAGAAGCAATAACAACCGTCGCAGCAGCAGCAAGCTCAGCGGCGAAACCACGGCTAGGTGTTAAGTGAGTAATGCCATTACCAATGGTTTGCATAACTTGTTTACCGAACAGAGCAAGACCTGCAACGATACCCAAACCACCCAAAGGCAAAATCCACCAAACTAACGCGGTTTTCTTGGCAATTTCACCGTTGTGTTCAACCACACCAACCACAGCGGCCAAAGGACCTATGGCATTGGCAACGTCATTCGAACCATGAGCAAACGCCATACAGCAAGCAGTGATAACCATCAACACGGCAAATACTTTCTCTACGTTATTAAACTGCTCATCTTGTGGTAGGTTATCGGCGATCTTCAAACGTGAAATAGCAACCGCACCAAGAAGCGCAACAATAATACCAATGGCGACAGCAAGCAACGGACCTTCGGTAGGGCCCATTTGCAAGCCAACATGCTTAAGACCTTTTTTGATTGTAACCAAAGACAATACAAAACCGGCAAGACCCATATATAAAGGAACGTAACGCTTGGCATTTTTCAAAGGGTTTGAAGTATTGAAAATCAGCTTTTGTGCGCTTTGGAAGATAAAGAAAGCCAAGATGCCCGATAACAACGGCGTGATGATCCAGCTACCAACGATACCACCGACCTTACTCCAGTTAACCGCATCAACACTAACACCGACAACCGAGAAACCAATAATGGCACCAACGATCGAGTGAGTGGTCGAAACAGGCCAACCAAGATACGAAGCGATGACCAGCCAAACACCGGCGGCCAACAAAGAGGCTATCATACCCAACACGAGGATATCGGCTTGTCCAACAAATGCCGCAGGGTCAATGATCCCTTTACGAATAGTAGAGGTAACTTCACCACCGGCCAAATAAGCACCAGCAAACTCAAACACCATCGCAATCAGGATAGCTTGTTTGATAGTCAAGGCTTTAGAGCCAACAGACGTACCCATTGCATTGGCAACGTCGTTAGCACCAATCCCCCACGCCATTAAAAAGCCGACAATTGCGGCAATAATAACTAGCTGAGGGCCATAATTAAGAATGATATCCATTGCACTTTACCTTTGCTTAACGGGCTAGAATAATTTCAAGGCGAGAACCGACACGCTCAGCATGATCTGCCAAATCGCCGACCCAATCGAAGATGTCGTACAAGAACATCACATCTATCGGATTTAACTCTTTTTCGAGTTTCAATAGTTTACGACGCAAGCTGATCTGCATATCATCTGTGTCGTTTTCAATCTTATCAATGTTTTCAATTAGCTTTTCAACCATAGAGACTTCACGACCGCTGAAGCCCGACTCAAGCAGATCATCGAATTCATTAACCGCGATGGAAGCTTGATGAGTCGCTTCGATACAGCGGTTAACGAAATCGGAGAAATCTTGTTGAAGAGCTTCTGGTATCTGCAATTCCCTGCCCAATACTCGACCGGCAATATCTTTTGCACGATTGGCAATTTTGTCCTGCTGCGTGATAAGCTCAAGCAGATCGGTGCGACCGACAGGTAAAAATAAGCCACGCGGCAATTGCAAACGCACTTTGCGTTTTAAGCCATCGGCCTTTCTTTCCAATTCTGAAATGGTGTTGCGAACCTTTTCAGCTTGTTCCCAGTCGTTCTGAAAAACAGCAGCAAAAAATTGGCTCAATTGTTCTGCGGCGCTGTGTACGATCTGCACATGCTCCTCAATAGGCTTAAGAGGAGATTTGGCAAATACGTCCATAATGGAACTGACAGACATAAAAATATTCCTATGAATTTAGTCATGTGAAATTTACGAGGTAATCTTACCTATTTATCTCTGTATGAAAAGCCAAAATCTCAGAAAATTCGTGATATATTTACAAAATAATGAATTTTGCCACCATTATCGCAGCAAAATTGTCATATAAGCGTCATATTGATGTCATAAACCTGTCATAATTGATTTGACCATTCACTTTGCCCAATCCAACTGCTGAGTTTTTGGCAATTAAAGTGGCCTTTGACTGGACACATCCGACATTGCAGACAATACTTGCCTGTGACTGGGGCATACCCTATTGGCTTTAATTCTCGTGAGGGATATTACAATTTTATGAAACAGATCGTGCTTACCGTAGTAGGTCCTGACGAATCGGGACTGGTTAAAAAAGTATCCAATATCGTTATGGAACATCAAGGAAATTGGCTTGCCAGTAACTTGAGCCATTTAGCTGGCTATTTTGCCGGTATTATCCAAGTGGAAATGCCGGAAGACAAATTGCAATCGCTTACCGAAGCGTTGGCCCCCATCGAGCATGTGAGCGTTCATGAAGGCAGTTTTGACACCGACGACAATTTTGGCGAACAACTGAAGTTTGTGATCACCGGCAATGATAGACCCGGTATCGTGAACGAGTTGTCTTCCATTATTAAGCATAAGGGCGCCAATATCGTCCAGTTTGTCAGTAGCCGTCAAAGTGCCCCCAACTGGGGCGTGCCGTTGTTTAATGCGATTGCCACCATTGAACTACCGGTAGGCTTAAGCAAAGACACCGTAGTTGAAGCGCTTGAATCGATTGCTGCCGACTTAATCGTCGATATTGAACGGCCAGAGCAGAACGAAGCAGATAACCAAAGTTCGCCACACAGCTAAACTTCGCGACATTGCGTCCACACTAGGCAGTGCGCTTAATGACACTGCCTACCCTAGATTTACAGATCACACGAACGGCTAAGGTAAAGATTAAAGTTAAGGTCTGTTCATCTTGCGACAGCAAATTTAACGGCCGAATCATCAGTTCGGTTTGTATGCGGCGCTCTAGTCGTCAAGTCGCTAACCTTCAATCCCCAGCTAAGCATAGTCAAAAGCGCCGTTTCGGCCGATTGCTCGTTTAAGCGACCAACCAATAGACCCCCCGAAAGGTCGCGCTATTAAACACCACCTGAGCACCATTACAGCCATAAAAAAACGTCGGGCCCTTTAGGACCCAACGTTTTAATAGAAAAATGGTTGAAAAGAAATTTATCTGAACAGGCCGACACTTCTGTCTTCGTTGGCTTCTCGCCAACCGCCTAGCCAGTTCGATCTGGCATCCATCCCTTGGTAGGGACAATCGTCTTTAGACTTACCTGCAACCCCCGCTTTGTAACCTTGTGAATGAGCACGTTCCAATTTATCTCTTTTTTGTCTTTTCATAGGCACCTTCGTAACTGCAATTACACATTTAACAATAATTCACGGAGCCAAAAATCGTGCTGTCGAATTTGCATTCTCGTTGCAGCTAATACTGCAATTACCCATGCTTACAATTCTTGGCCCGCATGTAAAACGTTAGTACGAAAAATTGTAAAAATCAAATAAGAGATTGTAATAAAAATGCCATAAATAATAACTCAAAAGCTAAAACGCTGATATCCTAAAGTATTGTTATCGGTAATATCTCATCGGATCAGTCGGCGCATGCCTGCGAGCAGCAACAAACCCAATGTGGCAAAAACGCCAAAACCGGCACCTTTACGCTCATAGGTGATGACATCACCGGCATCATTGGTGTTACAGTCTTCAACCGAGCCGTCGGCAATAGGAATAAGTTTCACCGCACGGGCTACCGCTTCCATCACAGGTTCACCATTGTCATCGACAATAATCGCACCTAGTGAATCTCTTTTCTCAACGGTCTTAATTGCAGTACCAACGATAACACCATCGTCATTAATGTCTTTGGCCTCAGCGATAGTGTATGGATTATTACAGCTGATCAGTTTATTCAAGTCCGTAATGGTATCGCTGCTGATATCATAGATAAAACCACGCTGGCGTCTGGTTTGCCCCACGGTGTTTTCAACCTCAGCCGTACCAACCACCTTGTTGTGGTTGTTCACTGCCGCAGCGACCGTTTCAGAAGATGAGAAAAATCCATTCGGATAAGTCACAGTATCGGTGTCGGCATTGTAGACGAACATGCGCTTGATGAAGTCGAAATTTTTGAATTTTTCAACATAACCAACGGCAATGTTATTGTCGTTAACATCGACGGCGCGGCTGTTTCTATCAGAATCCTTCTCCTGATCGATAAACTCACGTACCGTTGCGCCATCGTAATACGTCGCTACCTCACGGGTACTGTTGTCATTGTCAAAATCAGAAGGCTTTCTAAAACCATCAGAATAGCCAACCACGTGACCGACTTCGTTAACACCATAAGCCGCGCTTAAATGCGTTCGCAAGTCACTTTCTTTTGGCGTAAACAACAGCTCTAACTGCTTTGTTTGTTCTTCAATCACCGCCATCGTGTCATCTAGCGTCCAACGAAATGCACGGTACTTATAAAATCGTTGCTTGTTTTTGATAAATTCATTGCGTACCGAGATGGCACAGCGCATTTGATTTACCGAATCGGTCAGTGCCGTACAGTTCTCAAGGGCGGTCGCACCATTCACCGAAAATCCGATTGCGGCATAACCGACAACGAATTTACTGTTGGAGATATCCGTCAAATACGACGTACCACCAAATAAGATCTCCGGCGATTGGATCACCGTCTTGTTGACACCATCACTGACAACCCCTTTTCTGTCGGCAAAGCCCTTCGACCAAATATTGACAGCCTCAGGCTCTGGCGTGGTCTCTGTCGCATCCGGGGTATAGCTGGTATAAACCATCTTGTCGGTAGCACTCGATACGCTCCAACCGTCATCATTGATGGCGTTAACTTGGTCAAAGGTACTGCGGGTAAAATCACCAATGCTTTCATCTACCGCATCAAACAGGTTTAACTCAGACAAAAAGCCATTGCTGGTTTGAAACGCCGTCTGGTTGCCTATCTTTTGCACCGTGTAGTTGGTTGATTGGTTGGTCAGGTAAGAAAACAAATAGTCCAACGTTGCCGCGTTTAAGTCACGGTTTTGAACGCGTTCAAATGACACATCGGCATAAAGCTCTGGATTGGTTTGCTTTTTGACATTAATGTCTAATTCAATGGCGTCCATATCCAGATGATCAAAATCGATCGGAAAATTAAAATGCTCGCGGGAGATACCTACCACATCACCATTGCCGTTAACCCCCAAGGCAAAGCTGTGCCTAGTTTGGTCAACTCCGCCGATATCAACGACTTCATAAGTAGCAGCATTGGCAGTACAAGCGGCCAATGCCATGGCAGAACACAACAACGAATAGTTAAAACGCTTCATTCATTTACCTTAATAATTTTCCAATTCTTCCCAGCGATCATACGCGGCTTCGAGCTTCGACTCGGTATCACTCAATTGGTTCAATATTTTTTGAGTATCCTCCTGAGATTGCTTAAAAAACTCAGGATCATTAACTTTTGACTGCAACTGTTCGACTTGCGCTTCAAGTTGCTCAACCAGTGCCGGTAATTCATCCAGTTCTCGCTGCGCCATGTATGATAACTTTTTCGACTGCTTAACAGAAGCACTGGCTTTGCTCTTTTTGGCTTTCTCGGCCTGTTCAGCCTCTTGTGAGCGTTTTTTCGCCTCTTGACGCTTCGCTTCTCGCTCGGCGCAGAAATGTTGATACTCATTAAAGTCACCAACTATTTCTTCAATATGGCCGTCACCTTCGAAAGCAAAAATACTGGTTACCGTATTGTTGATAAATGCACGGTCATGGCTCACGGTAAGCACAGTACCCGGATAGTTGGCCACAATCTCCTCCAACAACTCCAACGTCTCGATATCTAGATCATTGGTTGGTTCGTCAAGGATCAGCACGTTTGAAGGTTTGGCAAACAGTTTGGCCAACAGCAAACGATTTTTCTCACCACCAGAGAGTGCTTTGACCGGCGTTCTCGCCCTTTTAGGTGAGAACAAAAAGTCTTGCAAATAACCTAACACATGGCGTGACTTGCCATCGACAGTTATTTCCTGCTTGCCATCGGCCACATTGTCTTGCACTGACATATCTTCGTCGAGCAGCATACGATACTGGTCAAAGTAAGCAACCTCTTGGTTTACCCCTTGGCGCACAGACCCACTATCAGGTGCTATTTTTCCGAGCAGGATCTTAATTAGGGTTGTTTTGCCGACCCCGTTGGGACCAACAAGCCCGATACGGTCGCCACGCATCACCAAGGTAGAAAAATCCTTCACCAAAAGTTTATCGTCATAGGCGAAGCCAATATTTTTCGCTTCAAACACCAACTTACCAGAGCGCCCTGCACTACTAACCGAAATATCGGCATTGCCCATGCGGTCGATTCGTTCGGCCCGTTCTTGTCTTAGCGCCTTAAGCGCTCTGACGCGTCCTTCGTTACGGGTTCGTCGTGCTTTGATGCCTTGGCGGATCCACACTTCTTCTTCAGCCAGCCGTTTATCGAACAACGCATTTTGCTGCGCTTCAACTTCTAACGCCTCTTGTTTACCGTTTAAATAGGTTTGATAGTCGCCGGGAAAACTCAAGATCTGACCGCGGTCAAGGTCAACGATACGTGTGGCCAGCTTTTGAATAAATGCCCTATCGTGAGAGATAAACAGCACCGCCCCTTTAAAATCGAGCAAAAAGTCTTCCAACCACTCAATCGCACTAACATCAAGGTGGTTAGTCGGTTCATCGAGTAACAATAAATCCGGCGACTTAACCAAAGCTCTGGCCAAGGCGACCTTACGCAACCAGCCACCCGACAGACTACTGAGGTGCGTATCGCCATCTAAGGCCAAACGCGACATCACATGGTTGATACGGGTTTCAAATTGCCAGCCATCGGCACTTTCAAGGGCCGATTGCAATTTATCCATACGATTGAGATTTTGCGCCGAAGGATCTTTTGCCACCTCATTGCTGACATGGTGATAATCTTTGAGCATTTGAGCAACCTCAGGCAAACCTTCGGCAATATAGTCAAACACCGTTGCATCAACATTTTTGGGCGGGTCTTGCTCTAATCGAGCAATTGTCACATTATTCAGACGGTTGATCTCTCCGTCATCAAGCAGGACCACACCTTCAACCACCTGCATTAAGGTCGATTTACCGGCGCCATTGCGGCCAACGATACAAACGCGCTCACCGCTTTCGATTTTAAATTCGGCTTTGTCTAAAATAGGAATGGTGCCAAAGCTTAAATCGGCATCATTTAAACGGATCAGATCCACTCAATCAGCTCCTCGTTATTGGATTAGTGCGCTAAAAAACGCCTGCAAACGGTCCTCGTCGAACGGCCAGCCAAGCTCTACGCCGGAAGTTAAATGGGCAATAACAGGTATTGTTGTACCATAGCGCTCAACCAGCGCATCATCATCGACAATATCAATCACCTGCACATCGGCCGTTCTACCCAAAGCGACAACCAGCTCATAGGCCATTTCACATAAATGGCACCCTTCGGTGGAATATAAAACAAAGGCCTGCTTAGCCATGATGTTTGAGCATCCAACAATTATGAATTTTTGGATTGCGCTTAAAGTCAAAGTCAATGGTTTTTGCACTGATATCTTCTATGACCATGCCCGCTTGTTCAAGTTTTTCGCGGTCGATTTTAAAACGACGATGGTTATTGGAAAAGATAATGCAGCCACCGGGGTTGAGCATTGCGCTGAGTTTAACCAACATATCACCGTGATCTCTAAGCACATCAAAGGTTTTATCCATACGCTTAGAATTTGAAAATGTTGGCGGATCGACAAAAATCACATCAAACTTATCCGCGCCTTGGTCAATCCACGCCAACACATCGCTTTGCACAAACTCAAACTGTCGCGCCTTAATGCCTTTACCCAAGCCATTTAATTCAAAATTACGCTTGGCCCAGTCGAGGTAAGTATTTGACATATCAACGGTCGTCACCGACTTAGCACCACCAATAGCAGCATGAACAGAAGCAGCGCCCGTATATGCGAACAAATTTAAAACTGACTTACCACGGCTTAGCTCGCCCACCATTTTACGGGTAATACGATGGTCTAAAAATACCCCGGTATCGAGATAATCATGAATATTGACCCACAGTTTGACGCCATACTCCTGCACCACAAAGGTCTCATCACGCTTATCCATTTTATTGTATTGATTGGTGCCTTTTTTACGCTCACGCACCTTAAGTGCAATTTTACTCGCCGGCACTTCCAACACCTTTGGTGTTAACAGCATGACATCGGCCAAACGCTTTTTGGCCACTACTTCATCCACAGACTTTGGTGGCGCATATTCAAAAATCACTACGCAATCGGCATAACGGTCAACTGCCACATTATATTCCGGAATATCGGCATCATAAATACGGTAACAATCAACGCCCGCGCGCTTAGCATCGGCCTTAAACTTCTTGTCATTCTTCTTCAGCCGGTTAGCAAAAGACTCGCTTTGCTCGAAATTAAGCAACACCTGACCGGATTGCTGCCCTTCAGGGTTAAGTTGACATTGCCTTTCATCTAGCTCATAAATAAACAGCTGACAGTTAAGCGGCCCATTTCTAAATTTATACAACTTAGATTTAGCCATACGCAGTTGTTTTACTGGGGAGACATCTTGAGTAAAAAACGCCAAGCGCCAATTAACAAACTGCTTTTTCAGGGCAATAGCAAAATCGCTATAAAGGTAGGCAAGTTCATTACTGTTGCCCATACGCTCGCCATAAGGTGGATTACAGACAATCACCCCATCACCCTGCTGGCTTTTTTTAACTTTGGCCGCATCAGACTGATTAAAACGAATATATTGGCCGACACCTGCCGCAGCGGCATTTTCCCGAGCACGTTCAAGCACCCTTGAATTGACGTCAGTTCCTAATACATTAAGGTCTGACAATACCTGACGCTGTGCGCGCACCTCATCTTTAAGTGAGGCGTAAGCTTTGCCATTAAAATCCAAATGCTTTTCAAAGGCAAAACGGTCACGACCTAAGCCCGGAGCACAATGGCAGGCCATCATCACCGCCTCTATAAGCAACGTGCCCGAGCCACAAAACGGATCTAACAATGGTTTTTGCGGATCATCGAGCCACCCGCTACGGGCAATAATCGCTGCGGCAAGGTTTTCTTTGAGTGGCGCAGCCCCCTGACCTTTACGATAACCTCTTTGGTGTAAAGAAGGGCCTGAAAAATCTAAAAAGATCTGCACCTTTTCTCGGCGTAAACGGCCAACAATCCGAATATCCGGATTATCGCGGCTAACACTTGGACGCTGCTTTAAATTTTCGACAAAATAGTCAGCAATGGCATCTTTGATGGTTAAACCACCAAACTGC
This sequence comes from Alteromonadaceae bacterium, assembly GCA_041583135.1. GTDB lineage: Bacteria > Pseudomonadota > Gammaproteobacteria > Enterobacterales > Alteromonadaceae > JABSOG01. Next base: position 1,647 of record JBFHGJ010000120.1, on the reverse strand, counting down.
GTATTTTTTATAAAAGAATTGGTGCCGGTGAAATCAATGGCAAAAGACTGAGAAACCCGCATCAGCGCTTGCCAATCAAGGCTTTTAGCGGCGTTATACAAGTCTTTTGGCTGATTTACCTCAAAGCTGCCAAGCAGTTGCAATACTCTAGAGGCAAAGCGACTGCAAAGACAGATACGCCACGCCGTTTCAAGGTCGGCATTAAAGCTAACAGAATGCACCGATTGCTTTACATCGGTAGCCCCAAGTGATTGAATTTCTTCTAAAAGTAGACTTTCTATTCCCTCAGATGTGAGGGCCAAATAATGTGCCATTAGACAGTGTCGCTATCGCTTAAAATCGTTGTCGAAGACCTCATGATCCCCGCTGCTTATTTACATATGTTAAAAAAACGCGATTATAGCAGGTTTTTTGCATTAAATAGCATTTTTAATAAAAAAAGCTTGCAAAGGTTAAATGAAGTCATTAATATACGCCCCACTTAAGACGGACGCGGGATGGAGCAGCCTGGTAGCTCGTCGGGCTCATAACCCGAAGGTCGTCGGTTCAAATCCGGCTCCCGCAACCACTTAATCTTAAGTAACCAAGATGGATTCTACCAGACATCTTAAAAAATTCATTGCAGGCGCGGGATGGAGCAGCCTGGTAGCTCGTCGGGCTCATAACCCGAAGGTCGTCGGTTCAAATCCGGCTCCCGCAACCAATTTCTATTTAAATCAATGCCTTGCATGTAGCCCAAGCATTTATGGTTGTGGAATTGGTGTACTCCCCTCTTAAATCTAATATAATCCTTCAGCTTGCCACAAACTACTGTAACTCTTTGTTTTATACCTGTTTTTACTGTTTTACAATCATTTCCATTATTCTATTAATCCTTAAATATCACTTCTGTGACCAGGCTGTGACTGCCATGTGACCAATTCGATTTTTCCCGAAATTTTCATTGCCCCTGTATTTATACGTTTTTTGCCGATTTTGACCTTAGGGTATTTTCGTCACAGCCTCAAAATTTTAGGGTTTCGGTCACAAAGTTTTGTGACATATCGTGATTTTAATGTACGTTAATTTACATTGGATTGGTCACAGTTGGTGTCACTTAGTTCTCTGATTATTAATAGTTTATTGAGTTAGGGAAAAATCAGATGGTCACAACAGATTTGTGACATCTCAAGTTTTTAAATTGAAATTTTTTTCCAATAGATATTCGGGTTTGTCCACCCAAACAAGCCTTTCTCATACGTACTTCCTGGAAACCCTAAGTCGGTCGGGCTTTTGCAATTTAGCTACTTCCATTTCCAACTTAGACAATTCCAAGTTTTTAATCTTTAACTCAACCTTTTTAAGTTCCAAGTCAATTTCACTCTTTTCATCAATATGTTTCTGCACCTTAAAGTGCCAATCTCTAAAACCTAAAACAAACATGGCAATTCCTATGCTTGCAATTGCTCCCAAGACCTCATGCAAATGGCTTGCAACTACCCACTCAAGATTCTCACCTAGCGGTTTGGTAGTGTTCAAAATTCTGTGTCATTTCAGTAATATTGCAACAAAAAGAGAAATGACACATGACCAAACCACAATTCGATACTGACGCCGTGTTACAAGCATTGAAAGATGGCAAAAACCTTTCAGGTAAAGATGGCGCTT
>JBFHGJ010000119.1:0-17496 GCA_041583135.1 Alteromonadaceae bacterium | reverse complement strand
GGGTTGGTGATCCAGCTCGCGCTGTGGCCTTGATCGCTAATTGTCGATTCAATCGGCAGATAGTCTCCGGCAAAGCTTGGGTGCGGCCAATCGGCGGTTAAATCAATGCGGGTTTCTTTGCCTACTGGCACAAAATAGAGATCTTTCATGCCCTGTAATTCAAAATCAATTTGATAATCCACCGCTTCGCTTTGTGTGGTAAGCGACAATGGTAACTTGATGTGAATACCATCAGGTATCGCCTCTATGCCGCTGCCGGGATGGATTTGATAGCTTTCACCACCCCACATAACACGGCTGCCAAGACCAATACCACGAACATCGGCCACACCAATAGACAAGGTAATACTATCAATACTTTCAGGCGCTAACTCATGTAGCCGAGAAAATTCAAACGCACCTGTCGCCTCGGTTTTGGCACGGTAGAGTAGGGCTTTGTATATGCCGCGATATTTTTCATAGGTAGTTAAGTCGGTATTGACGTAATAGCTTTGCGGCAGGATAAATAGCTGCGCGTTTTTTTCGATTTGCTCGTTGTATTGCGTCACCGTGTAATGGTAATTCACGGTAATAAAAGGGCCGGTAATGGTTTGTTCACCACTACTACTGGCGGCAATATCTCGCTCTACCTGATGCTGAGTGGCTTGTCTTTCGTAGTTCAGTCCTTTGATCATCATTAACGGAATAAGCAGCATTAGGGTTAATGCGACAATGACGATGAGTTTTATTCCCGGCTTGTTTTGTAATGGATTTAGCATATTCACTCTCTGATAAACGTTATTTTCAGTAGAGTGTATTGAGCCAAGTTGGTTTTAATGTGGTGCTTATGTGGTGTTTTTATGGAGTTTGCAGCGTAAGTTTCACTATAACGCCATCATTGCAATTGCCTATCGTTAGTTGGCCATGATGCAACTTAGCGACCTGTTCGACAAAATTAAGTCCCAAACCACTACTTTTAACCCCATTTTCTCGCGGTAAAGAGTAAAAGCGTTCAGTCAGCCGGGGTAGGGCATAGTCAGGTATTTGAGGCCCTTGATTAAAAATTTGAAACTCGATTTTGCGCTCTTGTTGTGTAACATGGATCTGAATAACCCCTTGTTCTTTGACGAAATCCAACGCATTGTCCAACAGGTTTATCAGCGCCTGTTGCAATAAGAAACGCTCGGCATGAACCACGCTTTGAGCATCAACTGACTGTTCAATAACAACTTGTTTTTGCTTAACTTTAACCGTCACAGCCGACAAAACGTAGGCAATCAAAGCATCAACCTCAATGGCTTCTATATCCTGTAGATGCGGTTGTTTCTCCACTTTGGCCAATAACAACAAACGCTCAACCAACTGCTCCAATCTAAGCGCTTCTCCCTCAATATTTGCGGCAAAATACACTTGTTTTTGAGCACTGATGGGTGATTGCAGTATCTCTCCTGCCCCTTTAATTGCGCTGATCGGGCTTTTTAATTCATGGGTGAGGGTTTGCACATATTGTTCGACATAATCTTTACCATCGAGCTGCGTACGCAATTTCTCTAGTGCATCACTGAGCTGGCTATATTCATAAAAAACACGAAATTGCGGCTTTTCCGCCTTATCACCACGGCCCATTTTTTCGGCGTAATCAGCCAACTTGTACAGCGCCTGATTGACCCGCCAAGCGACCAATGCGCCAATGATGAGCACCACAACCCCCATCAGCATCAACCAACGAAAAACGCGGTTTTGTGCTTGAGTAATAAACGGCTCAACCGACTGATTGGTTTTTGCCACGGTCACCACGCCAATGATGTCTTCGCCGTCAATAATCGGCGCCGCCACATGCATAACGCTTGCACCCGGCTGATAGGGGTCGGCAGAGCTACGCGCACCATATTTTCCCCTGAGCGTTAAGTACACATCATTCCAACGCGAGTAGTCGGCACCAATATCTTGTTGCCATGAGTCGGCTAGCACAATGCCTTTATCATCTGTCACATAAATACGATGGCTGATGGATTGTTTGCCCACTTGCCAAATTTGCGCATGAGGCTGTCTTTGGCCAAAGGCAATGAGCATTTGTGCAAATCGGCTTTGTTCAAACTGGCCTTTTTTCATATCCTCCAACGCCATTACCGCCAATACATTGGCCATATCCACCAAGGTTTCTTCACTCACTTGGCGCATGGTCGGTTTGATCTCTGCCTCAATGGTGTCAAACACAAAGTAAGCAGTAAGCAACAATAGAGCAAAAAACAGCACAAATAGCCGCAAACCTAGGGGGATCTTAGGCCAACCTTTCATGAGCGACCTTCAAGCTCGGCGAAATAACCAAAACCCCGCTTGGTCTTTAAACAATCCTCAACGCCCTTCGCTTTGAGTTTGTTACGAATGGATTTTATGTGAGAATCGATGTTGCGCTCATAAACGCTGAGCGGCTCCATATCGGCGGCTAACATCAGCTGTTCACGACTGAGCACTTGCCCTTGGCTGACAAGTAACTTCTGCAAAATTTTAAACTCTATAGCGGTCAAGCCAAGGGCGGTATCTTGATAGTAGTAATCAAAATTCCTTGCCTCAAGCTTATTAAATGGCTTAACACAAGGTTTGTAAGTGCTCACCTTTGGTTTAATTCTTAGTTTTATCCGCGCCAGCATTTCACGAGGACTGAAAGGTTTGGTGACGTAATCATCGGCGCCGATTTCCAAGCCTACCACTCGGTCAATTTCGTCGCTGCGCGCGGTTAAAAAGATGATCGGCACATCACTAAATTCACGTATGGTTTTACACAGCTCAAAACCATTGCCATCGGGTAAACCAACATCCAATACCAGCAATGTCACCTCATGCTGACGTAAATGAGCCAGTCCATCTCCGGCAGTAGCGAACCAATGCACACTAAAGCCGTCCATTTCCAGTACATGAATTAAGTTATCAGCGATGGCACGCTCATCTTCTATTATGACAATGTTCATTAATTTCCCGTTGTCTGCTGCTGTCACATTTATGGTAATGCACAAACCGTTAAGGTAAAGGATTTTGTCATATTCTCAGCACAAAACTGTTTTACTCTCCAGGCCCCAATACAATCGACAACCAGTGGACCCGATGAAAAAAACAATTGCTATCACCACGGCCATACTGCTTTCACACACGGCCAACGCCAATGTTTGGACTGTACAAAGCGGCACAACTCGGCAAAATACGCTGCAACAGCAACTTAATCAGTTCAACAGCGCAATCTCAGCGGCCGACAGACAAGCCAAATACGCCAAAATGAACGGCTCCCCATTTATGTTCTATCGCGGCAGCGCCCACTTATACTACTTTGATTTAACTTCCGCCCAAACATTAGCTGCCAGCAATTTCAATGCAGCCAACGCCGTCACTTGGTTACAAGGCGACCTTCATGTACAAAATTACGGTAGTTTTGCCGATGATGGCGGCGATATTGTTTTCGATCTCAACGATTTCGACGAAAGTTGGGTTGATAGCTATTTATATGATGTTTATCGCGCCGCTGCTTCACTGATGCTGGTGGCCAAAGAACAAGGCTTCACAAGTAATAATGATCAACAGCTCATCGTTGACGCTTTTAGCGAATACTATCTTGATACCCTCGAAGATTATCGCGGCAACAATAACGAAAAGTCTTTTGAAGTAACCAAAGCCAATGCCTATGGTCGGCTTGATGAGTTTTTACAAAGCGTTGAAGACAATAACAGCCGCAGCAAAATGCTCAACAAATGGACTGAAGATTTAGGCTCGCAGCGATACTTCGACTTGACCAATGACGATCTAGAAACGCTAAGCAGCGCCGACAAAGCTGTCATAACAGCGGCAATTGAACAGTATCACTATGGTTTAAGTTCTGCTCTTGCAGGCGATACCAGTTATTTTAAAGTGTTGGATGTGGCCAAGCGCATCAACGCCGGTACCGGCTCATTAGGCACAACCCGCTATTATGTTTTGATTGACGGCGATAGCACGGCTGATAACGACGACCGTATCCTCGATGTCAAAATGCAAGGTTTACCTTCGGCTTATCCTTATATTTCCACTGCCAGCCAGAGTAATCTAACCAATGTTTTTGCCAGCAACCAACAGGGCTGCCGCGTCGTTGCAGCGCAAAAAGCGATGTTAAACGATGCCGACGACCATTTAGGTTGCATAACCATAAACGGCAGTTCGTTTTCAGTTAGAGAACGCTCACCTTATAAAGATAGCTTTGATACTAGCGAGCTAACTTCAATCACCCGCTTTACCAAACTGGCGCAACAATGGGGGATCATTCTAGCCTCAGCTCATGCCAGAGCAGATAAAGATCACAACAGCGCTTATGTCGCCAATCAGTTCGAATCGGTAATGCATCAGCTAACCGACACTTACCATGCTGAATTTAGAGCCGAAGTATTGGGTTTTGCCAAAGACTATGCAGCCCAAGTAGCTGTTGACTACGCTTTGTTTCAAGCGCTTTATCAATCAGGAGGGTTGAATTAAGGGCCGTTTATCTTTCGAATGCAAATAATCAACTCGAAAACCTTCACTCTAGAGGTCTAAGCTAAGGCAGCCAGAGGTTACACAGATAGTGTAATTTCTGGCGATGAGCTCTAAAGCCAAGATAGACAATGACTCTTTATGGTCAAAGCTCACAGTTTTTCTACGTTTTTTCGCCCTTTATTAAGACCGAAGGATTGGTTGCATGAGCAATTCCTATTCTCTATTTAATTGCCGGTTGCGGCTTTATGTCAGTTTAACAATGTTAAAAGCTAAACCTTCTCAGTTGTGGCAAACTACCGGCTAATATCGAACTCAATCCGTCAGAGAAAATACTATGAATCCTATTCACATTATTGTCGGCAGCCAAATGGGCGCTGCCGAAGCCGTCGCCGATGAATTGGCGGCAGCCATCGAACAGGCTGGTTTTGTCGCTGTTGTTCATGAAATGCCGCAATACGATGACATCCCTAAAGCCGATGTTCACTGGCTAGTCTGCACTTCAACTCATGGTGCCGGTGATCTGCCAGACAATCTGGTGGAATTTGCTAAGCAACTGCAAGCCGACAAACCCGATCTCAGTGTGATCAAGTACGGTATTATCGGTTTGGGCGATACCAGTTATGACACTTTTTGTCAGGCTGCACATCAAATGGATCAACTTTTAACGCAATTAAATGCCGAAAAAGTGGCCGAATCGCTCGAAATAAATGCACTTGATCCAGATTTACCGGAAGATTATGCCCTTGCTTGGCTACCAAGCTGGTTAAATGCTTTATGATCTTCACAATCAGGCGTATTTTTTTGATCACAGATTGATCGGTTAGATCTCAATGACTTATGGATCTTATCCCAAACGATCCATAAGTTATTCACAAATCCACAAACATTTTTTATATATGTGGATAAAATCCCTTTAGCCCTGTTCAAAACCTCATATTATTCACTGGACAAAATCGAGCGCAAATTTGGTTGTGTATAAACTACGGTTTTGATCAAAGGTTATTCGCCAGTGGATCAACTGTTACACACAACTTAGATCATTACTTAAGTGCTTGATCAAAAAGGCCGCTAAGACATTATCCACAGATCATGCGATCACTAATAAGAAGTAATAATAAAGATCTTTAAATATATTCTATATATATTAATACTTTGCTCACTGAACAAAGTTGATCACAAGGTTGAAAGATGAACAAAAAATAAACGTTTATCTTCTGACATTTTACAGGTAGAATACGCGGCCCTTGAGAAGATCGAGTCTGATCAGCATCGATTGATCCACTGACTTGGTTTATTTCTATTGAGTAATTTTTTCGATGAGGTTGACATGTTTTATCATCAAGAATTTGACGTTATTGTCGTAGGTGGCGGTCATGCTGGGACCGAAGCGGCCTTAGCTGCTGCACGTATGGGTAGCAATACGTTATTGTTGACGCAAAACATTGATACTTTAGGACAAATGTCCTGTAATCCTGCGATTGGCGGCATTGGCAAAGGTCATTTGGTCAAAGAGATCGATGCCCTAGGTGGCATTATGGCAATGGCAACCGATAGAGCCGGCATTCAATTTCGCACGCTCAATTCTTCTAAAGGCCCCGCAGTTAGGGCTACCCGAGCACAAACAGATCGTCTGTTATACAAAGCTGCGGTACGTGAAACACTAGAAAACCAAACAAATTTACAACTGTTCCAACAATCCTGTGATGACCTGATCGTAGAAAATGATCAAGTCACTGGTGTGATCACCCAAATGGGCATGAAGATCAAAGCCAAAGCCGTGGTGTTGACCGTTGGTACTTTCTTAGGTGGTAGAATTCATATTGGTTTGGAAAATTACAGTGGTGGACGTGCAGGCGATCAACCTTCGATTGCCCTTGCCAACCGCTTACGTGAGCTGCCTTTTAGAGTTGATAGACTCAAGACTGGCACACCGCCAAGGCTAGATGCCAGAAGCCTTAATTTTGATTTGATGCAGGCGCAACCGGGTGATTTTCCAACCCCCACTTTCTCATTTATTGGCAAACAATCAGATCATCCACAACAGATCCCCTGTCATATCACCTACACCAATGATCAGACCCATGAGATCATTCGTCAGGGAATGGATAGATCGCCAATGTATACTGGCATTATCGAAGGTGTTGGACCTCGTTATTGCCCTTCGATTGAAGATAAAGTCACCCGTTTTGCCGATAAAGACAAACATCAGATCTTTGTTGAGCCAGAAGGCCTAACGACACATGAGATTTACCCCAATGGTTTATCGACCAGCCTGCCGTTTGATGTTCAGGTGAATTACATTCGTTCAATCAAAGGCTTTGAAAACGCACATATTTTAAGACCGGGCTATGCCATTGAGTATGATTTCTTTGATCCGAGAGACCTAAAAGCCTCTTTGGAAACCAAATATATCAATGGTTTATTCTTTGCCGGTCAAATCAATGGCACTACCGGTTATGAAGAAGCTGGCGCACAAGGGTTGATCGCTGGTATGAACGCTTCTTTGCAAGTACAAGGCAAAGACAGCTGGTCGCCAAGACGAGATGAAGCTTATATGGGCGTTTTGATTGACGACCTTTCAACTCTCGGCACTAAAGAACCCTATCGTATGTTTACCAGCCGTGCTGAATATCGCTTATTGCTGCGCGAAGATAACGCTGATATCCGTTTGACACCTAAAGGCCGCGAGCTAGGTTTGGTTGATGATATTCGCTGGCAGGCGTTTAACGACAAAATGGAAGCAATTGAGCTTGAACATCAACGCTTGAAGCAAAATTGGATCTTCAAAGATCACCCACAAGTTGCAGCCGTCAATGAATTGTTAAAATCACCAATTGCTCGTGAAGCCAGTCTTGCCGATTTGGTGCGCAGACCTGAAGTTCGTTATTGCGACCTGATGGAGATTGAAGGTTTGGGTCCTGGTCCGGAAGATAAAGCTGCCGGTGAACAGGTTGAGATCCAAATCAAGTATGAAGGTTATATCAATCGTCAAAAAGACGAAATTGAAAAGACCCAGCGCAACGAAAACACGCGATTACCGCTGAACTTTGATTATTCACAAGTCAAAGGCTTGTCTAACGAAGTGATGAACAAGCTAAATGACGCACAGCCTGAAACCATCGGTAAAGCGTCGCGTATTTCAGGGGTTACGCCTGCGGCAGTCTCTTTGCTGTTGGTCAGCCTTAAAAAACAAGGTCTATTGAAAAAATCAGCATAAGGATATCCCATGCTTTTGGCGCGTTTACAATCATTGCTTAGCCAAACTTCGTTAACCATAACGGCGCAGCAGCAACAACAACTTATCGACTATGTTGAGTTGTTGAACAAATGGAATAAGGCTTATAATCTGACTTCGGTCAGAGCACCTGAACAGATGCTGGTCAAACACATTGTTGACAGTTTGGTGGTGTCACCACATTTAATCGGTAAACGCTTTATCGATGTCGGCACAGGTCCTGGATTACCCGGTATACCTTTGGCCATTGCCAACCCTGATGTGCATTTTGTATTGCTCGATAGCCTCGGCAAGCGTATTCGTTTTTTGACTCAGGTTAAAACGGCTTTGGGCCTTGAAAACATTACCTTAGTGCAAAGCAGAGTAGAGCAGTACCAGCCTGACGAGCCACTTGATGGCGTCCTTAGCAGAGCTTTTGCGTCATTGGATGACATGGTTAAGTGGTGTTCGCATCTTATTGTTCCGGGTTGCCACTTTTTTGCCCTAAAGGGTCAATACCCTGAAGAAGAAATTGCACAGTTGCCCGATTCTGTTAAAGTGTCTCAGGTCGAAAAACTCAATGTGCCGACATTAGATGGTGAACGCCATTTGGTGATATTGAGTAAACAATAAAATTATGAGTGCCTGCCCTGTAATAATCTTTGTAGGCACTTAGTTTGCAGGAAATGATCTTAGCCGATTATTTTCTGAGATTAACGAGTTAGGTCTAAGAGGTTTGGGACGTGGGTAGAACCATTGCAATAGCGAATCAAAAAGGTGGCGTGGGTAAAACCACAACTTCGGTCAACCTGGCTGCTTCCATGGCTGCCACCAAGCGTAAAATCCTACTGATAGATTTAGACCCTCAGGGTAACGCCACTATGGGTAGCGGCGTCGATAAATACGCCGAGATAGCGACGACCTATGAGTTGCTTGTCGAAGGTAAACCTTTTGATGAGGTAGTGATCACTGAAACCAGTGGTGGCTATGATTTAATCGCTGCCAATGGCGATGTCACCGCGGCCGAAGTCAAAATGATGGACATGTTGGCCCGCGAACTCAAATTACGTACTGCTCTTGAGCCGATTAAGAAAAAGTACGACTTCATTTTCATTGATTGCCCGCCGTCACTGTCTATGTTGACTGTCAACGCGATGGCTGCTGCCGATTCCATTTTGGTGCCGATGCAGTGCGAATATTACGCACTCGAAGGATTAACCGCATTGATGGATACCATTTCACAGTTGGCTTCGGTATTAAATCCCAACTTGAGCATTGAAGGGATTTTACGAACCATGTACGATCCTCGCAATCGTTTGGCCAACGACGTCTCTGAGCAGCTTAAAAATCACTTTGGTGAAAAAGTCTATCGCACAGTGATCCCAAGAAATGTTCGTTTGGCAGAAGCACCGAGTTTTGGTGCGCCGGCAATGTACTATGATAAGTCTTCAACCGGCGCCAAAGCTTATTTGGCATTGGCAGGCGAGATCATTCGTCGCGCTGAAAAGGCCAAGCGTTCGCAAAATAAAGAAAACGTCGCATAATTTTGCAATAAAAACTAAAAAAGCGTCGCAATCCCCCCGGCAGTGCGCTTAACGTTAAACCGGTCAAGGTATGCTTTGACCAGACCACTTAACAATCACTCGGTTTAACATCGAGTGAGAATTTGATTACAGTCAGTTTTAGGAAATCGACATGTCTGCTGCAAAAAAACGCGGATTAGGCCGCGGCCTTGATGCTTTGCTTACCCCTAAAAAGCCGCCTTTGACTGCCGAGGAAGTAGAGCACGATACCGAACACACCACTGATGGCTCGCTACGGGTCATTGCTATCGACAAGTTACAGCCGGGCAAATATCAACCTCGTAAAGATATGTCGCAATCGGCACTAGAAGAATTGGCCAGCTCAATCAAATCCCAAGGGGTTATTCAGCCGATTGTGGTGCGTAAAGTCAGTGACGATAAGTTTGAGATCATTGCCGGTGAGCGTCGTTGGCGTGCCGCCAAGCTCGCTGCGCTTGAAGAATTACCCTGTCTAATCAAAGAAGTACCGGATGAAGCCGCCGTGGCCATCGCTTTGATTGAAAACATTCAACGCGAAGACTTAAATGCGATGGAAGAAGCGCAAGCGCTGCAACGATTGATGCAGGAATTTGATCTTACTCATCAAGCTGTGGCCGATGCCGTGGGTAAGTCTCGTGCTGCGGTCAGTAACTTATTGCGCTTGAACAGCCTTGAGCAAGAAACCAAAACATTGCTTGAGCGGGGCGATATCGAAATGGGCCATGCTCGTGCGCTACTAAGCGTAAGTGGTGAAAAACAGTGTGAACTTGCTCGTATCGTCGCCGAAAAAGGGCTTACTGTGCGAGAAACTGAAAGTTTGGTGAAAAAGTCCGGCGAACCGGTCAAAGCCAAACCTGTTGTTGAGAAAACGCCAGACATCGAATTACTCGAACAGCAGCTTAGTGAGCAGTTCAATCATGCGCCGATCAGTATCAAACATAACGCAAAAGGTAAGGGAAAAATCACCATCGCCTATAAAAATCTCAGCGAATTGGACAAAATTGTTGATTTAATTAACCGCTAAGGCCATGATCATGCCTCGTGACTGAAGCCAATCGTCACGAGGCCCATTTTCTGGTTGGTCTAGTTAAAAAAGCGTAAAAAAATTCAGCAAAATTCCCTACCAAACGCAAAAATCAAGCGTAACTAGCCGAAAAATCCAATTTATCTCGTTCAAACACTCGGGTTTGCTTGCAATACGTTGGGCTTGGGGTATAATTCCGCGCAGTTTTTTACACCGATGTCGTGGTGTAACAAAAGGTTAATCATTTTGCATAATAATAGACTGGTACAAGCGCCCCGAAAAGCAGCATTGAAACTGGTCATATCCCAAGCATTTTTCGTTGTGGTGATTACCCTGATAGTTTATTTGGGCTGGGACCTTAAGGCAGCAAAGTCTGCATTTATCGGCGGTATGAACGTCGTGATTCCGAGCCTCATTTTTGCCCTATATGCTTTTCGCTTTGTCGGCGCTAAGGCGGCAAAAATGGTGACCGCCTCGTTTTATCGTGGGCAGGCACTGAAATTATTAACAACTTTTGTGTTATTTATCATCAGCTTTAAGTTTTTAGATGTGAAGGTCGAGCCATTGATGGTTGCATTTATTTTGACCTTACTGACACATTGGTTGGCACCGTTTTACTTTAATCAACGATAATTGGGAAATAACATGTCTTCACCAGATGAAGCTCTGACGAGCACTGCTTATATTAAGCACCACTTGCAGAACTGGACTGTAGGTGAGGGATTCTGGTCCATCAACGTAGATACCATGATTTGGTCTGTGTTGTTGGGTCTGGTATTCATCACTATGTTCCGTAGAGCTGCCACCAAAGCGACAGTTGGCGTGCCAGGTAAATTTCAATGTGCTATCGAAATGATAGTGGAATTTGTCGGCAATTCCGTCAAAGAGACCTTCCATGGTCAAAACAAGTTGATTGCACCATTGGCCTTGACCATCTTCATGTGGGTTCTATTGATGAACTCAATGGACTGGGTTCCGGTTGATTGGATCGGTGGTCTTGCCGGTATCATCGGTGAAACCGTATTCGGTGTTGACCCTAGCCATGTTTACATGAAGCCTGTGCCTACTACAGACTTGAACATGACCTTCGCATTGGCCTTGGGTGTATTTGTTCTTATCATTTATTACTCAATTAAAATCAAAGGTATAGGCGGTTTCGTTAAAGAATTGACGATGCAACCGTTTAACCATCCTGCGTTTATTCCTGTGAACTTCATTTTGGAATCGGTTACCTTGTTGGCGCGTCCCGTTTCATTGGCACTGCGTTTGTTCGGTAACTTGTATGCCGGTGAATTGATTTTCATTTTGATTGCGGTAATCGGTTGGGCACAGTTGCCGATTCACTTTGTTTGGGCGGCATTCCACTTGTTGGTTATTCCGTTGCAGGCATTTATCTTCATGATGCTGACCATTGTTTACTTAAGCTTGGCACACGAAGATCACTAGGTTGTAAGAGGGTGATGGCCGATAGGGTCCATCACCTTTAGTAAAAGTTTGTTTTAACAAAATCCATCAATTTGTAATTTTAATTTTAAACATAATCGGAGATAAAAATGGTTGAATTAGTATATGTTGCAGTTGCACTGATCATCGGTCTTGGCGCACTGGGTACCGCAATTGGTTTTGGTTTGTTGGGTGGTAAATTCCTTGAGTCTGCCGCTCGTCAGCCTGAGCTTGCCCCTACACTGCAAGTTAAAATGTTCATCGTAGCGGGTCTTATCGACGCCATCGCGATGATCGGTGTTGGTATCGGTTTGTTCATTTTGTTCACCAAAGTTTAATTTGGCTGACTCTTTGACACTCGATATTAACCAACAACGGGAGAGTTGCCGTGAACATTAACGCTACTCTGATTGGTCAATCAATCGCATTCCTGTTTTTCGTGTGGTTCTGTATGAAGTACGTATGGCCACCGTTAACAGCTGCGATTGAAGAGCGCCAGAAGAAAATTGAAGAAGGTCTTGCTGCTTCTGATCAAGCAGAAAAAGATCTTGAATTGGCTCGTGAAAAAGCAACTGCTCAGCTTAAAGAAGCGAAAGCACAAGCTGCTGAAATCATCGACCAAGCTAAAAAGCGTGCCTCACAATTGGTTGAAGAAGAAACCAAGCGTGGTCATGCCGAGCGCGAAAACATTATGAAACAAGGCCATGCTGAAATCGAAGCTGAGCGTAACCGTGCCAAAGAAGATTTGCGTAAGCAAGTATCTGCTTTAGCCGTGCTTGGTGCCGAACGTATCCTTGAGCGTGAAATCGATGCCGCTGTACACAGCGAAATCTTAGATAAATTAGTCGCAGAACTTTAGAATAGGGCGAGAGCATGTCTGAATTTGTTACAGTCGCTCGACCCTACGCTAAAGCAGCGTTTGAATTTGCTGTTGAACACCAGAATTTGGATAAATGGCACGAAATGCTCGTTTTTGCCGCCGAAGTGGCCAAAAACGATGACATGAAGTCATTTTTATCAAGCAGCTCGTCACCACAACATATGGCAGAGATCTTCTGTAAAGTGTGTGATGAGCAACTTGATGACAAAGGCCAAAACCTGGTTAAGATCATGGCCGAAAACGGCCGCTTGCCAGCATTACCAGCGGTAGTAGACCTTTATGCCGATATGCTTGCTGAGTACAGCAAAGAGATCACGGTCGAGGTTACTTCTGCGGTTGAAATGTCAGCCGAGCAAGTAGAAAAATTAAGCGCTGCTTTAGCTAAACGTCTAGAGCGCAAAGTTAAATTAAATTGCAATGTCGATAACACCGTGGTCGGTGGATTGATGATCAAAGCCGGTGATACGGTTATTGATGGTTCGGTTCGCGGTAAGCTGGACCGTTTGACAGATACATTGCAATCGTAATTGGGGAATAGAGCATGCAACTGAATTCCACTGAAATTTCAGAACTGATCAAAAAACGTATAGAGCAGTTCGAAGTGGTCAGCGAAGCTCGTAATGAAGGTACAATTGTATCTGTTACTGACGGTATCATCCGCATTCACGGCTTAGCCGAATGTATGCAAGGTGAGATGATCGAGCTTCCTGGCAATCGCTATGCTATCGCACTTAACCTTGAGCGTGACTCGGTAGGTGCAGTAGTAATGGGTCCTTACGCCGACCTTCAAGAGGGTGTAAAAGTTAAATCTACTGGTCGTATCTTAGAAGTGCCGGTAGGTCGTGGTTTGTTGGGTCGTGTTGTTAACACCTTGGGTGAGCCAATCGACGGTAAAGGTCCTATCGATAATGATGGATTCGAGCCTGTTGAAAAAGTTGCTCCTGGTGTAATCGAGCGTCAATCGGTAGACCAACCATTGCAAACCGGTTATAAGTCTGTTGACTCGATGATCCCAATCGGTCGTGGTCAGCGTGAGCTTATCATCGGCGACCGTCAAACGGGTAAAACCGCTTTGGCCATCGATGCCATCATCAACCAGAAAGATTCAGGTATTCCTTGTGTTTACGTTGCTATCGGTCAGAAAGCTTCTACCATTGCCAACGTAGTACGTAAGCTTGAAGAGCACGGCGCTATGGCTAACACCATCGTTGTAGCCGCTTCTGCTTCTGAGTCAGCGGCACTTCAGTTCTTGGCTGCCTACTCTGGTTGTACCATGGGTGAATACTTCCGTGACCGCGGTGAAGATGCTTTGATCGTATACGATGACTTGTCAAAACAAGCCGTTGCTTATCGTCAAATCTCATTGTTGTTGCGTCGTCCACCAGGACGTGAAGCCTACCCAGGTGACGTTTTCTATCTTCACTCACGTTTGCTTGAGCGTGCCGCTCGCGTTAACGCCGACTATGTTGAGCGTTACACCAACGGTGAAGTGAAAGGTAAAACTGGTTCTTTGACTGCATTGCCAATCATCGAAACTCAAGCCGGTGACGTATCTGCGTTCGTACCTACCAACGTAATCTCGATTACCGACGGTCAGATCTTCTTGGAAACTGACTTGTTCAACGCCGGTATCCGCCCTGCGGTTAACGCCGGTATCTCGGTATCTCGTGTAGGTGGTGCAGCACAAACCAAAATCATCAAAAAGCTTGGTGGCGGTATCCGTCTTGCTTTGGCACAGTACACCGAATTGGCAGCGTTCTCTCAGTTCGCTTCTGACCTTGACGATGCTACTCGCGCCCAGCTTGAACACGGTGAGCGTGTAACTGAGCTGATGAAGCAGATGCAATACGCACCGATGAACATCGCAGAAACTGCAATCGCACTTTACTGCGCCGAAGAAGGCTACCTCAAAGACATCGAACTCGACAAAGTGGGTGACTTTGAACGAGCGTTGCTTTCTTACATGAACAGCGAGCACGCTGATTTGATGGCTACCATCAACTCCACCGGCAACTACGACGACGAAATCAAAGGCGGCTTCAAAGCTGCTGTTGAGAAATTCAAGTCTAGTCAGTCTTGGTAAGCAATCGAAGGGGCGCTTGCGCTCCTTTTGTGTTGAATTTTTTCGGAGTTAATGGTCATGGCCGTCGGAAAAGAGATTAAAACCCAGATCGGGAGTATCAAAAATACTCAGAAGATCACCGGTGCGATGGAAATGGTTGCCGCCAGTAAAATGCGTAAAGCGCAGGACAACATGGCAGCGACACGACCTTATGCGACGCAAATTCGCAGGGTTATCAGCCACATCGCAATGGGCAGCTTGGAATATCGCCATTCTTATTTAGAAGAGCGTGAAGTCAAGCGTGTCGGTTACATCGTTATTTCGTCAGACCGTGGTTTGTGTGGTGGTTTGAACTCAAATGAGTTCCGTCGAATCGCTGCCGAAGTTAAAGAATGGAACACCAAAGGTGTCGAGACAGATTTTGTTGCCATCGGTAACAAAGCCTGCGCATTCTTCAGCCGTTATGGCGGAAGCGTATTAGGTGCCCAGTCAGGCATGGACACACCGTCCATCAGCGACGTTGTCGGTCCGGTACGCGTGATGTTAGATAAGTATGACGAAGGTAAATTGGATCGTGTCTACGTGGTATACAACAAGTTTGTTAACACCATGAAGCAGGAACCAACCATCGATCAACTATTACCTTTGCCGAAGTCGGAAGAAGACGAAGTAAAACATCGTTGGGATTACATCTACGAACCTGATGCTAAAGAGTTGCTTGAAACTCTACTGGTTCGTTACATCGAATCCCAGGTATACCAAGGTATCGTTGAAAACGCCGCATCAGAACAAGCGGCCCGTATGGTGGCAATGAAAGCCGCAACGGACAACGCCGGTAACCTAATCGATGAATTGCAATTGGTATACAACAAAGCTCGTCAGGCAGCAATCACGCAAGAACTCTCTGAGATCTGTGCGGGTGCAGCGGCTGTATAAGGCGAAAGGTAATAAATTTTTGAAATGAGGATTTCTCATGAGTCAAGGTAAGGTCGTCCAAATCATTGGCGCGGTTGTGGATATCGAATTTCCACAAGATTCAGTACCTCAGGTTTATGACGCACTGAAAGTATCTGAAGGAGACCTAAACGGTCTCACACTTGAAGTACAGCAGCAGCTTGGTGGCGGCGTTGTACGTACTATCGCACTTGGTACCACTGACGGTTTACGTCGTGGTTTGGCGGTAGAGAACACTGGCAACCCAATCATGGTTCCAGTAGGTAAAGCGACCCTGGGTCGTATCATGAACGTATTGGGTGACCCAATCGACGAAGCTGGCGATATCGGTGAAGAAGAGCGTATGTCTATCCACCGTGAAGCTCCTTCTTATGAAGAGCAAGCTGCTTCTAACGAATTGTTGGAAACCGGCATCAAGGTTATCGACTTGGTATGTCCGTTCGCCAAAGGTGGTAAAGTTGGTCTGTTCGGTGGTGCCGGTGTAGGTAAAACCGTAAACATGATGGAACTTATCCGTAACATCGCCATCGAGCACAGCGGCTACTCAGTATTCGCCGGTGTTGGTGAGCGTACTCGTGAGGGTAACGACTTCTACCATGAAATGAACGAATCAAAGGTACTTGATAAAGTATCATTGGTATACGGCCAGATGAACGAGCCACCGGGTAACCGTTTGCGTGTTGCTTTGACCGGTTTGACCATGGCGGAAAAATTCCGTGATGAAGGTCGTGACGTATTGTTCTTCGTCGATAACATCTACCGTTATACACTTGCCGGTACAGAAGTATCAGCCCTTTTGGGTCGTATGCCTTCTGCGGTAGGTTATCAGCCGACTTTGGCTGAGGAAATGGGTGTATTGCAAGAGCGTATTACCTCGACCAAGACTGGTTCAATCACGTCAATCCAGGCCGTATACGTACCTGCGGATGACTTGACTGACCCATCACCAGCAACCACCTTCTCTCACTTGGACGCAACTGTTGTATTGTCTCGTCAAATCGCTGCATTGGGTATCTACCCGGCAATCGACCCGCTTGACTCTACTTCACGTCAGCTTGACCCGTTGGTTATCGGTCAAGAGCATTACGATTGCGCCCGTGGCGTACAGTCTGTATTGCAGCGTTACAAAGAGCTTAAAGACATCATCGCCATCTTAGGTATGGATGAGTTGTCAGAAGAAGATAAAACGACAGTAAGCCGCGCGCGTAAAATTCAGCGCTTCTTGTCACAGCCGTTCTTCGTAGCGGAAGTATTCACCGGTTCACCGGGTAAATACGTATCTTTGAAAGACACCATCAGCAGCTTTAAAGGCATCCTGAGCGGTGAATATGACGACTTGCCAGAGCAGGCGTTCTACATGGTTGGTGGCATCGAAGAAGCTATCGAAAAAGCCAAATCCATGTAAATAGGAGGCATAAATGGCTATGACGACACATTTGGATGTAGTAAGCGCAGAAGCTAAAATCTTCTCTGGTCGCGTGCAATCAATTCAGGTTAGCGGTGCCGAGGGTGACCTTGGTATCAATGCCGGACACGCACCACTACTGACAGCGATCAAGCCAGGCCAACTTCGCATCGTTAAGCAAAACGGTGAAGAAGAATTTATTTACATCGCCGGTGGGATCTTAGAGATCCAACCTGGCACTGTATCTATCCTGGCAGACGTGGCATTACGTGCGGAAGATTTGGACTTGAATGCGGCTGAAGAAGCCAAACGACAAGCTGAAGAGCACATAGCTAATGCTGGTAGTGCGGATTTCGACTATGCCGAAGCCGCCGCCGATTTGGCCCGCGCCATCGCTCAGCTCAAAGTGATTAAGAGCTTGCGCAAAGGCAGCTAAAATTGCCAATGCAATCGACAAAAAACCCCGCTTATGCGGGGTT
>JBFHGJ010000118.1:0-18409 GCA_041583135.1 Alteromonadaceae bacterium | reverse complement strand
GGCCAATCAGTATCGCGACTCAGTGTATTTGACCAACGCTGGTGTCGTGCAGGTATTGCTAAGTGCCAACGAGGCAAGAACCATTGCCAGTTCAAGGCTTTGTATTGCCAGTGATGGCGAGGCGGCGCTGCGAGAAAACCAAGGCGGCTATTACATCAACTTTGAAATGGCGGCGATACGTATGTCGCCGAGCAGCACTTTGCCTGATGATAATCAAACGGTGGCGATGACGGTTTATGCCTACGGCGAGCCAGTAACGGCCATCAATGGCAGTGGCCAATTGAATGTCACGCTGCAACCAACGGTGTTGCAATATTCCGCCGGTATCGATGGTTCCACCCAATATAACGATACGGCAATTTATGGCGTTGTGGTGAGCGAACGAACCGACAATCCCGGACAGTTTGCGATGCAAGTGAGAACCGGCGTCGGCCTGCCATTTGCCAGCAAACCGACCAATCTTACCGAATACAACAGCTGGAAACGCAAACCGCTAGACAGTCAGTTGTGTTTTATCTTGGCACAAAGTAACGGCGTATTGGTGGGCGAAAACCCCGGTATTTCTGGCTTTCCATTTATTCCGCCGGTGACTTTATTGTTTTGGCAAAACCAGTGGGTGGTGTCAGACCCTGATTGGGACAACAACATTTATCCGATACTCAACTGCTACAGCATCTTGTATCCGGGCATGACCAGTCGTATGGATATCTCTGATCAAGAAACGGTAGAAAGTAATGCCAAAGGCTTTAGTGAACGCTTTGGCTTAAGTACCAGCGATCCAGCCTTTATGCCAGTGGTTAGAGACATGTCACCGCAAACCATAACGATGATGCAGACTTGGCTGAGCCAGTTCTATACGCCAACTGAGGAGGACGCATAATGACGCGTTTAATGGCGACGATTAAAAACCAGCGTTGGCCCATCTTTGGGCTGATGACACTGATGTTGTTGGGGCTGAGCGCTTGTACGACAACAAACAATAAACAATCTGGCGGCACCAGCAATGGCCAAACCGAGCCTGCCAAAGTGCCATATTCTTTAACCTTGAAGCAGCTGGGCGGTGCTGACTTTCCCGGCTTACATTCAATGATTTATGCCTTGTCTGATGGTGAGTTGGTGTTGATGGCCGGCAGGCGCAACGGTATGCATGGTTTTCCTGCGCAAAACGAAGCGTTTAGCAATCCGTCTTTTCCTGCCGATCAGAAAAACGACACGGCATTTGTAATTGAACTGGCAACCGGCAAGGTGCTGGCACAAGCCAGTGTGAACGACCTACCCAGTGAAGTGGTGCAACAACTGACCGCAACCAATACGCAATTTAAGCTGCTAGCGGGCGAAGATGCGCAGGGCAATAGAGTTTATAGCCAAGATGTGCTCTATGTTGTTGGTGGCTACGGTTACACTGATGGTGGCAGCATGGTGACCTTGCAACAGGCCATGGCGATAAAAGTGCAGGCGTTGATAGCCGCGATAAAAGCCAACACGTTAAATGCTGATTTTGCTAAAGACAACATTTATGTCGGCACTCATCCTGCCCTTGCCATCACCGGTGGTGAACTGGAATATTCAAACGACTTTGAAATACAGCCGAGTAACAACTTTTGGCTAATATTTGGCCATCAGTTCGATGGCGTATACAGCTCAGGCGGCGGCACCTACACCCAAAACTACAGCGAAAGCGTGAGAATGTTTAACCTCACACCGGGGCAAAGCGGCACGGCACTGGGTAAAGCGGTTGGGGCGCTTAGCGTGCAATATAACGGCAAGGTGCCAGATACCAGTCGCACAGGTCCAGCGCCTGACCAAACCCAGTATCATCGCCGCGACCTGTCAATCATCAAAACCCTCTCACCTACCGGCGTGAAGCAGATCACCGCTTTTGGCGGAGTGTTTGTGCCAGGTAAAATGGAAGGCTTTGTCAACCCGATTTATATCACCCCTGCGGGTACTCGCACCGCGCCGAGTGTAAAGCTTGAAGTAGACACCACCATCACTCAACTGATGGCGCAATACAAAGCTGGCACTGTGCCTGTTTATAGCGAGCTGAACAATGTGATGTACGGCAGCATTTTTGCCGGTATTAGCCAATACTACTGGCAAGATGGCAAACTCAAGCGTGATACGCCAAATTTCAATATCACGCCGCCAGTTGACGGTTTGCCGTTTATCAACACCGTATCGACCATGCGCATTGATAAATCCGGTGGTCAGCAATACCTGCACAACGGCCAGTATTTCCCACCGACTGACAGCCAGCCGGTGTGTGGCACTGACAAGGTTAAAGCGCCATATTTAGGTTCAGACACCATCTTTGTTGCCACCGATAGCGACTTTTATCAATATGGCTCAGTGATGCTCGACAGGCTAACCGAGCCGACGGTAGTGGGCTACCTCGTCGGCGGCATTGCTGCAACAGCACCTTATCCGGGCAAAAAGACCTGTGCCTCACCGACCTACTTTGAAGTGACACTACACCCAAGTGTCGCGACCAGCACCACGCTTTTGACCCTGCCTGAGAATTAAACTCTTGCTTTAAATGGTGCAAGCTTTGGCTTGCACCGGCTTAATCGCTCAAATGCTAGTTGTTGGAATATTGCCAAGGGGCAAAGAAGACATCGACCATTTTAAATTGTTTGTTGCCTTGAATTCCTGAGGCGGTTGCCCATGCCCAAAGGCGCAGGGCGTTACCTGACGGATCGAATCTGGCGCTTTCTTTGGGTTTAGTTTGTAGTGCAGTGATGGCTGAGGCAGATAGCGGCATTAGCTCATCTGGCGTTGAGAGACCATCGGCGTTGAAGTCGTTCCATAGTAGCAACTCCGGCCAGATGGCATCTTGAGCGTCGATGATGTCATCATGATTGCCGCCGTTAAAGCTGAAGTCGTATTGGCGCAATTGCTCAAAACCATGGTTGGCACGTTGCTGTGAGTTGTCAAATAACCCTCGGCCAAATAGCTCTGTGCCATTGTCTATAGTGCCGTTGCCATTGCGGTCTAATGCGAGAAAGGCTTCGTTACCGTTTGGCGCGACCCATTGGGTGGGGCGCAGCTCGCCATCGCCGAAGAAGTCGTAAAGTATGCCAGTGTTTGGCGCACCTAAATGAAAACCGTCTTGTCCTAAATCAATAAGCAAAGGTTCTTGCTCTTGGTTGCAATCAGGCACAGGGAGCAGGCAGGTGATATCGTCATTGGTGCCACCGCCGCCGGTTATAATGGGATCGCCGCCAATGGTTTGTCCTGCTTGTCTCAGAATAAAAATAGTTTTGGCTTCTTCTTGCACCCATTCGTTTTGGTATGTGGTAGTTCTCCATACGTCTGGAGGATTGATCCAATATCGTAACCCTTCAGTACCATTGGGGCCATGCATCAATAAAATATCTCCCGGAAAAAATGAGAGCGCGCCTGTTTTGTTTTTAAGTGCCTCGGTGGCATAGTTTCTAACACCATAATCAAAGCCTTTATCTGTGGTTACTGGAAATCCGATAGGAAAATCTAAATCTCTGGCATCATAATAATAAAACTCTGCTGAAGCACTCAGTGAGGCAAAGCTAATGAGTAGGTAAAAAAGTGTATTGGTTATTGTTTTCATTGTTGTTTACTTTTGTTATTGATATTAGGGATTGGTCTTGTGTATCAGTTAAAATCTATAAATGGTGCCATTTTGCCTAATGATTCCGATTATCTCCTTGCTTTTATCTCTTGCTTGGCTGATTTGTTCTGGAGTCATTTTTGCCATTAATCTTTCACTTATATTTGTACACATTTCATACATGTGGTCGCTGTTGGTTAAATCTAAAATGGCTAAGTTATAGGCAAGTGATTTAACAGGGTTGTTACCTAGATGGGGTTTGTTTATTGTCACCATTTTTAGCATGGCGTGGAGACTGCCTTGATGAGCGGTGTTTTCAATAAAGCGATAAAATTGTTCTCTTATCACTGCGAGTTGTTGAATCTCTTCTTCGGTGAATGGATAGTCTATTTTTTCTGGGTATGTCGGGCTTGTGATTGACACAAATTGGGTCTGAGCGGCGATAGAACCTAGCTCGGCGGTGTTTTGTAAAATTTCAAAGTCTTGATCTATAAGTTCTTTTGGTACGCCTTCGCAGTAATAATATCTGTCGCTCATTTTTTGTTTGGCTTGGGTTAAACGATCTTCGGTGAAGATTTCAGTTCGTTCCATCTTATCAACATTTTCAAAGCCCTTGGCTAAGTCGCTTTTGCTTTCGCTAACTCCATGACACCGGCTTAAGTTCACTGCTAATACATAGCCTGCATCAAGGTCGCCGTTTTCATATCTTTGAATTAAGTCATCAAGGTGCTGGGCTAGCCCGCCTTGTAGTTCAGTTTCAGGAAAGGTTTTCTCGATTAGAGGTTGGTTGCTGTGATCGACCTTTTCTTTAGGCGCTGCTTTTGTGGTTAACTTTGGTTTAGGTGTTTGCTCAGGTGCAGGTTCAGGTTTGGCCTTGGGGTGCTTGATTTGCACCGGCTTTGGCTGTTCAGATTCAGTTGCTTGGTCGGTCTTTGGGGCAAAGGTGAAATAGCCTAGGCTGGCGAGTATAACTAGAGCTAAAACGGTGAGTTGCTGTTTTTTCATAGAAGGTATTTTAATCTTTAGTTGTTTTTATTGTCAAAAATCGGGGGGATTCTATACATTGTAGCTGATGATGTAAATCCCTTTTTTCGGTGTTGTTTTTTTTGGATGTTGTGGGTTGAGTTTATGGATCGGCGACTATTATGATGGTCTTACAGTGTTTTTCTAGGCAGTTTAATACTTTAGCGATGTTGATGCGGTCGAATTTGATTGGTTTCAGCTCAAGCCGGAAACGCAAGGCCGTTTTTGGTTTGGTCTCAATTAAAACCGATAAATGGTGCCATTTTGCCTAATTATTTCGATTATCTCTTTGCTCATATCTCTGGCTTGAGAGATTTGTTCTGGGGTCATTTTTGCCATTAATCTATTACTTATCTCGGTATGGCCTGCGTATGTGTGGTCGTTCGTTGTTAAATCTAAAATGGCTAAGTTATAGGCAAGAGACTTAACAGGGTTGTTATCTAAGTGGGGTTGATTTGTTACCACTACTCTTAACATGGCGCGGAAACTGCCTTGGTGAGCGGCGTTTTCAAGAAAGCGATAATACTGTTCTCTTATTACACTGAGTTGTTGAAGTTCTTCATCAGTAAATTGGTGGTCTATTTTCTCTGGGAAAGTTGGGGTTATTGTTCCTACAAAGTAGGTTTGCGCGGCAATAGAGCCTTGTTCGGCAGTATTTTGCAAAATTTCAAAATATTGAGATGTAAGCTCTTTTGGCACGCCTTCACAGTAGTAAAACTCTTGTGAGCGGTTTTCTTTGGCTTGTACTCTGCGCTGTTCATCAAAAAACTGAGAAGTTTTTACTTTGTCTAAGTCTTCATAGGCTTTGTTTAGTGCTTCTTTGCTGCTAACCGCGCTAATACAGCGCTTTAAGTTCACAGCTAACACATAGCCTGCATCAAGGTCGCCGTTTTCATATCTTTGAATTAAGTCATCGAGGTGCTGGGCTAGCCCGCCTTGCAGTTCAGTCTCGGGAAAGGTTTTTTCTATTAGAGGTTGGTTGCTGTGATCGACCTTTTCTTTAGGCGCTGCTTTTGTGGTTAACTTTGGTTTAGGTGTTTGCTCAGGCGCAGGCTCAGGTTTGGCCTTGGGGTGCTTGATTTGCACCGGCTTTGGCTGTTCAGATTCAGTTGCTTGGTCGGTCTTTGGGGCAAAGATGAAATAGCCTAGGCTGGCGAGTATGACTAGGACAAAAACGGTGAGTAGCTGTTTTTTCATAGAAGGTATTTTAATCTTTAGTTGTTTTTATGGTCAAAAGTCGGAGGGATTCTATACATTGTAGTTGATGATGTAAATCCCTTTTTTCGGTGATGGTCTTATTTCTAGGTGTGAATTATATTTCACTCCCTCACACCCAGCACCACCTCAACTTCAACCGCTCGGCCATTCCTGTTAAGTGTCAGCTTAAGCTTATCGCCGGGCTTAAACGCTTTAAGTTGCGCTGAATAGTCGGCAAGGTCGTTAACCGTTTTGCCCTCGAGTGTCACTATCACATCGTCTTTTTGGATGCCGCTTTGTAGCGCTGGCGAGTTGTCTGCTACCTGAGCGACTCTGACGCCGGGGCCTTTAAAACTGTAGTCGGGCAAAATGCCGGTGCTGACCTTGCGACCTTGGGCATTTGAGCTGGAGGGTTTTGTCTTAGTTGCAGCGCTGTTGTTGGTGAGGGGCTCTTTGCGCTGGGATAGATATTCAATGACTTCAGTAGTCACTTCGGCAATATCGACCATGCCTTGATAGTCTAGCTTGTTTGGGGTATCGGAGTGATGGTGAACGTCAAAATGGGCGCTGGCAAAGATATGCACGGCTGGAATACCAGCTTCGATAAACGGCGCATGGTCTGAGCTGGCAATATTGAGCTGGCTCATTTGTACTTTGTGGCCGGTAACAAAACCTGCGCCCATAAAAATATGAGGCCACTGTCTTGAAGAATCTGACCCAAGGACATGGATAGGGCCGCTGCCTAGGCGGCCAATAATGTCTAAATTGACCAGAGCAAAAACCGGTTGCTGCCTTAATGTATTGAGATAATGTTTGGCACCTTGCAAGCCGTGTTCTTCTGCGCTAAACGCGGCAAAAACAATCGGCCTAGCCGGATAATATTGCTTAAAGTGGGCTGCAAGCGCCAACAATACGGCGACGCCGCTGGCATTGTCATCGGCGCCGGGGAAGGGGATGCCTTGAACATCAAAACCTAAGTGATCATAGTGAGCGCTTAATATAACTGGCGCGTCGGCAAACGCCTTAGCGCTACCGGGAATTTTGGCGATAATATTGCGGGTTGTGACCGGTTTGCCGTTGATGTCTACGTCGAAGTATTGGTTTTTCACTTCAAGACCCAAGTTGCTCAGCGCCTTAAAAATATAATCAGCCGCCAGTTCAATGCCTTTGGTGCCGACGCCTCGCCCCTGCATCTTGTGCGCTGTTAGTGCTTCAACATCGGCTTTAAACTGCTTTGCGCTAAAGGCCGAAGGCGGCTTTATCAACGCCCCGCGACGAGCTGGCGCTTTGACGACAACACTATTGTCAAAGTGATGTATCAGCGGAGAATGGCTAGCAGGCCAAATGCCTTTTAATCGATTAACCGCCGTTTTAGTGGCAAAAGTCACATAGCTATATTTACCGTAGTGTGGCAGTTTTCGGGCAAGCGCATCTAGTGCATCTGGTTGAGCCAAATGCATATAAACTAGCGTTTGCTCGGGCTGTTTGGGGTTTGCTGCGCTCATTACAACAGTGTCGGTGCTGGTTAATAGCTCGCTGGCTAAGGTGTTGTTGGGCAACCACTGGCTCAGCAATGGCCTTTGCTGATTGTGATTGTCGAACAGCCAAATGGTATCGAAATCGCCAAAATCGATGTCTTCATTGTCTTTGGCGACAGTTACCTGAATATCGCCGGTTTGCCATTGGCGATAGAGCTTTTGATAACGCTCTTGTGTCTTTCGCTCGGCGTTTTGCGGCAATATCACCAGCCACTGCTCACCGGCAAAGGCACCGCCAAGCGTAGGCGCGCTCTCTTTAGGGTCGAGCTGACGCATCAGTTGAAACTGGTTATCGACTGCCAATTGGCTCGGTTTAAAAGGCACAAAAAGATTAAACTGCTGATGCTTGGCGTTTAAGTCAAGCCAATGGGTTTGGCTTTGGGTTTGATTGGCAACTTGCACCGGCACATGCAAACTAAAGGCTTTGGTAAGCTGGGTTTGACGCAACTCAAAACTCAGGCGGTAACAGCCTTGTTTGCTGTCGTTGGCACTTAACTTTACTCTTGCCAGTGCCAGTTTGGGCGCGCCTTGCCTTTGCACCCATTGGCTAAAAAACAAGTCTAACTTGCGTTTTGCGGCCAGTTCAAACGCCTGTTGCAATGCCTTAAATCCGGCTTGTTTACCAAGGTTGTCGCGGTAAAAGCGGCGCAGACCACTGATAAAGGCTTCATCGCCTAATTCATTACGCAGCATTTCCCACACCATCATCCCTTTAACATAGCCTAAAGCCTCTGTAGCGGCGCTATCGCGAGAGCTAAATTGCGACAACGACATGTGGCGGTGTTGCTCCAGGGTGTTGCTAAAGCGCTTAAGGGCATCACGGCGGTAGTCGTCGGCTTTTTGTTTTTGTTCGGCAATTAAGTGATCGGCCAAGTAGGTTGTTAGCCCTTCGCTCCAATTACCTGACACTGGACTGGTAAATACGCCGTTTCCCCACCAGTTATGAAGCAATTCATGGGGATAGGATGAGTGCAATATAAACGGAAAACGAATGATTTTATCACCCAGAAGGGTAAATGAGGGCATACCAAAGCCGGTTTGCCAAAAGTTTTCCACCAAGGCGAATTTGCCGTAAGGATAGGGACCCAGCAGGGCTTCATATTGCGCCATATAAGCCTGTGCGGTTTGAATGTATTTGTTGGCCAAGCTGTTGTCTTTGGTACGCAGGTAAGCTTCTATGGAGATAGGTTTGTGCTCGGCAGCAAATTCGCTGCTGTAGGGCTGACGATAAATGGTAAAGGGGGCTGCAATGAGATAGATGTCGGGCATGACCTGCGGGCTTTGCCAGTGTTCAATGCCATTGTTTGCGCTCAAATCGCCTTGGCTGATGCTATGCCAATGATGGGGCAGGGTAACCTCTAGTGCAAAGTCAAATAGCCCATGATCAAAATGCGGATACCAATAGCTGCCGCCATCTAAATACACACCTTTGGCGTCGATGATCCCCGGCGTATCGGCAAAACTGCGCTGGTAGTTTTGCTTGGCACTGAGAATGTCGTGATGAATGTTGCCTTGGTAGTGCATGACCAGTTCAGTAATGGCAGGGTTGGTCAAACGAACCTGATAGCGTTTAAACAGGCCATCACCTTCGCTGTTTTCAACTTCATAGGGTTGATTAAGCTCGGTGATAGTAAGGTCTTTATGTAGCGTAAAATAAAGGGTTGTTGATTGAACGGTTGAATGCGCTCTAACCTGTTTTGGTAAGCGGTAGCGTAGGTCAACTTCAAGATGCTGTTTTTGTGGTTGCAACACCACGTCTAAATCGTAGTGTCCGTGGTCGCCGACACTAGGCAGAGCCTTTGCTGTATTGAGTGTAAACAGACAAAGTATGAGTGCCAACAACAGTGAGCGGATTGTCCAAGGTGACATCAAAGCCATTATTTACCGTTTGCTATTATTCTTAGTTGGCCTCTAGTATAGAACGATTTTACCTGTTTTGGCGTTAAATCTTTGAAAAATAGCCATAGTTTTAGTGTTTTTGGCCGAAAGCGCAGAGAAATTGATAGCAACACCTGCGCTTTTGGCCGCTGATTTAAATATTGGCGCGATTCAGATCATCAATGAACTGAGTTAGTGCACGCTCAATGGCGCTGCGGTTTGAGGCTAATGTCGCACTGGTCATGGCAAAAGGTCCGCCAAAGAACATTTGCGCACCCTTGGAGTCGCCTTTTGCATTGTACTGGCGGCTGAACACCACTTTGTCTTCTTTTTTAACATCGATTTGTAGGCCGACATAAGCGCGATGATTCTTATATTCGTAATCGGTTAATGTGAATTCGAATAGCAACCCTGAGCCTGCGTTCGATGCTGCGTCAGTTTTCTGCGTTAAGCCACCAAAGGCGGTTTGTACATTGGGTTGGTTAAGTGTGACGTCTAAAATTTTGCCGAATTCAACAATCCAGCGATGACCATAACCCACGGTAAAGGCACGAAACTCGTAGCGATGGCCTTTCGTTGCCGGGGCTAGTACGTATTGACCTGTGTGTTGCGATGCTGGCAGACTCACCTGACTTTTGTTTTTCGCCACATAATTGGGGTAATCGTCGGCGATCGGATGTTGAATAGTACAGCCGGTTAGGGTGATAACCGGTAGTAATAAGCCTAAGGTTATTGATTGTTTGAAATTCATCTATATTGCTTCCTAGTTGGGGTTGTGCCAAAGCTTAAAGGCTTCAAGTTTGGCGATATTGGTGTTTTTGGCTATCACTTCTGCTATCTGCTGCAATGGCTTTTTGATAGTAGTTGTGCGCTGTCGCTATATCTTGTTTGTTGCTGGCGAGATAGTCGGCATACCCGCCCAAGCAATCTGCTTGAAGAGGCTCTGCGGCAATTGCGCGCAGAAAATACTGCTCTGGGGCATCACTATCAGGCATGTTGCGGGCTAGGTAGGTTGCATACCGGCTAAGACATAAAGCATCAGTTGGTGCAAGCTCTATCGCTTTTAAGTAAAAGCGCTTTGCGCCTTCAATATCATTTAATGAGGTTTCGATAAAGTAGGCGTAGTCTGAATAGGCGTCTGCCAGTTCAATAGGTGATTGGGTTTTGGCCTGTTTAATTGCGCTTAACAGCGCGGCCTTTTTTTGACGGATCTCGTCTTTCATTACTCGCTACCTTTTATACCACTTATCCTGCGGCATATTGTGCTTTTTATTGGGTGGGATGTCTATGGCTTAAATCGACACCGCAAGCCCTTAGCTTACACTCTACTTATTGTTTCTCACTATCCTCATCGGCTTTTTTGTCGGCCAGCAAGTCCATGGTCTCATCGACACTTTTATTTAATAAGTCCTCCGCCGGTTTGTTGCCTATTTTAATCAATACCGACTGGCCCTTTGCTTTAATTAGCGCGAGCAAAGCCTTGACCCTTTTGGCGCGGGCCACGCGCTCGGCAAACTGTAAAGAGCCTTCAACCGTGGCAACTGCCGTTGCCACAAGCCATAACAGCTCTCCAATACCGGCTGCTTTATGGGGCGAGTTAACGCCTGTTTTATCGGGGGCAAAGTGCACCGTTTGGCCAAATTCATCGGCAACAAATTGCGCAATGGCATCGGCTACCTCTTGTTGGTCGTTCGCCAGTTTAAACTGAATCTGTGTCATGGGGTTTTCCTTAAGGGTTATTTTTTACAACATGGGCTGTTTTGTTCGATTAACGCTTTTGCCGTGTTTGTTTTTCAGTCGCACTCACTTTTTAACCAAAGCTCAAAGGCTTCTAGTTTGGCGATATCGGCATTCTTGCTTATCACCTCAGCGAGCTGCTGTAATAGCTCAGGCTCAGGGTGACCCTCTAACCTGGCTTTTTGGACATTATTATCTAATACCCAACCCATAGAGCGCGCCCCTTTAAGCACAAGGGTTTTTAACGGTGCCAAATTAAAGGGCGGGCAGTGGGCAAAACGATAAAATGCACATTCGACTTGTAAATCTAACCGTAAACCCTGCTGCGATTGGGCTTGGTCGAGCATCGCAATGGCTTTGTTTTGCTGATCCAGAATAAAGAGCAATTTGGCGTAATTCGCAAGGATATTGGCATCATTAGGGTCAGCCTTAAGGGCTTTTAAGTAATAGGCTTCAGCAGCGTCATAGTCTTGTTTTTGGTCTGCGAGTAAATTGGCATAGTTGCTAAGAGTAATGGCGTTATTGGGGTCAGCCTTAAGGGCTTTTAAGTAATAGGTTTTGGCGGTGTCATAGTCTTGTTTTTGGTCTGCCAAAAAGTTGGCATAGCTGCCAAGGCTATTGACGTGATTAGGATTCGCCTCAATGGCTCTTAAGTAATAGGTTTCGGCGGCGTCATAGTCTTGTTTTTGGTCTGCCAAAAAGTTGGCGTAGTTGCCAATAAAGTCAGAGTCGTTAGGAGCCAACTCAATGGCTTTTAAGTAATAGGCTTCGGCAGCGTCATAGTCTTGTTTTTGGTTTTCAAGAAAGAGGGCGTAGTCACCACAAGCTTTAGCATGTTCTTGAGCAGACTGTTCTTTTGCCAACTCAATGGTGGTAAGGTATTTGGCATGGGTCTCTGTTAGGTCTACTTTTGCCAATAACTCTATGGTTGAAGGTTCAAGTGTCGCAAAATAGTGCTTAAATGCCTGATGGAGCAATTCGGGTCGGTAGGCGCAGCGGCTAAGTATCTCTTTTATAATACTTGCCTGCTCCTTTTGAGCGATTGTTTTATGTTCTTCAACGGTGTTTAAAACCTTCACTATTATTGCTTTATTAAGGTCTTCCTTTTGTTTGCTTAATACCGTTAAGCTTATCCAAAGTTTGGCATAAAAAGAGGTTCCCAAGAGTAACTCTAGTATATTTACCATGACGAAAGCAGGTATGTCCAGTTGGGTCCGGTCAATCACAGCATGTGTAAAATGGCATTGATAAAAATACGGTAATCTACTGTATTCTAATGGGGTAAATATTATGTCCTTTTCGTTTTTTCCTACTATTGCCGCTTTTTCAGCTCTTTGTGTTCTATCTTCAAAAACATTAATCAACTGCTCAATATCCTCAGCTTGAGGTAATTGATTGACCTCAATGGCGTCGCTAAACCACAGCTGCCATAAAATGGGGGAGAGAATTTGGGCTATGGCATTTCTATCATCGATTGTTAGTGGCTCGACCACGTTTTGGGCGATTTGATAGCAGCTGATATGGTTATCTAACCCTTCCCCTTGCCAGTGGATCATCAGGCCAAAGTTATCAAGCCTCGTGAGGGCTTTTTCAATGTCATCAATGCCCAGTTGTGCGCCTGCTTGTTCAAATAGCGCTCGGGGCAGGGCAAAGTCAAACATACTGAGTATTCGTAAAAGCTCGGTTTCAGTATAACTGAGCGCATTGGCGTAGGTTTCAAGGGCTAGGCGTTGTAAATATTTATCAAGGTCGTCTGTGGGGCGAGTAGTGCGGCTATCACCTGTTGTTAATTGAGCGATTTTGCTTAAGGTTTGCTCAAGCACCGCATATTCTTGGCCGAGCAATGGGCTATATAAAATGGCTTGGAGGCCGGGGTTGCCTTTGCTGTGTGTCAATATTTGCGCAAGGTAGGTTTGGTCTTTTTCACTGTCACGTTGCGCTGGGTTATCGCTTGTCTGTAGTAGTGCCAACCAATGTCGTAGCTGCTCGGTTTTTGTCATATCTGGCACATCAATAAAGGCCAGTTTATCGGCTAAGTTATTGCCAAAGTTATCTGGTAAGGCAAAACGATAGCGTGAGGTTAGCAGTAAGTAGGATTGGCTGTCGGCACCATCAAAAGCGTTTATGATGGCACTTAAAACGCCCTGATATTCAGGCTTTACTTGGGCTGCCGTTTGCTCTTTGTCAAGGGGCTGTAAAATATGCTGCTCAATGTCATCGACCACCAACACTATGGGGGTTGCGTCAAACTGGTTTTCTAGCAGGTTGCTGAGTATGAATTCAAAGTCTTGCGGCCGCTGCGCTGCTTGGCTGATTAAGGTGGCAAAGAGCGTTGTGGCATCAGGGCCTTTGTAGGCGCCTTGTAGCGCCATTAAGATATCGCTAGCTTGGTAATGCTTGTAAATAACAACAGCTTTATAACCCGGCTCTAAACGGTCTAAAATTCGCGCGGCAAGGCTTGATTTACCGGTTCCACCTACACCATAGAGCACCACGCCTGCTTTGTTGTTCTGCTCAAAATGTTGTATCGCCTGTTTGGTCTGTCGCCTTCTGCCGACAAACGTGGCTTTACTGGCCACTTTAACCTCCCTTTTGGCTTTATCGAGCAAATCATAGCAGCTTTTGCCTTTGCGGCTTTTGCGCGGGGCTTTTTGCCCATCAATAAGCGCGCCACCGCCATGTGGGCCTATATAGCATCTGCCCAAATGCCAGTGGGGTAAGTTTTGCTTAAGCAGTTTTTTACGCGCATAGGCACAGGCAAAAGGCACGGTATGTTGGTTTTGTATCAGGTGATAGAATTCGGCGGCAAAGGCGGTTGCGGCGTGGTCGGCGACTGGGCCATCCCAGCCCACCACATGGTTAAAACCGGTGGCGGTGAGGCGCATCGCCATTGACGGCTGGCTGTTTATCTCTGCGCTATGGCAGGCTGATAAAAACAAGGTATCGATTTTATTGCTTAATGCAATAAAGTCTTCCACTCGGGCAGGTTTTACACCAAAGCGGTCATCTTCTAGCATTAGGGCAAAGTCTTGTTTTTGTTCACTATCAAGATAACCCCCATGGCAAGATAAGTGCATTACCTCACAATACCCCATGGCGTTTAAGCGCTCGCTGAGCCTTTTTAAGTTACCGCTATCATCAACCACCAGTTCAATCGCTTTAGGCCCGCCGAATGCCTGTAAAATGGCTTTTTCTTCGGCCTCATAGTTGAGCTTGCTGTCAAATCCGGGGTCGGCAGCCATAAAGGCAAGGGTGAGGTTCGGGTTTTGAGGCGCTTTAGGGGTGGCGGCTTTGCCTATACGTCTTATCACTTCAAAGGGGCGGTCATCATCGCAAACAAAGCGGCCGTTATTGGCCAGCAGCTCCCAAGGCAGGTTAAGTAACAGGGCTTGGTCGTTACTGGGGGTGACATCAGCATAAAGGGTGAGGGTGCGGCTACCGGTGCTATTAAGCCAGTCGTTAATGGCAACCGTATTCACATTGATAAGCCCAAATAGGTCGCTACCTACCGCCATAAGGGCTTCATTGCTGTTACTGTCTCTTAACCTTTGATATTGCGTGCAGATCTCAAGCAGCTGCTTTTTTAATTGCTCGCTAAGGGGGATGTGTGCGGTTTGCTCAGGCTGCTTGCCTGTGCTGATGTGTAGTTGTGTATCGACGGTGCTTAACGAAAGTGACATGACTGCTCCATGGAAACGATTAGGCCATTGCGTTATTGCTGTTTGTCATAAGTGTAGGAGAAAGATTGCAGGTACGCCATAGGGATTTTACCTTAAATGGTAATGAGTTTGTAACAACATTCTCGGAGGGAATGGCGATACAATTAATTTTTGTTAATTATTTTTTAACAATTGAATTTTAC
This sequence comes from Alteromonadaceae bacterium, assembly GCA_041583135.1. Lineage (GTDB taxonomy): Bacteria > Pseudomonadota > Gammaproteobacteria > Enterobacterales > Alteromonadaceae > JABSOG01. The sequence continues at coordinate 3,588 of JBFHGJ010000118.1, read as the reverse complement.
ACTCAGTTTGTACTTTATATTTATTTTAATTCAATGGGTTAGGTTTGTTTCTGCAACGCTCTTAAGGCCGTTTCAAGTGCCGTTTTAGGCCAAAAAAAACCAAAAATAGCAAAAAAAGTTAAAATGAAATGTTGCATTGTTGTAACGGTTTGTATAAATTACGCCCACCTCGAGGCAACGGGGACAGTAACTAGGAAGTGGTGAGCGCAGTATGCGTAGGGAGCAAACCAAATGCCGGAGCAATACAACTAAAGAATCGACATACACCGAATAATATTAACAAGTATTGATTCAACCATATTTTAAATACAAGTTCATATAAAGGTAGTGACAACATGAAATCAGCCCTTAGCAAAGTATCAATCGCCACGCTTATCGCTCTTAGCTCAACCGCCATCAATGCCGCCGAATTGGGCGAAACCCGATACATTGTTAAATACAAAGATTTAACCAGTGCCACCGGTAAAGTGACCAAAGCAACGCCTGCCAGTGTTGCAGCAGGTGTAAAAGCCGCAGGTGGTAATGTGGTATTAAAACTTGACCGCTTAGGCGCTGCTGCCTTTATTGGTAACGACAAGTCTGTTGCTGCCTTACGTTCTAACCCTGCTGTTGAGTATGTTGAAATCGACGCCAAGCGTTCGTTAATGAGTCTTTATAATGACGATTTGGGCGACCCTAGCGCGCAGCAGATCACCCCTTATGCCATCTATCAATCACAAGCCAATCTGATGAACTTGAACATGGGCAGCGCTAAAACCGTTTGTGTGATTGACTCGGGTATTGCTGGTGGTCAAGGTGAAACCGGTGGTTTCAACGCTGACTTCGATTGGAGCAACATCACAGGTACTAACGATTCAGGCACAGGCAACTGGAATAACGACGGTGGCCCACATGGTACGCACGTCGCCGGTACTGTCGCCGCTGCCGACAATGGCTTTGGTGTTATTGGTATGGCACCGGGTAACCCGCTACATATTGTTAAAGTATTCAACGACGCTGGCTGGGGCTTCTCATCTGATTTGGCTAAAGCGGCCAACGATTGTATCTCAGGTGGCGCCGACATCATCACTATGAGCTTAGGTGGTGGTCGAGCCAACCGCACTGAAGAAGCGGCATTTTCAAACTTCGTCGCAGGCGGTGGTTTGGTCTTGGCCGCAGCAGGTAACGATGGCAACAACAGCCGTTCATATCCAGCCGGTTATGAGTCAATCATGATGGTTGGTGCCAACGATGCCGACAACAACATTGCCAGCTTCTCTCAATATCCTTCTTGCCGCTCAAAAGGTAAAACCAAAGACGGTTACTGTGTTGAGGTTACCGCAGGCGGTGTCGGTACTTTATCTACTTACCCATCTGGTGGTGCCACTATGGCTGCTTTAAGCGCTGACGGTACTGCTTTTGCTACAGCTTCTATGGAAAACTTGGGCTCAGCTTCTGGTAGCACTTATAACTTCGGTTTGGGCGAAGCGGTTGACGCTGGCGCTGCCGGTAAAATCTGTGTTATCGAGCGTGGCAACATCAGCTTCCATGACAAAGTATTGAACTGTGAAAACTCAGGCGGTATCGGCGCTATCATCTACAACAACGTTGCAGGTATGTTGCAAGGTACTTTGGGCGATACTAACCAAACGACCATCCCAGTTGTTTCTGCTGCGATGGAAGATGGCGCGGCATTAGTTGCCTCAAGCACCGCTTCAATTTCAGTGTCACCAAGCGATTGGGGTTATATGGACGGTACTTCAATGGCCACTCCAGGTGTTGCCGGTGTTGCAGCTTTGGTATGGTCTAACCACCCTAGCTGCAGTGGCGCTGAGATCCGCGCAGCCCTTAAAGCCACCGCAGAAGATGCTGGCGCAGCAGGTAAAGACGTGTATTTCGGTTATGGTATCGTAAAAGCCAAAGCGGCAAGCGATTACTTAACTGCCAACGGCTGCAAATAATCAACAAGGCTCGCTAACCTTGGTCAAAACCCCGGCATCTGCCGGGTCAGATTGATGATAAACCCCAGCTTTTTCGCTGGGGTTTTCTTTTTCTAGCAGCCGAAGGCTGCGATCGCGATATTTTGTCGATTTTAGCTTCTCTGTTATTTAGATAATTTTTAGATGATGCTTGAAGGCATATAGAGCTGGATATAGGGGGGATTGAGCAAACTTCGCTTGTTTAGGCTTATGCTGCCTTCATTAATGCCATTTTCTTCATATTTTGGCAGGCCGCTGCCAGTAAGCACTGTGAGTTTACTTTTTCTAGTCCTCGATAGCGGCAATATCTATGCCCATGATGTTGCTTCGCGTCTGCAAAGCTACGCTCGACGGTTTCACCTCGCCTACGATACTGCTTTTTGCCCCAAGCTGTGAGCCGAACTTCGTTTGCCCTTTCTACACTGGCTTGCCAGACATGCCTTGTAACGACCTTTGTCACATTCTTACTTTGAGTGCACTGCTGTCTTACCGGGCAGTCTCGGCAGATTTTTGGGGAAGAATGATATTGACGATAACCACCACGATTGGTGGTCTTATAATTCAGCGTTTGACCCTGTGGACAAGTGTAGGTATCGGTTTCCTTGTCATATTGATAGAGTCGTTTTGGTATCATCCCTTTCTTACGAGTCGGACGGCGATAACCCATGACACCAATTAGCTGCCTTTCTTCTAATTCATGGCATACTGGCGCTGTGAAATAGCCTGCATCAAGCCCTACTACGAAAGGGTCTATGTCAAATCGGCTTAGTGTTCTGTCAATGCGGCTAATAATAGGCTGACTATCATGCACATTACCCGGTGTGGCATGGGTATCAACAATCATACCGTGCTTACCATCCACTATTCTGTGGTCAAGGTAGAAGAAGCCTTGAGGCTTTTCGTCTCGAACCATGAATCCACTATCGGGGTCTGTTCGGCTCACTTTAACATCTTTTGTGCAAGTCTTTTCAGGCTTACACCTCAGGGGCTTTTTTCCACTCTCCTCCCGGTCTTTTATCACTGCCTCGTTTAACTGTTCGACGTAGGCACCCGGTGAGACTTTGAGGTTTTCAACATCATATTTTTTCTTGTTGGCATTCGCTTTAAGGTGTGTGCTGTCTGCAAACAGCGTTCTACCGCCAATCAGCTTTTGTTTCATTGCTTGCTGTACAATGTTATCGAATATCTTTTGCCAAATATCACTTCCCTTGAAGCGCTTTATTCTGTTCTGGCTTAATGTCGAATGGTCAATGACTTTATCGGTTAACCCCAATCCCACAAACCAGCGATAAGCGACATTCACCTCAATTTCTTTGATCAGGCGTCTTTCGCTTTGAATGCCAAACAGGTAGCCCAAGAATAAGATTTTGAAGAACTGAATAGGGTCTGTTGCTGGGCGGCCATTATCTTTGCAGTATAGATGACTGACTTCATCAAGAATAAAATCAAAATCGACCGCTGCTGAAACGAGACGAACCAAATGGTCTTGAGGAACAAGAGTGTCAATACTGACCATCTCTAGTTGAAGTTGTTGAGGGCAAGGGTCTTTGAGCATGTTGAAACCTCCAATTTCCTTATGCCCATTAGATCAAAGGCCCGGAACTATGTCCAGGCCTTTTTCAACAGTCTG
>JBFHGJ010000117.1:0-18597 GCA_041583135.1 Alteromonadaceae bacterium | reverse complement strand
TAATTTGCCGAGTTGTTGGGAATATAGATAACTATGTGGTGCTTTATTTATGGGAGCTGTTGTTGGGCATTCTCACACCAAAACAAAAATCACAGGCATAACAATACCGGCCACCACAAATAGGCCGCGCTTTGACCAAACGCCTTTTTTGCCTTTGACCATAAACAATGCAGAGCTGGCCAAAAATAACAGCATGATGGCGTATAGGTCGGAAAAGTAAGTCCAAGGGCCTTTGAGTTCGTTGAGGTGTAGGGCGTTGAAGGTACTAAGAATAAGGCGCTGTTCTATTCGTTCTACACTGAGGGTTTCGGCGGTAAGGTCTGCGGTGATATTGATGTCGTTTTGACCGAACAGTTTCAGTTGTTCCGGGCTTTGCCAAAACACGGTGCGCAGTTCAAACTCAAAGGGGAGGGCGGCAAGAACAACCTCTTGTATCTTGTCTTCGTGGTACTGGCTTAAACCCGGTAGTTCGATTTGTTCATAGCTGACGGCATAGTTGGGGTTGAAGTCATCGATATGATTGACCGCAATCCCCGAGACTGCAAATATGATGGTCATGCCGATACAAAAATAGCCAATATCGCGATGCGCGGCGCGATTGAGCTTAAACCAATTGATGCTCATGAATACTTAACTTGAACGTTGGCGGCAGTTAAACGCGCTATTGTGCGATAGTGACGCCGGTGGGCACCAGTTGATAAAGGGTCATACCTTCTTTCACGCTATTTGGGTCGAAGCTTTCTTTTGCTTCTTTGGCCAAATGACTTAAGTATTTTATGGTTTGTTGTTTGTCCATCGGCATGGCTTGAAGGCGGCCGGTGGCGTAGGCGGTTTTACCTTTGGCGCTCATGGGAAACACCATATCGCCATCTTTGACTTTGATTTTAAGGCTTTGAAACTTTTTATCAGAGGCCAGCTTCATCCAACAACCACGCTTTTGACACACGGCAGTAATGGTGCCTTCTACGGTGATCTCTTGGTTCATAAATTCTGCCGGACTGGCCAGTACGGTGGAGATGGCTTGTAGCTTTGACATATCGGCGCCGTTACCAAAATCACGGGCCTTGCCAAAGGCATTGGCTGATAACAGTAAACTCAGCAGTAGGGCGGTACAGATCTTATTAGTCATTGTTGTCTTGCGTTGTTTTTTAAACCGTTCACAGTTTAATGCAAACTCGCTTGAGTTCACAGCGAATTTTGGCAGTTAAAGTGATATATTAGCGCGGTTTTGATTTCTCTTGTGAGCAGCTATGGCAATCTATTATAAACCCGGACAATCGAAAAAGGCGCCACCGAAAGCCGTTGAAGTGGAGCTTGAGCAATACAACCACGATGGCGACAGTATCGGCTATGTCGATGGTAAAATCTGCTTCGTGCAAGGGGGATTGCCGGGCGAACGGGTTAAAGTGCAACTGTCTCAAGACAAATCTAAAGTCAAAAAAGGCAAAGTGATCAAACTGCTAAGGCCGTTAGAGCAGCGCATTGATGCCACCTGCCGACACTTTGGCGACTGCGGCGGCTGTCAGTTGCAGCACATCGACCGGCAATTGCAAATGGGTTTTAAAACCCAAGCGGTGGATGCTCTGTTTAGGCGTTTTGCCAAACTCGATAGTCTGCCTTGGCAAACGCCATTGACAGCTGAGCCTTGGCACTATCGCCGTGCTGCCCGCATCGGCATTTGGTATGAACGCAAACTCGGACAATATACCGTTGGCTTTCGTCGGCGCAATGATAAAGTGCTCACCGAGGTGCAGCATTGTGCTGTTCTGTCCAAAGCGTTTGAGCCTGTTTTTACTGTCTTTGCCGAGCTGTTGCCGCAACTTAAGTCCGGTCCATTTATGACGCACCTTGAAGTGGTTGCCGCAGATGAGGCTAATTTGGTGGTCATTCGACATACCAAAGCCGTTGGCGCTGAAGACAGAGCCAAGTTGGCACAATTGGCCAAACAATACCATTGGCATCTAGCGCTTGAAGGCGACAAGGGGCAAATCGAGCCTTTGTCGGCAGGCGCAGCAATACCTGAGCTGTTTTATCGTTTGCCCGATGGGATTGAGCTGCAATTTAATGTCGGTGACTTTATTCAGGTCAATGGTGACATCAACCGGCAAATGATAGCTCAGGCCATCGACTGGCTGGCGCTTGACCCGAGCGATACTGTGCTGGATCTGTTTTGTGGTATCGGTAACTTTTCTTTGCCGTTGGCCAAACGCTGTCACAAGGTTGTGGGCGTTGAAGGGGTCGATAAAATGGTTGAACGGGCAAGTAACAATGCCAAGCGCAATCAACTGGAGAATGCCGAGTTTTATCAGGCAGACCTAAGCGCAGATCTTGGCAAAAAGCCACCGAGTTGGCTGACACAAACATACGATAAGGTATTGCTCGACCCGGCAAGAGCAGGCGCCGAGGCCATTATGCCTTACATTGCCAAGCGTAAAATCAAAAAGGTGCTGTATGTTTCTTGCGATCCATTCACACTGGCCCGAGATAGTGCCGCGCTGATTGACAAAGGCTATCAGCTGAAAAAAATCGCGCTAATGGATATGTTCAGCCATACCCGCCATGTGGAAGTGATGGCGTTGTTCGAACGTTAAGTGTGTCGATTTCGATACTGTTGTTTCAGGCAAGTGTGTCGAAATCGAATCAATGACTTTTCCCTTTATTTTTATACTTCTATATTTTTCAATGAGTTATGTTTTGGCATTCGACTTGCCTTAGATAGAGTCACTATGACTCAACTGTCTGAGGGAAACAATAATGGATATCCAAATAAACCGCCAAAGCAGGCGCTACCCTAAGTGGTTACTGGCATCGGCTGCCGTTGCACTATTAGCGGTGGGCGTGGTGAGAGCCAAGCAATATTTTGGTCAGGCCACTGCTTTTGTCGATAGTTCGCAGCTTTTGATAGCCGAGGTTCAAAAGGGCCGTTTTGAGATAAACGTTCGAGGTGTCGGCACGTTAAAACCCAAAAATGTTGTGTGGCTCTCAAGTGCCGTTGCCGGACGGGTCGAAAGCATTTATAAAAAGGCCGGTGCCACTGTTGCGTTTGGCGATGCGATTGCCAAGTTGAACAACCCGCAACTAGAGCAAGGGCTGTTGGCAGCGCAATCTCGCCTAAGCGAAGTGCTTGCCGAGCAGCAGGCCCAAAACGCTGCGTTTGATTCGCAACTGCTTGATGCCCAAGCTTCGCTGGCAAAAGCGCAGATGGACTATGAAGGGGTTAAGCGCGAGCTCGATGCGCATAACAAATTGCGCTCACTAGGTAACAGCACGGTATCTGATCTTGAATATCAACGCAGCGCATTTAACGTTAAGAGCGCCAAGTTGGAGTGGGATATTCGCGGCAAAAAGCTCGATAACCTCAAACACAACATCGCAGCGCTCAAGCAGGCCAATAATGCGAAAGTCGAGCAACTGCAAAGTCAGCTGCAACGTGCCAAACAGCAATTAGACAACCTGACCATTAGAGCCAACAGCAGCGGGGTACTGCAAAGTATGACGTTGGCACTCGGTCAGGCGATTGAGGCTGGTGGTAGTGTCGGTAAAATCGCCGATACCGCATCGCTGATCGCGCAAATTCAAGTGCAGGAACTGCAAATCAAAGATGTTACCGTCGGCCAGGCGGTGACTGTCGATACCCGTAAGTCAACCATTGAGGGGGTCGTCAGCCGAGTTGACCCACAGGTAATCAAAGGTCAGGTTATGGTTGAGGTAGAGTTATCCGGCGCTTTGCCCGGCGAAGCGCGACCTGAATTGTCGGTTGAGGGTATCATTGAAATTACCAACAAAGACAATGTGTTGTTTGTCAAAAAGCCCCATTATGTCCAAGACTTCGATAGCGCGCGGGTGTTTCGCCTCAATGCTGCCGGCAATCTTGCCGACAAAGTTGGGGTGGTGTTTGGCCAAAGCTCGGTCAATACCATCGAAATTGCCTCGGGGCTTAAGCCCGGCGAGCGTATTATCGTGTCAAAAACCGACGGTTTTGCCCAAAACCAGCAAGTGCTTTTACGCTAAGGAATAACAATGAACCCAATGATCCAATTAAGCAATATCGGCAAAACGTATCAATCAGATGAATTGAAGACCTTAGCGTTGTCGGACATCAACCTGACAATCGACAGTGGTGAATATGTGTCGATCAGCGGCCCGTCGGGCTGTGGCAAGTCAACCTTACTGGCCCTGTTGGGGATGCTCGATTCCCCCAGCCACGGTCAATATTTACTTGCCGGTGGTGATGTCAGTCGCTTAAGCCGCGATGATAGAGCGGTCGCGAGGGCGCAGCACATTGGCTTTGTATTTCAATCGTTTAATCTTATTTCAGACCTGACAGTAGAAGAAAACGTGATGTTGCCGTTGAGTTATCAGGATAACTTCAATACCGCCAAGGCCAAAGCTCGGGCAAAGGCTGTGCTTGGTGAGGTCGATATGCTTCATCGCATCCATCATTTTCCCTCGGCGCTTTCAGGCGGTCAGCAGCAACGGGTCGCCATTGCCAGAGCTTTGGTTAACGATCCTAAGCTGATTTTGGCCGATGAACCGACCGGCAATTTGGACTCAAAAAATGCCGCAACGGTACTTAAACTGTTTGATCAATTGCACCAGCAAGGCAGAACCATATGCATGGTCACACACGACCCGAGAACTTGCGAGCGCGCCAATCGGCAAATTGAGATCTTCGACGGCCGTTTGGTTGCCGACAGAAAAGCATTCGACAGCGCGCTAAGTGCATAGGAGGTCCCATGGGATTTTTACTGGATTTTAAATATGCCTTAAGGCGCTTAGCCAAGTCGCCTAAGTTTACGGTTTTGACCTGCTTTATTTTAATGGGTGGCCTGACGGTAAGTTTATTGGCATTTAATTTTGTCTATACCATGGCGCTTAAGCCGTTGGCGACGCCGCAAGGGGATAGCATTTATGCGCCCTACATTAGTGGCGACTATCCAAAGCACTACTTTTTGGCGCAGGATATTCAAGCCATCGGTCAGCAACAGTTGGCTGATATCTATCAACAACATTCGCTGAGCTATGCCAAAAACCAAAGGCTATCATTAGGTAATATCGGTCGTAACGCCAAAGTGGAGTTCATTAGCGGTGAGTTTTTTGCTTTGACTCGATTTAAGCCGCTGCTTGGTCGTGGTTTTAGCCGCGAAGATGAAGCTGGGGAAGGAGCTAAGGTTGCGGTGATAGGCTACCGCTTGTGGCAAATGCTTTTCGGTGGTGAGCCTAGCGTGCTGGGGGCGTCGATTAAGCTTGACGATCAGCACTATGAAATTGTCGGGGTGATGCCAAAAGACTATCGCTTTCCTATCAATTCGGAGGTGTGGGTGCCTTTAGGGCAAGCGTTTTGGCATAGCCCTCAGGCGAAAGCGCAAAATGTCGATTTGCTGACGCGGTTAAAGCCAGAGGTAGCCATCGAACAAGCCGATAAATTACTGACCAATGCTCTATCGTTGGCCGTGAATTCTCGCCTAAGCAGCAGCGAAAAGGCCGATTATGCCGGCGCACAAGTCGAGCATTTGACCATTCCGCAAAGACATCTCGCCGCTGATGCCTTATTGATGTTTTTAGGCTTTCAAGGCATTGCTTTGGGGATCTTGCTCATGGCTTGTATCAACACCGGTAATTTGCTGTTTGCCCGCTCAATTGAGCGACAAAAAGAAAGTGCTATTCGCGCAGCCCTCGGGGCCACCAACAAACGGTTGATTGCCCAGTTGGTATTTGAAGGTGGGCTTTTGACGCTGCTTGGCGGCACGTTGGCGATTTTGCTTAGCGGGTGGCTCATTGATGTTATCGACCAGGCCATGCATCAAAATGTGCGCGGTGGTATGCCGTTTTGGTTTCACTGGCAGCTTGACTGGCAAACCTTGTTCGTTGCTTGTGCCTCTATGGCGTTGACCTTTGTTTTTGCCTGTCTTATTCCGGCAATGCGCGCCACTAAAATGGACATTAACGCAGTGCTGCGTGACGGCACCCGTGGGGCGCTCGGCAAAAAGGCCGGTAAGGTATCGCGGGTGTTGGTGACCGTTCAGGTGGCGCTCATTGCCTGTTTGATGCTCAGCGGTAGTCTCGGGGTGGTTTTGATCACCAATATGGTCAATTTGATTGAACAAAAACCGCTGGCACATCGTTATCAGGCGCATTTTGATTTATCACCGGTGAACGCTCAAACTTTTACCAAAGATCTGCTGGTGAAACTCGACAGCATTGAACAGATTGAGCAAAGTGGTCTGCTGTTGCATCGCGGCCCATCGCCAGTCAGGGTCGATGGCAAAAATATAGAAAATGGCGTGGATATCTTGCTGAGCAGCGGCAACTTGGCCATTTACTACGCCGAGCTGCTTGCGGGCAGGCCATTTGATAGTGGCGACAACGCCGACAATGAGCGGGTGGCCATGGTGAGCGAATCTTTTGTCAATCGTTATTGGCAGGGCGGTGAGGCAGTAGGACGACGTATCGATGTGGATATCGACGGCCAGTTTATCAGCCACCGGATCATTGCTGTGGTGAGCGACCAAATTGCCAATACCCAAGGGGTGTTTGCGCCTAAAGCGCGCTATGACGAAGTTTATTTGAGTTTTTATCAGCGTCCGGTCAAAGAGGTTGAGCTGACCTTTATTACCAATGATGATTTTGAAGCCGGAGTTGAAGCATTCTATGGCGCCTTGTTCGCCCTCGATGCCAAATCGATGCTCAAAGATTTTGAGGATAATCTTGGCATGGGCAACTCGGTATTGGGGATGTTTCGCTTGGTGATTGACATCATCTGGTATTGTGGTCTGTTTGCGCTGTTTTTGGCGCTGATGGGAGTGTTTGGTGTTGCCGCCAGCGCTGTGGCATTAAGACGTCAGGAGATTGGTGTTCGCCGCGCTTTGGGGGCAAAGGACACAAATATTATCTTGTTGTTTTTAAAACGTAATATGAAGCCTTTAGCGATTGGTTTAGGCTTTGGTCTTGGGGTTTATAGCTTGGTGTGTGTGGTGTTTTCAACGTTGGTAGGCGATAGAATAGAGCTTGGCACCTACGTCAGTATTGCCGCTTTGACCACTGTAACGTTAAGCGTTATTCTGTGCCTTGCCGCTTATTTCCCGACGCGGGCGGCAATTGTACAAGAACCTTTTGAAACCCTAAGAGCCGACTAGGAGCACAGGTGGTTGCAGTAACGACAAGGCGAGTCTTAATTGCCGATGACGACGATAAGGTGCGCTTTGCCTTAAAATATTTGCTTGAAGCGGAAGGCTTTGACATCAGCTGTGTTAACACGGTCGAAGCCTTGATGACGCTCTTGAAGTCTCAGTCGTTCGATTGTCTGCTGCTGGACATGAACTTTGAGCTGGATACGACCTCAGGGCAAGAGGGGTTGGCCATCATCAAGCAGATCCGCACCTTTGATGAGTTGTTGCCAGTGGTGATGTTGACCGGATGGGCGAGTGTGGAGTTGGCGGTGAGCGCGCTGAAACTCGGCGCCAACGACTTTTTACAAAAGCCGTGGGATGATCAAAGGCTGTTGATGACCATTGCAAGTCACATTAAACAGGCCGACACTCAGCAACAACTACGCTGTTTAAGTGAAGAAAATCAGTTGCTTAAGGCGCAATCGCAAGGGCAACCTTTTGTCCAAAGCCATAGCCCTGTTATGCAGACTTGCCTAAATCAGTTGGCGCAGCTCGCCAAAAGCGATATGAATATTTTACTGACGGGCGAAAATGGTAGTGGTAAAAGTCTGCTGGCCAATTATGTTCATCGTCATTCCAGCCGTGCCGATGGCCGTTTTGTGGCGGTGAATATGGGTGCCATTAGCGAGAGCTTATTTGAAAGCGAAATGTTCGGTCATGTTAAAGGGGCCTTTACCGATGCCAAGCAGGCCAGAGTGGGGCGCTTTGAGCTGGCCATAGGCGGTACCTTGTTTTTAGATGAAATTGCCAACATAGCACCGGCGCAGCAGGCGAAGTTATTGAGGGTGCTTGAAGAAGCCCAGTTTGAGCGGGTGGGATCTAGTAAAACCTTGCACAGTGATGCGCGCATCATCTCTGCCACCAATGCCGATTTGAAGCAGCACATAGCGGATGGGGGATTTCGCCAAGACCTTTATTACCGCTTAAACACCGTCAGCGTGTACATTCCCTCTTTACGTGAACGGGTAGAAGATATTCTGCCCTTAGCAGAGTATTTTTTGACGCAAGCCTGTCACAAATATCAAAAACTCAAACCAAAATTGAGTGAGTCGGCAAAGGCGCAGCTATTGGCTTACGCTTGGCCCGGCAATGTCAGAGAACTCAGCCATTTGATGGAGCGGGTATTGTTTAGCGTCACTGGCATGACCATCGAGGCGGCCGACCTCGGCCTGCAAAGCGCGCAGCTGCAAAGTGTAGGGGCTTGTGGTGCGCTACCCACCTTAGATGAGCTTGAAAAGCAGGCGCTGATTGAACGGCTGGCGCATTTTAAAGGTAACGCCAGCAAAACCGCTCAGTCACTTGGGCTGAGCCGTAGCGGCTGGTATCGCAGGGTGGATAAGTTTGACCTTTAGGCTGAGTTGGTTGCAGCGTCTCAAACCCTTGCTGCCGCATTTGGTTTTATTGTTGCCGTTATTGCTGGTGGCCGTGTTGATGGCGCTTAAACTCAATATCAACGGTTATTTGATTGCCTTTGCCTGCTGCGTATATACCTTGCTGGCGGTTTTGGTGTTTTATCACATCGATAAAAGGCATCATCAGCAAAGCGGTATTTTAGTGGACCTGCTTGAAGCTTTGATTGACGGTGATTATAGCTATCGTGGCAACGACTTATATTCGCCACACTTTCAGTCCATGCTCAAACGGGTCAATCGGCTGTCGCAAACCCTACAGCAGCAATCTGTCGCCCTTGAAGAAAAGCAGCATCTGATCCAACAGGTGATCAATCATATGGATGCTGCGGTTTTGGCCATCGACGAACAGCAACAGTTGGTGTTTTCCAATCGCGCGGCGAGCAGGTTGTTTGATCTCAATCGGCCGCTCAGCCATCAATTGTTGTCTTTGATAGCACAGAGCAAAAGCGGCAGTAGCATTTCACTGCCAAGTGATTGCTGTGCCTTGATGCATCCGGGGGGCGATTTTCTGTTTCACCGTGAGGGCTTTTTTGCCAACGCCAAACAGAATCAGTTATTGGTGTTTAGCGAACTTGGGCAAATTCTGCATTTAAATGAGGCGGCCGCTTGGCAGCGCTTGGTTAGGGTTTTCAGTCATGAGATAAACAACGCCATGGCGCCGATTGGCACCATCAGCCGTACCATGCTGCGTCAAGCTCAAACCCTACAGTTGCCAGCGCATTTTGGTGATGGGCTAAAAGTGATTGAGCAAAGCTGCGCGGATATGACCGAATTTATTGCCAACTACAGCCGAATTACCCAACTGCCGCAGCCACAGCGCCAGCCGGTATTGTTAAGCTCGCTATTTGAAGGGCTTGAGCAGAGTATGGTCAACTGCACACTTACGATTGAGCTACCAAAAGATGTCGAGATCTTGGTCGATGGCGGTCAAATCAGACAGGTGCTGCTGAACTTACTCAAAAATGCTTTAGATGCGATGGCGGAGTCAAAAGAGACGGCGGGCAATATTGACCTCATAGCCAGTGTTGAAGACAACGAGGTGCTTATTCACATTATCGACAGCGGCAAAGGTATCACTAATCCAGACAACCTGTTTGTGCCTTTCTATACCACAAAAAGCCATGGCTCGGGCATTGGCTTGATGTTGTGCGCGCAGATCATCAGTAATCACTTCGGTCGGCTAAGCCTGACCAACCGCACAGACGGCAAGGGCGCCGTGGCAACCATTCGTTTGCCGTTGTAACTGGTTCAATAATTGCTTGTAGCAGTTTTAATCGCCAGTTTTTTGACCCAAGGAGTTTAACGTGCGTCCACTTTACTATGTCACGCTACTCGTGTGGTTGATGGCCTTGCTGCCTTTAAACGCATCGGCGCAGCAAGATCTCAACGACCGATTCAGCGGTATTTACACCGTCGAGCGCGGATTGTGGCAAGCTCAATTTGTGCTCTACCCTCGGGGCGACCAGCTCCAAGGCAATATTGTCTATCGTGGTTTAGAGTATCCGCTGTCGGCGAGCATTGACGGTTTGACTTTAACTGGTGTGTTTGGACAAGGCGAACAACGTGTCACTTTGCGCATGCCATATTCTAGCGCCAGTCGCTTTTTGGTGACTTTCTCTGAAGATGAAAGCGGCGCTTGGACATTTATACGGGCAAAATTGCCGCCTTTTGCCGGTCGATTTAGTGGCGATTTTGGTCGCATTACTTTGCAAGATGATGGTCGGGGGCTAGTGTCTGGCGTATATCAAAGTCATCCTGCCGGTGAGCCGATGGCGCTGCGGGGGTTTGCCAATGGCTTAGAGGCACAGCTTGAAGGGGCGTTAAATGGCAAGTTGTTGTTTAGTTTAGATGAGCGGCGCTATTTTGTGCAGCTTGACGACCACTTTGCCGCTGCCAGCTATGTTTCGGCGCGCGCCCTTGAACGTCAACGCCGTTTGGTGATCAGCCGCGACAACTATGCTTGGGATAAGGCGCTGGCCAAAGGCACTGAAGAAGCACTGGAAACCTATCGCAAAGACTGGCCTAAGGGCCAGTATGTCGGTCAGATTGAAACGGTAAAGGCGAGGTGGCACTGGCAAAAAACCAAAGCATCAGGACGGTTTGAAGATTATGTCGCACATATTGAACGTTTTGCCGATAGCCCCTATGCCGAGGAAGCGCAAAAGTTGGCGTGGCAATGGGTGAGTGCTCAGCACAATGAACAAAGCTATGATCTGTATTTGAGTCATTTCGGTCAGGGCCTATATGCAGACAAAGCCCGCGCTGGCAAAGAGCAGCTGGCATGGCGACAGGCAACACGGGCCGACTCCATCAGTGCCTATGGCGAGTATGCCAAACGCTATCCCAATGGCCGTTTCTTAGTGCAAGCCGATGACAGTGCATGGCAAATTGCCAACAAGGTGCAATCGCATACTGCTTTCAATGCTTATGCTCGGGCCTTTCCAAAGGGCGCCAATATTAATCAAGTGGCTGCCGCCAAGGCCAAGATCAGCGCCTTAATCGAAGACAATGAAGCCTATCGTCTGGCACGCCAGAGAAACTCGCAGGCGGGTTATCGCGCCTACTTGGCACAATATCCCGATGGGCAAAACGTGGCAAAAGCCAACGGCGCCATCAATGCCATTGTTGAGGCTCAGTTGGCCGAGCAAGACGACAAGGCATGGCAAAGCGCAATCGCTGCGCAGACGCCATCGGCAATCAATTACTACGCCATTGTCTATCCGCAAGGTAGGCATATTGGACAGGTCAGCAGTGCGCTTGAAAACCTCAGGCAGCTCGAACGTCAACGGGCCGATAAAGCGGCGTTTACCCTAGCGCGGAATGCGCAGTCAAAAGAAGGTTTTCAGCATTATATTGCCAGTCGTCCAGACGGACAGTATATCGCGCAGGCGCAAAGTGCCATTGCGGCGATAGACAAGGCGCGACAGGAAAAACAGCAGCAGATCGCCGATGTGCAACATCAACTGGCTCAGCTTGGGCTATATAAAGGTGCTGCTGACGGTGTGCTAGAAAAAGGCACTATTAAAGCCATCAAAGCCTTTCAACAACAGCAGCAGTTGGTGGTCAATGGTCATTTAGACGAGCAGTTCAGTAGCGCCTTAACAGCCCACATAAACTATCGGAATAACCTTAAAAAGGCTAAAGCAGGTTCGGCCAGGCATATGTTGGCGCTGGCCGAGCAACTTAAGCAGGGTGAGGGAATAAAGGCCGACCTGAAACAAGCGATGAGCTGGTTTTTAAAAGCCGCCAAAGAAGGGCAAGCCAAAGCCATGGGGGTGATTGGTGAGGCGATGGCAAATGGCACCGGACTGGCCAGAGCGCCTAAAGAAGGGGTTAACTGGCTTAAAAAAGCGGTGCGCCTTGGTGATGGCCATGCCATGTATGTATTGGGGCGGTTGTATCTAGATGGTAAAGGGGTGCCGCAACATAGCCGTAAAGGGGTTGGCTGGCTGACCCGAGCGGCGCAGCAGGGCCATGTTGGGGCGATGCGTCTGCTGGGCGATATTTACGCTCAAGGTTTAGGCGTGAAAAAAGATCCGGGCTTAGCCAAGCAGTGGTACGACAAAGCGCAAATGAACCAATCGACTGAAATGGCAGATTAATCCGCAAATGCGGAAGGTGTCTTTACTGATATCAGGAGGGCGGCTTCGCTCTAAACGGTATGAATTGCTTAACTCATTGAAAATTAAGTAATTCTAAACTTGGCATGGTTGTCGCAATAGATAAATCGTTATTCAGCAAACAACGACAATACAAGGTAGATTAAGATGAAGAAAACGATTTTAGCAGCAGTGATGGCCGGTTTGGTTGGGTTTAATGCACTTGCCAGCGATGACATTCAGCAACTGAAACTTAACATTGAAAAAGCCGATGATGGTCCTACTGTCGTCAAAGTGGTCGAAAACGGTGCCGATTATGAATTTACCCTGACCGAGCAGGAGCTTAAGGATGAATCGGTACTGGCCAACAAGTTGGCGGCTTTAACTGAAGCAAATCGCAAAAATGTGATCAAGGCCCTCAGCGGTATTTCAGGTGACAGACATTTGATGTTTATCAGCGAAGATGAGCTGCACAAAGACATGGAAGGTGAAGTGGTACTGACCAAAGAGATCACCTTTGACTCCGACGATGGCCAAGAGCGTCATATCATGATCAAAATCGACAGTGACGAACAAGGTGATGGGGTTCACCGCGTATTTAATAGCGGCGACAGCAAGACCTTTGCCTTTAGTTTTGGCGATAAAGACGTAGAGTTTGTGCATGAAGGCAGCGGCTCTGAGCATTCGGTTAAATTGCTCGAAGTGTTACTCGACAACGCCGAGCTCAGCCAAGAGCAAATCGACAAACTGCAACAGTTGCTCGATAAAAAGCGCAAGTAATATAGATTTAACAAAGCTCAATTAAACTTGAGCCGTTTATCCCCAGACACTTTTTAAGGCGCAAGGTCGCAATGCCCAAGGACAGGGCTAAAGCCAAGGATGGCTACATTTCTAAATCGTATCTTTCAAGCAACTGTCGATATTGTTCACTGGCCTTAAACTTCGTTAGGGCTTGGTCGAACTCAGCCTTCAAATCGGCGTTTCTAAGTCCAAGATGATACTGGGTTTTGCCAAACAGACGAAACACCTTTATGTCTTTCATCGACAACTCGGGGTGGCTTCGCGCCAGCCAGTATTTGAAAATATTCAGATCCATCGCCACCAGATCGACGCGTTTTTGCAACAGCATTTCCACCTGCTTGTGTTGGTCGGCCAGTTCGACATACAAAGGAGACTTTTTGACGGCTTGGGCGTATTGCTGGCCCAAGTGTTTTTGTGCGTTTTGAAAGCCAACCAGTGAGAATTGGGAGATGTCGCTGACCCGCAGTAGATTGACCGGATTTTGCTTAAGCGCCACTAAGACATTCTGATAGCTGACATAGCTTTCACTGAGCACTGCTTTATCGCCGATATCAATACCGGCCTTTAGGGTCATTACCGCATCGACTTCACCACGTTTGAGCATGGTGTAGGAGCGGCCATAGGGAATGTAGACGAAGTTTACCCGCTTACCCAAACCGGCAAACAAGCTGCGGATCAGTTCAAGCTCAAACCCGCTGTTGTCGTTGGCGATGACGTATGGTGGCTTGGTCCAACCGACAGCTACCTGTAAAGCGGGATTGTTTTGCCGTATGTTTTGCGCACCAACGTGTGCACACAGCAATAATAGGGCGAAGGCAAAAGGTAATTGAATGAGCTGGCGGAACATGATGAATTGTTCAGTGCAGTTGAGTTCAGGCTTGCTTTCACTATAACGAAGAAAGGCCAAAGGCGCAAAAAGAAAAAACGTTATTTGGGCTTTGACGATGTGCTAGAGCGTATTTGTGACCTTGATGGTACCCCAATGGCGGGGGGTTGGCTGCGACCAACCATGCGGTGAAAAAAGCAACCGCTGAATTTGACCTGATGGCGCCTGGGGTAAATCTTTGCCATAATGATTTTTCATAAGGGTTACAAACGATTAGCGGCGAATTATGGCGTCGCCAACGTTATCTCAAACAATAAAAAGTTAAATCATGCCAAAAAACAAGCTACAGCATTTTTATATTGCCGAAGAACAGTCTATCTATCTATTGAGCTACGCCGATGCGGAAAAGCTCAAGCGTTGGGTCAAGCTGTGCCAAGAACAACTCAAGTTTTTGGGTTACCGCGATGTCACCTTACTTGGTAAGGGCGCTTATGGCTTTGTGTTTAACTGTGAAGACATCAATGACGAGCACCATGTGTTTAAGTTCTCGCGCATCAATTTGCCACTTCAGGTGCAAAATCGTCTTGAAGAAGAAGCCTTTATGCAAGGGGAGATGAATCACCCCCGCATTCCCAAAATGTTTGACTTTCGCCGGGTAAAACGTCAGTCGATACTGCACATGGCCAGAGCGCCGGGTATCGACCTTGAAGAAATGTCGCTCAAACGTGGCCCTTTGGCGCCGGAATTGGTGATGAATATTACCATTCAGTTGGCGGAGATCTTGTTGTATCTGCGCGACAAAAAGCAGCACAAAAGGGAAAAAATCTATGTCCATGGCGATATCAAACCTTCGAACTTGGTCTTTGATGAGGCCGACAATAAGCTTTATCTCATCGACTGGGGATCGGCGGTACACGCGCAAATCGATGTCGATGGGCAAACGACCTCCAACAATGTAATGGACTTGATGTGCACCGACTTGCATACCACCAATGCTCGAATGGGTGATATTTACTTTATCGGCGAAGAACAGTTGAACGGTGAACTATCATCACCCAGATTTGATGAGCAGGGATTGGCGGCAACAATATATGCCTTGGCTTCTGGTCAATCGTGTCGTTTTGGTCATCGGGTGATCACGCCGCGCTCACTTGGCTTGCCGCGTATGTTGGCCGAGATTTTAGAGGGGATGCTGCATGACGACCCGAGAGTGAGAAGGCAGGCGGGGGATTACTTCTTTGCCAACTTGTCGTTTTTGAAAATGCATGCGTTGGCGAAAAATCCCAAGCCGATTGAGATCCAACCGATGATCCCGGTATGGGTTAAACCAAAACGCGAGCAAACCATCGATACGGTGGTCTATGGCTCACGCAAGTCGTTTTTACGTCGCGCCGCCGATGATGAAGCGCTGATTGGTGTCGATGACGTGCAACTTGAAAAATACTACAAGAATTATCTGATGGGCATGGGCGATACCGAAAAAGCCTTTATAGCGGCGCTCAGTCGGTTTGGCCGCTTTCCTGTGGTTGGGGGGTTGGCGATCCACTGGCAGGAAGACGGCATTTATATTGATTCAAACCTGACTTTGTTTGACGAAAGCCTCAAGACTTCGTTTAAATCGGCGGTCAACAACATGGTGAATCTCGCTAGGGGGATCCACCGGGTTGGTACATTCAAAAGCTGTCTGTTTAACGCCAAAAATACCTTACATGTTGAGCGCGAGGACGAAACACAACCTTTTGTGGCCACTAAAGGACAGAAGATCCACTTCAATGTGTCCGATGTACCTGATATTGAAGATACCTCCAAAGAGCATTCCTATTTTGAAGATGGTAAAGACCCGGATGAATACCTCTATTTACCCGATGAGATAATGGAGCCGATTGCCCGCATGAACCTGATTCATCATACCGGTTGTATTATCTTTGAGGTATTACCTAAGCATTTGAAAATTCATAGCTATTTGATGTTGCTTAATCACGACAAGAAAGCTGAGTTTGAAGAATGTTTGGCGCAGATCATCGAGTTGTTGCCGATGATTGAAGGGCTTGGGATCTCTGGCTTTATGAAGCTGCCCTATAAGAACAGTCGCTTCTTTGAGCATATCGGTAAGTTGCCTGAGCGTTATTATCCGCGTAATCCCAACAAGCAAAAAGACTAACCCGAGTTGAGGCTATATGCTCTCTTGGCAGGTTTGCTCCATACAGAGGCCGCTGCAAATGCGGTTTCTGCCTGCGGTTTTGGCATGGTAAAGATACCTATCGGCGCTGTCGAAAAAGGCGCTAAATTGATCGGCAACAGGGTAAGCGGTGGTGACCCCGGCACTAAAGGTGACGATGGAGGATGCTTGTGAATGTTCATGAACAATGGCGAGCTGGCGAAAATTGTGCAATATACGTTGCATCAAAGCGCGGGCATCTTCTATTGGCGCGTTATATAGAATGATGACAAATTCTTCTCCTCCATAGCGGGCAAAAAAATCGGCGCTGCGGCCAATGGTTTGGCGTAAACAATTGGCGAGTTTTTTAAGGCAATCGTCACCTGCACTGTGACCGTAGTTGTCGTTGTACTCTTTGAAATAATCAATGTCTAAAATGGCCAAGGACAGTGGCAGATGGTCACGCTTGGCGCGATTCCATTCGTTGTTTAGGCGTTCGTCAAAAGCGCGGCGGTTGGGGATCTCGGTGAGGCCGTCAAGGTTGGCCAGTTGGCTGAGTAACTGGGTTTTTCTTAGCAGTTGCACCTGTAACTCAATTCTGGCCCTAAGGACCGAGTAGTTGAACGGTTTGCGGATATAGTCGTTGGCGCCCAGCCTTAGGCCATGAACTTCATCGTCCATCGAATCGTGGCCGGTCATAAAGATAATCGCAATTTCACCGTACAGCCCTTTATTTGACCTTAGCTCTCGGCAGATCTCAAAACCGCTGCCATCGGGCAAAGTGATGTCCAGCAGCACGATATCGATGTTGCCGGTGGCTAAAATGGCCAACCCTGCCTGTTGGGTTTTGGCTACCGAAATGGCGTAGTCATAGCGCAGGCAACCGCTGATCAAATGGAGTTGGGTTGGGTCATCTTCGATGATTAAGATGCGATAGGGGTTGTCGCGTGGCTCCGCGTTTCGCATTGCTTACTTACTAAAAGAAGACTGTCTGATTAGCATAGCAAAGGCTGTTGCGTTTTGTCGAATTAATGCCTAATTTTGCCTTAAATGACGACAAATAGGGATTAATTGCGTTGATGTAGCACGCTATGGCACTGGCTCAAAATCGATAACGCAATGCTCTCGGGCAGTTCACCACCTAAGTCTAATCCTGCCGGGCCGTATAGGCCAATTTCCGGTAGTTCAGCTTCACTTAGCTGGGCTTTGTCGAGTACCCACTGGCGCCGATTTTTCGGCCCGAGTAAGGCGATGTAGTTCAAACTGGCGGGCAGGTCGCAAACGAGATTTCTTAAAGCGTCGGCGTCAATGTTCAGACTGTGAGACATTAAGATGACGGCGACAATTTTCTGGTCTCGGCAGTAGTGACTCAAATTGAACTCAGGTGATCCGATAAGGTAGTCTGCCGTTAAAAAGTGTTCCCGTCTGGCGTTGGCAGGGCGTGGGTCAAATACACTGACCGCCCAACCGAGTTGGTTTGCGATGCTAACCAAGGGGCGGGCATCGATGCCGCCACCAACCACCAAAATATGTGGGGGCGGGGCAACATGCACCGACAAATAGGCGGTTAAATTGTGCTCGATGAGCTGATTTGGCTCTCCTTGGGATTGAGCCACTTGGTTGGCGCCATCGAAGTCTGGGGTCAAATCGACCAAGTAGCGGCATGTTTGCTGCTTGTTAAGGTTATCAAAGAGTCGCTCTAATTGTTGATAGTCGTTGTGCTTGGCGATAGGTTGCAGCAACAACTCAATACTGCCGCCACAGCCGATACCGAGCGCAAAGCTGATGTCGTCTTCATCGGATCCGTCATAGCTTAGGCTGAGCGATCGGCCACTGAGCATAACTTTGCGGGCATGAATGTGAATGTCCGATTCCAGGCAGCCGCCGCTTAACATGCCCAGTTGCTGACCCTCGCTGCCAAAAAGCATCATGGCGCCGGTTTTGCGGTAGCAAGGGCCTTGGGTTTTATAAATGGTGCCGAGCACCCATTGGCCTTTGTCTTTTTGTTCAATCCATTGCTTTAACAGGCTTTTTAATTGTAACGACATCACGACTTAGGTTGAGGGGTTTGCCTTGAGCATACTGTAGTTGTCGGCAAAAAGGCAATTAAATCTCGCGCGGATCATAAGCCCAGTGCAATAACGCCTGACGCTGTTTTCTGCGGCACGTCCAATTACCCGGCTCGCAGTATTTTTTCACTTGGCCGACATGACGGGCCATGGCTTTCCACCGCTTGATCTGGCGTAAGTCTTCCTCTGGTGTGCGTCTGCCCATATAGTAGCGGCAGTACCATTGAAACCAGCCTCTTGGGTCTTGTGGGTGTATCCAGCCTTTGGCGCGCCAATAGGCCAGCGGCATAGATGCATCGACGCGAAAATAGTTAAGCTCTATGTTCTTACCCTCAGGGCTGAGCTTGGCCCCTTCAAACCAATCGGCTGGAAACTCATCGCCACAGTCATTCATATATTTGCCGCCGAATATTCCCATCGTCAGCATTTGCTTTGGCGTCAGTTGCGGCTCAAACTCTGGGTCAAAATCTTCACCCATCGGCGCTACCAGCTCATAGCTGTAGCCCCGTTGCATTTTATCGTGGACTTCTATTACGCGCATTGTTAGACCTGATTTAAGTCAT
>JBFHGJ010000116.1:0-18641 GCA_041583135.1 Alteromonadaceae bacterium | reverse complement strand
CCAAACCAACAATGATTTTGCCAATAACATCCGCGACTACCTCAATCAAAATCGCAACCTCGGTGAAGTGTTTAGTACCCCGGTGGTATTGCAAAAACAACCGATCGCGTTGAGCGCCGACATTGTGCTGCAAAGCGGCGCTTCGCACGACAAAGTGGAAAGTGCCATGCGACAAGCGTTGGCGCAATATGTCAGTCCAACCGTCAGTCGATATGGTTACTTGGCCTTAACGGCAAAAGGCAGCAGCAGCGATGAGATCTTTAACGGGCCTTATATGGCAAATGGCTGGATCCCCAATACCGAGTTGTCTACGGGCAAATTAACTCAGGTGGTACTCAGTGATGTCGAGACATTGCTTATCAAAATTGACGGCATTGCCGCCATCAATAGCCTCACCTTTACTGACACTGATGAAACCGGCGCCGTGGGCGAGGGCAATATTGCGCAATTGACCCTATCGAGTAACTTACAAGGCGGCCAATCGAGTCAAACCGGCCAGCTGCGTTTTGATCTCGATAACTTACAATTGCCTTATCAACGCGAGAAGGTAGGTGCCGCAGTCGATATTGCGCCAAAACGGCCAACCGGGACTTACCGTGATATTGCCGAATATTACTCGGTACAAAATACCTTTCCGGTTGCTTGGGGCATTGGTGCTAACTCGCCGCAAACCGATGAGTCAAGCTATCGTACCGCCCAGTCGCGCCAGTTAAAGGGCTACCTGATGGTATTTGACCAACTGCTGGCCAACCAGTTTTCCCAATTGGCCAATATTGCAACTTTGTTCTCGTTCAAAACCGCCAGTACCTTGGCCGATGCGCCGGGCAAATCCTACAACGACATGCCCACGCAACTATTTGCGCCCACCTACTATAGTCAGCCTTTATATGACATCCCCGATGTTAAACCGCTGCTGCTGGGCAACAACAGTTATCATTTTGAATTTGGCAGTAGCGACAGTGCCACTTTAGAACAAAGTGCTTGGCAGCAGTTTCAGTTAGATCCATTTAACCGCTATATGCGCGGGATGCGTAAACACATGGAAACCACCGAGGAAATAGACGACCGGCGCGGGCGAATGCTCGACCATTTGATGGCCCGTCATGGCGACAGCGGCAGCTATTATGATGAGATAATTAGCGACGCTCGCTGGTATGGCTCCGTAACTAAAACCCGCATCATCGTCAAGAGCTTGTGGTTACAAAATTACCAGCTGTTGTCTTACAACCGGGCCTGTGGTTACAGCTTTAGAACGGTGAAGAAGCTCGGCACCCCCGGGCGTTACCGCATGACCTTGCAACTGATAAACCAATTGAGCGAGCAGGGCATTGACCAAAGTATACTCAAACTGTGGCGGCCATTTATCGACTATGGTTGCAGTGATAAAAAACGCTTGATTGCGATTTTGCTCAATAAGATTAGCCCGCAGCACAGTGCTGGTGAATTGGCCAAATTGGAAGCGCTGTTATTTGCCCTCGACTTGCAAGACGCCCATTGGGATCGGCACGACGTGTATGTTGATGGTCAGCTTAAAATCGCACAAATAGAACAAGCGGCCAAGCTCAGGCCCGCAGACTTTGATAACTATTCGGCGTTTGAGATCAAAACCAACATGTTGCTGGGATTGAGCAACTACTATGCCCGACTAAACCATATTCTGTATCAATTGACCAGCAATGAGGATTTCCAGGATTGGCTGCAAAACAGCAATGGTCAAGACAATAGCAAGCCCTTTGAACTGAGTGATGTTCAGCTGGATGTAACCGTCACCAGAACAGACACCACCGATGTGATCCGTGTCGATGAGCAAGCGCTGATGAGCGTTGTTGGCGTTAAAGGCCTCGCGCCAAATTTGAGTTTGTATCAGGGCCATTTGCAGCAGCTGTTGTGGCTAACCAACAAACGTCAGGGTTTTATCTTGCTTGAACATATTCTGGTGGCGATATGCGCGCCATCTGAGTTCGCCG
This sequence comes from Alteromonadaceae bacterium, assembly GCA_041583135.1. GTDB lineage: Bacteria > Pseudomonadota > Gammaproteobacteria > Enterobacterales > Alteromonadaceae > JABSOG01. Next base: position 16,674 of record JBFHGJ010000116.1, on the reverse strand, counting down.
AATTGTTAGACAGTAGGCTATTTGCTCAATGTTGCAGTGCGTTTTTCCCCAGCTATATCAACTTGACTGCAAAGGCCAATATCAGTGGGCCGTTTAGCAAGATCCAATACCTCCATTGGCCTGCTCATCTACATTGCCAACTACATTGTTTGTCATACACAGAAATGAAGGTGGTGATCTCTGCTTATGTCAAGCTGTACAACTTTTTACGTCTCGGCGATGCGCCTAAAGTGGCGATGAAAAAGCCGGTGAATGAACTGATCGGGTTTATTCAGCCACCGCCATCTGGGCAAACACCAAAGGCGGCGGCCCAATGAATGCCCCAGAGCAAAAGTATACACATCCACTCTTAGCTGCCGAACATATCGTTGCCGGATGTCATTGGGATACCGGCTTTGATGATGTCGAGCAGGCCGATACCCTGCAAACTGCGATTAGTCGCTGGAGTAGCCACACCCTACCTGAGTTGTTGCAACAGAGCTTTGACAAGTATTGTCCGGCGCAACAAACATGGCGGATAGACCATTTGGCGCTCGACCTTGGCAATTTACCGCTGGACGACCTTGAAAACCACCTGACACTGCGGGTGCAGTCGGCATTGGCTCGCGAGTTAAAACGCATTTTGGCCCAACAATTGTGGCAACCGAGGCTGAACCAACTGGCGGGGATCAGCATCGAAGACAACTCTCATGCCCCCAATGATTTTATTCGCAGTTTTTTAGTCAGTGGTACTGTGCCATGGTGGTATCAGGGCAATCAAAGTCATGCTCAGATCCTCGAACTACAGTTGCTCAACGCGCCGCAGGCACTTGCGCAGATCATTCGCATTGAGGGCAAAAAGTCTCAGGTCAGACAACGTATGGTGTGGCAATGGGGCGAGCAAAAAGTGCGCAAGATAGTGGTGATCCTCGAACCTTACCATCACGACTATATATTGTCGTTCGCCGATCAATTGTTTGATTTTCAGGCGCGCAACAATATTGCCAAAAGCGATAGCGCCAGCTTCCGCCAGCACGGTTGGTTGTGGATCCTCACCCATCTATTGGTCGAGCGCGGCACCTTATTTAATACCGTGGACTTTGTACGTTCCACCCTCAAACACATGGCGGCTCAGTATCAGATTGAATACCTGTTGTTGCTCGATACCTTGGTATCCATTGCGCAAATGCTTGAGCATACCGGGCGCCCGGTGCCGGTGTTTATTCAGGCCATTCATACCATATATCAACAAGCGGTCAGCGCCGCACCTGAACCGAAAGTGGTGGATGAAGCCGACTATTGGCACTTGTTTGATAATGCCTTGAGTCACTGCCAATCACAGGTTGAAGTTGCAGGTCAAAGGATTGGGTTGGCGGAGCTATTGGCTGAATTGGCTTTCCGCTCGCCAGAAAAGATGACGCTAAGCATCAAACATCATGGCCGTAAAGCGCAAGTACGCAAGCATTTAAGTGGCCTGCTTGATCACTCTAAACTGGCCATCATCGTTAAACTGGTATCGCCTAAAGAGCATCAGTTTATTGTCGCCCACGTTGAGCAGACTTCCAGCGCATTGGTCCCGGGTAAACAAGGATTGTCCTTGGTGTGGCAGGTGATCTTGGCATATTTGCTGCTCGATAGCGGCAGCTGCTTTAACCGTCGCCAATTTGTTCATCAAACTCTGGTTCAGATAGGTCAAAAGCACGGCATTGCCTATGGTGTTTTGCTCGATATGATGTGTGGCAGGGCTGCGATGATGACAGCCTCACAGCCAGGTGGTCACTATCGTTTTGAACTGCTGGGCATATTCAATGAACTGCAAAAAGAGGCCGCCGCGAAAAATGCGGCCGATACTGGCTACCATAGCCATCAACACCTTTACTTCAGGGCGCTTCAGCGCTATTTAAATGGTGATGACAATGACTTAGAAACGGCGCTTCAGCTACCTCAAAATACTGTGATGTTGAGTCAGGCCATCAACCTGCAATCCCATTGGCTGCAACAGCTGTTTAACGGGCCAAGTTTCAAGGCTGAAAAGCTAACTAAGCTCGTCAATCTGCTCAGTCCTACGGACTTTGGCGTATTGGTTCATACTCTCGATGCCAGTGCCGGACGCTTTGTTGAACATTGGCTGGCACAACTGCAAAGCTGGCAACAAAAGCAGTGGTTAAGCGCTTTGTCTGGTGTCGATATGGATTGTCAGCTACTTGAAATCGTGCTTCAAGTGATGTTTGAGCTGCGCGAGCATGGTTTTAGCGTGGCGCGCTTTACAGCAAAAACCAGTGACATTTTGGTCAGAGAGTATGGTGTTGACCGCGCCTTGTGGTTGCAAAACCTCAATGACTGTTTGGCGCAAAACAGTCCTAAAGGGCCGTTTGACTCTGCGCTGTTGCAGTGGCTTAACAATCAAACGGTTGAGGTTGCAGCTAAAAAGCCCGGCGACAGTGGCCCACTTGAGCGCTGGAGTGTTAAACACAAGCTCAATGTACTATTCGACTATCTGCGTGGCAATGAGGATGCGCTGATCCCCTACAGCCTCAACCAAGTATTCGGTTCATTGGTGCCCGAACATGCCGAACAACTGCTGTTGACATTGCGCAATCAGCAAGACAGACAGCAACTGGTGCATGCCTTACTCAGAGACATTCAAACCCCCAAAGTTCAATGGTGGTTCGCCTCTTTGTGTCCCAAAACCAATAGCAAAGCTCAGCAATTATTGCAGCAATGGCAGCAGTGCATCAGTGAAACCCGGTTGTGGCAAGGGTCAACGGCGCTGCTTAAACAAAAACTCAGCCACGTTTTTTGGTTGTGCGTACTCGATAGCTCCTTTACCGTGCATGGCTTAGAAGTTGGCGCTAATGCCCATGTGTCGCAAAGCACCGCGTTGTTACTGAGCGTGATAAAAGTCAGTTGCGCCCATTTGCACATTAATATGCACCTGTGTGTCGAGCAAATCACTCGGCAGCAATCTATTGAGCAAGGCTCTGATTGGCACGGGGCGCTGCAAACATTGACTGGCAAAGTCGCAAATCAATCGCCACAGCCGGTTGAGCTGCAAACGTTTCCACCAATAAAAGGTGAAAAGCCCCAGCCGCTTTCGAGTCATTTTGTCCAAGACGACAATGGCCATTACCTCAATCATCCGATGTTCGAACAAGTGTTTGTCAGCATGTTAACGCTTGGCCGAGTACCACTGAGTTTTTACTGCGACAGCCAATTTGCACAGACACAAGTCAACCTTAGCCTTAAGCAAATGCTCAATGATCTTATGGCCCATCAACCCCAAAGGTTGAAGTGGTTGTTGCAGCAGATCTATCGCGTGCACAAAAGTCATGTAACGCAAGTTGAATTTCGTCTATGTCATCTCATCCATGCGCAACTGCTGCTAAAGGCGGCGATAGCAAGCGACGGTAAATATCAGGCGCAGCTCGAGATGCTCGACGGATTTTATAATGGCTTACAACAGCTTAAGTTCAATAGCCTTGATCATGGCGTGTTGTCAAAGCTGTTTTTACAGGAGGTATTGAGCTGTTGGTTGTCGGGTCAGTGGCAAAGGTTATCAAGCGCTGAAGTCGTCAGGCATTTCAGCTGGTTATTATATAGCCGTCATGGCATCGAGGTGCCGCTAATCACTCGGCAATTTGCCCTCAACAAGGCTCATTTCCCTGAACAGTTGGTGCTTGAAGCGCCAGCGTCTGCCGTCAACGACGTCGATTCAACCTTAGCACAAAGCCCACTTCAAACCCTAATAAAACCGGCTTCGCAAATAAGCCAAAACAAACAAAGCCAATTGACAACCACTCAAGCGCGCTTGGTAGAACAAGGCACCCTGTTCAAAGTCAGTAACGCCGGGATCGTGCTGTTGCAGGGCTATTACAAAATGCTGTTCGAGCGGCTTGGACTGGTCGCAGACAAAGCATTTGTCAATGACAGCGCCCAGCGCCGCAGCGTCCATATTCTGCAATATCTGGTCAATGGCCTTTGCGACAGCGAAGAACATCAACTGGTGTTGAACAAAATACTGTGTGGGCTGGATGTCAGTTGGCCTATTGAAAGTGGTTTTGCATTTAGTCCGTCAGAAAAAACGTTGTGTGACGGCCTAATCGAAGCGATGAATAACAACTGGTCAAACAATGGCACCAACAGTGTTGACGGCTTCAGGGGCAATTGGTTGATACGAGATGGCAGTTTAAAACGGGGCGAGGAAGGTTGGGAGCTGGTGATAGAAAAGCGGCCCTATGATCTGCTGCTCAAGAGCGCGCCTTTTTCGTACTCGATCATCAAATTACCTTGGATGGCGCAACCGCTCTATGTGACTTGGCCAACATAAAGATAAACAACAACCCTTAACGTAAACCAAACGGAAATTAGCATGAATACATTTAATGAAAATCTCCAAACCACAGTGGTCGGCATTCTATCCGCTTTGGATGATGAACAGACCAAACAGGAGTCGGCGCAAACAAGCGCCGAATACGATCTCTATTATGCACAAGGTGGCGTGATCACCGCTCAAGACAATCTAGACGAAACCATACGTCATTATGATTATGCCTCAGCGGTAGACACCCAAGGCGTTGAAAACGACAACCAAGCCACCAATGTGCTGACCACCGCCACAGAAGCCGACAACAATGTGGCTGCTACGGTGACCGACATGTCAACCGCTGCCAACAATGTGCAGGTAGCGGCCAATGCGGTTACCCAGTTGGCTTCAGACATCGGTAGTGCTTTTAGCATCGTCTCGGCGGCCGATTTTGGCACCGATATTTATGCGCGTACTCGCGATCTCAACTCAGTGATGCTCACCACCGCCTATCAGGCGGAATACTGCTCACAATTGTCGATGGAAGCGTCAACCGCTGCCGCCGAAATCATTTCGGCAGAAGTCAAAACCGACGCCACCACAGCCCAAAGCGAAGTGGAAAATTTGCTGGGGGTAACCACTGCTCAATTTGACTCCATTTCGGCCCAGCGATCGGATGACAAAGACAAAGTCGATGCCGCCAGTAAGACCGAGCAGGCTGCCGAAGGGGCATTGCTTGATGCCGACGCCGAATTGTTGGCCATTACCAGTAGCTATGCCTGTAGTAACGATGAACTGAACTACGACCTGACGGTCGAAGTGCTTACCATCGATTCGATTGAAGTCAACATTCATGATTTCAATCAACCGTTTGGCCCCAGTCTTGATGTACCGGCCAACAGCGGCAAAATGGCAATACCCGATGCCGCGCCAAAGTACTATATTACCTTGGTAAAAGACGATGCCAAAGACGCGTTTAATCTCGAACAGGCCGAAGCCAATTTCACCGACTATCTGTCTTCGCGCTTCTTTGAATACAGTGAAGGCGCCCAATCTCTCAAAGGGTTAAAAGATTCTGACGGAGATGAGATCAAAGCCGGTGTCGATTATGTCGCCTTTTTGTATATCGAACTGTCACTGAACTACAAAAAATACCTTGATGCGTTTGATGACATACTCTCAGCGCCAAGTCAGGAATTTACCCTCACCACCGTACTCAATGCGGCGCAAAATTTCAGTTACATAAACGGCACCGGTAAACTGAATAGCCACAATATTGTCGAGGTCGATTTTGACGTCACCGGTGATGTTGCCTCAAGAGCAGAGCAAAGGGTGATGTTTTTAGCCGCCAACACGCCGGCGCTCAGCGACTTTAAAATCGATGAAAACTGCCAAAAAACCAGTGATGTGGCGTTTTACTTCAATAAAAGCATTGCAGAGCAGGTGACTGCGGCCAATTACACTTTGGCTACCCGCAAATCCTCCAAGTTCGATGATGCCGAGATCACCACCACCTATAAAGCCACAGTGGACGATACTACGACCGATAACTTTGGTAACGAAATCAAAGCCGGTCAGGATTACGTGGTGGCGGTATTGTCGGTGGTGCCTGACTCCAACCCAGAACACGCCAGATTTACCAGCAGCCTGTCGGATTTATCCATTGCCCCTGTGGTACTTAAATCCAGAAACATATTGTCGCAGCGCGACAACAGCGTAGGTGACAAAGTCGATGGCGACAACGATGACCAAAACAAAAGCGATGATGAATAAACCGAATTTCCGTTAAATAACAAAATGAGTGAGTTTTGACATGACAACAATTACCTCAAGCAATTCAAAATATGGTATTACCGAACGAAAAAAAGCGGAACTTGACGCGCTGACTACCCAAGTCACCGATGCCCAGTACCTGGTGAATGAGCGGCAAGCGGTGGTTGATTCGCTAACGCTTAAATCCGCCGAGTTCACTGGCTTTTTAAACAATGCCTTGGCGCAAAAAGACACCGCACTGACCAACCTCAATCTGGTTGAAGACGTGGTCAATACCATCACCAACTTAATGGGCAATGTCGCCATTGCTGCGGCGCAAACTAGTGCGGCGGACATACGAATAGCCAATACTGCCGAGAACGTCAACATCATGGTCAATCAGCTGATCTTTTGTGCTGATCTGGTTGATAAGCTCAATACCTTGATCACCAAGAAAAAGGCCCTTAATCCTTTGATCTCTGATGAGTTGGTCAGTGTGATGAGTCAGGCCACCAGTGATGCCAACGACGCGGTGGCCGTGAGTTTGACCGCATTGCAAAGCTGTTACGCCGCGATGGCAAGCTCCAGTGAAGCGATGGACATTACCCTAGTTGAAAGCGCCCAAACCTATGAGCTGCTGCAATTGATCACCGGGGAGACGGACAACGAAAAAGGCTTTGTCAAAGCGGTTGAATTGGCTCAACAGCAAATGAGTGCTCTGAGTGACAAAATTGCTGAGGTTGTGAAAAAAGAGACTGAAATGGCTAGCGCACTGCAAGACTGGCAGAGCGCAAAAGAGGCGCATAAACTCAAGCAAGAAGAAGAAAATGCCGCCAAAGAGGCAATAGCACAGGCGCAAAAGGCGATTAACGATGCCACCACTGCGCAAAAAGAGGCAAGCTATCTTAGCGAAGGACAAGACCGCGAAGCGGCCGAAAATGCCGCAAATAACCAGCGCCAAACGGCCGAAAAATCTTATGATGATGCAATGAAAAGCCTCTCATCTGCCCAGAGTAACCTGATCACTGCCAATGAAAAAATGCAGACCAGCCAAAAAGCGATTGCTCAGGCTCAGGCCAACTTAAAAGAGGCTGTTGGCCAAATGCGTGATGACAACAATGCTTTCATGGCGACTACCGACGCACAGCAAGATACCTCACTGCAAACCCTGTTGACCGGCGGCTACGCCATTGCGGTGATTAGATACAATCAGGCGTTACGGGCCAATAATCGGGTGACCACTGAACTTGACGAAGCTACCGCTAGTCTTGATAGGGCGCAGGCCAAATTGGCCTCGTTGGAGGCTGGTTTGTCGGCAGCGACTGCCGCCGCTATGGCAGCCTGATCACACGCGCCGAAACAGCGCTATCAGGGTTGCCTCTGGCTGTTATCACTGTTTGGCGCTGCGTTTTTGACTGCTTAAATAAAACAGGGATTAAACATGAACAACAGAACGTTTTTTCGCCAGTGTTATCTGCAAACCGGTGGCTGGATCCCCATGACACCCATGCTGTCGCGGCTGGAATTGGGTGACTTTGGTCAGGTCAATCGCCAACGGGTCAACCTGCTGGGCAATGTGTTTTCCTTACATTTGGTAGAGGATATCGATATTGCCGAGGACATACATCTTAATCACGACAATTGGAAAATCAGTAGTGGTGTTCAGCGCAGCCTAAGTGAGCGGGAACAGGTGGTTGATGACTCAATGGATGGTGGCCAAAGCATCGTGGAATGGCAAAAGCAGGTCCTCAAATTTGACGACAGTGGTAGCTTTTTCTTTCATGGCCACAATCCTATCGCCCGTATGGTGCTGAACTGGAGCCGTTTTAAAAACGATGTCACCTTAAAGCTGAGTCAGGCCGATTTTTCTTTTCGCGAGGTGATGGTGGTGACCGAAGTGGCGACTTTAGACAATTGGACGTTGGCTATATCCGGCGCCGCCAATGCCGAGATGCAGTTGTCGGCGCAAACCTCCAGCAATGACTTGTTTGCGTTGTTGGGCGAGCAAAGTTGTCGTGCTGAACACAGCCGAGATATAGCCACATTTGAGCGACATATTGAGCCTTTGTGCTATTTCTTCAAAGGCAAAAAGCTGGCCTTAAGAGATCACAAAAAAGAGCACTTCATTCGCCAGACATTAGAGCAAAGAGAGCGCTTTGGCGAGGATTCGGTGGCCAACTGGCTCAATACCAATATGCTCAACCGGGTTGAATCCAACGAATTGAACATAGCGACCTGCCTAGAGTTTTTCGACTGGGTAGATTTGACCTTGGATGATGTGGAAAAGCTATGCTAGCTGAAGACCTCGACGCTGGGCAGCAGGACAACTTGGCGGTTCTTCACGCAGAGCTTGATTGGCTGAGCAAAGTCATCGAGCAGGCCATCTGTTCCTATCTTAAACAGGATGGCCACGAAAACCATTGGGCGGAGATCCCGTTGCCGCCACTGGATGAAAACGCCAGTGTTTACGCTAAGCAGGTCAAAGACTGGGGACTCAATAGCCACGCAAGGTTGGCGTTGGCGCTGACACTGGCACCACATCTAAGGCCTGAGTGTCTTGATGTGTTTTTTGGCTTAAATGGCTTATATGAAAGAGGCTTTTCTGAGTTCGGCGGGCTTACCGACAAAACCTTCAGCGGCTTTTTGCCCACCGGACAAACCTTGAGCTTTTTAATTTGTGGTAATGATCCTAAATGGCGAGGGTCGGTGGTGAGCATTTTAGAACCGAGTCATCTGTTAATGGCAGAGCAGGTACTGCAACTGCATCAGACCGATGACTCATTGCCTGCCATTAGCGGTTTGCTTAGTCTATCAGACCAATGGCTGCATTACTTTTTAACCGGTGAAAAAGTGCGGCCAGAATTGAGCGCCGGTTTTCCCGCTCACCCTATCTCTACACCGCTTGATTGGTCAGAGTTGGTGCTTGATCACACTGTCATGAGCCAGATAGAAGAGCTCCGAGGTTGGCTTAACCATGGCGAGACCTTAATGAATGATTGGGGGTTGGCCAAAAAAATCAAAGCCGGATATCGCGCCTTGTTTTTTGGCCCTCCCGGGACAGGAAAAACCCTGACGGCCAGCCTACTGGCCAAATCTACCGGCCGGGAGATCTATCGGGTAGACATGTCGATGATAGTGTCGAAATACATCGGCGAAACGGAAAAAAACCTGTCACGGGTATTTGATGCGGCGAGCTATAAAAATTGGATATTGTTTTTTGACGAAGCCGACGCGCTGTTTGGCAAGCGCACCGCTCAAACCAGCTCAAACGATCGCCACGCCAATCAGCAGACCGGTTACTTGTTGCAACGCATTGAAGACTTTCCCGGCGTGGTGATCCTCGCCACCAATCTCAAAAGCAATCTCGATGAAGCCTTTACCCGGCGCTTTCAGGCGATGATCAACTTTACCATGCCAAACGCCCATCAAAGACATCAGCTGTGGCAAAACGCCTTTGCCGACAGCTGTCAGCTTGATGATGATGTTGATCTGGCACAATTGTCTGAAGAACATGAGTTGGCCGGTGGCGCCATTATCAATGTCTTACGCTTTTGCGCTTTGGCGGCTATCAGTCGCAACAGCCAAACCGTGACCCGTGCCGACCTCTTGGCGGGTATTCGGCGTGAATACAAAAAAGACAATCGAACCATTAAAGGTAACTGAAATGACGCAAACCGGTTATCACAAATGCCGGATTGACGCCGTTATATTGTCAATCCAGCGACCGCTCTCAAAAAGGTAGTGCATATGTCTTATCAACTGTCGAACAAAAAGGCAAAGCCCGAGACCAGCCAAAGGGCCGGAGTGTCGCAACTTAGACACAAACCTGTGTTGCAAGATAATCGCAAAACGACTGTGCAGCGCAATAATACCGGGTTGCCTGATGATCTTAAATCTGGCATGGAAAGTCTGTCTGGCGTTAATTTAGACTCGGTAAGGGTACATTACAATTCGCCTAAACCTGCTGCCGTACAGGCCCATGCTTATGCTCAAGGTAGTCATATTCACTTAGCCAGCGGACAGGAAAAACATTTGCCCCACGAACTTGGTCATGTGGTACAACAGGCGCAAGGTAAAGTGAGTGCCACCACCACTGTTTCAGGCGTGGCAGTTAACGACAGTGCTCAACTCGAGAACGAAGCGACTCAAATGGGACATGCAGCGCTGCAACGCAAAGTCTCCGATGTTCAATTCAAAGGAATGACAACTTTGCCTGGCAGTCAAAACTCAGAGGTTGCCCAAAGGTTTTGGATGCGTAACGCTGGTGCACAGGAGCCTCATTGGGAGGACGATAGATACAAGATATCGACCGCACTGGTTCACGCGACAGTGCCTGTTGTTAAAGAGTACGGCAAAAGAAATAAAAGAGGCAATCGTAAAAAAAGAACCGTGCATCAAGATGAGAAAAAGCGCAACTATCCTTTGTTTGGAGAACTCACTCAGGTGTATAAAAAAGCCCCTGACGTCAACATCGACTGGGCGACGCTTAAGGAGATGGTCGATACCATTGGCTTGGCCAAAGTCAGAGCGATATTGGCAGGGGATCACGGCTGGCGACAAAACCGTGGTACGCCATTGCTACGTAAGCATCTGAATTTTTTTGAAACCATGGACATCGATGTGCTAAGACGAATGATGGCGCAAAATTACACGGTTACCCGTAACTTTTTGCAACGCGTCAGTGCAGCGCAAATGAAGGGGTATTTTCAAAATGCCAAGGCGCAGCAACTGGCACAGGTCACTGGTGGTGAGTTTGCCGCATTTGTCAGCGCCATAGGTAAAGAACAGGAAATGCCACTGGCAGAAATGTCTCCTTTGGCACCGACAACTGGCCAAGGCGCCCATCATGTGAGCGAACACGGTGCCCACAGTACCACACAGCAAACCATAGAGCGTGCTGTTCTGTATGCATTTAGACGAGGTAATGCAAACGCCACCAAAGGGAATTGGGTTAGCCACTTGGCGGCCAATGCCGCGATGAACCACGCAAACAGAGAAGTCAGCGCTCAAGTTAGCGCTGCTAGGGCGGACAACACCCGAACTGTGGCGGTGCTTAATGCCGTACCGCCGCCCAATGGCATTTTTGGCACAAATGCTTTTAGGGCCAACGTCCGAGCAATCATTAGTCAAGGTCAATACGAGCATGGTAACACCACAGGTGCCGCAGGCGCTGCGGTTGCCAACTTGAGCGGAAACTTCGTCGATTCAGCCGGTGCTGCGCATGCTGGGGCTATCACAGGCAACTTTACCGGTAGTATAACAGGACCTTTGGCGACGGGAGCCAACTTGGCAGCGACCAATGTCGATAATCTCAATTTCAGCGGCAATGGCGTAGTCGATGCGGATATTCACGGGAGGACTGTGCTCAACGCTGGTCGCAACCAACTGGACGGTACTGTTTTTGCTCAAACTGAATATGCGTCGGGCCATGTCAATATTCGGCTTGGGCTAAACCATTTTGATGGCATCGGTCGCTTTCATACACCGATGGACGGGCAAATCGCCTCGAATAACACCAGCTGGACTGCCGAAGCGGGCAGAATAGGTGGCTGGGTTAATGCTGAAACGGGCAACCAGCGAGTGAATGTCAATGGGACCGGTAGTGGCAGTTTGACATCAGAGCTGATGCGAGGGGGCTACTATATGGGCGGTGGGGTTGGTGTCAATCTCACTGGCAACAAAATGGGGTATTCCAATGGGGTTAGAAACTTGAGTAATGTTGATCCCAAAGTCAATACCATGCGTGCTTCAGTTGCTGGGACGGCCATGGGAGGATCTGGCGTTTTCCGGCCGCGTTCCCTACAGGATATTGTACGTAACGCCACCTTGACAGCGAAAAAGCTACACTACACCAGAACTGCCGGTGGCGGACCGGCTGCGATTGATGCGCCGCTACTAGAGAATTCGGTGATGGTTAATGGCACCCTTGCACAACTTCAAGCATCGGGCGCCGTGCCTCACGGCGTCGGAGATTTGGCATCGCTGAGACTACAGGTGAACAATGTTCGCCTAGTGCGATCTTCAGTTCGGCCAGATGTTCGCGCCGCCGGCACGACACCAGTTGTGGGGGATTACCAAATTACCTTGAGCGGACAAATTATTGAGTTTCGTTTGGCAAACCTTTCCAACACCCCTGGTAACTTGAACTTCAGAGTATTGATGAAACTCAAGAACGACAACAATGCAACCTATAAGCCGTTTACAGCGTATTAACCTGCTTCACGTAAGGAAGGGCCGTAGAGCACAGCTATTTTCATCGCTAACTACCCCAAATTTGTTATCGAAGAAAATATCAGCACTCTCCCGCTTTTCAAAAGGAGCGATGAGTTCAAGGGCATTGACCCGCCTTACGCAAAGCTAACATCAGGTTAAATAGGGCAAGTTGCTAGAAACAACGAGCGACCTAGCGCCTTTTGAGTCACGACAAGGTTCGAACAACGGCAATGGCCAAGGGAGTCATGGTTTATGTACCAGCAGTCAGAGCAAACAGGCAAAAAACACACCGAAGCAAAACGTGCTTCAGTAAGGCAGTATGGCGGTATTCGCAACCAAGGCAATACCCTGGCCGATAACCGCGAGCCTACATCGACTATCTGGGAAAGCCCATTGCAACGACGTCGGTGGAAGATGGGGGCAAACGGCTGGGAAGGACCGCTGCACAACAGACCGCAGCAGCTACCAGCAGCCGACTGCTGGAACAAGGGACTTTGCCTATCATCCCACCGGCACCAGTACACCGTTAGATGTGCGCGATCAGGAGACTTTCGATATGATGCACCTCGGCTGTCAAAAGTATGGACATGAACTGACCTTGCTTGAATTTAGGCGCTATTTGCGTGGCCTAGCGCCAAATCCAGTAGAGGCTGCTGCAAAGGTGCAACACCCCAATCTGGCAGAACCCAAAATGATTGGCCCAAAATCACATAAGTGGTACAAGATGGACTTTTCAAGAGCACTTAAAAATGTCGATTCCATTGCCATGTTTGTTCATTGTATTGCTAATTGAGGCAGTGGGGGCGTGAAGTAGAGGGGGGTTGCCTTTATGTATCAGCCGAAAAGCCAAGCTTAAATCTCAGCGAGTCAGAACCAAATCTGCTGGTTGTTACACGGATCTGAGGTTACTAAAGAGCGGCTACTGGTGGATTGTTGTCTAATCGGCCAAACTCAATTAGAATCGAAGTTGCTTTGTGGATGAAATAACCCAAGGCAGCCCTTCGTTAGGTTTGTCGGATAGAATTGTGTAGAATTGGACGCTGTTTATGACCCACCATTTTAAGAAAAGTTGTTTTTTGACGCTTTGTTCGCTGCTCGCTTTTGATGTTGCAGCAAATACACCGCCGGTGATCTCCGGTATGCCCGAAACTGAAGTTGTTGCTGGACGCTACTGGCAATTTAGCCCGATTGCCGATGATGGAGACTCATTGACGTTTCGCGTTGTTGGACTCCCCAGCTGGGCTGGTTTTAGTCCTGCTACAGGAGAGCTCAGTGGCTTTGCCAAGGTTTCCGGTGATAGTGTAAAAGCCACACAGAATGTCTGGTTTGCCGCCGATCTGTATCGCTATCACACTGGCATGACAACAGCAGGTTTTGATCCGGCAAATTCGGCGACCTATTCGGTTGCTCACCAAGTGACGGTCCATGACGATAACGGCAGTCCTCATGCGCTGGGGCTGTATTTCAAAAAGACGCTGAACGAGCATCCCTGGCAACTGTTTTTGACTTTCGACGGGCAAGATTTGGGGCAGGTTGCAGGTTCAGGCGTTGCTGCTGAGGGGCGGTCCGTAGCGTTTGGTCAATGGGGGTTTACCAGCCCTAGAATTTACCCGGCAATTAAACTCAATTTGGGTAGCGTTGCCCAAATGGGGGAAGTGACTGTTCATCTGCAAAGTTCGGATAATCGCTATGGTTTACGTCTGACCCAGACTGATGACAAACTGCATTATTTTGCCCAAGACGGCGTTTCTCGCGCTGAGGCACAAGGCAGCATTAGGACAATCATTACGGTTGCCGACTCAGCCAATGCAACCGCCCGGTTACCTGAGTTCAAGATCAATGTAAGCGGTATGGCGAATCAAGACCATGATGGTGATGGTGTCAATGATAGTCTCGATACGGACGATGACAATGACCAGATCCCAGATCCTATCGATGCCTTTGATTTTGATCCCGCCGAATCACTTGATACCGACCTTGATGGTATCGGCAACAACAAAGATGACGACGATGATAATGATGGTATTGCCGACAGTGTAGACCCTCAGCCTTTGGTCTCAAGTGTTAACCGTGCTCCGGTTATCTCCGGACAGCCGCGCAGGCATGCCTTTGCCGGTTCCCGCTATGGGTTTACACCAACAGTAACCGATGCCGATGGTGATACGGTGTCATTTACCATCAAGAACAAACCGAGTTGGGCCCAATTTGACAGCACTACCGGCAGGTTGAGTGGCGTTAATATCCCCGCAAATCAACATACTGACTGTGGCAATGCCGATATTTATGCCGTTGGAGTGCTCGATAGCAGACTAAACTCGCCGGTTGCTCGACCGTTTGATCCGAGCGATCCTGCAACCTACAACTATCACTTTACCATGGAGATTGATGACGCTCTTAAGCGTGACCGCCATATTTTGGGCGTCTATTTTGTCAAAGCATCTGCTCAAACATTCAATACATGGAATATCCATCTGACCATTAATGGTGTCGATCTTTCGAGCCTACCCGGTAGTGGTGTCGGTGGCGGTGTCACTGGAACGCCTGTTTCGTCTATTTCTTTTAAGTCCAATGGGGAGCCTGCTGCGCTGCCATCCATTGCTTTGATTGGGGATAGAAATTCCCCCGGCAGCATATCAAGTATTTTGACCAATGGCGCTTGGTTTGCTGATGTGTTGAGGATTAAACCGGTTCTCAAACAGTATTCAAGGTCCTCTTTTGTTAAAGGGCAAGTCTATGCCGTTGATTGCGATGTTGATGTCGTCAACCTAGGCAGTCAAGATAGACAGGCGCAATCTCACCAAAGTGCGGTTCAACAACTGACTTATCGTTCCACCAATTACATTTACTACGCGATGAATTTGGATGCTCGTGCATCTGCGCCGCTTGTGACGCCTTTTAGTTATTTTGATCCGCAAAGCTACAATTACCGACAGCGCACCACCATCTATGACTCAATGGGACAACCCCATGAGTTTGCAATTCATTTTGCCAAAGCCCAAGCGCCTGCAATAAATTCCTGGAATGTATACTTAACTATTGATGGTACAGATTTGTCTTCTTTAAATGGCAGTGGTGTCGGAGGAGGTGTGGCTGGTAGCGCTGTGGCGACCCTCACGTTTAATTCCAACGCAGAGCCTGTGACCTCGCCAGCTTCATTTCCTGATGTGGTCATGTTGGGGGGGAGCTTGGCGACTAATACTATATCTGCCATATTGAATAACGGGGCTACTTTTCCAGCTCAACTGATATTACGGTGGCAGGATGTCTCTGGAACAGTAAAACCTAATCAGTATGCATCCGATTTTGAAAAGTTGGTTCTTGAGCAAGATGGCGTTTCAATAGAAGAGGCAAAACAAAGTCATTTGATAGAGATAAAAGCCGTAGACAGTCATGGCAATGTCAGTGCGTTGCCTAAATTCAGTATAGACATCGTGGATGATAGCGACAACGACAATGATCTTATTGGTGATGCCATAGACCCGGATGATGACAATGATGGCTTGCCTGACAGCATTGATAGCCGTCCGCTGGATACCGACAACGATGGTATCGACAACGCGATAGATGATGACGACGATGGTGATGGCGTGCCGGACAATCAGGATGCTTTCCCGCTTGACGGCAGTGAGTTTGTCGATACCGATAATGATGGTATCGGCAATGTCGCTGACAACGATGATGATGGGGATGGCACACTTGACCATAACGACCCGTATCCATTGGACGGCAGCAGAAATAAACTCGACGATACCGATGGTGATGGCGTTTCAGATCAGGCTGATCATTTTCCATTAGACCCATCTGAGTGGCAAGATCATGACTATGATGGTATCGGCAACAATGCTGACTCGGATGATGATGGCGACGGTGTGCTCGACGGTGATGATGCGTTTCCCCTCGATGGTACAGAGAGTGTGGATAGCGACGGGGATGGCATAGGTAACAATGCCGACCTCGATGATGACAATGACGGCGTGATGGATACGGAAGATGCGTTTCCCTTGAGTCAAGATGAAACCCTCGATACCGATGGTGATGGTATAGGTAACAACGCCGATACTGATGATGACAATGATAACGTTGCAGATATCAATGACGCTTTCCCGCTGGACAAGACAGAGTCGGTCGATACTGACGGTGACGGCATTGGCAACAACGCCGATACTGATGATGACAACGATACTTTGTCTGACGCAACAGAAGTTGAGATGGGCACAAATCCGCTGTTGATTGATACCGACGGTGATGGCTTGGCCGACAACGAAGAAGCGCAGTATGGTACTTCAGCACTGATGTATGACACTGATGGCGATGGGTTGTCCGATGGCTTTGAGGTGGCTTATGGTTATGATCCTTTGCTTGAGCAAAGTGAAAACGGCAGCAATGCCGATAGCGATAATGATGGCTTGACCAATGCTCAGGAAATG
>JBFHGJ010000115.1:0-18668 GCA_041583135.1 Alteromonadaceae bacterium | reverse complement strand
TGTCGCCGGCGGCAATGCCTCACCACCGACCACAATGCTGTGTTCTATGTGATGGCTATTGTGACTGTCTTTAAGTTGCAACAAGCCTTCTAAATGCGCTGGCGTGATTTTAAACAACAGTGCAACATCACCCATCAGCAACTCATACACCTGCTCAAGTACGCCATCATCATCTGCCAGTAACTTAACTTCGCCACCACTGCACAGTGGCGTTAGCAAGCTGGTCAAAGTCGCATCAAAATACAGCGGCGAGCTCACCACAGCGCCTGTCACATCACCTTGCATATAGTTGGCTTTGGCAAAGCAAAGGTAATTCACCAACGCGCGGTTTGGCACCATCACCCCTTTGGGTTTACCCGTTGAGCCTGAGGTGTAAAGCACGTAGGCTTCGCTATCTGCGCTACCAGCGCCTAGCTCAACCTCTGGCGCATCATCGCTGTAACCTTCAAGCCAGTCTTCATCACTGCACTCGTCAATCACCACAAAATCAATACCAGCCAGTGGCACAGTGGCGGCACTGGTTGAACTTACCAACACCTGCGCCACGTCACTGTCTTCAATCATTTGCGACAAGCGCGCCTTTGGATACTCTGGCGATAAAGGCACATAGCTTGCGCCTACCTTGAGCACGCCAAGCACAGAGACCAATTGCTCGATAGAGCGCTCCATAGCTATACCTACTCGCTCGCCCGCTTCAATACCTGCTTCTATCAGCAAGTCGGCCAAGCGGTTGGCTTTGAGGTTTAAGGTTTGATAGTCAAAAGCAACGTCACCTAGGCTAACCGCAGTGCTATCTGGCATTTGCGCGCACTGCTTATCAAACCAGGCGATAAAACTTTCATGAGGCAACGCACAAACCTCACCTTGCAGGCCAAGTTTTAGTCTCTTTTCGGTTGCGTCATCAAACATCGACAATTGCTTAAGCGGCTTATCAAGCGACTCGGCCAAAGCGCCAAATAAGCAGATCAGCTGCTGATTAAACGCCTCAATGGTTTGGCGGTTAAACAGTTCGGTGTCATACACCCAAGACAGGCTCATGCCGTTTGCTGAGCGTCTTGCGGTAACATTGAGATCATAACGGGCGCTGACGTCATTACCGCCGATAGCGCTGAACGACACGCCACTTAAGCCGCCTTCGTTACCAGCGGAAACACTGGAACCGATGTAGGTAAACAGCATTTGAAAAATCGGCGTATGGGCGGTGGTACGCTCGATTTGCGCCTGCTCCACCAACTGCTCAAAAGGCACATCCTGATTGGCTCTGGCTTCAAGATTGACTGCTCTTATATGCTCAAGATATTGCCGCACACTTGGCTGACGAGTATTGGCCCGTAGCACTAAGTTATTGACGAAAAAGCCGATCAACGGTTCAAGCTGGGCCTGCTCACGATTGGCCACAGGCGTACCAAGAACAATGTCGTGATTGTTGGCATGACGTGAGAGCAATAACGCCAAAGCACCATGAAACAGCATATAAGGGGTCATACCAAGGGACTGACCAAGAGCGTCTAAACTCTGGCAAACCTCAAGCGAAACCTGCCCGACCACACCGGCGCCACGATGGCCTTTTACCGCCGGGCGCACTTTATCTAACGGCACACTATGCACCACCGGCAAATCCGCCAGTTTGGCTTTCCAATAATCAAGCTGGCTTTGCAAACGCTCGCCATCGAGCCACTTTTGTTGCCACAGGGCATAATCGCCGTATTGAATCGCCAAAGGCGTAAGCTCTACCGGCTGGTTTTGTGACAGCGCTTGATAAATACGCACAAACTCGCCAAACAAAATGCTCATCGACTGGGCATCGGAGGCAATATGATGCATGTTGAACAACAGCACACCGTCATCCTCTGCCCCTTTAGGCAGCACAATGTAGCTGGCACGCACCATCAAATCACGGCTTAAATCAAAGGGAGTTTCGCGGTCGGCTTTAAGCAATTCACTCACTTTGGCTTCAGCTTGCTCAACACTCTGTTCACTCAAATCCACCTTGGAAAGTGTGAACGGCGTTGCTGCCAGCACTTTTTGTACCGGTTCGTTGTCTTGTTCGACAAACACGGTTCTTAAGCTTTCATGGCGTTCGATAATAAACTGAAGCGCCTTTTCGCCAAGACGGCAATCAAAGGCGCCGCGCACGCGAAACGCCATAGGAATATTGTACTCGACACTGCCTTGGTTGAGCTGGTCGATAAACCAAAGGCGGCGCTGGGCAAACGACAGCGGCATGATATCCACGCCACGCGCCCTTGGCTTGATAGCCACGCTTTGTTTATCGCCGCTTTGTAGCAAACGCTCGATGATCTGCGCCTTATTGGCGGCGATCTGTGCTTTTAGCTCATCGCTAAGAGCGCCTTTGGGGGCTTTGATGGCAAGGCCACCTGACTTGACGCTTAAGATGATGCCAAGTTCAAAGGCGCGCAGCATGACACTGTCGGCGTTCATAGAATAACCTCTTGTTCGTATAAATCTTGATCTTCCGGACCATCAGGCCCTTGCCCGCCACCGCTGGTTTGAGCGCCGACCAATACCGCCAACTCGGCGATAGTGGGGTTATCAAACGCCTGATGGATGGCAATATTGATGTCAAATTGTTGATTGATGGCGCCAAGTACGCGGGTCAGCACCAAGGAGTCGCCGCCAAGTTCAAAGAAATTGTCGTGCTTGCCGATAGGCGATATGCCCAAAGGCCCACGCCAGATCTCGCATAGCGCTTTTTCCAGCGCGAATTCAGGGGCGACATAATCACTTGAGAGCATCGGCCGGTTGTTCCGCTTGTTTAAGCTCGGCGCTGGCGCGTTTGGCTGATGATTTTGTTCAGGCGCTTGAGCACTCAACCCTTTTTGAATTGGCCGTTTGGTCACGACATAGTTACCGCCCGGCGCTTGGATTAAGCGAATAAACCACTGGGCGGCATGGGCTGGCGTGAGCGCGTATGGCAGCACTTTGCCTGCCAGTTGCGCCGCGCTCATACCCACCTCAGCCCAACTGTCCCAGTTAATTGAGATATAGCGGCACGAATGCTCGGCAAAGCGCTCAGCCGCGCCGTCCAAATAGGCATTGGCGGCGGCATAATCGAACTGACCGACAACCCCGTGTAGCGCGGTAATGGACGAGCAGGCAACAAACCATTCAAGGCAATGCCCTTTAAGCACACGGGCCAAATTGTCGGTGCCGTTAACCTTGGCAGCTAACACTTGAGCCATGCTTTGGCTATCTTTAAGGCTGATCAGGCCGCCACCGGCAACCCCGGCGCTGTGAACAAAGCCGTCAAACTGGCCGACCTGCTGAGCGACCTCATTGATGGCATGACTTAATTGCGCAAGGTCGCATACATCCGCTTTAACGATGTGAACTTCGCTGCCTCGCTCGCGAATTTGCGCGATGGTGTTTTGTACGTTTTGGCTGAGATTTTCCGTGTGTCTTGCCAATAGTACCAATTTAACCTCGGCTTGCTCGGCAAGGGCTTTAGCCAGCGTTAAACCGACACCACCAAGACCACCGCTAATGCCATAAACACCACCTTTTTTCACGCCGCTAAATGCTTGTTGCGGCTGAACACTAACATAGCCTTGACGCCATAAGCGCTTAAAGCGTAAACAATGAGTGTCATTGCCGGTGTCGCTTAGTTGCTGCATCACTTTGGCGATATCGACGCTTTGGTCGGCATCGACGTAGCAGGCATTGATGTGATTAAACTCGGCATTGATAACCTTAGCCATGGCGCTAAGCATTGCGCGCTCAGGATAGGCCCGCTCTTCACTGTCAAAGGCTTGACCCTGCTCGCTCAAAAGCAGCAATTGGCGCGGCTGACTCGACTCGCCAAGCAGTTGCGCCCAATAAAGCACGCTTTGCGCCGAGACTGCCAAGCGGCGCTCATCTGCTAAGCGCTCGCCGCTGTTAAAGCCATGGACCACGGCCACGACTTCAGCCCCAAGCAAAGCCAACAGCTGCTGATAATCCGTTTTGTTGCCCGGCATTACGGTAAATTCGCTATCACTTAGCTGCGTAAACTGCGCGCCGGGTTTAACTGACACCACGCGATTGGCAAGTGCGCTTAGCTCACTGCTTACCTTGTGACACAATGCACTCTCACCTAGCACAATTACGCAGCCATCAATGCGCTGCGGCTCGGCGGATTGACCGGTCACGGGATAACTTTGCCAAACCGGCTGATAACACCAGCTATCGATATCTTGATTAAGGCGCTCGGTGTATTGTCTACTTGGCGCATCCACCCAATGTTTTTGCCTGTCATAAGGATACTGTGGCAAGGCCAACACTTGTTGCTTACCGGTCACTTCAGTTAAGTTTAGGGCGAAGCCAGCGCGCCACAGCGCACCTGCACTATCGAGCATAAATGCCCAATCGTTTAGCTCAGATTGCGCCGTGCCGACACTGTTGATGCATTGGTTGTCGCTATCTTCACAGTGAATGCGAGCAAGGGCGCTTAGGGTTTTGCCCGGACCGACCTCTAAAAAGCAAACTGGCGCACGCCCTGCCAAAAACGCCAAACCATCGCCAAAACGCACTGCCTGACGCATATGATTGGCCCAATACTGCGGGCTTTGCGCTTGCTCGGCGGTGATAAGCTCAGCACTCAGGTTCGACACAAACGGCAGCTTCGGTGCATTGAGTTCAATACCATCAAATAGCGCGATAAAAGGCTTGATAATGGCATCGATGGCTTTTGAGTGAAACGCATGAGAGGTCGCCAGCAATCGGGTTTTCACGCCTTTTTCGCCAAGCATGGCATTGAGCTTTTCAATTTGCTCAGTACGGCCTGCTGCAACACAAAGCTCAGGGCCGTTCACCGCTGCAAGGCAGCAATCAAAATCCGCCAGTAGCGGCTGTAAGTCGGTTTCACTCAAGCTCACCGATAACATTGCACCGGCTTCAAGCGATTGCATTAGATCGGCGCGCTTAACCACCAGTTTAAGGGCGTCTTCTAAGCTAAACACACCGGCCAAACAGGCCGCCACATACTCGCCTAAGCTGTGACCTATCATCACATCAGGGGTAATACCGAGTGCTTGCCACTGTTTTGCCAGCGCATATTCAAAGGCAAACAGCAAAGGCTGCACGATGGCGGTATCGTTACTCAAAGTCGGCTGATTTAACAGCGCCACCAAATCAAGTTTAAGCAGCGGATTTAAAATCGCCGCACACGCATCAAATTGCGCTTTAAACTGGGGCGCTGCTTGGTATAACTGGGCGCCCATTTGTGCATACTGGCTACCTTGTCCGGGGAACATCATCACCAAAGTGGCTCTGGCCTTACTCGGATTAACCACTGAGCTGCCACCGGGCTGTGATAACGCCCGCTGTAAACCGGCAACGTCTTTGGCCACTGCACTGAAGCGAAATGCTCTTTGGGCGCGGCCAGTAGCAAGGGTATAGGCAAGGCGTGGCAGCAGATGCGGCTCTATGCTTTGTGGCGCCAGTTCAAGCCACTGTAATAAGCGCGCTTTGCTGTCTTCAAGGGCCTGCTCGGTTGCCGCACTTAGCATAATAAGCTGGGCGTTATCATCGCTTTGCTCTGCTTTTGTCTGCTCGGGTTTTGCTTGATACTGTTCAAGTACCACATGGGCATTGGTGCCGCCCATACCAAATGAGCTGACCGCTGCCCTTCTCGGCCCTGTGGCACAGCTAAAGGCTTGGTTTTCACGCGGCACAAAAAAGCCTGCACCGGCAAAGTCGATTTGGCTGTTTGGCTGGTTGAAATGTAAAGCTTTGGCCAGCATACCCTGCTCAACCACCATGGCCGCTTTGATAAACCCGGCGATACCGGCGGCGCTGTCTAAATGGCCGATATTGGGCTTGGTGGTGCCTAGTGCGCAAGGTGCAGCGTCTTTACTACGGCCCAGAGAGTTAAAGGCTTTGGTTAACGCGGCGATTTCAATCGGGTCGCCAACTTTGGTGCCGGTGCCGTGGGTTTCAATATAACCGATGCTATCAATATCGACCCCGGCGCTTTGGATTGCATCGACAATCACTTTGGCCTGACCGGAGACACTTGGCGCGGTAAAGCCAACTTTGTCGGCGCCGTCATTGTTGCAGCTAGAGCCGACTATCACCGCGCTGATGTTGTCGTTATCTTTAATCGCTTGAGTTAATGGCTTAAGCAATACCAGACCTGCGCCGCTGCCGCCACGAGTGCCGTCGGCCTGCTCGTCAAAGGCCCGGCAAATGCCTGTTGGCGACTTGGTGCCGCCCGGCTCGGCGATAAAGCCACGAGGGCTTAACAGCCCGACCGATGCGCCACCGGCAAGGGCGGTATCGCACTGACCTTGGCGCAAGCTTTCACAGGCCAGATGAATATTGACCAAACCGGTCGAACAGGCAGTTGCGACCGTATAGGCAGGGCCGGTTAAATCGAACTTATGGGCAATTTTGGTGGCGACAAAATCACGGCTGTTGCCAAGGGCAATGGCCGAGCCGCCCACCTGAGCGATGATATCGGCACGCTGTAGCAGGTTCTCCAGCAAATAATTGCTCTCACCAACGCCAACAAACACCCCAGTGTTACTACCCTTATGACCACCAAGACCGGCCTGCTCTAGGCAATCGTTAACGCATTCAAACAACAAACGCTGCTGCGGGTCGAGTAGCATCGCCTGTGATGGCGTAAAGCCAAACAGCTCGGCGTCAAAGCAATCAAGCTGGGGCAACAACACGCCGCTGCGCACAAAGTTAGGGTCGCTCAGCTGCGCAGCGCTCACTCCTGTGGCAAGTAAGGATTCATCGTCAAACTCGGTTAACGACTCTTTACCCTCAAGTAAATTTTGCCAAAACTGCGTAACATCATCGGCATCGGGGAAACGACAGGCCATGGCAATGACCGCGATTTTATCACCGCGTTTGACCTCTTTTGCCTTACTAACTAAGGTCCCGGCTTGCACCTGATCAAAGCCATGGATAAAGTGCGCCAGCTCAGCGATAGTGGTATAGGTAAATAGGTCGGTCAGCGCGATATCGACACCAAGCTGTTGCTTGATTTTTTGCTGCACCGCGTAGCAGTGTAACGAGTTGCCGCCGATATCGAAAAACGGCTGGGCGGTGCCAACGTCTTCAAGGCTGAGCACCTCACACCAAATCGCACATAGGCTACGCTCAAGGGCATCTTTTGGCGCCTGAACTGCGCTTTGCTCGGCGTGATAAACCGGCTCTGGCAAGGCATTTTTGTCCACTTTACCACTGGTGGTGCGCGGCCATTGGTCGATGATGACAAAAGCCTCTGGCACCATATAACCCGGCAGCCTTGCAAGCAGGTGCTGTTTAAGGGTTTGCTGCCACTGACTTTCGCTCATTTGACACTCGGCATTGGGCTGCACATAGGCCACCAGTTTTGGCTGTTGGCCAGATGTTTTGCGGGCAACCACCAAGGCAGAGTGAACCTGTTCGCACTGGCTTAATTGCTCGCCTATCTCGCCAAGCTCAACCCTAAAGCCGCGAATTTTCAATTGCTCGTCGGCGCGGCCACAATAAATCAGCTTGCCCTCGGCGCTGTAGCGCACCAAATCACCAGTGCGATACATACGCCCCGGCGCAAACGGGTTGGCCAAAAAGCGCTGCTCGGTTAACTCAGGCTGATTGAGATAACCCCGCGCGACGCCTGCGCCACCTAGATATAACTCCCCTAGCGCGCCATCAGGCAACAGCTGACCGTGGCTATCGAGAATATAGGCAAAGGTATTGGCAATGGGCTTGCCGATGTTGGCATAGCCGCCTGCCTGTCTTAGTCCATAAGTCGAATAGGTGGTATCTTCACTTGGCCCGTACAGGTCATATACTTGGGCCACACCAGCCTGATAAAGCCGTGCCACCAACGCTTGCTCAAGCGGCTCACCGGCAAGGTTTACCTGCACAACCGAACTTGGCAGATTACCAGCACTTAGCAGCGCATCCATTGCCGATGGCACGGTATTGATAAGCGATAAATCACTGTTTTTGGTTGCACTGAGCACATTTTCAGCCACCACCACACAGCCGCCGTGACACAAAGGCACAAACACTTCAAACACCGACAGGTCAAAACACACAGAGGTAGCAAACAGCACCTTACGCAGCACCTGTGGCTCAAATGCGCTACCAGCCCAATTGACCATGGCGGCAGAGTTTTGCTGCGCTATCATCACCCCTTTGGGTAGCCCGGTAGAGCCTGAGGTATAGATAATATGAGATAAATGCTCGGGCGATTTGCCATCACAAGGCAGGTTATCCACTGATTGACCGGCCAATTGAGCTTGGCAAGTATCGCTATCAAGGCTGATGATATTAAGCCCATGCGGCCCACCTTCAAGGGCATTTAGCTTAGCTTCAAGGGCCTGCTCGCTCACAACCAGCTCAACGCCACTGTCATTTAACATATAGGCGATACGGGCATCGGGATAATTGGGGTCAACCGGCACATAGGCACCGCCAGCTTTTAATATACCCAGCATGGCCACTACCAACTGCTCGGTGCGGTTTAAACACAGGCCGACCAGCTTATCGGCGCCCACCCCATGGGTTTTGAGTAACCATGCCAAGGCATTGGCTCTTTCATTGAGCTGCGCATAGCTCAAACGCTTCTCTGCAAATATCAGCGCGGTGGCCTGTGGTGTGGCTTTTGCTTGCGCTTCAAACAATTCATCGAGCCGTGCCGGGCGGTTAAAGTCTTGCTGAGTTTGGTTGCGAGTGTAAAGCAGCAGTTCGCGCTGGCTGTGCGGGATCATCTCCACACGGCTTAGGGTCACAGACAAATCTTGCGGCAAATGTTCAAGCAAGGTGCACAAATGCAGGTTTAAATTTTCAATCAGGTGCGACTCAAACAGTTCGCTGTCATATAGCCAGCGCAAAGTGATGGCACTTGGGCCAATCTCGGCGCGAACATCAAGTTCAAACTTGGCGCTGCTACCTTGATTACCCATGGCGCTAAAGTTAAGTCCCGGAATGTCCAGACTTGGCGCGTCGGCGACATTACTGGCGGCAAACAATATTTGAAACAGCGGCAAGTGACTAGTAGAGCGCGCGACATTGCAGTGTTCGACCAAGTAGTCAAACGGCACATCCTGGTTGGCCTGCGCGTCCAAATGCAGCTGTTTGACCTTGTTCAGATACTCATCAAGTGGGCAATCTTCAGTATTGGTTCTCAGCACCAAGGTGTTGACGAACAGCCCCACTAAGGCTTCAAGATCGCTTTGATTACGGCTGGCCAAAGGCGTGCCGACAACAATATCGTCACTGTTGCTAAAGCGGCTTAGCACCAAAGCCAAAGCGCCGTGGAGCAGCATAAACATGGTCATGCCTTTGGCCCGTGCCAACTGATGTAACGCTTCACTCGCCTCGGCGTTTAACGTTGCGCTTACCTGCTTGGCAATGGCCGCTTCACCACTGCTGCGCGGGGCTTTAAGGGGCAAGCCGTGCACTGCTGGCACCTCTTTTAACTGGTTTTGCCAGTAGTGCAATTGCTCTGCCAGCGCATCAGAACTCAGGGCGCTGTTTTGCCACCAGGCATAATCGCTGTATTGAAACGGAAGCGGCTTAAGCTCAGCAGTGGTGCCTTGTGAAAAGGCGCGATAAAGGGCGGCAAACTCACGGGCCACAATGCCCACCGACCAACCATCAGAGGCAATGTGATGCATGTTAAGCACCAACACGCCCTCATTGTGTGCCAGCTGCAACCAGTGCATTCTGACCATCAAGTCTTGGCTTAAATCAAAGCGCCGCGCAAGTTGTTCCTTAATGCGTTGCTGACATGCATTGTCGCGTTCATCAAGTGGCAAAGCCGATAAGTCATCCATTCCCAGTTCAAGCTCATAAGCGCTTAGGCGTTGCGCCATAGGCCCATTGTCACCATCGACATAAACCGTGTGCAAAACATGATGACGGGCAACTAAAGCCGCGAGTGCCTGTTTGGCACAATCGAGCTTGAAATCACCTGTGACTTTAAGCACCAACGGCATATTGTACTGATTGCCCGCAATGCCCAACTGCTCGATAAACCACAAACGGCGCTGAGCATCAGATAAAGGCGCGCTGTCTTTATGTTGCGGCTCGATTTTGCTGTTCATGGCAAGCGGGCTACGGGTTGATGACTTGGCATTTTCCAGCTCAGCCAAAAGCGTCATCAACTCAGGCTTTACCGCCTTAAGCCGGGCGATAAACTCAGGGTCCATTGCCCCTTGGGGCGCTTTGAACTTGAGTTTACCGTCTTCTAGATACAATAGGATCTGGCGCTCGGCTGCCAGCGCCAACAACTGTTGTGCTTCGCTCATATTTCCCCCTGCTCCAGTTCATCTACCTGCGCTAGAGCAGCTTGCGTGTCTTGTTGCATTTTAAGATGGCGTAATTGTTCGATTTGCGTCGCCATGTGCTCAAGCACCGGGTAGGCAAAGACTTCGCGCACGCCCAGTCCTGAGTTATCCAGCCCAAAGGTCTGCTTAAGCTCGTTGGCAAGGCGAATGGCCAACAGTGAGTGACCACCGATGGTAAAGAAATCGCTTTGTGCATCGATGTGCTTAAGCTCGATGTTCAAAAGCGCCGACCACAGCGCGGCAATGGTCTGTTCAACCTCGCCTTGTGGCGCGCGGCCATGACTTTGGGTGATGATTTGCCCCAGAGCCTGCTTATCGATTTTGCCGTTGGGTTTGAGCGGCATCTGCTCAAGAACCACAAAGGCGTTCGGCACCATGTAGGCCGGAAGCTGCGCGCTCAAACGCTCGCGATAAAGCGCCTCGCGTGGATTGTCATCCACCACATAGGCAGCTAAGTGCAAACTCTCGCCCTTACCAAAGGTTTTGACACAGGCCAGCTTCACCCCTTCGATGGCCATCAGCGCCGCTTCGATTTCGCCCGGCTCAATACGATGACCACGGATCTTCACTTGGTTATCAATACGGCCAAGACAGTGCAACTGGCCGTTGCCATCGACAAAGCCGAGGTCGCCGGTGTGATAGGCGTTTTGTCCATCGTTAGCAATAAAGCCGCCGTTGGCACCGTTCAAATAGCCTTTGGCCAGCGCCGCGCCTTTAACCACCAGCTCACCAATCGCGCCGTGAGGCAACGCCTTGCCGCCTAATGAACAGACTTCAACCGTCGTATTGTCGATGGCCTCACCTATCGGCACATACAACTGAGTGTCTTGCTGATTGACTTGATAGCAGCTGACATCACTCATCACCTCGGTCGAACCATAGAGGTTGTACAAAGCGACATTTGAATGAGCGTTCAGTAGTTTGCTCGCTTCACTTTGTTTAAGCGGCTCGCCACTGACAAACCAATGTTTGATTGGGCAAACGCTGGTGCTATCAACCTCGATTAGCGCACTCATCAAAGAAGGCGCGGTAACGATGCGGCTGATATTATGCTCGCAGATTTTATCCCACAACCTATCGGTGGCTTTTACGGTTTCTCGGTCGCAAAGTACCAGCGTAGCGCCGCCACATAGCGGCACCAACAGCTCCCAAACACCACGAATAAATGCCATTGAGGTGATGTGCAGTACAGACTCACCTGTCTCGAACGGCCAGCGCTGCAACATCCATTGCACCCGGTTAAAGGTCGCTCGGTAGCTGCCCTCAACCCCTTTCGGTTTACCGGTAGAGCCAGAGGTAAAGATGATATGGGCCACTTCGCCTTGTACGGCAACCGGCGCATCGCTTGGCATTTGCGCCATACGCGCCTGTATCGAGGCATCGTCAACTACAAGCATTGGGCAAGTTGCGCCATGGTAATTCGCAGCGCTGTTGTTGTCGGTCAAAATCAGCTGTGGCTGAGCTTGTTCAAGCATATAGTCAATACGCGCTTTGGGCAGCTCCTCACTTATCGGCACATAGCAGGCACCGAGTTTCAGCACCGCCAAAATGGCAATAACTCGTAGGTGGTGGCGCTCAGTGCAAATGGCCACACGCGACAGGTTTGCGATGCCATATTCTTGCACCAGCAAATGCGCCATTTGATTGACCTGACAGTCAAGGGCTTCATAGCTCAGTTCAATGTCGTCAAACACCAACGCTGTGGCTTGTGCTTTGGTTTTAACCTGAGCCTCATAAAGCGCCATTAGCGACATATCATAGCTAAACGGTTGTGGCTTAGACACCGGATGAGCGACAGGCAAGCTGATGTCTTTTAGCTCGGTGTGCATGTCCGCCACCAAGGCTTTGAGCAAGTGCGTAAAGCCCTTGGCAATCGCCTCAAGTTTGCTCGGTTGATACAACCCGGCCTTGCCGTCGATTTTCACCACCAAGGTATTGATAAGATAAGCGGTGACCGTCAGACCATAGTTGGTGCCGGTAAAACCGTCAACCGACTCAACGCTAAGCGCCGCTTGACCTGCCTTATCACCAACCGACTCATCAAACGGGTAGTTTTCAAATACCAACAGCGAATCGAACAACGACTGGTTAAAGCCGCTTTGCGCCATAATGCTAGATAGCGGCACAAAGCCGTACTGCTCGCTTGAGGCCACCTGCTGGTGCAAGTGGGCAACAAAATCGCCGACCTGTTGCTGCTCATCAATGGCCACAGGCACAGGTAAGGTGTTGATAAACAAGCCCACGAGACGCTCAACCCCATCGAGCTGCGCCGGACGACCACTGCTGACCGCGCCAAACACCACTTGCTCCGAGGCGCTGTAACGGGCCAAAGTCAGCGCCCATACCGCTTGAACTATCACATTCACGGTAACCTTACAGCGCTGGGCAAACTGGCTGACCTGCTCGGTCAAGCCTGCGTCATAACGCATCACTTCAATATGATTGGTCGTTTGCGGCTGTGCGGTTTTCTCTTGCAAATGGGCCAAAGGTAACGGCGTACTATGAGACACATCGGCCAACAGCTCACGCCAGTAGGATAACGCTGCGCTTTCATTTTGTTGTGCCAGCCAGCGGGCATAGTGGCTATAAGGCACAGCTTTGGTCAGTTGCGGCGCTTGGTTTTGCATTGCGGCGCGATAGCATTCAATCACCTCGGCAAACACCAAAGGCAACGACCAGCCGTCCATCAGGGCATGGTGATGGCTCCAAATCAGCTGGTGACGACCATGGCCCAAAGCCACCAAAGTGCAGCGCATCAATGGCGCAACTTGGTGCTCAAAGCCTTGGCTTTTCTCGGCTATTCTCAGAGCATCGAGCGCTTCGCGTTGCTGCGGCGTGTCCATGTCGGCATAATCGAGTAGCTGCCAGTCAAAATTGACCGACTTACGCACCAACTGATGCATGTTGCCCTGCTCAGCGCCGATAAAGGCAGTGCGGAAAATACTGTGACGCGCAATGACCTCACTCCAAGCTTGCTTGAAGCGCGCAACGTCTAAGTCTCTTAACACAATCACCTGCAAGGTGGTGTAGCTACCTTGCTCCATCATGCTGTGGAACAACAGCCCTTGCTGCATGGCACTTGCCGGGTATATGTCTTCAATGTTGCTGTCGTTGACATCGACCAGCTCGCTGAACAGCTCAGGCGACATTTGCATCAGCGGGAAGTCGCTGTAGCTCAAACGACCCCACTGGGTTTGCATACAATGCGCGGTCAGCTCAATCAGCCCTTGCTGATAGCCATCGACAAGTGCCTGCATCGCCGCCATATGATATTGGCTTTGGTCGAAGGTCAAAGTCAGGTTCAAGGTGCCGCCGCTGACCATAGAGTTTAAGGTCAGGGCAAATGGCATTTGCCGCTTAGGCGATATTTCGGCACCTCGGCCCTCGGCTGCGCCGACAAAATAGCTGTCTTGCTCGAGCACCTGATCGAACTGACCAAGATAGTTAAAGGCAAGCTCAGGGCTTTGTGTCGCCGCCAATCTCGGCTCGGCCAAATAGCGCAGCAAACCATAGTCGATGCCTTTATCGGCCACCAGACGGTAGTCGTCTTTGACGGCGCAGATAAGGGCCGCGATATCGTTGTCGTTTACCCGTAAATTCAGCGGATAAATGGTAGTAAACCAACCGACCGTGCGACTTAAGTCCAGCCCTTGGCTGAGCGCTTCACGGCCATGACCTTCCAACGCCAAAGACAGACTGTCGTTGCCAAATGCACGTTTAACCGCCAGCAATAAGGCACTTAAGAGCAGCTCGTTGATACCGGTGCGATACGCGCGGTTGGCAGGGCCAAGCAATTGCTTGGTGGTGGCCTCATCAAGCCTGAACGATAGGCTGTGGTAGCCGCTGCCATTGCGCTCTGCACTGCGGTTAAGCGCACTTTCACGAATGGTTTGCGGCGCTTTTTCTGCCATTTGAGTGAAGATAGCACGACTTGGCGCGAGTTCATCGCTGTTGGCCCGTGCCTTTAAGAAATGGCTCCACTGAGCAAAAGCGCTGGTCTTGGCCGGTAACGTCAACGGCTGCCCAACCAGCTTTTGACGATAGAGGTTTTGCAAGTCTTCTAACAAAATGCGCCAGCTCACGCCATCGACCACCAAGTGGTGAATGACTATCAGCATCCGGCCCGTCTCGCCGCTACTTGGCGGCATGATATAGACCACTTTAACCATCTCACCACGGCTTGGCGCAAGCTCGGTCTGACAACTGGCGGCAAACTCGCTTACGCCTTGTTCAGGCCAGCTGACTTGTTGACAGATCTTATCGATATCAATGACACTGGGCGCCAAATGGCTGGTTTTTACACCGATATCTGTCACTTCAAATTGCAGCCTCAGCGCATCGTGGTGCGCCAACAGCTTTTCAACCACGGCTTTGAGCGCAGCAAAATCAAAATCACTTGGGGTTTGCAACATCACCGACTGGTTAAAGTGATGCCAGTCGTTGAGATCTTCAAAGAACATCTGTTGCACCGGCAACAGTTCAAGCTCCCCTGTCACCTCAGATTGAATGGCACTGACGGCAACGGCCTTACCTTCAAGGGCAACCAATTGACGAATGGTTTGGGCATCGAACAGGTCTTTCACGCTAAAGTGAATGCCTTTGGCTGCGGCCCTTGAGACCACCTGAATCGATAAAATCGAATCGCCGCCAAGCTCAAAGAAGTTATCCTCAACGCCAAAATCATCGCGACCAAGTTTCAACAGTTGCGCCCAAATTTCCAGCAGTTGCTGCTCTTTGTCATTTTGTGGCCTAGCGTGGCTTTGCACGGCATCTTGCTGTGGCAACGGCAATTGCTCAAGGGCAACCTTACCATTGGCCGTTAACGGCAGGCTCGGCAACACCATCACGCTTTGCGGCACCATGTACTGCGGCAATTTGGTGGCGAGCTGGGCTTTTAACCCTTCGCCGTCGATAGCGGCGTCATCATTTAACACCACATAGGCAAGCAGCATCTGACGACCTGCCGCGCTGGTTTTAACGGTAACCACTGCCGATTCGACACCAGATTGGGCCAATAACAGTGCTTCTATTTCTTGCACCTCGATACGATAGCCACGGATCTTCACCTGCTTATCGGCACGGCCAACAAACGCCAAGTGACCATTGGCCAATCGCTTAACCAAATCGCCGGTGCGATAGAGCCGTTTGCTGGCATCTTGGGCAAACGGATGGGCAATAAATGCCTGCTCGGTCAATGCCTCGTTGGCCAAATAGCCACGGGCCAAACCGATACCGCCGACACATAGCTCGCCAACGCAGCCCAGTGGCACCAGCTGATTGAATTTATCCAGCACCAAGGCTTCAACATTGTGAATAGGCAAACCGATATCGAGCGCTTGGCTATCAACGCTCACCTCAGAAATGGTCGCCACCACGGTGTTTTCCGTCGGCCCGTAGGCGTTGAAAAAGCGTCTGCCTTGCGCCCAGCGTTTAGCGGTTTTAACAGATACCGCTTCACCACCGGTGACGATGGTTTTGACTGCGGCAAAAGGTTCGGTTGGCAAAATATCGAGTAACGCAGGCGGTATAAAGCCATAGCTTGGCGGATATTGCTGAGCATAATCGGTCAAAAGCGCCGCCGACATTCTCACCTGTTCATCGGCGATATTAACGCAAGCGCCACTACAAAGGCCGAGCGCCCAATCCCAGGTGGCGGCGTCAAAACCAAAGGCCGATACCTGCAATAGCACGCTGTTGTTATCAAGGGCAAAACGCTTTTGGCCATCGAGTACCAAGTTGACCAAGCCACGGTGATTGAGCAAAACCCCTTTAGGTTTACCGCTAGAGCCAGAGGTGAAAATAGCATAAGCCAGTTTATCTGAGTCCATTGCCGATAGACACGGCAAGTTGGCCAATTGAGCGCTATCGTCAAAGCCACTTTGGCTAAGGCTCATACGCTCTGCGGCATTAACGCCATTGGATAACTGCTCGTCGCACAACATAAGCAAAGCATTGGCCTGCGCCAAAATGCCGTTTAGGCGATCATCTGGTAGCGCAGGGTCCATCGCGATGTAAGCGCCACCTGATTTCAGCACTGCCAACAAGGCAACTGGCAAGTTGATGGTACGGCTTAAGCACACACCGACCAAACTATCAGGCTTAACGCCCTTATCTCTTAAGACCTTGGCAAGTGCGTTAGCACGATTATTAAGCTGCTGATAGCTAAGTGTATTTTCGCCACAGCGCGCTGCCAAAGCATCAGGGGTTTTCACCGCCCAAGCCTCGATAAGCTCATGCACCAAGGTATCTTGGGCAAAAGCAAACTGGGTCTGATTGAAGCCATAGAGTGCCTGTTCACGCTGCTTTGATGTCAGCATCTCAAGTGCTCTTGGCGCCGCATTTTGAGCATTCAACATGGCTTTGAGCAAGCGGTTTAAGTGCTCGGCAAATATTTCAATGCGCTGTTTGCGCCAAATACTGGTATCGAAAATCCAGCTAAAAGTGATCCCCTCATCGGTTTGTCTGGCGATAATGTCCAAATCAAACTTGGCCGCAGGCTTGATGCCGCCCATGGTTTCAAACGACACCTCATCTAAAGCGCTGATATCGTTATCGACGGTATTCATGGCAAAGAGGATCTGCACCAAAGGCGTATGCTGGGCGCTACGCGGCAGATTAAGCTGTTCAACCAACAGCTCAAACGGCAGCGCCTGATGGGCCTGAGCGTCAAGGTTCACCTCACGAACATGGGCAAGGTATGCCGCCATATCCTGATAGTCGGTGTTGACTCTAAGAGCCAAGGTATTGATGAAAAAGCCAATCAATTGCGCCAGTTCAGCCTCGGTTCGATTGGCAACCACAGTGCCTATCACCACGTCATCACGGCCGCTATGACGGGCAACCATTAGCGATAAGGCGCCATGGAGCAGCATAAACGGCGTCATCTGATGTGCACCGGCAAGCTGCTCTAACGCTTTGGCGGTATCGCTATCGATATGACTTAGTACGGTATCGCCGCTGCTGGCTTTGACTTCAGGTCTCGGGTTATCAAGAGCAATGCCGTGCACCGGCTCAACCTCAGCCAGTTGCTGCTGCCAGTAAGCTAACTGAGATTGTAAAAACTCGCCCGAGAGCGCCGCTTTTTGCCAAATAGCAAAGTCGTGATATTGCAGCGGTAAAGGCGCTACCTGCCAGTCACCTTGTACGCTCAAGGCTTTATAGGCAGCAACGAACTCTTTGAGCATCAATGCCATCGACCAGCCATCGGAGGCGATGTGGTGCATGGTAAAGAGCAGCACGCCGCTATCGTCGGCGGTTCTGACAAAGCTGCCGCGAACCATCAGGTCATTGGATAAATCAAAAGGCTTGGCGCTCCCTAACTGCAACACGCGATTGATTGCCGCTTGCTGTTCTTGCGCTGGCAGTTCACGTACATCAAGGCGCTCAAGAGTAAGCTTGCGCGACTTGACATATTGCAGCGCGGCGCCATCTTGTTCGATGTAGACGGTACGTAAAATATGGTGGCGCTCGATAATGGCGTTAATGGCACCTTCAACCAGTTCTTCTTGTAGCTGCCCTTTAAAGCGCAGCGCCATTGGCATGTTGTACTGGCTACTGCCCTCATCCATTTTGTCGATAAACCACAAGCGCTGCTGAGCGTAAGACAGCTCTATACCCTCGCCTACTGGCGTATTGTGCGCAAGCAGTGGCGGCATTGCAGCTGCGCTGTCACTTTGTGCGATAAGCAATGCCTGCTTGGCAATGGTAGTGGTATCGAACAGCGCTTTAATGCTCAGCTCTTTGCCAAATACCGCTCTGATTTGTGCAGATAAACGCACGGCCAACAGCGAGTGACCACCAAGGGCAAAAAAGTCGGCATCAACACTGAGTTTGTCGCCATCGAGTTTTAACAACTCAGCCCAAATCGCGACTAATTGCTGTTCGGTCTCATTGCGTGGCGCCTGATACACCGCCTGCGTGCTTCTGCCATCAATGCCCGGCAACGCTTTGGTGTCTATCTTGCCATTGTCTGTTAGCGGCATCACCTCAAGCACCACATACACCTGAGGTTGCATAAAGCTTGGCAATTGCTGCTCGGCCGCCTGTCTTAGGGCGCTTTCTGTCACACTTCCTGCAACATAAGCCACCAACAGCTCATCTTTGACCATCACCAAGGCCTGATTACAGCCCTCGCAGCCATTTAACACATGGGCAATCTCGCCTGGCTCGATGCGATAGCCTCTGAGTTTAATCTGGTGGTCGCTACGGCCACAGTATTGCAACTGGCAATCTGGCATCACTCGCATCAAATCGCCACTGCGATAAAGTCTGCCTTCGCCAAATGGATTGGCAATAAAGCGCTCGTCAGTCAGCTCACTCTGGCCGACATAGCCATCGGTCACGCCTAAGCCGCCAATATACAGCTCGCCCATA
>JBFHGJ010000114.1:0-18680 GCA_041583135.1 Alteromonadaceae bacterium | reverse complement strand
TGGATCGTAAGTTATCTCCAGCGCTGCAACTTTGGTGTTTAATCCAAATAACACCAGTAATATCAGAAAGTGTTTCATGGCAATCTTGCCCCTATTTTGTTGTTATTAAAATTGGGGCCGAAGTGTAGTTAAATGACCTACAGCTGTCAATAAATTAGAAAATTAGTCGTGCTGCGCCATTTGCCTATATTGCTCCTGATAGGCTTTGGGCGTCATATCATATTGTGACTTAAAGCAGGTGCTAAAATGGGCGTGGGTGGCGATGCCGACATCGAAGGCGACATTACCGACCATTTCACCTTGGCGCAGCAGTTTGGCGGCTTTTTTCAGGCGATAGCTGCGCAGGTATTCTGAGGCGGTCAACTCGGTCAAGGCTTTGAGTTTGCGATGCAGTTGCCGCTCGCTCATGGCCATGGCTTTGGCGATTTGACCGACCTTAGTATCGCAATCGGCGTAACACGACTCCAATACCTCATCGAGCTTGTTGATGAATATTTGCTCTTTATTTTCAATGGCCTTTGGCTGAGCGATTAACGCCTTGGGCGCAGGTGCTATGGTCTCGTCGTTGATAAGCTGGCTTGAGAAGCGGGCTTTGAGCAGTTTGCGCAGCGACAGCAGATTGTCGATGCGCATCAGCAGTTCGGCGCTGTTAAAAGGCTTGGTGAGGTATTCGTCTGCAAGGGTTTGCCAGCCGCGTATACGGTCATCGATTTGCGCTTTGGCGGTCAGTAAAATCATCGGAATATGACTGGTTTTCTCATCGTTTTTAAGCTGTTCAATGACTTCATAGCCGTCTTTGTGGGGCATCATGACATCGCAGATGATGATATCGGGCACCAACTCAAGCGCCTTATCGACACCTTGTTGACCGTCATAAGCGGTATCGACTTGGTAATGATCTTTAAGGCAATCGACCAGATAGTTGCTCATATCTAAGTTGTCTTCAATGACTAACACCGATACGTCGTTTACGTTGGCGACGGCTTTGGGCGGGTTTTCACTTGGTGGCTGGGCTTCTACTGTGGTCAATTCTAAGGCCATGGCATTTAAGTGCGGCGGGCTAACTTCCAACACTTTGGCCTCGTTTGCGGCTATGGGAAGGGTTACGGTAAAGGTGGAGCCGCGTCCAACTTCGCTGGTGAGGTGAATTTCACCGTTTTGTACTGTGACCAGTTCTTTGACCAAAGCAAGTCCTATGCCGCTGCCGGGCACCTGCTCGGCGTTGTGATAAAGCCGTTTAAAGCGTTCGAAAATCTGAGTTTGGCTGTGCTCGGCGATACCATCACCGGTATCGCTAACGGCGATGGCGCCTTGCTGAGCGCTCAAACGTGTTACTTTGATGCCTACCGAGCGACCCTTTGGGGTATATTTCATGGCATTGGATAACAGGTTTAGCAATATTTGTTCAAGGGCGTCGCTATCGGCCATGAGCCAGCAGTCATCGACTATTTCGACGCTAAAATCGAGGTCTTTTTCACGGGCGATGGTGGTAAAACCATCCGCTAATACATTGACCAGCGCTGCGATCCTGACCGGGCGGATATTGAGCTGTTTTTCGACACTGAGGCGGGTGAGATCCAATATTTGCGATACCATACGCAGCAATCTTCTGGCATTGCGCTTAACGGTCAGCAATCGAGAATGATTATCTTGGGCCATGCTTTGCTGGAGAATTTCATCGATGCGACCAAGAATAAGTGTCAGCGGCGTTCTAAACTCGTGAGAAATGTTGGCAAATAGCGCGTTTCTGCGTGCCAGTAGTGATTCGATGGTTTGCTTTTGGCGATAAATTTCTTCGGTGCGTTCGCGGATCCCTTGTTCTAACTTGGCCGCATGGCGACGCAGTTGCAGGGTTCTGAATTTATATCCGGCGTATATTAGCGAGAGCACTAGCACCACATATGAGGCGTAGGCCCATTTGGTTTTCCAAGGTGGTGGCAAGACAGTGAGCGAAAGCTCATGGCTTTGCTCGTTCCAACGGCCTAAATGATCGCCAGCCATCACTTTAAAGACATAATCGCCGGGGTCTAAATTGGTATAGGTTGCCCGGCGGTTGTGGGCATCTGTGGTTATCCAGTCTTGATTGAAGCCTTCGAGTTGGTAGCGATATTGATTGCGCGCAGGTGAGGCGTAACTGAGTGCCGCAAACTCAAAGGCAAACTGCTGCTCCTTGTAGCTGAGCTGCAAATGGGTGGTGCTGTTGATGGCTTGGGGCAAACTGAATTGGTCTTTTGTCGTTACGCCGGGTCTGATGGGACGGTTATCGAGTAAAAAATCGGTAAGCGCAACAGCAGGCCCGCGAGTTGCACTGTTGAGATTGGCCGGTATAAAGCTATTAAAGCCATTGATACCGGCGAAAAACAGCCGTCCGGTGTCGGCATGTTTAAACGCAGCGCTGGTAAAATCATTGTTTTGCAGGCCATCTTCTTTGACATAGGTGTGTTGCTGGCCGGTTGCCGGGAAAAAATGGACCAAGCCTTTGCTGGTGCTTAGCCAGAGAGTGTGACGACTATCTGCCAAAATGGCGTAAACACGCTGGCTTGGCCATTGTGAGTGATTGGTGAATTGGCCGCTGTCGATATCGTACAGGCTAAGGCCTGATTCGGTGCCTATCCACAGTTTGCCCGCCGGACTGGCCCAAAGTGCGATCACTTCATTGTCTTTGAGACTGTTTGACGATTGGGGCTGATGGCTAAAGCGCGTGATGGTGCCGGTCGCCGGATTTAGTTGGTTTAAGCCGTTGTTGGTGCCGATCCAAAGATTGCCTTGGGCGTCTTGGGTAATGGCGCTGACGGTGTTGGCGCTGAGGCTTTGCGGATTGTTGTCATCATGTTGATAGCGCACAAATTGCTTACTTTTTGGGTTAAACCGTTGTAATCCTTTGCGCAAGGTGCCTATCCAAATATGCTGCTGGCTGTCTTCAAACAAGCTGTAAACGGTGCCTTTACGCTGACCGGGAGTGTTGCTGTCGGCAAAACTGTAGTTGGTAAATGCGTCTGTTTTTGGGTTGTATACGCTGACGCCACCATTGCTGGTACCTGCCCAAATTTGACCCGAGCTGTCTTCAAGTAAGGCGTATACGCTGTTGGCGCTGATACTGTCAGGGTTATTGGCTTGCTTTTTAAACTGGCGACACTGACCGGTTGTCAGGTTGACTTTATTGAGCCCGCCGCCATAGCCGCTGAGCCAAAGGTTTTGTTGACTATCTTGTAATATGGCGTAAATAGCGTTGTTGTCGAGGCATTGAGGCTTATTGGCGTCGCGCTTATAGTGGCCAAACGCCAGGGTTGCCGGGTCGAGCTTACCGACGCCGCCATTGTACGAACCTGCCCAAATTACGCCGCTGGCGTCTTGATACAGTGAGCGCACCAATTTGCCCGCAAGGGTGTCGGGGCGGTCGGGGTCATGTGCAAAGTGAGTCCATTGGCCGCTGGTGGTATCGAACCGGTTAAGACCGGCGGTAAAAGTACCGATCCAAAGCGTGTTTTGGTTATCGAGTAACAGCTGCTGAATGCGGTCGCCACTTAGGCTATCCGCTCGTTTGGTAAACTGATGGTATTGACCGCTGTGGGTATTATAGCGATACAATCCCTTGCCATTAGTGCCAAGCCACAGAGTATTTGCATTATCGCTCAGTAGGGCGGTGAGGCTGGCGCCAAAGCTCGGTTGTTTGGTGATAGTGAATGTGTGGTTGGCCGGGTCAAGCACGCCAAAGCGATTACTCAAGGCAAGCCAAAATTGGCCATTGCCCTTTGGCGTCATGGCGACTAGGGTTGCACTGGGGTCAACCCCGGCTATTGGTTGGGCTGTCAGGCTATTGTCTTGGGGGTTGAGTTTAAATAGGCCGAAGCCTTTGCTGGTGATATAAATGTGGCCGTCATTGCTATTGACCAAGCTGGTGAGTAGATTCTTTTTGCCGCGTTGGGAGCGCTCGGCAATGATCTCAAGGCGCAAAAAGTGCTCATTGGCCGCATCAAACTTATGTAGCCAGCCACCCCGGCTAACGACCCATAACTGACCTTGGTTGTCGAGATGCAACTTTTCGATAAAGCTATCGGCAAGTGAGTGGGGGTTATCTTTTCGATGAGTAAAGTGGCGAAAGCCGTAGCCGTCATAGCGGCTCAAACCACCGTCGGTGGCAAACCACATAAATCCTTGAGTGTCTTGGATGATGTCGTTGACGACCACCCCAGCCAGTCCCTGTTCTACCGATATTCGTTCGATTCGGCTGACCGGCGTCAAAGCATAAGCGTGCTGCCAAGCCATGGCAAACAGCGTGACGAGAGTGAGCAATATAATGGCCAAGTGTCGAATATAAATACTTTTATGTAACAAAATGGTGACAAATATTAACAAAAAAAGCCAAAATAGCACATCGGCGTAGTAATTACAGTATTGCAGAGGCTAACCGCCAAAATTTTCTGGGGGGGTTGAGCATGGGCACCTTTAACCCCCTTAATTTGTGCCTGTCCATAAATGGACGTTGTTGGCACTAATTCTGCGGCACACGGATGTGCCGCCTTTTCAACTTGTTGACAGAATTTTGCTCCATGCAATTTCTGCATTTCCCACATCCATGTGGGTCAAAAGTAAGCGAAGTTTCACTTGCTTAAACGTAGCGGTCTCATGAAATAATCCTGGATGATTATTTCCTGACATTCATTAGGATTAGAGTTCGCCGTCGCCCGGCGGTACTGGGCTGACAGGGCAGTCGTCGGTGGCGTTGCAGTCTAACACGGTGCCATCATCGCAGCGCATCACCCAAGTGCCGGAGGCTGAATGCCAAAACCAATCACACTCAACTGCCGGACCATTGTCGTCCATAGGCAGTGCCTGTACTGAGGTGGTGCCGATGACGATGCTTAGGCTGCTTGCCATTAGCGCGAGTTTGATGCCCATTCGTCGTTGTGCTTTTGTCATCTTATTGTTCATTATGTCTTTTCCTGTTATTGCTGCATTCAATGTCTCGCCACGATTTGCCGAATGTTTGTTACCAAAGTCTTGGGCAAAAATGGCGCCGTCAAAGTTTGCCTAATCTAGCGTAAATGAACAGTTAAAGGCTATCGTAAACTCGCCAATGACTTTCGTGAATTAGACAATCACTTAATTAACAAAGGGTTAGTATAGAGTGTTGAATATCGCTAAAGATGGTTAAAGTTTCAACAAACCCGGTTTTTGCAATCGTATTCTTGTTGATCTGGCGCATTTTATGCTGGAATAGGCACAGCGACTTTGTTACCCTCGGGGCATATTTTATGGTAAAGCAAAAGGTACATTTAAGTGTTTGCCAAGATCTGCCAAAAGACCCTGCTCGGTATTGCCATCGGCGTACTGTCAGCTTGTTCCAACCAACCCTCTGTTCAATCCTCTGTTGTTAGGCAAAGCGAATCGCCTAAAGCGCCTATCGCGGCACGCATCGATCATAAGATAGTTGCCCATGGTCATACCAGAAATGATCCGTATTTCTGGTTGCGCGACGATGAGCGCAAAGATCCC
The DNA here is from genome assembly GCA_041583135.1 of Alteromonadaceae bacterium. Classification (GTDB taxonomy): domain Bacteria; phylum Pseudomonadota; class Gammaproteobacteria; order Enterobacterales; family Alteromonadaceae; genus JABSOG01. Next base: position 13,184 of record JBFHGJ010000114.1, on the reverse strand, counting down.
AAGGTGCTGGCCTACCTCAATGCTGAGAATGAATACACCAAAGCCAAGATGGCCCATACCGAGTCACTGCAAAAAGTGTTATTTGACGAAATGACCAATCGTCTAGAACCCAATCAGCAGTCGCTACCGCTGTTCAGCAATGGCTATTGGCAATACAGTCAGTACCCGACAGGCAAAGACTATGTGGTGCACTATCGTCACAAAGGTACTATGGACGGCAAAAAAGAAGTCTTGCTTGATGAAAACATAAGAGCAACGGGGCTGGATTATTATGCCTTGGGCAACTTGGTTATGAGCAGTGATCAACAAATGATGGCCATTGCCGAAGATACGCTAGGCCGTCGCCAGTATGATATCCGTATTAAGAATCTCGCTACCGGCGAGCTGTATCCCGAGGTTATCGTCAATACTTCCGGTGACATCGTTTGGGCCAACGACAATCATACCTTGTTTTATGTGCGTAAAGATCCGGTAACCTTATTGCCTTATCAGGTCTACCGTCATGAGCTTGGCAGCAATCCTAAAAAGGATGTGTTGGTATTTGAAGAAACCGATAAGCGGTTTGCCGCCTCTATCAAAAAGACCCGCTCGGGCAAGTTCATTGCCATCAGCCATTTTGCCAATGAAAGCAGTGAGGCCCGTTTTATCGATGCCGACAAGCCCACTAGTGCTGCCAGAGTATTGTATCGAAGACATGAAAATCAAAAGTATATCGCCGACCATATTGGTGAGTATTTTTATCTACGTGCCAATCACGATGCCCCCAATTTTATGCTCTATAAAGTGCACCAAGACGATATTGGCAGCAGGGATAAATGGCAACAGGTGATAGCCCACAAAGACGACACCGTGTTAGATGAAGTGGAACTGTTTGATCAATATATCGTTACCCGCGAACGTGAAGCCGGGGTGATGAAATTGCGCCTTAGAGATTTCGATGGTGGCTTGATTGAAGATGTGCCGTTAAACGATGTTGCCAATGCGGTGTATCTCAATGAAAATCCCGACCCGGCCTCGACCAAGGTCCGATATTATTATTCTTCGTTTACCACGCCCGGCTCTATTTTCGAATACGATTTTGTTAAAAAGTCCAACCAGCTGTTAAGACAAGACAAGGTTTTGGGCAACTATGACCCCAACAACTATCAAAGCGAGCGCGTTGTAATCGAGGCTCGCGACGGCGCCAAGGTGCCTGTCTCATTGGTCTATCGTAAAGACCTGTTTAAAAAAGACGGCAGTAATCCATTGCTTAACCACGCTTACGGCTCATATGGGTTTACCATCGATGCCTACTTTAACGGTTCAAGAATAAGCTTGCTCGACCGTGGTTTCGTCTTTGCCCTTACTCACGTTAGAGGTGGGCAGATCTTAGGAAGACAGTGGTACGAAAACGGCAAGAAACTGCATAAGAGAAACACTTTCACCGACTTTAACGATGCCACCAAAGCCTTAGTCGCTCAAGGCTATGGCGATAAAGACCGAGTGTTTGCCATGGGCAGTAGTGCAGGGGGGCTGTTGATGGCCGCCATCACCAATATGGAACCTGATCTGTATCGCGGTGTCGTTGCTATCGTGCCATTTGTCGATGTACTGACCAGTATGCTTGATGATACGTTACCGCTGACCATCGGTGAGTATGACGAGTGGGGTAACCCCAACGATAAGGCATTTTACGATTACATCTTGTCATATTCGCCTTATGACCAAGTCAAAGCGCAAGATTATCCCAATATGTTGGTCACCACCGGGTTACATGACACTCAAGTGCCATACTTTGAACCGGCAAAATGGGTTGCAAAGTTGCGCGCGCTCAAAACTGACGATAATCTATTGCTGCTTGATATCGATATGGACGCAGGTCACGGCGGTAAATCCGGACGTTACAAGCGCTATCTCGACCGAGCCAAACGATATGCTTTTTTGCTTGATTTGGCTGGGATAAACTAAAGGTGTCCAGGCACCAAAATTTTGATTGAATTAGATGAGGGCGTTTATGAGCAGTTGCAGCGACAATGCGAATTTTCCATATTTGACTGAGGTGGCCGGCAGTGGTATCAAAGCGTTGGACTGGGCAGTGGCCAACAAAGACGAGGTCGAGGCTACGCTGCGCGAACAAGGTGCGATGTTGATCCGTGGCTTGAAAATCAACAGCTCAAAGCAGTTCAGCCAGTTGCTGAAGACGTTATTCGATGGCGAGTTGTTGCAATACACCTATCGTTCGACGCCAAGAACTGAGTTTAAAGGCAATGTGTATACCGCCACCGAATATCATGCCGACCAAGAGATAGCTCAGCATAATGAAAATGCCTATGCCAACCGCTGGCCGCTGCGGTTGGGGTTTTTCTGTATGTTGCCAGCGCAAACCGGAGGGCAGACACCGATTGCCGATAGCCGTGAGATTTATCGTCAGATCCCAAAGGACATCCGCGAAGAATTCGAGCGCAAAGGGGTTAAGTACATTCGCAATTACTCCGAGATAGATTTGCCTTGGTCAGAGGTCTTCGGCACCGAGGACAAACAGCAGGTCGAGCAATTTTGTCATGATAATCGGTTAACGGTGCAGTGGACAGACAATAACGGCCTTAGAACCACTCAGGTCAACCCTGCGACCCAACTACATCCTCATCAGCAGGTGAAGGTATGGTTCAATCAGGCCCACCTGTTTCATGTCTCCAACCTAAACCCAGAGTTGGCAGCGAACCTGATCAGCACCTTAGGTGAGGAAAATTTACCGCGCAACACCACCTTTGGCGATGATAGCCCAATCGACAATGATTATCTCAGGATCATTCGTGAGATATATCAACAGCAGAAAATCGCTTTTGATTGGCAAAAATCCGATGTGATGTTGCTCGATAACATGCTCTTTACCCATGGCCGCGAAACCTATACCGGTCCGCGTAAAATATTGGTGGGTATGGCCAGACCCTATGGTGACTAGGGCGGACTTTTGTTTTCACGCCCCAAAAAGGCGGCATGCAATCGTGCCGCCGTTATTATTGCTGTGACGCAGTGTTTATTTGCGGCAGATTAACCCTCTCACTTTCTTTCCTTCGGCACAAAAAATCAGCAGTCGTGCAATTTATTTTAATTATTTTAATGTGTTTTTATTAGGTAATTAAAGGGCGTCGGTACAATAACTCCGTGATGAGGTCAATTGCAGTTTGATGAACATTGGGTGTTGCATACGTATTCAATGATTTTTTATTGAGCATTTGATCGAAATCAACAGCGTTTTAAGCGACTATCAATCCGCATTCGAGTTACTCATATGCGTTTTGCCTAGAGTTAGGGCCTATTTTAAGGCATTGAAATTGAAAATGTATTGAATAATAATGCTGGGGTACTTAGGCTGAACAAAGCTTGGAATTGTTGCTCATTAGAGAAGTTGATAAGGAAGTTGCGTGTGCTTGACGGTTGGTAAAACACGCCATTGAACATCACCTGAACAGCCTGTTGTCTGTAACCAGATCCAATTGATACAAAGTCTTTTACACCAGTTTTGCTGGTGAGGAACCAAAGCACTGTGCAAGGTGTTTTGGTGAGTGTTTCTTTATTCGCTAAAAAAAAGATAAAGCTGCCAGTTGTATGACCAGGACGACGAAATAATGAAGTTTGTGCGACAAAGTGACCCTATTGACTATTTTCCTTTGACTTTGAGTCAACAGGACATCTTCTATCATCAGCTGAAAACGCCGAGCGCTCCGCTGTACAACGTCGGTGGTTATATTCGTCTGTCTGGCATTTGCCTGAACAAATTGCAACAAGCCCACAAGCAGCTGGTGCAAAGTCAGGAGATCTTCGGCCTAAGGGTTTGTCAACATGCCACCTTAGGGGTTGCCCAGTACATTGTTGATGAGCGTGATACCCACTTGGCGCTGATTGACTTCTCAAAACACCAAAACCCTGAGCAAGAGGCTCGACAGTGGCTCGATACCCTGTTTGCCAGCGCCATCGAATTTGATGACAAGCCGCTGTTTCGCGCCTATGTGCTTAAACTCGATAGCGAGCGCTTTTACTATGTCGGCTTTGCCCATCATTTGGCGATGGACGGCTGGGGATTTGCCAATTGGGCAAAAAGCCTAGGCCAGCTTTATCAAGGTGAACAGGTGGATGCGCCAAGCGGACTGTGGTCAACGGTCAGTGAAAAAGACAATGAATATCTGCGCGGCAACAAATACCAAAACGACAAAGCCTACTGGCAAAGCCAACAGCTTACGCCGTCTGCGTTGCTGCCGGGGTTTTATCGCAGCCAATACCCGCCAGGACAGGCAATCGCATCAAAGCGTGTCGTCATGCCGATTGACAGCAAAGAAGTCGGCTGTGTTACCGAGCTGGCAAAACAGCACAAGGTATCGGTGGCGCAAGTGTATCTAGGGGTTATCGCCAGCTATTTTGCGCTGAGTTTCAAACCGTCCGAGATTGTGTTTGGTCTGCCCAGCCACAACCGCAAAAATCACCAGCAAAAGAATATGCTTGGGGTGTTTACCTCTATCAGCCCGCTAAAACTGACAGTGGATATCGGCCAAAGCTTTAGCCAAAATATTGCCGCCATCAGTGCCAAACAGCAAAAACAATATCGCCATCAGCGCTATCCTATCGGTCATATCATTGCCGATGGTGAACATCAGCAAAGCCTGTACGATTTGGCATTTAACTATCTCAAGCTCGATAGCCGCTTAAGCTTTGACGGCCAAAGCGCTGATTTGGTGTATTTGAGCCACCAACACGAACAAACCCCATTGTCGCTGACCTTGTGGGAATATGGCGAAAACCGCGATACCGAGTTGCAACTGGATTTTAACTTAGGCTATTTTACGCCAAGCGAAATCGATGATTTGGCACAGCGTTTACACTATTTGCTTAAGCAAGTGCTGGCAGCCCCTGAGTTACCGTTGGCTGAATATCGTTACTTGCCTCAGGCGCAATATGACCAACTGTTGAGCTTGGGCCAAGGCCAGTTCAAAGCGTGCCAAGCCTCTGATGTGGTTGCTATGTTCGCCGCTCAGGCAAAAGCGCAGCCACAGGCAATTGCCGTTATCGCCGATGGCAGGCAGCTCACTTATGCCGAGCTAGATAACGCTGCCACTGCGGTGGCGATGCGCATAGCCAATCAAAGCAACGGCGCAAATTGCCGTGTTGGCGTGTGCCTTACCCGCCGGGTTGAGCTGATAGTCGCCATAATGGCAGTGCTTAGAACCGGCGGTGCCTACGTCCCCTTAGATCCCAATTATCCCAAAGCGCGGCTAGCACACATGATAGACGACGCCGGGCTGGCATTGGTGCTCAGTGAAAGCGCGCTGAGCGATAGCCTTGATTGGCCTGCAGGCGTCGAAGTCTTGTGTCTTGAGCAAATGGCATCAATGCCAAACGCGCCAGCTCAGCTGGCGACAAGGCCCATCAAAGCCGATGATACGGCGTATATCATCTACACCTCTGGTTCGACTGGTAAACCTAAAGGGGTGTGCTGTACACATGGTGCTTTGGTCAACCTACTGGCGGACTTTCAAAGTCGCAGACCCCTTGGAGCAAACGACAAGGGCGCTTTGTGGACCAGTACCAGCTTTGATGTTTCGGTCTACGAGATCTTCAGCGCCTTATGCTACGGCGCTAGCTTAAACCTTGTGCCAGAGCCAATTAGAGCCGACACTCAGCAGTTGTTTGAGTGGCTTAAACAGCAGCAGATCAGCAGTGCATTCTTGCCGGGCTTTACCTTAAACCCATTGGCTCAGTGGTTGTCGCAAGCGACTAACCAGTTGGCGTTAAAACGCCTGTTGGTTGGGGTCGAACCGATCTTTCCTAAGACCTTGGCCCGTATCCATCAAAGCCTTGAGTCGGCCACCATCATCAACGGCTATGGGCCTTCTGAGGCGACGGTTTGCTCAACTTTGTTTGAACTGGATGCCGACTCGGCCCAGTATCACCAATATGTGCCAATCGGCAAGCCAGTCAATAACGCTCAGTTGTATATTCTTGATGAGCAGTTGTCAATGTTGCCTCACGGCATGGTTGGCGAACTGTATATTGGTGGCGCCGGATTGGCCCAAGGCTATTTAAACCAGACGGAATTGACCGCACAGCGATTTGTTTCAAGCCCATTCTCAGACGACCCCAATGAGCGACTTTACCGCAGTGGCGACCTCGTGCGTTGGTTGCCCGATGGCAACATCGCCTTTATCGGCCGTAACGACACTCAGGTGAAAATACGCGGGTTTAGGGTTGAGCTTGAAGAAATTGAAAGCCACTTGGCGGCGTTTGCCATGGTAGAAGACGTGGTGGTGGTGTTGCGCCAAGGCAATGAGGGGATAAATGACAGCCGCTTATTGGCGTATTTCACATGCTCGGATATGGCCCTGTTTAGTCAAGGCAATGGGTTAACTGCGCTGCGCGCCCATATGCGCAAGCGTCTTCCCACACATATGGTGCCGGCAGCATTCATACCGCTGGCGGCTTTGCCGTTATCTCCCAACGGGAAAATCGACAAAAATGCCTTGCCTGAGCCCTCATCTCATCAGTTGTCAGATGATTGGGTTAAAGCCGAAACCGCAACTGAGCACGCCATTGCCGCCGTTTGCGGGCAAATACTGGCCATCGACAGCGAAAAAGTCAGCATGAGCGAAAACTTTTTCGGTTTAGGTGGCGATAGTCTAAAGGTGATCAAGTTACAGCAAGCCATCAATCAGCGTTTGGGCTGTGAGCTGAGCGTTGAGGCGATTTTTAACGCCGACAGCCTTGCTCAGTTAGCTGCTACGATAGATGCCGGTGCTGAGCAGACCGATCACTTGACTGTCACTACTCGCCTGACACAAAAAGATGAGGCGCCTTTATCGAAAAACCAACAACGGTTGTGGTTTATCGACCAATTCGAAGGCGGTAGTGCCCAGTACAATATGCCAGGCGGTTTTGAAGTCACAGGCCCATTCGATGTCACCATTGCCCAGCAGGCATTAGAATTGGTGGTTGAGCGTCATGAGATCTTACGTAGCACCTACCGCGTAGATGAAAAGAACCCGCAAGGAGTGAGGCAGGTCATCCACAACAAGGTTGAGGTGCCGCTACGGCAAATCGACTTGAGTGGTTTTAGCAAAGACAAAAAACAACAAAACATCGCCAACATCACACAACAGTATCGCAACCATGTATTCGACCTTGCCAATGACCTGCTACTTATGGCCTGTTTTATCAAGCTCGACAACAATCGGGGGATCTTGCTCTTTACCCTGCATCACATCGCCTTTGACGGCTGGTCTGTGGGGGTTTTGTTGCAGGAATTCAGTGCCAATTATGCGCGCCTGAGCAGCAACGCCGGGCAAGCGCTGCCTCCTTTGCCCATACAATATGGCGATTTTGCCCTATGGCAGCAAAGCCACTTGCAGGCTGAGCAGTTACGCGAGCCATTAGCTTATTGGCAGCAGCAACTGGCCGATATGCCAAAGGTGCATTGTTTACCCCTTGATAGACCAAGACCTTTGGTCAAAACCTATGTGGGCGAGCAGGTCGTGGCGACTGTTGATACGACATTAACTCAACGTCTCGACGCGTTGGCGCAGCACTATGGCGTAACGCCGTTTATTTTGCTGCACAGCCTATTGGCCTTGGTGCTCAGCCGTCACAGTAACGAACAGGATATTGTTATCGGCACTGTGGTTGCCAATCGTCAGCAAGCGCAAGTACAGCCGTTAATCGGCTTTTTCGCCAACACCTTGGTGCTGCGCACCAACAGTGCAGGGCATGAATATTTCAGCGACTTTGTCGAGCAGGTCAAAACGGTCAACCTGCAAGCCCACAATGCCCAGCAGGTGCCTTTTGAATATTTGGTAGAACAGCTCGGTATTGCTCGTGATACCAGTCATACGCCCCTGTTTCAAATTCTGCTGAGTATGGCCGTTGAACAAAGTCCTGTGCCACAGATAGCGGGGCTGCAATTTACGCCGTTGCCCGAGCAGACGCCAGCAGCGAAATTCGATTTGAACCTCAACATCAGCAAAGTGAACAAAGGGTATTGCCTTCAGTGGATTTACGATAGTGCTTTGTTTGATGAGGCGAGTATTGAAACGCTTAATCGCCATTTTTGTCATCTCGCTCAGCAGTTGGTTGATAAGCCACACGCGAAAATGGCAGAGCTGAACTTGCTGTCTTCTTTAGAAATACGCCAGCAGCTGCAATTGGGCCAAAGCCCCAGCCAAATCGAACTTAGCCCACAGCCTTTGCATCGTTTGATTGAACAGCAGGCGCAAACCCGGCCTAGTCAAGCGGCGGTCGTGTGTGAAGACAAAACCCTGAGTTATGGTGAGCTTAACGTGGCGAGCAATAGGCTGGCGCGTTTGCTCGTTGCATCAAACCTTTGCCCCGGGGCGACGGTGGGTATTTGCTATCCGCGTAGCCTTGATATGATAGTTGCCATGGTGGCGCTGCACAAAGCCGGTTGTGCCTTTGTGCCGATTGATCTTAATTATCCCAAAGCGCGCATCGAACATATGTTAAGCGATAGTGCGATGAGCCATGTGTTATCGGCAACCCCGTCGATGGCGCAATTTGACGGCGCGCAAAACCTGAACATCATCGATATGTCGTCCTCTCGCGTGCAGGCTCAATTGGCCGAGCTTGATGGGCACCACTTTAGCTGTGGTGGCGATGATGCGCTTAAGGCGCTGGCCTATGTGATTTATACCTCAGGCTCTACCGGCAAACCCAAAGGCGTGGCCTGTTATCATCAAAGCCTGCTCAATCTGCTACTGGATTTTAATCAGCGCGCGCCAATCGGCGCCAATCAACAATGCGCCCTGTGGACCAATGTCAGCTTTGATGTTGCCATGTATGAGATCTTCAGCGCTTTGTGTTTTGGCGCAACCTTGCATGTGATCCCAGATAGTGTTCGCACCGATACGGCAAAGCTGTTTGACTTTTTGCAGCAACATCAAATCAACAGCTGTTACTTGCCGGGCTTTGCTTTGGCGCCGCTTAAAGCCTTTATTGGCGAAAATCCTGATGCTATCAAACTCAAACGTTTGCTGGTTGGGGTTGAGCCAATAGACCATCAGTTATTGTTTGACTTGCAACAAGGGGTTGATGCGCTACACATAATTAACGGCTACGGCCCGTCAGAAACCACCGTTTGCAGTACCTTGTATGATGTTGATGCGCCAATCAACAACCCAACTTCAGCTGTGCCAATTGGTAAAGCGGTGGCCAATACTCAGCTACTGGTACTTAATGAATATCGCCAGCTGTGTCCTGTTGGCAGTGTTGGTGAGCTGTATATCGGTGGCGCTGGTGTGGCGGCCGGTTATTTGCACCAGCCTGAATTGACCGCAGAGCGATTTGTGCAAAATCCCTACGATCTCACATGTGAGATCATTTATCGTACAGGAGATTTGGTGCGCTGGGATAAATTGGGCAACTTACACTTTGTTGGTAGGATAGATAATCAGGTCAAACTGCGTGGTCAGCGCATTGAGTTGGGCGAAATTGAACAGCAACTGAGCCAGCTCGACGGGATTGATTCGGCCTTGGTTGAAGTTGTTGATAAGGGTACTAATGGCGCGCTTCTCGCCGCCTATGTGGTTTGTCACAGCGGTGCTACAGCGCAGGTTGATGCCCAGTGGTTACGTGGACAATTGCTTGAGTTGTTACCTCTGCATATGGTGCCATCGGCCTATGTGGTATTGGCTGATTGGCCCCGTACAGTTAATGGCAAGATTGACAGAAAAGCGTTGCCACAGCCTAACAATATGGCCGATAGCAAAGCGCCGTTAACCACGGGCAGCGAAAAATTACTGGCTCAGTTGTGGGCGCAAGCGCTCAATGTTGAGCTTGAGCTTATTGGCGGCAACAGTGAGTATTTCAGCCTTGGTGGCAATTCGCTTTCGGCGGTGAAGTTGCTGGCGGCAATCAACGATAAATTCGCCACTGAACTGACCATAAAGCAGCTGTTTATGCACAGCGAGCTTAGCCGTTTGGCGCAGTTGATAGATGAGACTCGCCAGTCAGTCAAAGAGGCAGGGCCGGTTGCGCTATCTGCTGATGAACAAACATTTGAATTGTCATCTGCCCAGCAGCGCCTGTGGTTTATCGACCAAATGAAAGAGGGCAGCAGTGAATATCATATGTGTGTTGCTTTTGATGTTGACGGCCCATTGGATGTCCGTGTTGCCGAGCAGGCATTGCAGGCCATTATCGATAAACATCAGCCACTTAGAACAGTATTTAAAGCCAACCATAACGGTAGCATAGCGGCTGAGGTCATTCAGCAACTGCTGCCTGCCAGCGATTTTGCCATTGATGTGGTGAGCCTAAGCGGAGCTGACGATGGCGCTCAACATCGTGATAGACTGCTCAGCGCACACAGCAGCAAAGCGTTTGATTTATCGAATGATTTTATGCTGCGCTGTTTGTATATCGGTCTAGCTGACAACCGTGGCCTACTGAGTTTTTGCCTGCATCATATTGCTGCTGACGGTTGGTCTATTGGTATTTTGGTCAATGAATTCAGTAGGCTCTACACGCATATTAAGGGCAATCATATAAAAGCCGGTGAAATGCCAGCCCTTGAGCCTTTGGCCATCAATTATAGCGACTATGCCAGTTGGCAAAACCGCTGGCTGGCAAGTGAGGACTATCAGCATCAGCTTAGCTATTGGCAAAAGCAGCTTGGTGGCGCGCCGCTGACCCACGAGCTGAACCTGCGTCAAACGAGAGCGCAAACCCCTGAGCATCAAGCGGGCTTTTACCAAGACTTGTTGCCTGAGCCATTAGTTAAGCAGTTGCAGCAGTTAGCTGGTGCAAACGGCATGACGTTATTTATGTTGCTCCATGGCGCCTTTGCTTTGATGGTATCACGTCACAGCAATGCCAAAGACATAGTGGTGGGCACCACGGTTGCCAATCGTCGCTTTAGCAGCTTACAGTCAATGATTGGTTTATTTATCAATGCATTGGCTCTTAGAGTGAGTACCGAGCAGCCGACGTTAAACGCTTATTTGGCGCACTTAAAGACAGTCAATATCGACGCACTGGCCAATCAGGATGTGCCGTTTGAAGCCTTGGTCGAAACGCTCAATTTGCCAAGAGATAGCCGTTATTCCCCGCTGTTTCAGTTGATGATAACCTTGGATATGGACTCAGCTGTTACCCCTGAGCTTGCCGGACTGGCGCTTACTCAGTTGCCAGAGGTTAAGCCTGCGGTGTTGTTTGATATCGACCTTGTATTGCGTCAAACCGAAGGTGGCATGGCGCTGTGTTGGTATTACGACAAGCAGCTGTTTAGTGCATCAAGAATAAGCGAATTTAGCGCCCATATGCAGCAGCTCTTATCGGCCTTTGTTGATAGCCGAAACCTCGATGTTGCCCCAGCCAAACTTGATATGCTGCGCCCAGAAGAAACGGCAAAGCTGTTAGCCCCAGCCAAACTGACCAAGGCTGAGTGTGAGCAGCAGCTGCTGCCTCACCAGATGTTCGAAGCTCACGTGCAAAATCGCCCACAGGCCACTGCGCTTTCTTTGGGCGATAGCCAGCTGAGCTTTTTTGAGCTTAACCAAAATGCCAATCGTCGTGCGCGGCTGCTACAGGCCAAGGGCGTTGTCGCTGGCGATTATGTCGGGGTGTGTTTGGCTCGCAGTGTTGCGCTGATTGAATCGGTATTGGCCATTTTAAAACTCGGCGGCGTATTTGTGCCGTTAGACCCGAACTACCCGAGCGCGCGACTGAGCTTCATGGTGTCAGACACCAATATGAAACACATTCTATGTGCTGATACCTTGCCGATGGACTGTGGCGATGAAGTCGAAGTCATTGCCCTTGCAAGCGAACAATGCGCGCTGGAACTAGGCACCTTTGACGACACCAACTTGTCTGTCTTGCCACAACCCTTTGATGCCCTTGCTTATGTGATTTATACCTCAGGTTCAACCGGCACGCCAAAAGGGGTGATGGTGAGCCTTGGCAATTGGCTGTCGTATCATCAGGCGGCGATGGCCCTTTATCAAACCGATGTGAACGACCGTATTATGCAATTTTGCTCTATCTCTTTTGATGTGTTTATCGAAGAGCTGAGCTTATCGCTGTTATCTGGTGCCACCTTGGTTATTCCACAGGATGATTCTGTGCTCGATGGCGACGGTTTTTGGCGCTGGGTAACCCAGCAGCAGATCACCATTGCTACCTTACCGACTGCCTTTTGGCATCACTTGTGCGGTAAAGCCGAGCTGTCAAAGGTTGCCGATGATATTAAACTCAGACTTATTGCCACCGGCGGCGAGGCTATGCAACCGGGCATTTTACGCAACTGGCAGCAGTGGCAACAACATCGCAAGCAAAAGATCACCTTGCTCAATATGTATGGCCCAACCGAAGCCACCATAGTCGTGACTGAATGCGATATGGCCAAGGTAGCGCTTGGTCAAGGTAATGACAGTGCGCTGCCCATAGGCCGCGCGCTTGATAATGCCCAGTTGATAGTGCTTGATGAACACCAGCAACTACTGCCTTTTGGCGCAACCGGTGAGCTGTATATTGGTGGCGGCAGTATTGCCAAAGGCTACTTAAACCGCCCCGAGTTAACCGCAAAAGCGTTTGTCGCCAATCCGTTAAGTGGCGATGGTAATGATATCTGGTATCGCACTGGCGACTTGGTGCGCTTTAACGACCAAGGCCAATTACTGTTTTTAGGCCGCATCGACACTCAGGTGAAACTGCGCGGTTATCGCATCGAGCTTGGCGAAATTGAAGCCGCTCTAGTGAACATGGAAAATGTCGAATCGGCCTTGGCCTTGGTCTATCAAAGGCAAGATACGCCAGCTCAACTGGTGGCTTATGTTAAAGGCTCTGTGCAAGAGGTTGATATTGCTTTGCTGAAACAGCAGCTGGCAGGTCAATTGCCACAGCATATGGTGCCGACGGCCATTGTCGCCATCGAGCAGTGGCCATTATCGCCCAATGGTAAAATCGACAAAAATGCTTTGCCTGCGCCAAGTGACGAGCAAAACAAAGACTATGTTGCGCCTCGCAACGAGATAGAACAACAGCTTCAGCTGATCTGGGCGCAGTTGCTGGGTTTAGAGTGTGACGCCGTTGGTGTACATCATAACTTTTTCGCTTTGGGTGGCCATTCATTGTTGGCGACACGCCTGATTAACCGCATCGAGCAGCAATTTGCTCAGCGTCTTGCCCTCAAACTGGTGTTTAGC
>JBFHGJ010000113.1:0-18867 GCA_041583135.1 Alteromonadaceae bacterium | reverse complement strand
GTGCGCTCAAATAGCCAATAAAGCCCAATGGCACCGGTGACAAGGCTAATGGCTTGTTTTGGTAATATCAGTGACTTCGCTGGTGTGCTGGCGTTCTCAATAAAGCCGTTTGAGAGCAGTGGCGTTTGAGCGTTTGGTAAGAATGTGGGGAGTTTATTGAACAGCAAAAACAACGGCACCACGATGATCAGCTGGCCGATTTCGACGCCGATATTGAAAAAGGCGAGGGCAGAGGCTAGGCCGTTTTCGTGGCCCATGGTTTTGAGTAAGAAGGAAAAGCCAAAGCCGTGAATAAAACCAAATAGGGTGACCACAAGCCATTGGTGATTGGTTTTGCTGTTTTGTGGACGTGATAGCTTGGTGAGGTTTTCTACCGCAATGTAGACAATGCTTAGGGCGATTAATGGCTCGATTACGGCGGCGGATAGGTTGATGATATCCAATACAGCTAAAGCGAGGGCGACGCTGTGGGAGAGGGTGAAGCAGGTGATAAGTATCAATAGCTGCCTAGTGCTGGTGATCAGTAAAATTAAACCCAGTAGAAACAGTACATGGTCGGGACCAAGTAAGATGTGCGCTAAGCCGACTGGTAGGTAGTCGCTTGAGGCAAAAAGATTTTGCCAAAAGGTGGGTTGTGCTTGTTCGGCGAGGCTGGCATTTTTCATCGCCAAAATGGCGCCGACGGCAAATTCATGGCTTGGGGTTTTGGTACTAAAAGTGACACTTTTGGCCATGCCGAGTAGACTAAACCGAGCGAAGTTCTGGTAGCCGTCGATATCGGCAAAGCGGTCTTGTATCACCACTTTGGCGAGTGGGTCGGCACATTGGTAGCTGATGAAAAACTGCTGAGAGTTGATGTTATCCAATGGCGCGGAGATACCTGGTTTGGCTATGCAGGGCTGGTTGTCATTGGAGATAACAAAGCCTCGGGCAATAATGCTTAGCGGGTTTTGTGTGGCGCCTATGGTTTCGAGCTTTGCGGTTGGGATGGTATAGGTCATCTTCACTGTCTTAGGGCTTGGGGTGAAATGAGTATCGATAACCCCTTGTTGATGGGCTAAGGCCGATTTGATCACAAGCAGTGACAACAGGTAGATGACACAGGTCAAAAGTAGCTGACTGTTGATTTTAAATGGCCTTATTTTCACTGTAATACTCCTTAGAGATTTCGTTTTGGCTGCGAGTTACTTATAGAAACTGCTGTTTGGTGTGCCTTTATAGCAGTTCATTATCCACGGGAATTCGTTAATGGCGTAGTAACCGTATTGGCCGTTGATTGTCATGCCGTTGCATTCATCCAAATCTCCTGCGTTAGTGAATTCCCAGTCATTGATATATTTACCGTCTGGCAAACCCGGTGGGGTATCGTAGCCGTCTACCGGCTCACGCACCGCCTTTAAGGTATAACCACTGCGGGCTTCGCGCACGGTATCGGTTTGCGCATCGTAAAAATAGCTGCCATAGATAGGAAAACCGTCGGCGGCAAAGCCAATGACCGGCGAGCCTTGGTCGCTGGGGTTATCGTCGAACATGGCGTTGGGATTGCCGTGATAGTGGTAAAGTCCGCCGGGCTGGACGTGCGCATTGTGGGCATCTGCGCCAAAGTGATGAAAGACGCCTAGAGGATCGGCAAGCCATGGATGTGTATCAGGGCAGCCGATTGGCGTAATGCCTTCATCGTCGCCTCTACTGCCGTCGCTGGCTTGTGGGCTTGAGGGGTCGTAACAACCTGCTGAGAGCAAATCGACCACGACACCATTGAGCATCACTGCATTGATGGTGCGCTGACTTAGCGCGGTGGTTGAGGCTGCAAATTCAGGGGCGCGATTGATCTCAAGGGTTTGCGATTGGGTGCTGACGTTTGAGGCAAAGTGGGCCGAGGTGTCGTTAAAGTTATGGTTGGGAATGCCGTTTGAGGTCAAGGTGCAGCTGTTGTTGTCTGCGCTGATGGCAATATCCGCCTCAAAGCCAGTGCCGACCGTGATATCGGTAGCTGAAGCCGTATAGCTATTGGTATAGGCGGCACAGTCAGCACTTCGCTGGTTAAAAATGGCGTCGGTGATATCTATGGTTTGGCTGCTACTGGTGGTATCGCCGGAGTTAGTGTCTGTACTGGTGTCGGTGGTGTTGCCAGTGTCGGTTGTTGAATTGGTATTTGGTAGTTGTTCGCTCACAACTGAGCTGCTTGCACCACTGCCACAACCTTGTAAAGCCAACAGCAATGACAGGGCGATAACTGATTTTGTCCAAGTCGTTTTCATTATATTGTTCATGGTCATACTCCAAGTCAGTAGGGACTGATGGGTATTGTGGCAACCAAATGTGCAATCAGTTTGCAAGCAATGTGCAATTTGCGTAAAGAAAGGTAAAGAACTCCCCAAGGTGTCAGACACCAAAATTATAGGGACTTTGCTTAAAATCAATAAGTTGCAAAAAACCTACAGAACAACTGGAGTTGGTGTCTGACACTTTGTTTGGCTTAGGCGTCCTTTTGGATGTCGTCGATGCCATATTCACTGAGCAGCGAGTCGTCAAAATCGTCGTCTACTGGAATGGCTTCGGTGACTTTGTAGTAGAGGCTGGTGGGCAATGAGAAGTTGGGGACTTCGTCGTAGCTGAATACCGAGTAATATTTAGGGACATTGGCATTACCGAAGTTGTCATAGGTGTACTCATCCTGCCCGGCGTATAATTTTACGCCGTCAAATGGCGAGCGTGGTGGACGAAAGCGGTTACGCACCACAAACGAGCCTTTAAAGTCGTCGCTCTCGGGGTTTGACCAAGTGAGTTTCACCATGCCTTTGTCGATGTTGGTGTTTAAATCTACCGGTGGCGGCAATCGGGATTTATTGCGCTCGATGTAGTTTAAAATCAACTGCGGCTCAAATTCGTCTCCTTCGCTATGCCAGTCTATTAAAGCATCTTTGGCATCTGAAGCGGCCGTTGCGCGAATAATAAAGTAGCAAGGCTTGTTTTCGCTATAGAGCCTTTCTAAAGTCTCTTTGCAATAGGTATCGAAGATAAAGTGATGACGGTTGCTGTCTTTGAGTTGAGCATTCGACACTTCATAGCCGATAAACTCGATTTTCTGCCGCTGTTTGACCGAGGCAAAATCGAGATCTTTCAATTCGGCAAGCTCAATGGTAAAGCGCAGGTCGCGCTGGGTCTTAAGGCTGTTCTTGTTCCGCATCTGCAAGTAGGCGTCTACAATTACGGTTTTGTCCGGCGGCGGCAAGTCGCTTAAGGTGAATACCATTTGGCCATAAACGATATTGCCCTTAACATCAAAGCCAGAGCACAAGGTCGCCGGATGAATGTCGTCGGTATAGATGGTATTGAGCGCCGTAGGTTTTAAAGCAAGCTCTTTAGGTGGCAAGGTGTATATTAGATGAACGTTGGGGCGGTAGTGTATGCCGCCACCAAAGCGACCATAACCGATATCAAATTGCATCATCTGTGAGTCGTTGCCAAGGGGCAGCTCAGCCGGGCCTTGAATTCTGAGCAGAAGTTCTCCGGCCTTGACCTGCTGTTTTAGGATCTCTTGTTCTACGCCATTCAACACCCATTCGCGCCATTTGCCTTGGGTCAGTTTGTCCGACTCTATGGTTTGGCCTAGGGTATGTATCGGTGTCGCTTGGTCGATTTGTTCGAAGTCGCTGATGTCCGAGACGCTGGTGGGGTCTAAGATGGCGACGCTCCACTCGCCGTACTTCTCTATTTTGGCTGCCACTCGGTTCATCGGGTAAAGGGAAAAGGTGGCTTTTTTGATGAGTAGATCTTCAGGCAGGTTGTCCAAGATATAGCGGATCACGCCATAACACACGCCGCGGTCGTTCGATACGCCAATAAACAAGGAGTTGTGACCAAAGTGTTCGCGGTTTTTTTCCTGTGTGTGCTGTCCAACATAGCCAATGTCGCGTTTTGCCGGAAACAGGGTGCGTGAGAATTCATCGGCTGAGAGCTGGGTTTTGAGTTTGATCTCCGGCGCAAAAGGCGATTTATTTTTGCTGAATTTATCGACTGCGCGAATGTTGTAAAAGTATTGATGGCCGCTGCGTAGTTGCACATCGGTAAAGCTGGTGGCTCTGGTGATGGCCACAAGGTTTTCGTCACTACATGGTTCTTTGGGTGATTCGCTGCGGTAAATTTCAAAGTAAACATCTGAGCGTTCGACATAATCCCAGCCTAAGGAGATATCGAATACGCCCACTTCGGTGATGGTAAAGTTGTCTGGTCTTGTTGGCGCGTTTGGTGCGTAATTGCTGACCTCGCTCAGGGCGTAAAGTAGCGCCGGAATATTCTCGTTGACGCTTTGCGACATATTGGCCATGTAGTCGGGGATATTACGGGTGCCCACTTCAACCACGGTGGCTAAAATGCCTTTGTTGTAGTAATACTCGCGGCCGCTGCCGTGGATCAGGTTAAACGGCGGTTTGCCCCGGTGAATCCCATACTCTCTGCCGGTCACTTTTTTGATCTCACGATTCATATTGGCACACAACACGTTTAAATCAGTGCCTTCGATTTCGGTTTCGTGATTGAATTTATGGGCCGGAAAAAACACATTGCCTTGGGAGTGATAATCCAGCGCAATGGTGATGTTGGGGTGGCTGTCTACAAAGGCTTTTATCGCCTGGGTTTCTGGCTCTGAAAAGGCATGAGGGCCAGAGTAGGTGGTGGCACTTGGGTCTGTGCCTTTACGAAAGCGAACGCCAAAATTGCGGTTTAAGTCAACACCAAAACTGCCATCACCATTGTCGCGGCGGTTCTTACGCCAAAAGGAGTAGTGGGTTCTTGAATATTCAAAGCCGTCGGGGTTTAAGCATGGCACGATGTACAATGTGCTGCGGGTTAGTGACGACAACAGCTTAGGGTCGGTTTTATAGTTTTCCAATATGTGCTTGATGAATTTGAGCGCCAGCTCGTTGCCTATCCATTCTCGGGCGTGGATTGAACCAGTGTAGAGCATGGCGGGTTTTAACTCGGCGTAGGCAACATCTTGAGAGAGGGTTGCCATCATGATTGGGCGGCCTTCCCAAGTCTCACCGATAGATTGAATGCGCACAAGCTCTGGGTGTTCACCCATGGCTTGGGTTAAAAAGTCGATGGTATCGAGATACGAGGCGTACTGTTTTTTCATGAATAACCTGTTGGTTGCATTATTTAAATGGCAAAGCGGCCCTTAAGGCCGCATTTGGTCTTATCGACGCTCTGATCTCAGAGTGACTTGGCAAATACCGGCCAGTGTTCGATGATGTTGGCGAGCTTTTTACCTTTAATGTGTTTGACTTGGCTGAGCGCTGCGGGGTCGTTGTTGAGCGCATTGACCACGCCATGCAGACCAAAAGTCGCAATGATGCTGTCGGCCAGCTTACTGCCGATGCCTTTGACCTCGGAGAAAAAGCGATAGAGCTGAGTTTCGCTGAGCTGTTGGTTGAGTGCTTCGGGGTCGCTCAATTGCGAGCCTATGCTGCCTTCTTCGTCGCAAACCAAACCTGCCGGTGCCGTCTGTTCGCTGATGAGCGCTTCTTGCGGGCGCGCCTTTGGCTGGTAGTTGTCTTGATAGTTCCAGATCTCACTTGGCCACTCCTCTTGGTTTCTGTGGCCAACCGCCATGATGGGGTAGCCGTCACTCGACATTTCACGGAAAGTTTCGCAGCCATCGTTGACGCTCACTTGTACGTCGCGGCCAAATTGAATGTAGCGCATGGTACGCAGCACATTGGCGCTGATCTTGCCGAGTTCCTCCCAGTTATACATTGGGATATGTGGCTTGGCGTAAAAGCCTTCGGATAGCTGCCACATCAGGTATTGACCAATCCAGTCGCGAATATACGGGAAGGCGGCAAACGCGGTGGCGCACTCTAAAATGCGAAACTGACCGTCCTTACCTACGGCGATATCGCAAGCCCAGTATTCGGCGTTCGCCACCTTTGAGGCGTCAACAGCTAGGTCAAGCACACCTTGGGGGACATCTTGGTAGTCCATCGTGCCGCCTTGGCTGGTATTGGTCAGCCATTCGCCCTCTACTGGGCGCCGCCAAAAGGCACAAACCGGTTTGTGACCGATGAGCATGACGCGAATATCGGCCTCCATCGGCACAAAGTCCTGCACATATACCGGGTAGTAATTTTTGCGCTCCAGTAGTTCTTGGGCGTGAGTAAAGCTATCGACCTTATGAACAAAATAGCCGCCGTAGTTAGAAGGACCATAAGATTTTTTGATGATTTTGGGATAGCTGGTTTGGGCCAAAAAGTTGAGGGCTTCGTCACGCTCGTAAAAGATCCGGGTTTTTGGCACCGGCAAGTCGTATTTGGTGCAAAAGCGAGTGACGTTTTCTTTTGATTTATTGGCAAACTGGGTGTCCAATGAGGGAATAAAGCGTACCTCGGGCAGTGCTTTCGCGATTTCTCGAAAGGTTTCGTAGGCGGTGGCCGGGATGTTGCCTATCAGCACATCGATTTTTTTACGCTTGACCTCGGCAATAAAGCGCGCTTGGTCTTTACCCCAGTGATAGACAACAGATTCGATAGCCTCAGGCCAGCTTTTGAAATTGGAGCGGTCGAAAAATCTCAGTACATGGTCGAGATACAAAAAGCCAAGCTTAGGCAACTTTTTGGGCGAAGGCTGAGGCATCTTGGGCTCCTTTGACTTTACGTTCGATTAAATTGACAATGCGTTCTATTTTGCGCTCGTTGAAGTCGATACCGAGCTTTTCTTGCTCTGGTGTAGCGAAGGCTGGAATGCCGTTAACCTCAAGTACCACATATTCTTCACGTTCGCGGTCATAAATAATATCGACACCGGCAATATCCAAACCGGTCAACTGTGCAACCTTCACGGCCAACTCGGCCAGTTCGTCGTTGGCTTCACGCATGATCACCGAACCGCCGCTGGTGACATTGGTTTTCCATTCATTCGGCGGCGCTTTGCGGCCATAGCAACCGACCACTTCACCATCGACCACATCGATTCTAAAGTCGGTTTTGTCGGTATCGACAAAGCGCTCGATATAGAAATGGTCATCGTTGTATTCGTTGAGCAGCGGCAATAGGCCGTCTAGGGCAATTTCACTTTCGATTTTGATGATCCCCTGACCACCCCAGCCATCGGTCGGTTTATAAACCGCTTTGCCGCCCCATTCGGCGAGCTTGTTTTTGACGCTGAGAATGTTGTCGTAACGGCACAATTGGTAGTCGGCGGTTCGAATACCATGACGGTTAAGCAAATGAGCAGTTTTGAACTTGTCCTCTGACAGGGCAAAGGCATCATAGCTGTTGATGCAAGGAACGCTTTGGTCAAGTAATTGATATAAATACACTTGATAAGACGACTGTTGACCGGCGTTGTAGGAAAAGTACAAATCGAGAGCTTCCATTTCGACACCATGGCACATCATCGAGCCGTTTTGCGCGAGTGCATGGCCGAGGTTTAAGTTGTCGATGGTATGAATAGAGCGTTCTTTTAAAGCGAGGGCAATCTGGTTGGCGATGGCGGCGCCGCCACCATTGTGGTACATCCACATGCCGATGGTGTGTAGGGGCATTATTATTCCTGTTCGATGTGCATTAGTGAAAATTTGAGCGAAATTTCGCACGCTTTTATGACAGCTTAATTGCAGGTTGAGTTGTTTCTGGCAATGACACGAAAGGTTCATTTTTGCGTCATTTTTGCGACATAACTCAAGCCCATATTCTGCTCAAGTGGCGCCTTTGGGCGCGTATTTTTATGAGCAAGGATGGCAGCTATGTGGCGTAGCAGGGAGTATTCGCCAATGATCGGGAGCAAAATGAACGCACAGTATGACTTTTCTGAGTTGGCGACAATCATCAACACCAATTCGTATACCAAAAATAAAACTGGGGTCGATGCCGTTGGGCGGTTGTACCAAAGCATTTTCTCTGAGCTGGGGTTTTATACCACCACTTATCCACGGCAGCATATTGGCGACCATTTGCTCTTTACCAGTGAATCTACCGGCAAGCCGAGGCTGTTGTTGCTTGGGCATTTGGATACGGTGTTTCCGCCGGAGAGCTTTACCACGTTTAGCGAAGACGCCGACTGGATTTATGGCCCCGGAGTATGCGATATGAAAGGCGGCAATCATGTTGCTATTGAGGCGCTGCGTTTGGTCAAAGCCGAGCATGGCGACATTGCCGATATCGATGTCTTGTTGGTGAGCGACGAGGAGACCGGCAGCGATGACAGCAAACAGGTGAGTGCGGCACTGGCGCAAAACTATGGTGCATGTATGGTGTTTGAGGCGGCAGGGATCCACGATGAAGTGGTGCTTGGGCGTAAAGGCGTCGGCACTTTTGTGATCAATCTCGAAGGGGCAGCAGCCCATGCGGGCAACAACTATCACTTGGGCGCCAATGCCAACTTGGCTTGTGCTCATATGGTCATCGCCCTGACCGAATTGACCAACTTGGCTGCGGGCAGTACGGTCAATGCTGGTAAAATCTCCGGTGGTATCGGCGCCAATACCATATCGCCAAAGGCGCAAATTGTGGTTGAGCTCCGCTATACCCAAGTTGCAGAGCGTGACCGCTTGCTTGGCGCACTCAAAGCGATAGTCCAAACCCGTTATGTTGACGGGGTGGTGGCGACATTAGCAGGTGGGATTCAGCGTGATGTGATGCAGCCAAGTCAACAGCAAGGGGCTTTTTTGGCGGAACTTGAGTCGTTAATCGGTCATGAGTTGTTGACTGAGCGTCGAGGGGGCGTTAGCGATGCCAATATCATGTCCGCCGCTGGCGTGCCGACCATTGATGGATTTGGTCCATTTGGTGATGGCGATCATACGGTGCATGAGCGCGCCTGTAAAAAGAGTTATTTACGCCGGATTGAGCAGGTCAGTAAAATCTTGCGGGCATTTAACGGTATGAAAGATATGCCGGCAGCGCGTAGCGCCTAAAGTGTGATTTTCGTCACAAATCAAGCAATTGGTTGGGATATTCGGCGAAAATCGGTGTTTTCGTGAATCGCCTCACAGTTTTGTGACTGGTCAAAGGTTATTATTCCTAACGTCAATATTGTTGGACATCGCGTTGCAACTTTGGAATTTGCCTTAATGGAAACCTCCTAACTTGTGAACGTTCATATCATACAAGGTGCAATGTCGATGTCTACAATATTACCGGAAACCGACAGTTTTTTGGCTGTCGGCTTTTCCGCGTGTGGCGTTGGCAATTATTTGACCAATTTTTCAATAATGCTCTGATAGATGAAGACCAGTTTGGTTAAAGCGTCGATGTCTACCGCTTCATTACACTGGTGAATGGTTTGATTACTGACGCCCAATTCCACCACATGAGAGCCTATAGCTGCAAAGAAACGGCCATCTGAGGTGCCGCCTGCGGTGGATAGCTCAGGTTCATGGCCGTTGATGGTGACAAGGGATTGTTTGACGGCGTTTAGCAGGGCGCTACGACGGCAAAAATACGGCTCGGCTTCATCAAACCAATCAATGTCAAAATTGACCTGCAATTTGGCTAACTTGGCGTGCACGTATTTTTTTAACTTTTCTTTGTTTTGTTTTGGCGAGTAGCGGAAGTTAAATTGCACCTCTGCCGTGGTTGGCGTCAGATTCATGGCCCCAGAATCTGAATTGAAGCGGGTGATCTGAAAGCTGGTGGCCGGGAAATAACGGGAAGGAAAGTCCCATTGCTTGTTGGCCATTTTATGCATCAGCTTTTGCACCTTGTGAATGGGGTTGACTACCGTATGGGCATAGGCCACGTGACCTTGTACACCAGTCACCTTGAGTTTGCCGATAAGCGAGCCACGCCTGCCAATGCGAATGGCATCCCCCACCTGCTGTTTACTTGACGGCTCGCCAACTAGACACCACTGAGGAATAACGTTGCGCTGTTGTAGCTGGTCGATGATGGCTTGGGTGCCATCGGCGGCGATCCCTTCTTCATCTGAGGTGATGGCAAATGCCAGCTTGCCACGGTGATTGGGGTATTTGGCAACAAATCGTTCGGCTGCGATCAGCAAAGCGGCAAGCCCGGTTTTCATATCCGCCGCCCCGCGACCAAGCAGTTGATCGCCTGAAATGGTTGGGCTAAACGGTGGCGTATGCCAAAACGATAATGGTCCCGGTGGCACAACATCTGTATGTCCGGCAAGCACCAGCATTGGCCCATTACTGCCGCGACAGGCCCAAGTATTGGTGACGCCGTTACGTGACATGTCTTCAATATCAAAGCCCATGGCGCTGAGCCTATCCCGGATGATTGACTGACAACCTTTGTCTTCAGGGCTGATTGAGTCGATTTGCATGAGCGCTTTGCTCAGGGCCAACACTTGCTGGCGAACTTGGTTGAACTCAAGGGTTTCAAAGGTGGTTAACGCCGCTTTTTTAAAACGAGCAGGTGAAAAAGGTAGATTCATTCACGCAGTCTGGCTAGTACAATAATTAAGCGCAAGCATACTGGGTAATTATGAACGTTTTATGGCAGGGAGGGGCAACGTTGCAATTTATTGATGAGATGAAAGCAGTACACTGTCACTAGCATGTGCAGAGGCAAGTATTGTTGTACTGCTTTCAGGTTGGGTTTGGGGGCTTGAAAACGAAGCGCTCAAGCTCTATTTATTGAGTCTGGCATCCAATTTAGATTGATGGTTAGACGCAGGAGCAGGCAGACCAATTGCTGTCAAATTGCTACCTTCTGGCAATGCTGGAAATTCAACGTAGTTCCCAGGTGATACAATGGTTACGTTCGACTGATATGAATCAAACCAAGACTGTGCTTTGTCGTCAATACGCTGCTCAAGATAATCAGAATACCCCTGCGCGCTTTCATTGCCAGCTAAGGAAAACCTATGAGCACTCACTCCTGTACTTTGGTCTAAATTATCTAAATCTAGAAAATCGTTAATACCCAATTGGCTAAGTGTTGGAAAAGAACCTTTAAGCGGGCCTGTGAAATTCCAGTCTAGCCAAAAAACATCAAGATATAAATCTTTAAGATAAGTGGTGACGATAAAATAGTCTGCCTGTGCTGCGACTGCCTCAAAGTCATAGCTGCCACCGTTGCCACGTATAAAGTCTTTCAGATTTGGAATTGGGTTGACTAAGAAGTTTAACTCTACAACCTCATCAGTGTTCGTGAAAGTTTTTCTTAATATAGAGCTACTTGATACCGAAGCGCCTGTTTCGGGGTCTTGGTAAGCTTCATCCTGTGGACCAAAGGCCATTACTCGATAGAAATCAGCATTGGCATAAGGAAAGACAAATGGACCGTCGGCTGATTCAAAATGGCTTTTTCCATCGACGAAAGTATCTGCTCGAAAATAGGGGGCAGGAGAATTACTGGTGACATTGACCTTAACACCTTGAATATCAGCAAAGGCATAGTTGGAGCCTTCTGAGACGTATTGGCCGTATAGAGCACTTGGCTCTGTCATCAAACTATCAGCATATGTAACAGTTGCAGAATAAGGACTAAGTAATCCTTCATCAGTCTTGCAGATACGTGCCCTAACAGCTGCAAAACCAGAATCCGAGCTTTTAGTAAAAGCGGCATCCACACCGTGTACTCTAAAATAAGCTGACTCTACTAAAGGACCATCTATAAGTACATCATCAAAGTAGATGTCAGCTTCAAGAATGACATTGATAAATTCGATATTGCCAATATCCTTTACTGGTTGGTCTACAAAGGTGCGCAATGATAGTTCTCTATGCCCTTCGGCATCAGGTCGCTCTTTGAGACCAATGGTGATGGTTTCTTTATCGTTTTCCGTCTCATATGAAAACGCTCCAGAAGCATCAGCGGTGATGAATTCTTTGGTGCTAAAATCGTCATTATGAATGATCACAAAGGCATCAAGAGGCTCGTAGGGCTTCCCACATCGGTCAGTTTCAACGATTTTTCCGAATAGTATATTTTTAATTGGTACTTGAGGGGGAGGATTCGAGGGGGTTGTCGGGCTGGAAGTAGCCCCGCCTCCTGAACCTCCGCAGGCTGTTAGTACAAGAAGGCTTGAGGCTATGGTAAACTGTTTGATGGTGCTCATGGTTAATATCCTTAAATAAACTCTATATCTGCTTGTGTGCTATGCCTTAATACTGTAGATAAAGATAGCAAAGATTAAGATCCCAAAATGACCTCTCTCATTGACAGAAATTCACTAGCAATGTTCAACCTAAAAAGGCCCTAGGCTCACTGAATCGATAAATAGTGGGCGCTGTAAATTATAGTATGAATAAAACTGTCAAAAAAAGAATCGGATTGTTTTTTCAACGCTGGTTGTGAGTCCGGAGCGCTTTTTACTCAAGGAACATAACAGAAGAAGGCAGACGTCCTGTGTGAGCTTCATAAAATCGTCATCTATACTTTGCACAATACTGGCATAATAACAACACAAGATGATATCAGGTACTCAACGATTGCAGCATTTTTTAACCGCAGAGGTTAGACGGTTTTTACCGGAATTTACCTTGATTGACCAACTGGCTCAGCAAAGCAATGGCTGGCTTGAACCGAAAGTGCTGGATGTTGTCGAACATAAAGGATTACAACTGCCGCTGGTGGCGATGTCCTTTGGCAGCAACAAACCCGATGTACCGGCGATCACCTTTGTTGGTGGTATCCACGGCGTTGAGCGTATCGGCACTCAAGTGCTGCTCAGCTATTTGCACACCCTTGTACATCGCGCGCGTTGGGACAGCAACCTTAAAAAAGTGCTCAAGAAAATGCGCTTTAACTTCCTCCCTTTGATGAATCCTGTCGGTATGTATAACGGCACCCGCAGTAACGGCAATGGTGTAGATTTGATGCGGAATGCGCCGATTGAGGCCAAAGAGAAACCTTCATGGATGGTGGGCGGCCAGAGTTTCAGTGCAAAGCTGCCGTGGTATCGCGGCAGTGGCGCTTTGGAGCTGGAAAATCAGGTGTTGATTGACTATCTCAAACAGGAATGTTTTCACCGTGAGTTCAATCTGGTGCTCGATTGCCATTCTGGTTTTGGTATGCGAGATAGGCTGTGGATCCCTTATGCCTATCGCAAACGGCCACCGCGCAAAGTATGGGGCTATTATGCGCTACATCAGTTGTTTGAGCAGGCTTATCCTCATCATAACTATATTTTTGAACCGCAGTCACTGCAATATACCACTCATGGTGACTTATGGGATTATGTCGGTAAGATGGTTAAAA
This sequence comes from Alteromonadaceae bacterium, assembly GCA_041583135.1. Lineage (GTDB taxonomy): Bacteria > Pseudomonadota > Gammaproteobacteria > Enterobacterales > Alteromonadaceae > JABSOG01. Next base: position 5,698 of record JBFHGJ010000113.1, on the reverse strand, counting down.
ACGAATATGGCAAGCCGTTTTTTACCTTGACCTTAGAGATGGGGTCGTGGAACTGGGTGCGTAAAAGACCGATTCAGTTGTTGTCTTTTAAAGGGCTTTTCAATCCTCATGCCGAGCATCGCTGGGCGAGAGTGCAGCGCTCGCATTTGGTGTTGTTTGATTTTTTAAAGCAGGCGGTGCTGGATCATAAAAATTGGCTGCCGGATAAGGCTGAGCGCGGTAAAATGCGCCACGAAGCCATTGAGTATTGGTATCGTTAGCATGGTTGGAGCGAGCTGAGATGTCGGGGCAAAAACATTGGGTATTGTTACGCGGCCTTGGCCGTGACAAGCGTCATTGGGGGGAGTTTAGCGAACGTTTTAAACAACGCTTTGCCTTTGATACCGTCACTTTGCTCGATACCTGTGGCAATGGTGAGTTCAGTCAGCTAAAAAGTCCGTTGGCTATCGGCTGCTATACCGATCTTTGCCGAGAGGCGTTGGCGACAAGCAACAAACAGGTGCATTTGGTGGCTTTGTCTTTAGGTGGCATGATTGCGATGGATTGGGCAGCCCGCTACAACAAAGAAGTACAGTCGCTGACGTTAATCAATACCAGCGCTGCCAACCTAACCAGAATGACTGAGCGCATCAACTTTGCGACCTTACCTAGGTTGATTTGGACATTATTGATCAGTGCAGATCCCTTTCAAATTGAACAGGCGATATTGGCGGCAACATCGAACTTGGCTTTGACTGACGCGCAGGTGAAGCGGTGGGGAGAGTACCGAATTGAATGTGCTACTTCAACTGCCAATGTACTAAGACAGTTATATGCCGCCTCGCGTTTTAAAATACAGCCGATAGGGCCGGTGCCTTGCAAGGTGCTGATCAGTGCAAACGATAGACTGGTCAGTGCCAATGCCGGGAAGGCCATTGCCAAATACCTTCAGTGCCCCTTTGTTTGCCACCCATCGGCCGGGCACGACTTGCCGCTGGATGATCCCAGTTGGATAATTGAACAGATCGCCTTGTCACTAAGCGGTCATGAAACTGTTAAAATTTGTCCATAATTGCTGGCTACACTAAGGCTCATTCGTTATTTGATGAGCTGAAAACATGTTTAGTGTAGATCAGGTAGTTGAACATAACCTACCGAAAATAAAAGAAAAACCGCTGCTAAGCAAAACCTTGAAAAGTGTCTTGCGCTACTTGCTGCACGAAAAAGAATTTATTGAGTTTGAGCAGCTATATCCTTATGTCAAAGGGGCCGACTTTGCGGAAACCGTGCTTGAGTATTTTGATTTCGGCTATTGTGTGTCTGATAAAGACCGCGAACGCATTCCTGCAACCGGCAAGGTGGTGATTGTATCTAACCATCCTATCGGTAGCCTAGATGGCTTGGCACTGATCAAGTTGGTCAGCGAAGTTAGAAGCGATTTAAAGGTGGTGGCCAACGACTTGTTGATGGCGATCAAACCACTTCATCCCATCTTAATGCCGGTCAATAACATGAACGGCAATACCCCCAAAAAGAATATCGAGGCTATCAATCGGCACCTAAGCGATGATGGGGCCTTGGTGATTTTCCCCGCAGGTGAGGTGTCGCGCATGAGCGCCGCCGGGGTTCGAGATGGCGATTGGCATCGCGGCTTTTTAAATTTTGCCAGAGCCAACAAAGCGCCGATTTTGCCGATTTATGTCGATGCCAGAAACTCGGCATTTTTCTACGCATTGTCTGCGGTATACAAACCGTTATCGACACTGTTTTTGGTGCGTGAGATGTTTAAGCAGGCCAACAAACGGATGAACGTCAAAATTGGCGACCCAATTCCATTTGAACATTATGAATCACTTGATGTGCCGCTGAAAACCAAAGCGCGACTGTTCAAAAAGCACCTGTACAATCTGGCCAAGGGCAAAGAACTGATCTTAAAAACACAAAAAACCATTGCCCACCCGGAAAACCGCGCGGAGCTGCGTCGCGCAATCAATGCTTGTGAGCACTTAGGTTCAACTGCTGACGGCAAGTCAATTAAGCTGTATCGATTTGAGCAATGTTCGCCGATCATGCGCGAAATCGGCCGCTTGCGTGAGCTGTCTTTTAGAATGGTGGGTGAGGGCACAGGTAAGCGCCGTGATATCGACAGCTTTGATCAAGACTATCTACACCTGATCTTATGGAATGAAAACGACCTAGAGATAGCCGGTGCCTATCGCTTTGCCGAAGCGCAAAAGGTGTTGGAAAAAAGAGGGGCGAACGGGCTTTATACCACCACTTTGTTTGATTACCAACCGGCGATGAAAACGTGTTTTGCTCAAGGCTTGGAGCTTGGTCGCAGTTTTGTTCAGCCAAAATACTGGGGCAAGCGCAGCCTTGATTATTTGTGGGTCGGCATTGGGGCGTTTTTGGCTAAAAACCCACAATATCGCTACCTGTTTGGTCCGGTAACCATCAGCAACAGTATGCCGCTGGCGGCAAAAAATCTCATGGTGCATTTCTATCAGTTGTACTTTACCAGCACAACACCTTTGGCCAAGGCCAAATTGCCGTTTGGTTTTAGCGAGCAGGACGAAGCGGAGTTGAGCCAGGTGTTTAGCGGTGACAACTATCAAGAAGATTTCACCACCTTAAAACATTTACTGGCCAATATGGGTGTCAGTGTGCCAACCCTTTACAAACAATATTCAGAAGTGTGCGAAAGTGGTGGCGTTAGCTTTTCGGCGTTTAATATCGATCCTGATTTTGCTGATTGCATCGACGGTTTGGTGATGGCCGATATCAGTCAGCTCAAAGCGAAAAGGCGCCAGCGCTACATCAACGTTCACCTACCGCCAGTAGCTGCCTAATCGGCAAAACCTATCCCCATCGGGCAAGGATGCCCAATTCACTATCTAGGTGTCAGACACCAACTCTAACTTTGCAATAGACTTTTCTGCAACCTATTGATTTTTCGTTAAGTTCCTATAATTTTTGTGTCTGACACCATATTGTTTGCCATATTGTTTGGGGCGACGTTCGATAAAATTGATTTATTTAATAAAGTTTTTGGTTTATTAATGGCTTTACAATTTTAAGTAAAGTGTTTACCTTATTTATTGTCAACGCAGGTGATAGAGGAATAAACATGAATTTACTGATTGTCAGTGCCAGTCAACGGGCACCATCGCAAAGCGCCAAGGTGGCCGGGTATCTTGCCGAGGTGGTTAAAGGGTTTGAGCAGGTCACTCATTTGCCATTATGCGAATATGAATTGGGCTATTGGGATGGCGATGATGATTCAAAGGCGAATAAGGGCAGTTGTTGGCCTTTGATTGAGAAAAAGGTGCGCGCCGCTGACGCTTTGGTGCTGATCTCGCCTGAATGGAACGGCATGGTGACGCCGCTGCTGAAAAGCTTTTTGATGATGTGCGATATTGCCGATACCGCCCATAAACCGGCTTTGTTGGTCTCTGTGGTTAACGGTATCAGCGGTGCCTATCCTATTGTCGAGATGCGTATGTCGATGAAAAACAATAAGTTGGTGGCATTGCCGGATCATCTTATCGTCAGGCAGGTCGAGCAGGTTTTAAATGGGCCGCAAGCTGCCTCACAGCGCGATACCAATTTAAGACGCCGCATTGATTATTACCTGCACTTACTCGGTCGTTATTCACAGGCATTAAAGCCAATTCGCCTCAGTGAACAAACCGAGCCTTTTCCCTATTCACAAGATTTTGCCTACGGCATGTAAGGAGTTTGTCATGATCCATTTAGAACACATTAATTTGGTGGTTGAAGATATTGATGCGATGTTGGCGTTTTACCAAGCGGCGTTTCCTCATTGGCGTGTCCGTGGCGGCGGTAAAGGGCAATGGTACGGCAAGCCGCGTAACTGGCTACACTTTGGTGATGATTATCAATATATCGCGATGAGCGACCATGGCTCAGGTGGTCATAGAGATCTAAGCGGCAGCACTGTCGGATTGGCACACTTTGCCTATGTGGTTGATGATATCGAAGGTGTCACGCAACGATTGTTGGATGCTGGCTTTGAGATTGCCCAAAGCGGTGGCGACGATCCATACCGTAAAAACATCTATTTTATCGACCCCGCTGGATTTGAAGTGGAGTTTGTCGAGTATTTGACGGATGTTCCTGCACTACGCAATCGATACTGACTTGAAATATCAGCCATTTAGGCTTAAATTCGAGTCTCTTATCAAGCGATAATAGCGAATAATATGACTGATAGAATTGATGAAACTCATACCCACAGTGCAGTAAAGGTGTCTTATTTACTGCGTTTTATTTTAACCTGCTGTTATATCGTGGTGTCGGTGTTTATTGTCATCGGTATCGGCTTTTTGGTGACTTCAAAAGGCTGCCCGATGGGAAACCGATGTACCGAGCCTGATCAGATCATTTTTGCCGTGGTTGCGCTAATTGATTTTATTATTGCGTTTGTCATGATGTTTTTGGGCATGATGGGGCGTTTGCCGGGGATTAAGTAATTTGATGTGATAGTCCCTAAACCTATGAATAACCACCATTATTCGGGCTTTTGCTGAAACTGAGCTATGCTTTAGGGATCGCAATCCATCTTGGAGAGAGTTGAATCGACGGTATGACTGTTCGTTTTCTTATATTTATCGGCTCGATTTTGGCTCTTGTTGCATCTTGGCTTGCCCAAGCGGCGCCACCAGCGGTTCGTTTTAAGTCGCTGAGCATCGAGCAGGGGCTGTCGCAAAATACTGTGTTCAGTATTTATCAAGACCGCAGCGGTTTTATGTGGTTTGGCACCGCCGATGGCCTTAATCGCTATGATGGCTATCAATTCAAACAATTTCGCCACGATGACAACGACCCGTTTTCATTGGCCAATAACTTGATCACTGTGCTGCATGAAGACATCAGCGGCAACCTTTGGGTCGGCACTGAGGGCGGTGGCTTAATGCGCTATGATGCCAAGCGTCAGCGCTTTATTCGCTATCAACATGACGCCGATAACCCCCACAGCTTAAGCCACGATTTTGTCACTGCCATTACCCAAGATAATCAAGGGCGGTTATGGATAGCTACCCGGGGCGGTGGCGTTAATCTGTACGACAAGCTTTCTGACCAGTTTACCCATTTAAGATATGATGATGGCCCCAACAGTTTAAGTGATGACAATGTGATGGCGGTTTTCGCCGCGCGCAACGGCATTTTATGGATAGGTACCGATGGCAATGGTTTGAATCGGTATGATCCCGATACGGGTCGGTTTACCCGCTATAACACATCCCCCAATAACCCCAGAGGCTTGTCGGACGACCACATACATGTGATTTATGAGGACAGCAAAAACCGCTTGTGGCTCGGTACGGAGCTTGGTCTTAACATGCTCGATAGAGATAAGGGGCTGTTTCAAACCTTTGTCTATGACCCTGATGATCCCTATAGCCTAGGCAACAATCATGTTCGGACCATCATCGAGGATGATCTTGGTGGTTTATGGGTCGGTACATACGGCGGCGGGCTGAACCGTTTTGAAAATAATTTGCAGCGCTTTATTCATTACCGTCACAACGCATCCGACCCAAGTGCAATTTCAAATGATATCGTATTATCGACTTTTCAAGATGCCAACGGGCTATTGTGGATAGGCACTTGGGCCGGTGGCGTCAACAAAGTTGATATTGCGCTGCGCCGCTTTGGTCACTACAAACAAGATGTCGATGATTGGGGGAGTATCAAT
>JBFHGJ010000112.1:0-19319 GCA_041583135.1 Alteromonadaceae bacterium | reverse complement strand
CGATGATAGCCGCGCCAGCTTGGTCGAATACGCCATCGATGGCAGCAGGCAAGGTACCTGTTGTGCCAAGGCCAGCAGCATCGGCACGGCGACCGGCGATAAGTACCGGGGTGTTCAGTGGGAACTTGGCGGCATCGGCAGCAGGTGCGGTGCCGATAAGACCAATCACTGAGCTTTTAACGGTTTGAATAGGGCGCGTGCCTGAGTCTAATTCGATGACTTCAACGCCGTGTAAAAATTCTGACATGGTATTTCCTTTTTAGGGTTATTGAGGGGGTTAATCGTAAGTACCGAGGTACAGGTTGCGGCCGCTGACTTGAACTAAGTTGCCATAGCTCAACTCACCAACGCCGCCGTTAATTTGCACTAATGTCCAGCCTGTGCCGAAAGCCCAGGTGTAGTGGGTGACGATTCTTGGTCGGTCAATTTCTTCACCGGTGCCGCGTGAGGCAAGATACCAGCTGTAGTTGGCACCGCCATATTGGTTGTCGTTGGCTGCTGCCTCTGTGCTGGAAACTTCCCAGTTTTGCTTGTTCAATGAGGCAGAGGTGACGCCGCTGACGCCGTTATCAAGCAGCTTTTTGAAGCCTTTGTTAACGGTCAATGCAGGACCATCACTGTCGAGTTTGACGATGTGGATCTGCATAAAACGAATTTCGACGACTGAGGTTGCACCGCAGTTGTTGAGCAGTGGTCCACCTAAGTAAAATTGGCAGTTGTGACCACCGCCGCCAATAAAGCACGGCATATCATAGATATACGGCTCCAAACGAAATAAGCCGTTGCCGTATGGGTTTGGCGTCATACCGCCGGTGTCGTAGACGAAGGTGCCTTCACCAAACTGTACGCTGTTATTGCCACCCATGGTGATCAGTGAAGTTTCGTCCATGACCTGAAAATAACTATTTTCAGGTAGCTGGGTGGTCGATGGTTCAAGGTTTTTAAAAATTAATGGGCTACCTTGATCGCTCGTACCATTGCCCTTACCTCTGGCATAAGCGCCGCGACCGGCACGTACACTGCCGCCCAAATTGTCAACGTCACAAGCTGGGCCGTGAATATACAAGGTGGCGCCTATCGGCATTGCGACCAAAGTGTTCCAATGGCGGTCTTGACCGTCGTTGCTCCAATACACAGAAACGTGTTTGTGGCCGTCGTTAAATGCCTGCTTGACCAGTGCGCCCGCATCGTCTTGGGCGGTTAAGTTGACGGTAAATGTTGATTGCTGACCGACGCCAATTTTGGCTCTTTTCAGCGACGCGGTGGCTGTTGCAACAATGTCTTTACTGTCACTTTCAAACTGCACCACCCGTTGGTCTATGGTGGCAATTTTATTTGAAACTTCCTCGGTAAGTTCCTCCGCCGCACCAACCAGCGCAGCGATATCTTGAGTTAATGACATTTCTTTTCTCCTTGAATCCTTGAATTGTCATGCCAGTCCTAATTGGCCGGCTTAGTTGGCCAAACCAGCTGATGGGGGTCGTTTGCCGTTTGCGGCAGATCCCTAAGTTGCTTGCGATAAGCGCGCCACTGTTCGACATTTTCGCCCTCATCCAGGCGTTTATTGATCTCAACATCACTTAGGCTCAGTAGCTTGTTGCGATGTTGACGAATTTCTCGCCAGCGGTTGGCTTGCAACTGCTCAAGCGAAACATTGATGACATCGTGTTTGTCCATAACGTATTCCTTGTTATCTCGATCCTATCCATGTATCGGTGCCAGCAATTCTTTCCAGCCCTTGCAATGAGCACTGTCCTTCACCGCCCCAAAATTGACAAAGGGTCCAGCCGCCGGGGTGTGCCCAACTGGTATTGGCAATCAGCCTTGGTCTGTCTGCTTCAGTACCAATGCCGCGCATCTGATCGACCCATGCGATTGACGTGCCGCTATGAACATTGTCATTGTATCCAGCTTCTACTGCGGTGAGCTCATAGGGTTGTTTATTCAGCAGAGCAGAGGTCACGCCAGCAACGCCTTTGTCTAACAATCGCCTAAAGCCCTTGTCGGCGGTTAAAGGTGGCCCGTCAGAGCTGACTTTACAGAAATAGACATTCATAAAGCGCACTTCGCAGGTACTGGTACCACCACGGTTGTTGACCAATGGGCCGGAGAGGTAAAACTGATTAAAGTGACCGCCGCCACCAACAAAGGTTGGCGTGTCGTAACTATAGGCTGATACTGCTATTAGTCCGTTACCGTCTGCCGATACGCACATGCCGCCTTGTTCGTGAAAGTAGGTGCCATCGCCAAACAAGATCATGTTGTTGCCGGAAGCGGTGATCAGGCTGGTTTCATCCCACACTTTGACATGGTCGCTATAAGGATAGGTGTCGCTTGATGTCCGCGTGTTTTTGAAAAACATCGGACTGCCTAAAGTTGAAGTCCCTTGCCTGCGGCCGAAGTTAAAACAGGCCCTGTCAGTTCGAACGCTGCCTTGCAATTGCTCGACGCCCGATGGCGCGCCGTCGATAAATAAGGTGGCGCCGATTGGCATGAGTACCGCCGTATTCCAGTGGCGGTCTTGACCATCGGCAGGCCAATCGACAGACACATGTTTGTAACCATCACTGAAGGCTTGCTGAACTAAAGCGCCAGTATCATCGCTTGGACTAGGCGTAATGTTGAATGCCGGAGATTGGCTTGAGCCGATACGTGCACGATAGATTTCTGCGGTTGCTGTCGAGGCAATTGCTCTTGCTTCGCTTTCAAACTGCACAACACGGTTATCGATTGAGGCAATTTTGTCTGTCACCGTTTGAGTGAGCACATTGGCAGCGGTGACAACCTCTGCCAGCTCTTGTGTCGTAGACATTTCATTTTCCTTTTAAACATTTCATCATTGAAATTTTCCCTTTGTGCACAGTTGCAGATGTTGTTTTAATCCCTTGCAACCGAATCAGTGCACCAGAAATGACTTGCCTGAGGAATTGCAGCGCACGGCAATGTATCAGATATTCAATAGAATGATTTTTAGTCGGCTACCGTGGCCCATTCCTGTGGTCAAGTATGTGGCAAAGCATTCCTTGCTTAGCAAAGCTCTGGTTAAATCAGAGTTTTAGGGGGAGGCTGAGAAATTGCCTTAAACCAATGCATTTAACTGATTTATATGGAATTTCTCAGTGTGGAAATATTATGGCACAAGCTGGGGTCTAGTGTAAATCCCCCCTATTGACAGTTCTCCACAAATCGTGTAATCGATTAAAAGGCTTTAGCAATTCGGCCATTGCCATAATAGGTGTTGCCGCCATATTGAAGAATACCGTCATTGAGTAAACCTACTTTACTGTAGGGGTTCATACACATGATAGCGCCGCCAAGATAGCCCGGATAAGAGCCTGCCTTATCGGCGTCGGACTGGTAGTGAAACAGCCCTAAGCTATTGCCATTAAAGTCGCTAATGCCAACATAGGCATTGCCGCGGCCACTGACAGCGCCGGTGCTGCTTGAAGCTTGATAGTGGCTGGCACTTGAGGTGACGTTAAAATTCAACGGCTCGAGTTTTTGCGCCGAGGTAAAGCGGTAATGGGCGCTATACTGGGTGCCGGCCATGCGGATCTCACCAGCTTGTTTGCCATAGAAGCCGTAGACATCTAAGTAATGGCTGATGCTGGTGCTGGATAATGCGCCGCTATATCGCACGTTAATCTGTGGATAGTTAATATGCACGCAGATAAAACGTACTACCGTAAAATCGCCGCTGTTAACATAGGCTTGCAGCGCATCGCTATTGGCGATACTGATTTGGGTGACGATATCGCCGTCACGATACTTTTCTACCAACAATGATGTCGCTTCATCGACCATTACCAAGCAGTGTTTTACATTATCGTAAAGCACACCCATTTGCGCCCAGTTGTGGTCGGTCAAGGTGCTGATCCCCCACTGATCCGTGGCATTGGTATTGAGTTTTGGTTTAGTGGCGCTATCGAAACCGCAGCTTGCACAATAAACCCCATGGTAGTTGGCCACCGCAGTGCTGGCTGCATCTTGAGTGCTGTAAACCACCTCATATTGGATATCTTGCGAGTTGGTCGTCGAGGCCAAAGGCAATAAAGCGGTTTTAGTATAACGGTAAATATACGAAGTCGGATTTTGATAAAACGTTGCGCTATCAACGTAATGACTTTTAAGCACGGTTTGGCTTGAACCGTCGGCTGCCAGCTTGATGTACTGCAATAAGTTGTAGTGTTCCGAGGTGTTGGTAACGGTAAATGCCGGTCTCGTCGCGTAGGTTTCACCATTTTCCTGATAAATCGCAAAAATCGCCTGTGAGCGTGCGTTGGTCTGGCTTAAGCCTGAGGTTTCAACCAGCTTTACGCCAAATACTGGTTTTGGCACGCCTGCAAAACTCTGGTCGATGTTTTGCTGACTTTGCTGGTTGTTGACACTAATGGCATTGAACAGGTTACTCTCCATTGATGGTAGTAGTGCCAAGTTGGCGCTTTGACTTTCGATTGAGCTTTTGGCGGCGTTAATGTCACCTTGGGCGCTGGTCAATGCACTGGTGGCTGTTGCCAGCGTTTGGCTCATATGGTCGGTGGCGCTGTTGAGATGTTCTTCGGCAACGGCAATCAGCGCGCTTTCCCAATTGGTATGGCTTGAGAGCTTATCGATGGCAGCGGCAATGAGGGTTTGTTCTTCAGCGCTTAAAGGCGTGTTGCTGGTCATTTTGCTATGCAGATTGTCAACCAGCGATTGTACGGCATTATTCAGTGTGGCCATGGGGTATCCTTATTGTAATGGCTAAAATGATTGGGATTAAATACGGCGGTTTACCAGCTGAAATGGCTGATCTGCTCGATGTCTGTCAGTGACATCAGGCGTTCTTCGGCAAGGTTGCTTTGCTGGCGAATCGCGTCTCGCTCATCGAGAACGGCAACGACATCATCTTCGGCTTGCTCTAACGCATCACCTGTGACGCCGCTAAATTCGACTTTGGCCAGCCTTTCTTCGGCACGTTGCAGCTTCCAATCAAGGGCAACAATTCGTGCTGCGGCCTGCTTTTTGATGGTATCGATGGCTTCGGCTTTTTGCGCCTCAATGGTATCGGGTTGATGGCTTGGCGCCTGATAGTCGGCGATAAAATCGGCGGCGGATTGTTCGTTCCAAGGTAAGCAGGTTTGCGGGTGAACTTGCCAAAAGTTGCCTTCGATTAACATACCTTGGTTTTCGATAAATTGTGGTTTCATTGTGTCGTCCTTTTATATTCAGTAACGTCGGTACAGGAAAATGCAATTTCCTGACATTCAAATAACAAATAGGTTTTCGCCCAGCAGGCTATTGAGGCGAATACGGCGTAGCTTTTCATTTTGTGCAAGGGCCGATTCGCTGTTTTGGTTGTCTAGCAGGTTGATGTCTTGATCAATCATCTCAAGGGCTTGTTTTAGCCTTTCGACATCTGTCATCAGGGTGTTGTCCGGGTGGGGTTGAGGGTAACCCCGGTTTGCTGTTGTCGGTCGTGGCATAACGCACTCCTTTAGATGGTGATCGCCCTTAACTGGCGAACCTTAGGCCGGTTTTGCGCATTGCCGCTTAAGATCAGCTTGACTCTGAGCGAGGCGCTTTGAATATTGTCAAGGCGATAACTCAGCTCCTGCCATGGGCTTTGCACCGTGGTAGCGCTCTGTAACTCAAGGGGCTGCCAAACACCGTCAATCTCTGCCAAAACGCTAATGGCCGCACTACCCGGGACGATGGCTTCAAAGGTCACTTTTAAGGTGCTATCGGCGCCGGCGTTAAAGGCTCGGGTGACGTAATCAGCGGTTTGATTGAGTTGGCCTTTGGCCAGTTGTATCCCCGGATAAAGTAAGGGGCTAAATTGCTCGTTGCCTGTTAATTCGGCGCTCACATTGAGCGGGCCAGTTAACGCCGTGGCGAGATTTAACGGAATGTCCTCTTGCAGCTGGTACTGTTGACCGTCTGCGGTGGTGGCGCAAAACTGCACGTCTGAGTCGGCAACGTGGCGCTCTACGCCGGCGAGCATTAACAGGTCGGTCATATTACTGGCATCAATTTGACCTAATGCCAGCTGATGGCTATTGCTGGTGTACTTGGCGGCCAGCAAATTGAAGGTTAAGTCGATATTCTGATGGGCAGTCCAGGTTTGGGCATTGCTGGAGGACAGCAGCACACCAACTTGATATGGCTGTGCGGTAACCCATCCTTGTTGCTGGTCGAACTGTCCCAACTCGGCAACTGCCAATTGATGTTCGGCGTCATCAGTCAAAATCACTATGGCATATTCTGTGGCGGCCTCAAGGTGCAGCGGTGCAAATTCAAAGCGTGTGGCTGCGGTAGTACTGAGTTGACTGGCTGACAGTGTCGCTTCAGCCAATACTTGTTGACTGGGCATACCGGTTTGGGTTTGACGGATCTGTAATGTCACTGACTTGCTGCCGAGCACGGTAAAATAGACTTCGACTGCGGCAATTTGCCTCGCGCTGTCGAGACTAAAGGTTTGTGCCAGCGGATCGGTGCCGCGCATAATGGTGATCACTCGTCTCAAATTACGGCTGATCACCGTACCGCTGCCGGTATACAGGGCTTGGCCGCTAGAGCCGCCACTGCCGTTGAAATTGACCGATTTGGTGCCCGAGGGAATGTTGCTCGGAATGATGAAACGGCCTTTGATTTGGCCGTTGGCGTCTGCTTGTAGTGTCATTAAATTTGCTCCACATTTAAGGTTAGGCCGTCAAACTCAACGCTGCTCAACTGTTCGTTGGGACCAAAGCCGTCGATAGTAAACTCGATGCTACGGGGCCTTAAAAATTGCACTTGTTGCTGCCTTTGGCTTACCACTTGGGTGGTGTTTGTGCTCCGTAGTTGGTCAAGGTTACGTCTGCCGACAAAGCGGCGAGTAATGGTACTTAGCCAGTTGTCATTGACCTCGGTCCAGCGGTCTTGGGCCGGGCTTAGGCTGACGGTGGCCGGCATCGGTTCAAACGCTTGGTATGGGTTGACTTTCATTTGGCCGGTGCGCATGGATTGGGACAAAATGGTTTCATAGCCATAAGGCAAAGTTTGCGCTTCGCTTAGATTGAGTCCAAGTTGTTCGATGTTGCCGTCAATGGGGAGCTGAAGCTCACCGTCGATAATTGCGGCGGTTTGGCTGATCCCTTGATCTCTTAAATCGTCATCCAAAAACGGATCGACAAATACGCCTTTTTTCGCCACTGGCTCTGTGATATTGGCATCGTTGCGTAACCTTTCGATGGCAACTAAGTCATACAGATCGGCAATTTGCTGCTGCATTGATTCAAGTTCGGCCATTGGCACTACTCGCACGGCGACATTACTGACCTTTGGCGCACTGTGTTGTGACCAGTGCTGCTGGATTTGTGCTAACACCAATTGACCTGATGGCACCGCAGGTGCTTTGGGTTGCCATGGGTGGGCAATGCCTTCGATGCGTCTGATCACACCCTCAGGGTCGATGGTCAGTAAATCGATGCGTGGCAATTTCCAGTCATAATCGACAAACAACACTTCGTTATCGACAAGGTGGCTGACGCTAAAACCCGTTTCATCGACAGCAAAAGGCGCAACGTCGGCGCGATAGCGATAAGTGATGCTATAAGTGCTGCCAGAGGCGGGCTCTGCACCAGCTGCGCCCCAGTTGATGTTGTTGCTGGTCAGATCAAAATCTGTGCCTTCGACATAGGTGGTATCTGCTTGAGTAATGCTGACAATCTGGTAGACAGAGTTGTCCGGCAACGGATCGGTAATGGTCAATCCGCGTTGCAGATTAACGGTTTTTTCCAGCGCACCATTGATGCGTTTTACCTCGGCTACCGGGCCTTGTGAGAGGTTGATGCGCATCACTTTTTGCCCGTCGCCAACAAATTGATGGGGCTCTGAGAGTACACTTTGTCGTTGTGGGTTTATCACAAAAGCTTTACGCAGGGCCGACTGGGCGGCGATTTCTAGCCCATCGACATGGGCCTTGCCTTCGCTGATGGTAAAGTGCTGTTGATTGTCTTTTGTAGACAAATAAAGGGCGCGCAAACCTTCGACCACGTAGGAGCCGTTTGACTCTTTGTCGTAGCGGGCGAGGGCAACGGTCACGCTGTCGAGTTGCGGTGGCGGCTGTTTGATGAGCACAACACCGTGGTCAACTTTGTAAACCGGGAAAAAGTCGCCCGTTTTATCGTTATCGCTGGATAAACCCCAAACGCAGTGATATTGCAATCGCGCTGCGCCCGGTTCGTTATAGTTGCGAGTGGCGCTGGCTGGGTCTCTTAAATTGCCGTCTTCGAGTTCGGTTACTGTGGTGTTGCTGAGCCAAACACCAACATCGACGACACTGGTCAAATCGATATTGACGGTGTTTGCAGGCACGTTTCTGACCATGCCGCGTAGGTAAATTTTACCGGCTTCGAGCAACGCGGTTGCGCTGTCGTGCTGTACCACAATCTGTCCGTCACCAACTAGGTCACCTTCTTTCAATAACGCATCGGCCAATGATTTGGTTTGTTCAAACGCTTGAGACTGGATCTCGTTCAGTTCAGCACTTTGCAGGCCACGGCCTGAGCGAAACAAAAGGCGCTCATAGCGGTCTGATGCCTGATAGCGGTTATAGTGATCTGCTAACATGGGGTATCCTTACAAGGTGATGACAAATTCGAAACTTTCGCGCACGCCAAGGTCGCGATACAGCGGCCGATAGTTTTCCAGCAGCAATAAGGTGCCTTGGGCATCGATGAGGCCAGCATCAAAGTACATTTGCCCGGTTGGTTGACCGGCTTTAGGCTCGGTGCCAAGAAATACCCCAATCTCTCTGACCGTTTGCTCTAGTGCATCGTCAAAATCAAAGCGAAAGCGTAGATAGAGGTGTCTGGTCGGCGTCGTGGTTTTGCTAAAGGTGCCCGAGCTGACTTCAATATCGCCTGCGCTATCGGGCGTACAAAAACTCATTTCACTGCTTTTGCGAAAGCCAATGGGGTCGAATAGGGATTGGGCGTCCGGTGAATCTGCCGGTGGGGTTTGCCATTGACCATCGCCACGGCCTAAACCGAGGTAGACCGGCTGATTGAATATCGATTGGACGAGCGCACCTCGTCCGGCATTGGTTAAAATTGCCATTGTTGTTATATCTCCTTTATATGTGAATTTCACACCGATTGGTGCTTTGTGCCTGTGCTTAAGTAGTCCGGCTCTCGCCAGGTTCGGCTGTCCCAGCGGCCTGACCAGGTGCTGTATTTAAGCTGGTAGCTAAAGGCCAAATCGCTTTCGCGGCTGGCACCTGTGGCGGGGCCACCGAGTTTTTGTCCGTCCAACTGCGGCCAAAAGTCATCTTTGACTTGAGCACTGCGGTATTTGGTCAGGCTTTTGTCTGGGTTATCTGGCGCTATGGTCAGTGCATGGGGATGAGCTTGGCCGAAAGACAATTTTGTCCCTTGGTAGGTAATACCACTGTTGTCGCTGAGCATGGCGCCATAGTCACTTTCATCAAGCACCAAACGGCGTACGTCAAAGCCGTGATACAGGCGGCTTAGCCTTGAACGCAGCGGTGCTGAGAATTGATTGACCGCTTGAATACTGGTGAGCTGGCTGCTGGCGAGCAGTTCACCTAAGTCGATTTGGTACTCAAAAAAATGCGCACCGGGTACTTC
Organism: Alteromonadaceae bacterium; assembly: GCA_041583135.1. Lineage (GTDB taxonomy): Bacteria > Pseudomonadota > Gammaproteobacteria > Enterobacterales > Alteromonadaceae > JABSOG01. Next base: position 9,708 of record JBFHGJ010000112.1, on the reverse strand, counting down.
CGACTCGATTTGGCTGTGCTGATAACCCAACCAGCCCATCGCCAAATTGACGGCTTGAGGTGTACCAATGATACGTTGCCATCTTACGCCTTCTTGTAATGCCAAACGGGCGTCACTAAGGTAAGGTAGGAGGTTTTCAAGCCCATATTCCCACACCAAATAGGGCAGCATGACATCACTGCTTTGGTATTTAAATCCCGGTAACTCGGTGAGGGCTTGGGTAATATCAGCCGAGGGGCCTGATACTTGGTCTATGGCTTTGAGCACTTTACCTGCATTTGCTGGAAGCATGGTGTACTCTCCTTAGGCCACTTGTGGGTCGAGGTTAAGCGACACCGAGCGTACTTTGATACATTGATTTGGGCCGATGGTGATATTTTGCATCGGCTGGTGTAGTTCAACCTGTTTGACACTATCGGTGTGAAGCTCACTGATAAGCCAGCTTGGGGTGAGATCCCAGCCCAATTGGCGCTCTTGTTCAATTGCCTGACGTAGCGATTGCTCGAGATGTTCGGCAGAAACCGGCAACATGCCGCTTTTTAACCTGATATCGGCGCTGATATCCACTTCAATCAGTTCACAATGAACCACTTCGAGGGTATCGGTTAAGACCTTGACGTCGTCGGCGCCCACCGTCTCGCGCACTTGTTGCAATAAGGTGTCAATGTCGGCACCTGACTTGGTCAAAATAGAGATCCGCACCAGCCCCGGCATTGGGCTATCGACGGCTACGTCGGTGATGTCTGTGCTGACCGATGATGCCTTGTATCGGTAGTGCGCCTCACCGCCAGCGGTGCTGGAGCCCAAAATGCGGTCTTTAATGCGGGCTCTAAAGTTGTCGTCTGACTCAGAAGGGGCACGAACGACACCATAAAAAGCGGCTAAATGGTCTAAATCGTTGTTGCTAGCATAGGCCAGCAAGTTGGCTTTAGCGGCTTCATTGATACGTGCTCTGAGTAACATTTCGCGATAGGCAAAAGCTTCTAGCAGGATATTCATGGGTTCGGACTCCAGCGCAAGGGCTTGTTCAAGCGCTGGGTTTTGCGTGATGAGTTCTGCACGCAGCTGATTGAGGTATTGTTCGAAGTCAATGGCTTCGATGATATCGGGGGGCGCAAGCCCCAGAGTATCAATTGACTGTGACATGATAGATTCCTTTTTTATCCGTCAAAAATAAACCTAGGCGTTTGCGACTAAACGCTAAGGTCAGTTAACCTTGGCTTCACTAAATTGGGTTATTTACGATTGAGCTGCTCTTTGATGCGATCGAGCTTATCGTCGGTTCTCCTCAGTTCCTGACGATTAGACTCGATGGCTTCAAGGGCATTTTTGATCCGCTCATCTCTTAGCATCAGCTCTTGTTTCGTTACGGCGGTTTTGGCGATAGCATCGAGTTTTGCTGCCCACCAGATAACCATGCCGATATTGACGATACACATAGACACCACGCCAACGACTGCGGAACGAATGTGGTTTGACCAATTATCCATTTGTTCTCCTGTATGTGGTTTTTGTTTTACTGGATTTAAACACCTGAAGTGGATAAGTCCGTTGTTTCGATGGTGGCGCTGAGCATTTGTTGCCTAAGGTCTGTCTACCGAGCTTTCACGGTTATGAAAGCTGTACCGCCAGATGGTTGGCAAGTTCGTCCTCAGCGGCGACCAGCATTTGGTAGATCTCTTCGTAGCGATCTTTCCAGCGGCGTTGCCAGTTGCGCTTGTCCATTTTGACCATGTGGTACTTACTGGCCTCAGATACTCTGACCCGACCACGGCCTTCACAGCTCGGACAGGGTTCACCAAATAGGACGCCAGTGCCGTGGCAGTCTTCGCAATGCTCGTTTGACAAGGCTTCTAAGCAGGCTACCTGAGCCAAGTCGCTTGAGACATCACGCTTGCTTTTCCACTTGCGCTCGGCGATAAGTCTTGATGATTTGTCGGTAATGATCTTGTGCAATCCCTTTGTCGCGGGCATATCGTGGCAATATTTGGCACGACCCAATAAATAGGCTTCGTCACTCAAGTTACCCATGCCCAAGGCTGCGGCTACATCTTCCCATTTGAGTATTTTCTGTACGTGGCCTTCTTGGCACAGTTTGATGCCTTTCGGGCTGAGAAAAGTTAAATACTCTAGTGCACTCATAAGGTCGCTCCTTAGCTAATTTAAACTGTTATTTTTGTTGCTTTAGTTAAAAAATGGTAATAAAAATCCCTCTTGCCAAAAAAGTCTCTGGCAAGCTGCGTTTTATAAGTAATTTAAGTTTAAAAAATAAATTTTAAATGGACTGGGGAAGTCTTGTAGAAAGACCTTTTAGACACTCATTTTCAGTGTGAAAGTATTGTGCCTGATCAGGGGGTCTAAGACAATACCAGTAAAACAACTGTATACACAAACAGTGTAAATTGCCGTTAACTGCTATCCAATTATTCCTTTAATACACCAGTTCCTATCCTGAAGTTATTATTTATCTGATATGGGGTTTAAATCAACCCGTAAATTCAACCGCTTACACAAATGGTGTGCGTTTTGGTAATTTTGTGCTGGATTTTTACGCTTTTTACGCTTCAATTGTCAGTGCGGCGACTTTTTGTTGTTGTTATGGTGTCAAATGCTGACTTTGAGAGATTCTATTACTTTGGTATAAATAAGGGGTTTGGTTGTAAAATTGTTTTAGATTGTTAAAAGTTTGTGTTTTTCTGGTAGGGGGAGTATTGGTTGAGAAATAACAGTATAGCTCATGTGGCTTAATTGGTCACTAAGTCACCATCTTAGTTTACACTTTGAGTGTTGAAATTGAGCTTAGTTCAATGACAAACGACATTTACGCCACTTTGGTCGTCTCGGCAAAGCTCAATCCGAGGGCATGAAATAAAATGAAGCCGATAACGGTGCACGTTTCACGGCTCAGCGGTCAATCCCTATAGGCTAAAGTCCATGGTGTAGGACAAATAAACCTTCATGTTTTCGTTGTCACTATCGGTGTCTGATAGCCCGAGCGTAAAGCCACTTTGACTGACACTCACGCCGTAGTCGAGCGTATCTTGTGCAAGCCAATCACCGCTATAGTGACCAAAATGCAAGGCCATAGACAGTGAATCGTTGAGATTGAACTCATAGTCTGCCGATGCGTAGAGGGTATCGCCAAAATCAGCGCCTGTGCCACCGGCCAAAACCGATAAGCCGAGGCTGAAACCTTGATAGCTCAGGCTGCCATAGAGTTCCGAGAAGTCGGCATCTCCTGTATCTTCATCGGGGTAGGCATAGTAAATGTAACCGACATCAAAGCTGACGGCTTGGCTGAGTTGTCCGCTATAGCCGCCATAAAGGTCAAGCTCAAAGGTCATGCCCGGCGCCCAATCGGCATTAGATAGCCAGCCACCGGCATAGAAGCCTGATTGAGTGCTGTAGTCTATTCCTGCCGACAGGGCGGGGTTGCCACCAGTTTGCTCCATACCACGCCATAAATAGTTGCTGGTGGCACCGACATTGGCACTTAGCTGATCGGCACAAGCCGCTGGACTGGCGAAAGCCAATGCGGCCAGTAGACAATGGTAGCGATAGTTCAGGTTGATTCGACTCATGATGTTGCTCTCTTTAGGTTTTTTGAATTGATTTAAAGCAAGATGAGCAAAGACAGTGCCAGAGAGATTAAAGGCTTATTTTTCAATAAAATAAAGTCAAAACATGACTGGTTCATTGGTTGTAAGAATAATAAATGAGTGTTATTGGTGCATATTTATTCAAAAATGCGCCTTTTTAGGGCGTTTGAGTCAGCTGCGTTTAGGAATTAGAGGCGTTGTTACTTGGCGCACCTAAATCCAACGGCTGGCGATTTGAGATCGCGCGAAAGTTTCAATTCAACATAGGCACGGCCGAATATCCGCCAGTCAAAAGCGTCAGAGCCGCCTTTGACAATGGCTGAGTTGCTGCCGATGACAAAAGTGCCGGTCCACTCGCTGACGCTGCGACTTAGGTTATATATGCCCTCAGGGGTTTTATCCAGCGCCTGTGTGGTGAGGTTGTTACCCCAAGCATACAATCTGCCGTCGTGACTTTTGGCTGCTCTTTCCCATTCGTTGTTAAAGGGCAAACGCTTGTTTTGCCATGTGCAATAGGCAAACGCATCCCACCAACTGACACCGGTAACCGCATCGTGTTGCTCTTTGGTGGTGAGCTGATGGTTCCAATCCAATGGCGTGTGATCATAGGGTTTTGGCTGCTCGGGATGACTGTGTACTGTTGCATTAAGCTTTGGGCGTGCCAAAAATTGGCGGTAGTCTTTAATCGAGACCTCTTTGGCGTCTATTGCAAATGAGGCGACATCGACCTTGTGTTCGGCTTTGCCGAGCAGATAGTTACTGTAACCCCAAGGGTTTTGCCCAATCAGCGCAATGGTACTTTGGCCACCATCGGCGCCCAAATGATATGTTTTGCTCGGGAGCTCACAAAGCTGCTCGGGGAACATGCCGCCACCGGCGGCGTAACTTCTGTTGTCGTTGGTAAATAGGTCAAATTTGCCTGGACCTAGGTTTTCTCTGGTACGCCAACATTTAAGTCCGTTGTATTCTATGGCAGGCGCGCTCAGTCGTTTAGCGTCGAAATCTGCCGGGGCTTGGTAGAGGCAGCGAAAGCCAAAATCGTTGTCGTTGGCCGTTGGCTCGGCGTAGTGGCGTTTGTAAGGTAGCGGCTTTTGTCCTTGCTCTGGTAGGTTTTTATATGAATAGCCCATCAAAAAGTGCTGGCCATCTTTGGCATCAATCCATTCCGATACATTACCGATGATCTCCTGTAGTACGCCGTGACGGGCGCGATATTTACCGATTTCCAACGGCACTACGGTATCTTGTGACTTTCCTGCCATAACTGGAAAGTCGTATTCGTTTTCATTGCGGTGTTCAAGCTCCAAACGCATCGCCGCTTCAAATTCTTCGGCGCTGGGTAGACGCATATTGCTTAATCGACAAAAACTGTAGGCATCATACCAACTGACGCCAACCACAGGTTGTCGGTGGTTGTTGTATTTAATGTCGTTGAGGGTTCTTGGCCTAAAGTCATGGTCGCTCGGCATGGCTCGATGAAGCAGCGGGCTATTGGTTAGGGTAAAGCGCTGCATGGGCACAATGGCAAAGCGATATTGCAAATTGGTGACTTCATGGCGGGCAATAAAAAGCCGTTGTTTGGGCTGCCAGCTTCGCGGCTCAATCAATACCGAACGCAATGCATTGTTGTCGGCAGCCTGTGTTGTGCGCAGGGCGTCAAGGGCAGGGTCTGACTCGCCTCCAAGGGTGACTTCGCCTGCGGCAAAACGGACCATTAGGCCATCGCCAAAATCGGCCTGACGCAACAGTGCTACCAGCATCAACAATAATAGCAACGCGAGGCTACCGGCGGCTTTGAGTTTCATTGGCCGTTCTCCTTAGCTTCGGTGTTGAGCTGCTCTAAGGCTTGAGTATTGGTTTTGAACCAGTAGCGCCTGTTGTGGCTTGAGATAGACTGCACCTGATTTTCCAATAGCGGCAGCATCAAGATCTGACGACGAATGGTGCCGTAGAGCCAGCCAGAGAGCGGTTGGTTGGGGGCGCTGGCTTGGTGAATTTCGACTTTAATCCAACCGTTGTCTTCATCAAAAGATTTGGGGGTAATGGCATCACCATGCTCAAGGCTTAAGGCAATACTATCGGCGTTTTCTTGCGGGGTGAGGCGCAGCCTAAAGGCCATGGCATTGAGGTTGTAGCGTTTGTGTTCGAACCCCGGCACTTGCACGTCGAGCTGAAATTGATTGATGGGCGAGAACAGCGGTATTGAGACAAAGACATTTTTCTTGATCACTTGCTCTGCTGCTTGTGATTGGGGATCTGGCGCTTCGGTTTTCTCTTGTTGCTGTTGAGGCTGTGGTTGAGGTGGCTGCTTCTTGTTATCGCTGTTGGCATTTTGCGTTTGATTGGCCGCGTTATTTAGGTTGTGTTGCCCAGTTGCCGTTTCGCTCCCTTGCTGCGACGCTGAGTGTTGTTGTGGCGCAGCGCTTTGAGTTGGGTTTTCTGTTGGCTCTGCTGGGTCAATTGGCGGCAAGAAAGTATCGATAAACTGCTCGGCGCTGGCATTGGCCTGCATTTGCTTTTCGATTTCCAGCTGTAGCTGCAATTGCTGTTGGGTGGCCGAGTCTATATCAGAGCCTTGTATCGGAGACTGTTGCTCAGCGCTGGTGCTATTTTGTCCTTGAGTTTGGTTTTGAGTGGCATTCGGCTGTCCCTCAACCCCTTGTGTACTGGCACCTTGACCTGATGGCGGCTGGGCGCTTTGCGCTTGAGCATCTTGACGACCAAAGGCGTCGGTGCCTTGGCCTGATTTGCCGTTGCTGATTGATGAGGGCATTCCACCTTGTTCTTCTGTGGCCACTTGTGGTTGATTGCCTGCCATATTGACCAAATGGGTATTATCTCGGCTAAGCACTGGGTTGGGATTGGTAATGTTACCGGCGTTGTAGGCCCAGTGTATCCATAGATGGACATCGGGGGGCAGTGATTCGTGAATTTTGGCCTTGAGGGAATGGTAGGCGTCGTGATAGTGGATCTCTAAGATCAAACGACGGTTCTTGTTGTATTTTTGGTAATATTCATTGATCGCAGGTGAGTCAACAATTTCATCTTTATCAAGGGTTTGCATGGTGTGATAGAGCAGTACCTTGTCTCTGAGCAATAAGATCAACGCTTCTTCTTTTTCCCTTGCATGACGGGCGCGAATGCCCCAATCATGTAGTGGATCGCGATTGGCGGGCAGGGCGTAGCGATCAACAGGAATTTTGTCGCGCTTGACCAAGGTTTTAAACTTTTCGGCCATCACTTCATCGCTGGTGGCCTTGGCCGACTCGATGATATACAACAGGCTGACCAAAATAAAAATACCGACACTAGAGGCAAAAATGTCCACCATAAATACGCCATATGAGGGTTTGTTCAGTCTCATTGGGTGATATCCGTATTCATCAGTTGGCGTATCAGCTCTTTATTGAGCATCAAAAGGTTGAATTGTCTTGCTTGAATATGGGCAAACAGCTGACGCATGGCGAACATGGTGCGGTTTGACTCCGGGTAGAGCAATAAAAACAGTTCTTTACGGCCACTATTGATGTCGTTCAATTGCGGACGTAAAAAGCGGGTCATGGCATTGTCGGGTTGCATCAATGAGGCAACGGGAATTTTCTGTTTGGTTTGGTCAATCAGCACATAGTCTTGGTATAAAAACAGCTTGATCTGCGGCTTGGCCGACAAATCGACCAATTGTATGCCGACTAGGTTTTCGGGCTTCATTTGCTCGTTGCGCACTTGCTGCACCTTAAGCGCCGAGATCACCACGATAACCACCAAAACCCCGATAAGGCCGCCAAACATTTGCAGCATCGGAAATGATGGCAGCTCTTTGGGCTTGCGATCAAATCTATCTGAGGCCATAGCTAAACTTGCAGATCTCTGACGTGTTCCAATACCACGCGGTTGCGCACCAGCATGTCTTCATAGGCTGACTTTTCCAACAGTGAGATAAGCGCCATGGCCGGCAGGCTGAGTGTGAGTGCCACCAAGGTGGTATCGAAGGCGACACCAAGCCCGGCCAGAGAGTCGGCCAGTTGACTACCGCCCAGCTCTGAGGCGGACATATCTTTAAGTAGTGGTATGAGGTTGGACACCGCTTCAGCAATCCCCCAAACCGTGCCTAAAAAGCCCAGTACGGGGATCGCCCACATGGCCGTGTGCAGGTATAAAGTGGAGGTGGCGATTTCTTCTCGTTCCATTTCAGCCTGCTGTTCTATCAACTGAGTATATTCGCTTAGTTCCAGCGGTTTATCGCCAGTGAGCGTTACCACCTCTTGTAATCGCCTTTTTAATGCGGAGTGTTCGCTCGCTTGCGCTAAGGTCTGGTTGATATGCGCACTAGAAAACCCTTGTTTGATGCTGAGATCTTGCTGACGTTGAAACAAGACTCGACGGGCCAACAGCACAATATTGATGAGCACCCAAAAGAACAGTCCTACTGTAATGTAAGGAATAATGCCGCGAAAGAGGATCTTGTCGAAAATTTCTAGCCCAGAGTCGAAATAGGCGGGTATGGCGATAAAGGTGTAAAACAGGCTGGTCAATAACACCGCACTGGCACCGCTGGCACCAAAATGATCGTAAAAATATTCTTTGACGGTGTGATCGTATTCTACGGCCGAACGTTTGACAAAATAGCTGCAAAAGATGCAAACAATCAGCAGTGCCCAACTGATATAGAGGTCGCCGAAACTGACCGATGCTGAAGATACCCAGTCGTTGAGGGTTGTTATGCCACTTTGTTGTGGCTGTCCTTGCACATAGGTCAGCGGCGGAATGAGTCCTTGGCTGACGTAAAAGACATCAAGACAGAAAAGGCTAGTCAGACCGGCCAGGGCACTGTTAAGCGCTCTGATTTTGGGAGAAGATTGCCGCGATAAAAAGAATGCAATGGCAATAACCAAGCCAAGGCCGGTGAAAATTGCCAAAAATAAGCTTGCGGACAATCCCAAAATGTTCATTCGCTACTCCATTTGTAAGGTCTTAACGTATTTGCTTCGAGTCTAACGTGTGTCGCGGTGTAATAGCAAAGCCGCAAGCCATTAAAATACAATAACTTTACAACAAAACAAGCTGATCTGTTGGGCATTTACCGTTATTATTTGTAAAAAATTCGCGCTTGAGTATATGCATTGATGTTAACGCCACAACAAATCAACCGTTTTGCCAATGATGGCTTTATCGTATTGGATGGACTCATTGAGCAACACTGGCTGGATAAGCTCAAAACTGGCGCAGCTGAGCTCGTTGAGCAATTCGATGATGACGGCCGCCATATTTTCACAACCGACAACCAAGCCCGTTGTGACGATGATTATTTTCTTGATTCGGCAGAGCAGGTGCGCTGCTTCTTTGAAGAAGAGGCTTTCGATAAAAAAGGCCATTTGGTTCAAAAAAAGTCTTTATGTATCAATAAAATAGGCCATGCCCTACACGAGTTAGACCCACTGTTTAATGAGTTTAGCCACTTGCCGGTACTTGGTGAGCTAGCCAAAGATATCGGTTTGCAGCAGCCGCAAATTCGTCAGTCGATGTATATCTTCAAACAGCCCAATATCGGTGGCGTTGTGCGCTGGCATCAAGATGCGACGTTTTTCTATACTACACCACAATCGGTGATCACTTTTTGGTTTGCCATTGAAGATGCGACCTTGGATAACGGTTGTTTATGGGTCGAGCCGGGGGGACACAAAGGCCCTTTGCGAGAGCAGTTTAAACGCAGTGGCCGTGATACCGAAGTGGTGGTGCTCGACAATACCCCATGGCCGACAGATGCGAGCGCCATCCCGGTAGAAGTAAAAGCCGGTACTTTGGTGATGTTTCATGGCTTATTACCCCATTACAGTGCGCCAAATCGCTCCAGCAAGTCGCGCCAAGCCTACACTTTGCATGTGACCGATGGCACGGCGCAATATGCCAAAGAAAACTGGCTACAGCCAGATAAGCTGCCACTCAGAGGCTTTATAGACTGATATCGCTTAGGTATACATGCTCTGCGAATGACTTTATGTCAGGCAGGGCATATATCTAAGTGATACTTCGCTTAACCAAAATTCAGACGATTGATAGCCATTGTTCCCTATTTTGCGTTTTTATAAAGCAATGATAATTAGGAATTATG
>JBFHGJ010000111.1:0-19321 GCA_041583135.1 Alteromonadaceae bacterium | reverse complement strand
AGTACGGTATTGGGGAATTAATCCTTGCCTTTTCATTGAGACTGTCATATATCTAAATACCTGTTGTTAATATTTGATATTTAAGCGATTTTTCCGTATCCAAGTACGGAAGTGTTGCACAGCAAGACTGCTCAAGCGGCAAATCTCTTTGTTTTTGGGTCGCTCTGGCGATAGTCAATTTAGGGTATTTCATGAAATTCAAATCAACACTTTGGCAGTTGTTGTTGCTGTCTGGGCCTATTGTTGTTGGTCAAGTAGGGCAAATTTTGATAGGCGCAGGAGATGTGCTGATCGCCGGTATGCATTCTACCGAGACGCTAGCTGCGGCTGGTGTTGCCACCGGGTTTTTTACGCCATTTTTAATCTTTAGTATCGGTTTGGTGATGGGCATATCATCGCTGTTTTCGATAAAAATGGGTGAGGGCAAAGCCATGAGCAACAAATTGCTCAGCGTGGTCGCCTATTCTGCAATGGTTGGCTTGGCGCTTTGTCTGCTGTTGTTGTTCTGTGTCCGATTTTTGTCGTTAATCGGCATTGAACCGTCGCTGTTAGAGTTCACTGGGCTGTTTGTTGAGATCATTGCCTGGTCTATCGTTCCTGCCACTATTTTCTACGGACTTAAAGAATATTTGCAGGCGTCGGAAGATGTGGCGTTTGCCAATGGCATCAACTTTATCGCCGTTGTGGTGAATTTGGCGCTAAATTACGTTTTGGTGTTCGGCCTTTTTGGTATTGAAGGGCTTGGCGAGGTGGGTTTACCTATTGCCAGCTTTGCAATGCGCGCCTTGTTGTGTCTGACTTTGTTGTTTTATATCGTGCGAAAATACCACTGGGGTAAGTTTGAACCGGCGCTGATGACTGAGGTGTTTAAATACTCTTTTCCTATTGCGGTTTCGTTTACCCTGGAAATACTGGCGTTTAGCATGGTCTCGGTGCTAGCTGGTACTTTAGGAGTCATTGAGGCTGCTGCCGGTAATGTGGTGAATCTTATCAGTACCATATTGTTTATGGTGCCGCTTTCGGTCTCAAGTGCGGTTGGGGTCAAAGTCGGCAATGCTTTTGGCAATAAGGACCGCGAGCAGTTGCTGGACAATATTAAAGCCAGCTATTTCATCATTGCGCTTTACGCCGCGTTATCTTCTACCTTGTTGATATTGATCCCCGAGTATTTTCTCCAGCTGTTTTCAAGTGACGCCAAAGTCATCGCTCTGGGTGTCGGTGTGTGCTTGATTATCGCGCTATTTCAGTTTTTCGATTCGTGCCATGTGACCACTACCGGCATTTTGCGCGGCATGGGAGAAACCCGAATTCCCTCATATATTGTGCTCTTTGCTTTTTGGGTCGTAGGGATCCCAAGTGGATACTATCTGACTTTTTATCACGATGGCGGTTTAGCCGGTCTTTGGGTCGGTTTGGCGATTGGCTTGGCTATCGCATCGGTGGCGTTATTAACGCTGCTTTATCGACACTACAACAAGGTAATGGTGAAAAATGAACAACAGAAACTACAAAGCGTTTTCACAGATTGACGGCGCTCACCCTTTAAGAGCGGTAGTGCCGCAAGGATACGTAGATTACCAAGCGCGTATTCGTAAAGGTGGTCGGGTTTCCTACTTTAACTTTAATCTGGCGCGAGAAATCGGTCTGATAGACCAAGACCATCCTGATGAATTAACGCCAGAGTTGGCCGAGCAAATCATCAGCACCTTTTCGTTGCAGATCATCAACGAGTATGACATCGAGCACGGCAAGGTGTTTGATGAAAAGGACATCAAGCCGGGAAAATACATGGCTACCCGTTACCTGCAATTACAGCATCATGACGATTTGGGGTTAAAGTCTGGTGATGGTAGGAGTATTTGGAATGGCCATTTGAGCCATCAAGGGATGACTTATGACTTATCTTCTTGCGGCACCGGTGGTACTCGATTTAGCCCGGCAACCAGTCGGTTGGGGGAGTATTTTGAAACTGGTGACCGTTCGGTGACCTATGGTTGCGGTTATTGCGATATCGAAGAAGGTATCAACTCTATTTTAATGAGCGGCATTTTCCATCAACTGGGCCTCTCTACCGAAAGAACCTTATCGATTGTAGAGTATGACGATATTATTTCGGTCAATACTCGGGTTCACTCTAATCTGTTAAGACCCAGCCATTTATTTTTGTATTTACGCCAGTCTCGCAAAGACGAATTGACGGCGTTGGTGGACTACTATATTCAGCGTCAGCAGCAAAACGGTCAGTTTCCTACCCGCTTTGCGCAACAATCGAAATATCAGTATCTGTTAAACCTGATGGCAAAGAACTTTGCCAAACTGGTCGCTTATTGCGACGACCATTATATTTTCTGCTGGCTTGATTGGGATGGCGACAACATTTTAGTCGAAGGCGGGTTTTTAGATTTCGGTTCGGTGCGCTACTTCGGCCTCTACCACAGCGAATACCGTTATGACGATGAAGACGAGCCTTCACCTTGTCTACTGGAGCAAAAAGAAAACGCCTTAAAAACCATTAAGGTGATGGCTCAGGCGGTAGACTACATTGAAAACGGAATCATCAATGACATCGCTAGCTACAGTGACCATCCTGTACTCAACTTATTCGAGCAGGAATACGACCTACAGAAATTGAACAATACCCTATTCAAAATGGGTTTACCGCGCAGCACGTTTAAGCCACTGATAGCGCAACATGCCCAGCTTATTCGTGATTATCGTGAGAGTTACCGAGGACTGGAGCTGGAAAAAACCGACAGATCCAAGCGCACCAATCAGTTCGACATTCCATTAAAGGCGCTATTTTGCACCAATAACCTGCTGCGTGAATATCCAAGGCTATTGCTTGAAAGCGACAAAGAGCCGAGTGACGAAACATTGCTGCAACTGTTGCTTGCCGATGATCATCAACTGGCAGACTTCACCGTTAAAACTCACTGGCTGGAGACTCTAGCGGCGTTTAGACAACACTATCACAGCCTGTTGGAGCTAGTGTGCGCCTGCTCAAACCTAAGCAAACAAGACATGCTCAAAGTGATTGCCGAACGAGCGGCCATCGTCAATAAACGCGATCGGATCACGGGTACTGGCTTGCGAGCGATATGGGATTTAGTGCTCAGAGAAGAACAAAGGGTAGGGCCAGAAGCCTTTTATCAATTTATGGAAGCCATTATTGCCTATCAAAATACCGACCCTGACATCACACCTAAGATGCCAAAGGAGTATCCGCAGCATTTGTTTGATAAGGCGCTTAAAATCTTTGAACAGCATAGATATGGCTTTTAGGCTTACGCTCTATATTGATAGCGGTCTGTCTGGTGGCTCTGATGAGTGACAGATACGCTGCGCACTTTCGCTTTGTTTGTCCAACCGAAAACTTAATTGTGGTTGGGCAAAGCCCTTATCCCTCTACAACCTTCACCACTTGCTTGCCGGTAAAGGTCCCTGATACTTGTTTTAGAAGGGCAGCAGATACCGCCTCGGCATTAAATTCGACCAGGTTTAGCTTTGGTAAGTGAAAAGTGCTTTTGGCGGCGTTTTCCAGCAAGGTTTTGCTCATAAAGCCCATGTATTGTTGGGCGCATAAACTCTCTGAGAGCCAAGCGGCGGGTAGCGATACAATGCTGATGTTGGGCGCTTTTTTAAATAGCAGGTTTGATGGGAATTCGGGCAGTGATCGCAGGCAGGCGATGCGGCCGCAAAAGCGCATTAATTCGAGGTTGCGAATGGTGTTGTCACCTCCTACTGAGTCTAAAATGGCGTCAAAGCCTTGCGCGCCAATATCCAGCTGTATTTTTTTGAGCAGGTTTTTGTCGCGGTAGTCATATACGACATCTGCGCCTAAGCTTTTGACCAGCTTATGGTTCTTTTTCGAGGCGGTGGCAAAAACCTCTGCGCCTCGTTGTTTGGCAAATTGAATGGCAAAATGGCCCACTGCACCGGCGCCTGCGTCAATCAAAATGGTATCGCGGTCGGTTACTTGCAACTTCTCCAGTGCAATTAACGCCGACATTCCAGCACAGGGCAGGGCGGCGGCTTTTTGTGGGGCCACCTCATCAGGCACCACAAACGCGGCGTAGTTGGGGACTTTGGCATATTCACTCAAAACGCCCTGAGAGCCAATATTGGCATGCCACATGACGCGCTCGCCAATATTCGGGTAAATGCCTTTGGGCGCATCTACGACTACACCAACAGCATCTAAGCCAAGAACATGTGGGTATTGCCACTGGCAAAAACCAGATTTGGCGAATTGCGCATCTAGTGGATTGAGTCCAACATACTCCACTTTAACCAAAAGCTCGTTATTGCTGATAGTTGGCATGGGGATCACAACATCGGCCAAACGAATGGCTTCATTTGGTTCATTCAGCACGATTGCTTTCATGTTTTGTTGTGATCCCATTGTCTTCATTCTCGCTCTACTTTGTACCTTATGAATAGTATGAATATCAATTTTGACTTAAGGCATTACTCCAGCGGCCATTAAAGGCATGATAAGCATTTACCTTGGCGAGTAAAGACGAAACTGCCGAATCAACGGCATTTTCTTGCGCTTTAAGCACGTCCTGTCTGGCATCAAGTAGCGCCAGATAAGGAATTTGTCCTTCTTCATACATCGCTTCGGCTTGCGAAAAGGCTTTGTTGGCAAAGAGATACCGGTTGTTGGCAAACACCAATTGGTTTTGCTCTTTTACCAGCAGCTTCAATGAAAGCTCAGTTTCGCTAATGGCTTCGAGCACTACTTGTTTGTATTCGCTATATGCTGCCTCACTTAGTAATTGCTCGGCATCTTTTTGCGCCAGCAATGCTGGGTAACTAAGCAGTGACCATTCAATTTGCGGTGTAACTTGCCACTGCTGCTGAGTATTTGACAGGCCATAGCTGTCGATGCCCAACAAACCGGCAAATCCACTTAAGCTGATAGTGGGCAGCAATGCTCGTTTTGCCGCAATACTCAAAGCATCTGCTTGGCCATAGCGGTAAAGTGCTTGGGCGATATCTGGCCGCATGGCTATGGCCTCACTGGGCTGTGCCAGTGACAAGGGGAGTTTGGCCTCGATGATGTTGAGTTCATCTTCAAGTTTTATGTCGCTGGCCAGTTTTCCGGTGAGTAAGCCTAGGGTGGTCAAATCACGATACAGCATAAATTCAATTTCGGGCAACAAGGCTTGCTGTTGATTTAGCTGGGCTTTGGTGCGATTTAGATCTAACTCGCTGGTGCTGCCTTCGTCAAACCTTGCCTGCAAAACCTCTATACTCTGTTTTAAAGCATTGATTTGCTGTTCAATAATTTGCTTTTTCTGCAAGTTGCCCTGATAGCTGATAAAGCCGTTCACCACAGACGAGGTGATCTCTATTTGCAATAAGCGAACCTGTTCGGCTTGGCTTAAAGCCGCTGCGTTGGCAGCGTTAACCAAGGCATTGATGCGGCCAAAAAGGTCTAGCTGCCAATCAAAGCTAACGTTACCGCTAGACTGTTTAGTGATGCCGCTTACCACATCTTTGCTGCGACTGCTGGTTAAGTTCAGCCCGCCTTGAGGTAAGTGCTGCGCCTTTTGCGCGCCAAGGCGCGCCAGCGAGCTTTGCAATTTCAGTTGAGTGCTTTTCAGATCATAATTTTTAGCCAGCGCGTCAGATACCAACCGATTGAGCTGGGCAGAGTTTAGCTGCTGCCACCAGTTAATTTCATCCTGACCTGTCAAGCTCTCAGCAATATCGGTATGTGCGATAAAGTCATTCATTTGCTTGCGATGCTTGGCGTAGTCGAGTTCACTGTTGGTAGTGACACAACCGCCAAGCACTAGCGCCAATGTTGTGGCTACAATAGATTTTTGCAACGCTGCTATCATGATTGCGCCTCCTTCAAGACTAAAGTTTCCGTTTCTGCTGTTGTCGCCTTTTTCAATTTTTTGGTCACCAGCATGTAAAATACCGGGGTAAACAATAGGCCAAACAGAGTGACGCCAATCATGCCTGAGAATACCGCATTCCCCATGGCGTGACGCATTTCAGCGCCTGCGCCGGTTGCCAGTACCAATGGCACAACACCTGCGGTAAAGGCAATTGAGGTCATCAATATTGGACGCAATCGCATACGACAAGCGGCAATGATGGCATCAAAGTGCGACATACCGGTTTGTTGCTGGTCTTTGGCAAATTCCACCATCAATATGGCGTTTTTCGAGGCCAGTGCAACCAGTACAATCAGGGCGATTTGGGTAAAGATATTATTGTCAGAGCCAACCAACCATACACCAAGCAAGGCAGAGAAAATGGTCATTGGCACAATTAAAATGATGGCCAATGGCAAGCGCAGGCTTTCATATTGCGCCGCCAATACCATAAATACTAATAAGACGACCAATGGGAAAACATACACCATGGTGTTACCGGCAATGATCTGCTGGTAGGTAACATCTGTCCATTCATAAGAGATGCCAGATGGCAGGTTGTCGGCCAAAATCAATTCAATGGCTTGTTGTGCCTGGTCTGAGCTATAACCCGGTGCCGGGCTGCCGTTCAGCTCTGCACTCGGGTAGCCGTTGTAATGCATCACTCTGTCAGGGCCGGTTGTTGGCGTGACGGTTAACACCGAGCCTAGTGGCACCATATGACCTTGGCGGTTACGCACTTTAAGGTTAAGGATCTGCTGCGGATCTTGACGATACTTGGCATCGGCTTGGGCATTAACCTGGTAAGTACGACCAAACAGGTTGAAGTCATTCACGTACAATGAGCCAAGGTAAATTTGTAGTGCATCAAAAACTTCTTCCAGAGCAATACCTTGGATCAGCGCCTGTTCGCGGTCGATGTCGATATCCATTTGTGGCACCTGAATGCGGAAGCTTGAATACAAGCCCATTAATGCCGGGTCTTGTTGCGCTTTGGCAATGACATTTTGCAAGCTGGCAAACAGCGTTTCAAAGCCTTTATTGTCGCGATCTTCAATTTGTAGTTTGAAGCCACCGGTGGTGCCTAAACCTTGAATGGGTGGCGGTGGGAAGACGGCAACAAACGCTTCATCAATACTGGCGAACTGCCTGTTTAACTGCATGGCAATGGCGCCTGCTGAAAGGCTAGGGTCTTTACGTTCATTAAAATCGCTCAACGTCACAAACACAATGCCGCTGTTGGGGCTGTTGGTAAAGCCGTTGACCGATAAACCCGGGAAGGTAACCGTGTGCGCAACGCCCGGTTGCTTATGGGCAATTTGCTCCATTTCCATCACTACATCTTGGGTGCGGTCAAGACTGGCGGCATCTGGCAACTGTGCGATGGCCACGAGGTATTGCTTGTCTTGGGTTGGAATAAAACCGCCCGGTACAGTATCAAACAATTTGACCGTGCCGCCCACCAATATGCCATAGGCTATTAACACAATAACGCTCATGCGGATCAGCTTTTGTACCAGCTTTTCATAGCCCTTGGCACCACGGTCAAAGAAGCGATTAAACGGCGTAAACAACCAGCGGCCAAAAATGGCATTGAGGATACGGGTTAAGCGGTCTGGTTTGGCGTCGTGCGACTTTAGCAACAAGGCCGATAACGCCGGTGACAGAGTTAATGAGTTAAAGGCTGAGATCACCGTTGAAATAGTGATGGTCAAAGCAAACTGCTTGTAAAACTGCCCAGAAAGCCCTGAGATAAACGCTGTGGGGATAAACACCGCCAACAATACCAAGGCAATGGCAATAATTGGGCCTGTCACCTCTGTCATCGCAACGCGGGTCGCCTCTAATGGCGATAAACCTTTTTCAATATTACGTTCGACATTTTCAACCACCACGATGGCGTCATCGACGACAATGCCTATGGCCAATACCAAACCAAACAATGACAAGGTATTGATGGACACCCCAAGCCATTGCATCACGGCAAAGGTGCCAACCAATGAGATAGGCACGGCAATCAAAGGGATCACCGAAGCGCGCCAAGTTTGCAAAAATAACACCACCACAATCACAACCAAGGCGATGGCTTCGAGTAAGGTTGTGATCACCGCATCGATAGAGCCTCTAACGAAAATAGTCGGGTCGTAAACGATGTCGTACTCAACCCCGGCAGGGAAGCTTTTTGATAATCTGGCCATGGTTTCGCGAACTTGATCAGACAGCTCAATGGCGTTTGAGCCGGGGCGCTGGAAAATAGGCATGGCCAAGGCAGGCTGGCCGTCTAACATGGCGCGCAATGTGTAGTTGTTTTGACCCAGCTCGACGCGGGCAACATCTTTAAGGCGAATAAGTTGGCCTTGTGCGCCCACTTTGATAATGGCCTGTTCAAACTCTTCAATGCTGCTTAAACGGCCTTTAACGTTCAACAAAATTTGAAATTGGTTGTCAACAGAGGTCGGTTGAGCGCCAATGCTACCGGCGGCAACTTGCTGGTTTTGAGAGCGCAGTGCATTGACAACATCAGAGGAGGTTAATTCTCGGGCTGCCAGTGCATCTGGGTTTAACCACACACGCATAGAGTATTGTCCACCACCGAACAGCTTAACGTCACCAACTCCCGGCAGACGGGCAATTTGGTCTTTGATATACAAATCGGCGTAGTTTGTGAGATAAGTGGTGTCATGGGTTTTCTCAGGCGAGAACAAGTGCACCACCATGGTTAGATCGGGCGATGACTTTTCGGCAACCACACCTAAACGCTGCACTTCTTGCGGCAACCGTGGCAAAGCGCTGTTAACACGGTTTTGAACCTGCACTTGAGCGCGGTCAAGATCTGTGCCTAGCGCAAAAGTGACCGTTAAGGTCATGCGACCATCGCTGGTGGCTTGAGAGAACATATACAGCATGTTTTCGGTGCCGTTAATTTCCTGCTCCAGTGGCGTGGCGACGGTTTGTGCAATGACCGTTGGGTTGGCACCGGGGTAGCTAGCGGTGACCACCACTGTTGGTGGCACCACTTCAGGATATTCACTAACAGGCAACTGAAACAATGAAATGCTGCCGCCAATCAAGATGATCAGCGACAAGACCGCCGCAAATATGGGCCTTTGAATGAAAAAGTGAGAGAAGTTCATGAAATCAACCCTATTACTTGGCCGCCAAACGCATGTCACTGACAGGCGACATGGTAAAGGCGATATCTGTGGTGTCGATGGTGACTTTGTTTGGTGCTATCGGCATTCCCGGACCAACACGCGCAGGACCATTGACGGCGATGACATCACCTTGCTGTAAGCCTGAGGTAATGGCGCGGAACTTACCGTAACGCTCACCAACTTCAACCAGTTTGTATTGCAGCACGTTGTTTTCACCTACCGTTAAGACAAAGCGGTTTTTCAAGTCGGTGCCTATGGCTCTCTCAGGAATAATAACCTGCTGAGAAATGTCATTGGCGGCCAGTTTGATACGGGCAAAAGAGCCTGCGCGGAGCGGGCTTGATGCGTCGTCACTGCTAAACGTTGCTCTAACGCGCAAGGTGCCGGTAGAGGCGTTGATTTGATTGTCGATAAAGTCGATATGACCGCGATAGGCGTATTGCTGTTGCCCAAGTTTTTGCATCACAACCGGTTGTTTGCTTGCTGCGGTGACATCGGCAAATGCGCTGTTCCAGGTGCGCTCATCGATATCAAAGTAGGCATACATTTTTTGGTTGGAAACAATCGAGGTGAGCACACTTTGACCGGCCAAAACCGTGTTGCCTCGGGTGATATTGGCGCGAGATATAATGCCATCAATGGGCGAGCGCACGGCGCTGAATTCTAAATCCAGCTCGGCTGATTTCAGCTGCGCTTTAAGTGCGGCCAGTTGCGCTTCACGCTGTAACAAAACAGAAGCGCGCGACTCTGCCTGCTCGGTTGATATTGCTTTACGCTGAGTAAGACGGGTGGCGCGCTGAGCTTCGTTGTTGGCCTGCTCTAATGCCGCCTGAGCTGCAATGATTTGCGCTTTAAGATTGGCAACCACAGCGGCAAAGGGTCGTTGGTCTAACTGAAACAACAAATCGCCTTTTTTTACCTTGTCGCCTTCGGCAAAGGCAATGTATTCAATCACGCCAGAAACTCGCGGTTTTAATGCCACTTCTTCAGGCGACTCAAGCCTGGTGGTATAAATATGCCAGTTTTGTACAGGTTTGATCACCACCTCTGCCACATCAATCGGCTGAAGCGGTCGTTGCGCGTTAACGGCTACAGGTTCATCGGTACAGCCGGTAATGGCCAGAGTAATGGAAGCGATTGCTGCAAAGATAAGATTCTTGTTCATTATGCGGTCCTCAAATTAATGCCTGCCATGATACGCCTGATATTGATGACTAAAAATGATAGAAATGGCATTTTATTAATGCCAAAATGGCACCAATAAAATTGCAACGGTTAACACTATGGATACTACAAGCCGATTACTAATGCTGTTAGATGTGGTAGAGCGGGGGTCTTTTGCTAAAGCGGCAGACGCTCGTAATATTGACCGCTCGGTGATCTCCAAACAAGTGAGTAAGCTCGAAGAAGACCTTGGCATCAGGCTATTAAATCGCACAACTCGCTCGTTTTCTTTGACCGGGGCAGGCACTGAGATGGTGAAAAAAGCACGGGAGCTACGGGAGCTTTTAAATGACACCATTGCCATGGCCGGGAATTATCACCTTGAACCGCGAGGTGTGCTAAAGATCACCGCCACCTCGATTTTGGCCAGACGGTATTTGCAACCGGTGATCAACGACTTTCAAAAACGCTTTCCACAAGTTGAAGTGGAAATGATTTTAGATGACAGAGTGGTTGATATTGTTGCCGAAGGGGTAGATTTGGCCTTTAGAATAGGCGAGCTAAAAAACTCCTCTTATGTTGCACGAAAAATTGCCCGCAACCGCATGGCTATTTTAGCATCGCCCGAATTTATCAAAACCTATGGCATGCCCAAAACCATGGAAGAACTCGCAGAGCTACCTTGTGCCAGCTACGCCAGCAGCGCCATTCGCGTCACCGATATCGACTATATTGATGAAACCGGCAATGTGGCAGTACAAAAGGTAAAAAGTGTTTTTCGCGCCAATGACGCCGAAATTTTAATGCTGAAAGCCATGTCTGGCACCGCTTATGTTTTAGTGCCCGCCTTTGTGGTTGACGATGAAGTATTAAACGGTGACTTGGTGCCAATTATGACTGACGTTAACTTGTCTGACTATAGCGCCATGTATGTGATTTACCCCCATCGCGACCTACCAGTCAGAACCCGACTGTTTTTGGACGCGGTACGCGAATTTATTGGCAAAGATGAGCCACTATGGGAGAAGAATATTCCGGGGTTTAAGTTGATGTATCAGGGGTGAGGGGGGTTGGTTGCAGACAAAATGACACCAACCTTCGCAGGGCGAACTGTGTCAAAATTGTGAATGCTTGGAGTGATTTTTACCCGTGAGGTGGAGGCCCGACAGGAACCCATCTTCATGGATGAATTTAAACCACCAAACTATTGGAATTAGCCAAATCAGATTTTTCCAATATAGGTTATACTGCACTTCGTTATACACTGACGCTAAACGGTATTATTCTTTATTATCAGATGCTTAACCTTCCTAAGATAAATTCGATAGACACTCCAAATTCAACGATTAAGACCACTTGTGGTCTAAATTGATGGGCGAATGATGTACACGAAGCTAATGCTTGGAGCTTTGTGTATCCCATGAGGTGGAGCTCATGGATGAACGGCAGGACGATAATATGGACCATAATGACCCCCCACTTTATTTTGGACTGTATGAAAACTACCAGAAAATTGATTAAATTGGACCGAATTACCGGTGCACTGCCAAGTGTACAAGAGGCATATGATTGCCTTGCCGGAGTGATGCCACTGGTGCGTGATCCTGAAAAGTTTAGTGCCTAAATGTGACGCATGATGCTTGAAATTAAGCCGCCAATCTTGGTGCAAAAGGGTAACAAATATCACTTGGTTTCGGGCTGTCGAGAATGGAAATTGGCGCTATTTAAACTAAACAAATCTGAAACAATTGATTAAGGAAAGATTCTCATAGAACGTTCCAGAATCCAGCAGTTTTCTTAGGTGCCGTAACTTTTATGTCGATCATTTTTATCACTGCATGTATCAGCTTCGATTTATGACGAGCTTTATTTTTGGCATGGATAAACTTTAGCATACCGAGTAGGTCGATTACTTTGGTGATTTGAGCCAGTATAGTGAATGAGTGTTTGTAAGACCAATATTGAAATTTCTATACGAGATGTTAACCATAATTACATCATTGCGAATATTTTTTATTCAATAATTGCTTCGTTGTCAATTCTATTTCATGATACATTGTTATCTTGTAGCGGTACGTGAGTTTTGAAACTATAAAAGGTCTAGGTGTTTTCGAAATGCCACGATAACAAAAATAATCAACAGCAGAGGTTTTATGTAGTGAAAGTTATTCTAGCCTGTTTTGCCTACTTAATGGTGGGCATATGGTCATTTGCGTACAGTGCGGATGGACCTTTTGAAATTGTACCTGCGTCTGGACATGAGGGTGAAGCAGGAGATGAATTTCGGTTTAAATACCCAATAAGTCAAAATGCTGATGATAGATTTATCTTTCAGCTATTTCTTGGTCAAGGGGATGGCACATATTCTACCAACTGTAAAAAGATGGAGCATGATAGCAGTGATGGTGAATACTACTATCAAGGAACCATTTCGCAGGCCGGTGAGCGAAAGGCCAAACTTCGTGTCAGGACGACACTGAATGCTAGTTGCACAATGGCGTGTACAGATAAGACTGAATGTGCAGAAGATATAGCGAGTTACGTTGTAAAAGTGCCAAAGCCGGTATTTAAACAGGGGAGCCCTTCCAATACACAAATCAATGAAGAAGAGTCAATCTACTTCACTGTTGATTGGCAACATAATTATGAAAGGTCGGAGCCAAAGACCTATATCGTAGATGTTCAGGTTCGTTATCGTATTAAAGGTAGCTCTTCTTGGATTACGGCGGGTTTCAGTCACCAGGGGAATAATGGCGATATTGAAAAGTTCCAGTCTTCAGCTATCACATTCGATGTGCCTGGCAAATATGAGTATGAGTTTGTCGCATCGTCAGCCTTTGAGCTGAACTCATCAAATGGTAGGAAAAATCAGGCGGATTGGCAAGGGGCCGGAGAATTCACCGTTCGTGCTACAAAGTTTCCAGATTTAATGTTCGAGTCCGTCACTGTTGACAACACCAGCATCCCGATGGGAGAAAAAATCGAGATAAAGGCAGAAGTCAAAAACGACGGTGACAAAGTGGCGAGTGCCAGCACTGTTCGTTTCTATCGGTCAAGCGACGAAACGATTGATCGGAACGATACATTACTGGGAACTGATGATATCGCCAGTCTGGCGATTAACGACACGGCTCGAAGTCGTATTGATCACACCTTTGTTGACCATGGTTTGTTCTATCTTGGGGCTTGTGTCGATACTGTTTCTGGTGAAGTCATCACTGGTAATAATTGTTACACTGGACCTCAAGTGGATGTGTACGTTCCCAGCGAGACAATAAGAGTGACCTCGTTGCTTGATATAAGTGAAAACATTGTCAAAGTGAGTACGTCTGCACAGGCTGCCTTGTCGTTGAGTCGGGTTTCCTTTGCCATTTATGATGCAAGCGAACAGGTGATAGACACCAAAGACAGCATCCGCGTGAATGCACCTCAGACAGCAACCTACAACAGCGATCCTAAAACCTGGGGGTTCAACCCCTCTGACAGGCAAGCCGATACTGCATGGGAAATCGACATAAGTGAGTTGGCTAACGGCCAGTATTTCATCCGCTTTTTTGCAACAGACGGCAGGAGCAGCAATGGGCTGGCAAATACCGATTTAATAGGCTTTAGTAAAACTGAAACTTCAACCCCCAGCATTCAAGTAAGCCCCGAAAGTTTGATGTTTAGCTACCAACGTCAGCAAAGTGCATCGATACAAAATCGAGTTAGAGGAATAAAGGCGAGAAATATCAAACGTGATATTCGCTTTGGTCAAGGTCGCTATGTTGCGAGCAGCCTCGACGCTCAAGCCAAGGCCCAACGTCTCGCGCAATCATCGGGTGGTTACGTATTGATGCAATTCAATAATCCGGTTACGGCCGAGGTGAGACAGACGTTGAAAGCAAACGGCTTCACAATTTTAGATTATGTTCCAAACAATACTTATTGGGTTCATGTACACCAGCAGGCACTGTCCTCCGGTCTAGTCGACGATATTTTCTGGGTCGGTGCGGTGAGCACAACCGATAAGGTTGAACAAGCCTTGGTAGACAAGGCCGAGGTTGAGCAAAGATTAAAAGTTCACGTCAAGTTCTTTGATGATGTGAGCAAAGACAACGCATTACGTCTGCTACAGTCCATTAACTCTTCGTTTAGCGATATTAAGTGGCAGCCAAACAATGTGACTTCGTTGACCATCAATGCAGAGGCGTTATGGACATTGGCGGCACTTCAGCAGATCCAGTGGATAGAGCATGGCGACTGGGTCGAGACTACTCATAATACCGTTGCTGCGCAGCGAATACATGTGGATGACCTGCAGGCTGCACCTCTGCATTTATCTGGTGATGGCATTAAGGTTGGTGTGTGGGATGGAGACCAGCCGTTTATCCATGATGACTTTGGTAACCGTGTCAGTTTGATGGAAAGGGATATGGAGATTTCCGATCACGCAACCCATGTTATCGGCACTTTAGCCGGTAGTGGCTCAGGTGATGTAAGAGCTAAGGGCATGGCACCATCAACACAGATATTAAGTTACAGCAAGGAAGACGATATCACAGAAATGCACGAAGCAGTAAAAACTCAAAATATTGTGCTGTCGAATCATTCGTACGGCCGAATCAATGGTTGGTATTGGTCAAAAGCCAAAAAAGAATGGAAAAAAACCAGTACTAGTTCGTTTGGTCAATACACCTTGCAGTCAGAACAATGGGATGCGTTGGTCAGAGAAACACAATTGGCTGTGTTCAAAGCGGCTGGAAATGACAGGGGTGATGGGCCTGATTGTGACGCTACAGATATTGAAGATGACAAAAAGCAATGTGATGGGCCATTTTCCACCATAGGACCCAAAGCGGCGGCCAAGAATGTCATCACTATTTGTGCAACAGAGGATAACGACAGCAACACTGATTTTAGCAGCTGGGGCCCGACCAGAGATGGTCGTATTAAACCTGACTTATGTGCCAATGGTCGGTCAGTTTATTCGACACTGCCCGATAATACATATGGAAGCAAAAACGGCACTTCAATGGCTTCACCGAGTGCTGCTGGTGCGGGTGTGCTGCTTTTCGAGCATTTTGAAAACACGTATGGTCGCAAACCAACGGCTGCTGAATTGAAAGGGTTGATGATTCATGGTGCGAAAGACCTGTCAGATACCGGTCCCGACTATGAGACAGGTTGGGGACTAATTGATGCTCAAAAGTCGGCAGAATTAATCACAGACAAAGTTTTAAGAGGGGGACTCATAGCACAAACTGGCGGAGTATCTACATTCAACTTTACCTTAACCGATTCACAAACACCGATTAAATTTACCTTGACCTGGACGGACCCCGAGGCGAGTGCGAGCACGCAAAGTGACACTGATTCTAGGGCGTTGGTAAACAACCTCGACTTGGTTCTAATTGATCCGCAAGGTAACGAACATTATAGCTGGGTGTTGGACCCGTCAGATCCAGATGCCCCTGCGACTACTGGTCGAAATGACCGTGATAATGTAGAACAGGTTCTGATCACCGAAAATATATCGTCGGGGCAATGGCAGGTTCGTGTTGAAGGCACTTTGCTTGGTGAAGGTCCCCAGCCTTTCATTGTTGTAAGTGAATTGTTGGACAGTTCGATTGTCTTGACCGAGACTTTCACTATAAGCAATACCGGGGATGCGGCTTTGACTATAACCGGGTTTGATTTGCAGGAAGCGTCAAGTTGGTTGAGGTTGCTGCCAAATACCATTCCAATTCGTATCGAACGAGGTGAAGAGCAACAGATCACCATTGAAGTCGACGTTGATAAGGCTCCAATGGGCAACAACGAAGTGCAAGTGTTGATACATTCTAACGATACAACAAACAGTCCGTATGGAAGCGGTGTTTATGTGACCACAAATATCACTGAATGGATTGATAGTGATGGCGATGGTATTGTTGACGATGAGGACAACTGTATTAACTTGTCCAATCCGAATCAGAGGAATACTGATGGAGATAGCCTAGGTGACGCGTGCGATCCCGATGATGACAATGATGGTGTGCCGGATGAAAACGATGCCTACCCATTGGACGGTGATCGTACAACCTATGCGCAATTATCCGAGCTGGTATTTGACGACCAAGGTTTACGTAATTGTGTTAGCCGAACGGCTGAGGTTAAAGGATGGGAAACCATTGATCAAGTCGAAGAACTCAACTGCTATAATGAAGGTCTGGTTACGCTGGATGGGATCGATGCGTTTGAGTTTTTGAAAACTCTGAGCCTTATCAAAAACAATCTCTCTGACATCAGCGCTATCGGTCAATTAACGCACTTGACGGACTTAGACATTCGAAAAAACCAAATCATTGATATCAGTCCATTGTCGAAACTGACAGGGTTAAGTGAGTTGAGGATCAGTAACAACCAAATCGCTGATTTATCCCCTTTGGCATCGTTGACGGATTTACGCCTGTTAAAGGCGGAGCAAAATCAAATTGAAGATGTATCGCCACTGGAGCAGTTGGTTGGCCTCGAATCGCTGGACTTAAGTCATAACCGCATTGCCGATTTGAAAGGTTTGGCTTTACTCGTCAATCTAGGTTATCTAGATGTCAGTCATAATCAGGTGATTGAACTTTCGCCTTTATCCGGCCTTGTGGCGTTGGAGAAGACCGACTTATCCGTCAACCAAATCAATGACATTGCTCCACTGAGCGAACTAAAAGAGCTAGAGGACATTAATCTTGAGCAAAATCGCGTGGTTAATGTCGACAGTCTTGGACAATTGCCCGATCTACAGTACTTAAAGGCGCGCTCAAACCAAATTGTCAATATAGCCCAAATCGCTAATGCGACTCAGTTGCGCGACCTTGATCTTCGCAAGAACAACATTAATGACATTTCGGCCTTGGCCGGGTTACAACAGTTGACACATTTGAGGCTGAGCGGCAATGCCATAACCGGATTGTCGCCCTTGTCAGGTTTAGTCAAATTGACGTTTTTGACGCTCAGCAACAACGCATTTGAAGGGGACATCCGTGATTTGGTTAATTTGAATCGTTTGACTCATTTGTATCTTGAAGGCAATAGTATAAGTGATATTGAAACCGTCGGTACATTATCGAAACTTACATTAATCAAGTTGGGTAATAATGAGATTACTGACATAGAGCCTTTGTTTGGGTTGGCCAACTTGAAGACCATTGGGCTTAAAGATAACAGCGGCATTCTGTGCACTGCGCTTGAGCGATTGATCCAGAGATTTGGCACCGGAGTTGTTAGTCATGATCCCAGTTGTGTTGATAGAGTCGATCTAAACGTTTTTACTGATAAACAGTTACGACAATGCGTTGCTGAAAATGTGGGGGAAAATGGGTGGACCAGCTTAGGGCAGGTCACAAAGCTGAACTGCAAAGACTTTGGTATTATAGAGCTGCAAGGTATTGAGTTTTTGACTCAATTGCAGAAATTGGACCTTCGAGTCAATAAGATTGAGGATGTTACGCCGATAGGGGCGTTGACGAGTTTGGTTGAACTCAAATTGGCAAGAAATCACATAACAAATATTGAGTCGCTTGCTGCTTTAACCGTTCTTAATACACTGAGCCTAAGCGAGAATAAATTGTCGAAAGATGATTTGGCTGTCATTGGTAAATTGAGCGAACTTTCTACTTTATATTTGAGAGGTAATGGTATTGATGATACTTCATTTATAGCCAATCTAGGTCAGTTAACATCGGTCTACTTGTATGATAATGCGATCGCTGATCTCAGTGTACTGGCTGAGGTTACTTCACTGCGGTTGCTGGAATTGGAGGCAAACCCAATTACGGACATTCGTGCCTTGAATAATAGTCGTACCGTATTGGAACGTCTAAACTTAAGGCAAACTGCATTGTTGAGTTGTTTGGCTATTGAACAATTGGAAATTAACCATCCTTCAACGGAGGTTATGCGGCCAGCGCATTGTATTGAGGTTGAAGAATTGTCGTTTGCCGATGTCAGTCTTGACAAATGTGTGAAAGAACAGGCACTTGATGCAGGGGTTTTGAAGGTCTCGCAAATGGATTCTTTGTCCTGTAAAGATAAGTCTATTACTAGCATTAAAGGATTGGACGTTCTGACGGCATTAGCGGACTTAGACCTAAGGGTTAATCAGATAAGTAGTGTTAAACCACTGGAGAGATTAAGAAATCTTACTCATCTGCGGTTAACACGAAATGAAATTAAGAGCATGACGCCAGTTCGCCGGTTAAAGGACCTTCAGTTGCTTACGGCAAGTCGCAATGCATTTGAAGGTGACCAGATGCGCTGGTTAGCGCAATTAACTAAACTGCATACCCTGTATTTGAAGGAAAATTCAATTACTGATATTTCAGCGCTCGCACATTTGGTTGAACTGGACACCCTTAGGTTGGAGAATAATCGCTTAGCGGATGTTTCCCCGTTGTATCATCTGAAAGCTCCGCAGGACATTCGATTGACGGATAATCCGGATATTCCATGCCAACAATTAAGCGAATTGGTCAATCTTTTTGGCGAGCAGGTTGTAACTTTGTCTCCTTGTGAAAACTGACACTAGCCGTGTATCATACGTTGGACATTAAGGATAAATTGATTGAATTCCATACTGGAACCTACCTGTTTTACAATCCCGGTCCGGGTTTGCCCGTTTGGCATACCCGGACAGGTATTTGATAGTCCAGTTCCAGACCTTTCTCAGCTTGGTTTTACTTTCGCCCAATACTGACACCATTAAATCGTAAAACCAACCTTGTGTACTTTTGGCAACAACGAAGTTGGACAACTCTTTTTGAGTCAACTCCGAGACGCTCGAGCCAATCCGGCGTTTTAACATCAACGCTAATAGGCTTGCCCATATCAATCCTTCAACCATGGTGCCCTTGCGGGTGTTAAATTTGCCTAAGCTACAATAAGATTTCCACTCTTTGAACAGAGGTTCTATTTGCCAGCGTAAACGGTAAAGTTTAAAGATGGCTTGGGCGGGGTAGAGGCTGTTCATCATTCTGTGTCAACGTCATCGCGCTCATAGCGCGATGTGATCATCCAAGCGCCCGGGAAAATGAATGGCCATCTGCGATAGCGTTAAATTCCAGTTCTGAATTGGGTGCGTCCAGCGCTCAGAAGCCT
>JBFHGJ010000110.1:0-19529 GCA_041583135.1 Alteromonadaceae bacterium | reverse complement strand
CAGCACCATGTCAGAAACCGGTGGTAGCAGCACAGTGACGGCGACATTGGATAAGGCAACTTATGAGACGGTCACCGTGTCTTTGGGTTATAGCGGCACGGCAACCAGTGGTACTGACTACGCCACACCAGCGAGCAGTATTACCATTGCAGCGGGTCAAACCTCTGGCACCGCCACTTTAACCGCCACCGCAGATGGCAGTGTCGAAGCTGATGAAACCATTATTGTCGATATCACGGCTGTGAGCGGCGGTAAAGCCAGTGAAAGTGGCACTCAGCAACAAACAGTGACGATCACTGATGACGATACCGCCTTAGTCTCTTTGGCTGTAAACAACAGCACCATGTCAGAAACCGGTGGTAGCAGCACAGTGACGGCGACATTGGATAAGGCAACTTATGAGACGGTCACCGTATCTTTGGGTTATGGCGGCACGGCAACCAGTGGTACTGACTACGCCACACCAGCGAGCAGTATTACCATTGCGGCGGGTCAAACCTCAGGCACTGCCACTTTAACCGCCACGGCAGATAGCAGTGTCGAAGCTGATGAAACCATTATTGTCGATATTACGGCTGTGAGCGGCGGTAAAGCCAGTGAAAGCGGCACTCAGCAACCAACAGTGACGATCACTGATGACGATACCACTTCGGTCACATTGGATATTGCGCAAAACAGCATTAATGAAAATGGCGGCACAACCAGCATTAGCGCAAGCCTTAGCAGTCCAACTTTTGAAGCGGTAACTGTGGGCCTAAGCTATGGCGGTAGCGCCACCAGTGGCAGTGACTACAGTGCGCCTGCAACAATCATCATTGCCGCCGGTCAAACCTCGGGAGCGGTGACATTGACCGTGATTGACGACCCGACCGAAGAGCCGGATGAGACCGTGAGTGTTGAAATTGTCAGTGTCTCGGGTGGCTCAGCCAGCGAAAGTGGCAGTCAAATAGACACAGTGGTGATCGCCAACGATGACGACCAGACGGCGCCGAGCGGTTATGCGGTGACCATTGATGCGGTAAATATCAATGCGGCCAACCAAGCCGCGATGAGCTTTACTTTCAGTAACGCCGAGATCGGTGCAAGTTATAGCTATACCTTGAGCGATAGCCAAGGTGTCGCGCAAGCGAAAGGCGATGAGACATTACCGGATGTGCAATCGGCAGTCGCGACAGGATCTGGCACCGTGACTTCAGCCAATCAGACTGTGAGCAATATCAGCGCTGTTAATTTGGCCGATGGCCTGATCACATTATCGGTGACCTTAAGCGACAGTGCAGGTAATGTCGGCGCTACTGCCAGTGCGTCGGTCAACAAAGACACGCTGTTACCTACGGCTACACTTAGTCCGGCCAATGGTGAAATCGATGTCGCAGCGCAGCCGAGCTTAGTGATGAGCTTTAGCGAAGCTATCAGCGCCGGCAGTTCAAATAACCAGATAGAATTGAAACAGGCCAATGACGATAGTGTGGTCTTTTCTGTCTCTGCTGATGATGCCAGTGTCAATATTAGCGGCTCGACCGTCACTTTGGCGCTGAGTGAAAGGCTTTCAGGGGCAACGGCCTATTACGTTAATGTCGGCAGTGGCGCATTTGCCGATGCTGCTGGCAATAACTTTGCCGGTCTTAGCGGCAGCAGTGCATGGCGTTTTACTGTGCTCAGTACAACACCTGTGAGCGTTGCCGATAGCGGCTCGGTTGATGAAGACAACAGTGTCGCGATAGATGTATTGGATAACGACAGCGGTATTGATGCCAACCTGAATCCTGCCAGTGTCACGGTCGTCACTGCGCCACAAAACGGTTCAACCAGTATCAATACGGCCAACGGCGTGATCACCTATACGCCAAATGCCAATTTTAACGGCGAAGACCGTTTTGTTTACACTGTGAGCGATCTCAATGGGGCTACTTCAAATGAAACCGTAGTAACGGTGAGCGTTAAGGCGATAAACGATGCGCCGGTAGCTGTGGATGATGTGATCTCTTTGGCAGAAGATGAGACAGTAACCATTGATGTTCTGGTCAATGACAGCGATGTGGATGGGCAAGGGCAGTTGAATTCGGCCTCCTTGCAAATTGTTGAGGCGCCGAGTCATGGCCAAGCCAGTATTGTTGACGGTAAAGTGCAGTTTGTGGCGCAAAGCAACTACTTTGGTAGTGATAGCTTTACCTACAAGGTGGCTGACAGCGGTGGTTTGGTGTCAAATAGCGCCAAAGTGAGCTTAAATATCTCCAGCACTAACGATGCCCCAGTGACCCAGCAAGACAGTGCGACGACAGACGAGGAAGTGGCAGTTACAATCGATGTGCTCGGAAACGATAGTGATATCGATGGACAGCTGGTGGCCAGCTCGGTGGCCATTATCGCACAAGCGAGCCATGGTGAAGCGGTTGCCCAAAGCGATGGCACGATTGTCTATACCCCGGTGAAAGATTATGTCGGTAGCGACAGCTTTAGCTACACCGTGAGTGATGATTTGCAAGCTGTGTCGTCACCGGCTGAGGTCACCGTGACTATTACCAATATCAATGATGCCCCGACGGTTGCCGATGACACCGCCATAGTGCAAGAAGACGTGGCGTTTACTATCAACGTGACCGGTAACGATAGTGATATTGATGGCTCAATATCGGCAGTCACTATCTCGTCGTCACCGGCTAACGGTCAAGTCAGTATCGACCCTGCCAATGCGCTCAATATTATTTATACGCCGGGGTCAAATTTCAGCGGCAGTGACAGTTTCGGTTATCAAGCGGTCGATGACACTGGGGCCAGCTCGGTTGTGGCGACAGTACGACTGACTATTGAAGCGGTCAACGATGCGCCAATCGCCAACAACGATAGCGTTCAGGTTAATGAAGAATCGTCTATCGACATTGATGTGCTGGGCAATGATTCGGATGTTGATGGTCAACTCAATCCCCAGTCTGTCGCAGTGGTCTCCTCAGCGAGCGGTGGCATCACCGAGGTTTTGGCAAATGGCCAAATACGCTATACCGGTTCACCGAACTTTATCGGCGAAGATAGCTTTGTATACCAAGTCAGCGACTTAGAAGGGGCAAGTGCCACTGCGATGGTGAGTGTTGTGGTGATCAACGCCAACGATGGTCCATCGGCAGGAGATATGTCACTCAGTACCGAGGAAGATACCGCGCTTGCTATCGTATTGGCGGGCTCAGACCCTGATGGCGATAGCCTCAGCTACTTGATTAAGTCTCAGCCGCAAAACGGTGTGCTTAGTGGTTCAGGGGCCAACTTGAGCTATCAGCCAAACCGCAATTTCTTCGGCAGCGACAGCTTTACCTATACGGCTAGCGATGGCGTTATCGAATCATCGCTTGCCACGGTCACTATTGCTGTCAGTGCTCAGAACGATGTCCCTGTGGCCGACAGTCAAACCATTCAGGTACTAGAAGACGGGAGCGTCAATATTCGCCTTAGCGGCAGCGATGTTGAAAACAGCGCACTTAGCTTTGAACTCAGCTCAAGTCCGGCCCATGGTCAGCTTAGCGGTAGCGCGCCGGATTTGGTTTACACCCCTGCGGCAAACTTCTTCGGTAACGACGGCTTTAGCTTTAAGGTCAGCGATGGTACGGCGCAGTCGCAAGAAGCGACGGTGAGTATTACAGTACAAAGTGTCAATGACTTGCCGGTAGCCAGTGCCTTTAGCTTGAGTTTGAAAGAAGATAAATCGGTCTCCTTTAGTTTAAACGGCAGTGATATTGACGGCGATGGGTTGACGTTCAGCATCGTATCAGGCCCTGCCAATGGTCAGCTCAATGGCCAATCGCCACAACTGATCTACACGCCAAATGGCGATTTTAACGGGGCAGATAGCTTTAGCTACCAAGCCAATGACGGCCTTGGCAGCTCAGCACCTGTGACGGTGACCATTGTGGTTGCGCCAGTCAATGATGCACCAGTGGCCTTTGACGACAGTATTACCCGTGACAATTGGTTGGCATTTGATATCAACCCGCTGGCCAATGATATCGATGTCGATGGCGACAGCCTGCGCATTATCGGGGCGAAGGTCAACAGCGGTACACTAAACTTTGACACCAATCTGATCCGCTACGCCCCAATTGAAGGTTTCGTCGGCGCAGAGGTGATTGAATACCGTATCAGTGATGGTCAAGGCGGTATTGCTGCGGCCAAAGTGGTGGTGACTATTGAAGTGTCGCAAAATGATTTGCCGGTGATCACCCCGCCGCCTGATGTTGAGGTTAATGCTACGGCATTGTCAACTAAGGTCGATTTAGGCGTGGCGACGGCGGTTGACCGTTTGGGCAATCCGTTGCAGGTCTCTTTAGATGGTGT
Organism: Alteromonadaceae bacterium; assembly: GCA_041583135.1. GTDB lineage: Bacteria > Pseudomonadota > Gammaproteobacteria > Enterobacterales > Alteromonadaceae > JABSOG01. The sequence continues at coordinate 15,206 of JBFHGJ010000110.1, read as the reverse complement.
TTCTACCTTCTTTAAACCGGGGCTTCATACCGTGTTTTGGACGGCTACCGATAGTGACGGACGTAGCAGTGTCGCCAGTCAATTGGTTAAGGTCAATCCGCTGATATCGGTCGATAAAGATCAGACCGTACTTGAAGGCTATGCTGTGACCATAGGTATTCGTCTCAACGGCAGTGCGCCGAGCTATCCTTTGTCGGTGCCTTATACCATAGGCGGCACGGCGGAGGCTGGGGTTGATCATGATCTGCAAGAGGGCACCTTGATCATCGAATCGGGCACCAGTGGCTTTATTACTTTCAATGTGTTCGCCGACAATGTGTTTGAAGGTGACGAGACGGTAACTTTGAGCTTGGCATCAAGCGTCAATCGTGGTGCCCGTTCGATACATACGGTGACCATTAGTGAGCGCAATGTGAACCCTAAGGTCAACCTTGTGGCAACGCAGGCCCAACAAGAACGCTTTGTGATCAACCGTGAAGACGGTTTGGTGGTGGTCAGTGCCGAGATTGACCACCCGAACGGCGATAATCTCTACCATTATAGCTGGTCCAACAAGCAAGGTGTTTTGCAAGACATCGACAGCGATGACGCCACCTTTACCTTCGACCCAAGTAGTATTGAAACTGGGGTGTATCATATCACCCTTGAAGTGGTGGATGCCGACGATACCGACTATAAGGGCCGTAAGCAGATCACCATGAAGCTGGAGCAAAGCGCGACTGTGCTCGGTGGGCAAGATAGCGACAACGATGGTATTGCCGATGATGTTGAAGGCTTAAAAGATGACGACAACGATGGTATCCCGGATTATCAAGACTCGATTGCCGAGTGTAACGTGTTGCCTGAAACCGCAGCCTCTGAGGCAAGCTATTTGGTTGAAGGTGATCCGGGCGTTTGTATGCGTCTGGGTGATGTGGCTCTGGGTGGTCAAAGCGGTGGCACACGCATCGGCTCAGGTGAATTGTCGATAGATGAAGATGCCAGCAATGTCGGTGGGGTGTTTGACTTTATCGCCTACGGTTTGCCGGTTGCCGGGCAGTCATACTCTGTGGTCTTGCCGCAGACGCTGCCGATCCCTTCTAACGCTTTGTATCGTAAGCAAAATGCCCAAGGTCTATGGCGAGACTTTGTGCAATCTGCCAGTGAGCAACTATGGTCGAGCGCCGGTGAGGCTGGCTTCTGTCCTCCGCCTGGGGATGATTCTTGGGTGCCAGGGCTGGTTGAAGGTTACTGGTGTGTACAGTTGGTTATTACCGACGGTGGTCCGAACGACGCCGATGGCACAGCCAACGGTACCATTGTTGATCCCGGCGGGGTCGCGGTGATGCAAAGCAGCAACCAAACGCCATTGTTGGTTAATGACGAAGTGCAGACGCGCTCGAATAGTCCGATGCTGATAGATGTGCTGGCCAATGACAGTGATGCCGATGGCGATAGTTTGATGATCTCGTCTGCCAACGCGATTTTCGGTAGTGTCGATGTGCAAAATGACCAGTTATATTACCAACCAGCACTAGATTATTTTGGTATAGATACGGTGGTTTATGGTGTCAGTGATGGCCAAGGTGGTACTGCTTCGGCTACATTGACCGTGACGGTGCTCCCCAATGCCAACCCGGTGGCTGGGCAAGATAGCGCGACAGTCATTGCCGGTCAGAACATCAATATCAACGTGCTTGCCAATGACAGTGATATCGAAGGGGATAGCTTGAGCGTGATTGCAGCCGGTGCACAGCATGGTACGGTTACGATTGAAAGCGATAACAGTCTGACCTATTACGCCAATGAAGACTTCACTGGTATCGATACTATTGAATATCGCATTGAAGATGCCCTTGGTGCCCAAGCGATTGGTAAGGTCTCAGTGACTGTTGAACCCAATACCAGCGCGGTCAATATTCAAACAAAAGGAGGTGGCGGATTATTCTACTTGCTGCTAGTATATTTATGTATCCTCGGTTTTTGCCGATGGAAGAATTATCCAACTTCTTATAAGCGCAACATAGCGCTATCAACAAAGGATAATTGGGGATGATGAATGTAACTGACACAATACCGCGACGCCTCAATGGCTTAGCTTGCCTGATATCCGCATCAATGCGCTGCGGTCTATGGCTGGTGGCGGGTGTTATGTCGTTTACCTCATTGTCCGCAGCAGCACAGTCGCTTGCTCTAAGCGACTCTGATAAGTGGAAAACCGATGCACCTGCTGTGATATTGTCGTCTAATTTGAGCGTTGACGGCGTATCTGGTGTGAGCGCGAAAGAGGCCACCAGTGTCAGTGTCACCAATGTTGCTGTCGATGACAGCCGCAGCGGCTGGAAGGTCAATGTCGAGTTCGACCTGTCAGAACATTTTGCCATTGGCGCTGCTTATGTTGACCTGCAAGATGTTGAATTAGATATTAATAGTATCGACAACACCCCCTCATCGAAGTTATTCTCTCCTAGTCGTAAAATATTAGCCAATTCTGCCGATGGTTTTACCCTCGAAAGTAGCTATCACTATAATTTAAGTGATAACTTTGGTTTGACTGGGAGTATTGGTCTGTTCAACTGGCAAGGTGGAGACAGCGGTCAACCGCTTAATCCCAATCCGTTGAGCAAACAGAGCGGTAGTGATGGTGGTACCGATGTTTATTTTGGCTTAGGCGGCGGTTATCAATTGACCGAAGAGATGACGTTGGAGATCAATTTCGAGCGTTATAAACTCGACAACGAAGCCAAGCAGATGTGGTCGGTCGGCCTGAACTACCATTTCAAATAACACAAACAAATTAGATCCCCAATGAAAACTATCAACCGCTTTTTGCTGTCGGTGTGTCTATGCGCATCGATTTACACTCCCTTTGTGGCTGCCAGTGACAGCTATGAAGAACTGACCATCGACCAGATCCAAACCCAAGTGGCTCAAGGGCATTTAAGTTACGAAGCGTTGGTGCGTTATTACTTAGATAGAATCGAGCAATATGATGATAATGGCGTGAAGCTCAATGCGGTTGTTACCATCAGCCAAGACGCCATCAAGCAAGCGCAAGCGCTCGATAAAGCACAAGCAAGCGGCAAGATGCGTGGTAAATTGCATGGGATCCCGGTATTGCTCAAAGACAATATCGATACCGCAGACGGCATGGCCAATACCGCAGGTTCGTGGGCACTTAAAGACAACTACCCGAGCAAAGATGCGTTTTTGGTCAGACGCTTGCGAGATGAAGGGGCTATCATTCTCGGCAAGGTGAATCTTTCTCAATGGGCCAACTTCCGCTCGACCAACAGTGCCAGCGGCTGGAGCGCATTACATGGTCAAACCCGCAACCCCTATGACAACACTCGCTCTCCTTGCGGTTCTAGCTCAGGTTCCGGTGTTGCTGTGAGCGCCAACTTGACCGTATTGGCTGTCGGCACCGAAACCGATGGTTCGGTGACTTGCCCGTCGGCAGTCAATGGCGTGGTTGGCATCAAACCAACCCTTGGCACCATTAGCCGCAACGGCATCATCCCCATTGCTCACAGCCAAGATACCGCAGGCCCAATGGCGCGAACGGTGACCGACGCGGTTTATATGCTACAAGCGATGGTCGCTCGTGACAAAAAAGACAAAGGTGCAGTCACCAGCAATATCGATTACGTCAGTCATTTAAAAGCGGACGGCCTGAAGGGTAAACGTATTGGTGTGGTGCGGAATTTGATGGGCTATCATTCGAAGCTCGATACGGTATTCACTCAAGCATTAGAACACTTCAAGGCCCAAGGTGCTATTATTGTCGAAAATGCCAATATCGATACTGTCGGCAGTTGGGGCGAAGATGAATATACGGTGTTGCTGTATGAATTCAAGCATGACATCAATCAATACCTGGCTCAAACCAAGCGCGGTTTGCCAAAGTCATTAGGCGACCTCATTGCCTTCAATAATCGGTTCACGCCATTGGAAATGCCTTATTTTGGCCAAGAGATCTTCTTGATGGCACAAGAAAAAGGAGCCCTTAGTGACGACACTTATAAAAGTGCGCTGACCAATGCCAAGTTGAATGCCGGTAAAAAAGGAATAGATGAGGCGCTGGTTAAATACAATGTTGAGATCTTAATTGCCCCAACGACAGGGCCTGCGTGGAAGATTGATTATGTTAATGGCGATCACTATTCTGGCTCTGCAACTTCGGCAGCGGCGGTCAGTGGCTACCCGCACATCACTGTGCCAATGGGTACCGTTCAAGGGCTGCCGGTTGGTATGTCGTTTTTTGCCAGTGCCTTGCAAGAAGGTAAGCTGATTGAGGCTGCTTATAGCTTTGAACAGGCGGCCAAAGCCCGTGTTAAACCCCAACTGTAATAGCCAACAGTGACAAGTGTCAGCGGCAGTCGAACCGGCTGCCGTATGGCCTTTGAGTTGTCGAACCCGCCGAGGCACGCTATAGTGCTACCAGCTTTTCTTATATAAAAAACAAGGATATCCGATATGCCTGTTAAGGGTTTATTGTTTGCGGCATTAGCGACGCTCTCAGTTGCCGCCAATAGCGCCGAAACGCGCCAGTTTAATGTCATGGCGATTAATGATATCTACAATATTGAAGGTATCGATGCCGGTAAATCCGGCTCAATGGCACGCCTACGAGTGTTACGTGAACAGCTTGGTAGACCGGGTGAACCGGCATTGTTGCTCCATGCTGGTGATTTTCTTTTTCCATCGTCGATGAGCAGCCATTTCAAAGGCGAGCAAATGGTCGATTTGATGAATGGTCTCGATGGCGATTTTAACGCTTTTGACGAGCGTTTTTTTGTGGCCTTTGGTAACCATGAATTCGATAAGCGTGGCCTCAAATATGGCCCAATGCTGGCGCAACGCATTGAGCAATCAGGCTTTTATTGGCTTGGCAGTAATATCAACCTAGCCCCTGCGGCACGTAAATCCAGCGCTGAATATAAAAAGTCTTTAATTGACAATAAAGTGGTCACCATCAATGGCGTTAAAGTCGGCATTTACGGTATTACCACCGATATTGCTGTGCCGGAATATGCCAAAATCGATAATGACTACCTCACCCAAAGTAAGCGTCAGATTGCGGCTTTGAAACAGGCGGGTGCCGAGGTGATTTTTGCCGTCACGCATTTGCCGATATCTGAAGATGAAGCATTATTGAAAGCCTTGGGTGACAATGGTCCTAATGCCGTATTTGGCGGTCATGAACATGCCAGACAACATGTGTGCGTTGCCAATCGCTGTATTTATAAGGCCGATGCCGACGCCCGCAGTGCGACAATTGCTACGGTCAATGTCGATGCCAAGGGTAAGGTAGATATTGCCTATCGCTTTACCATCTTGGATGAAACGACCATTGCCTCCGATCAGCAACTGGTCGATCGCACCAATCAGTGGCGTCAGCGTTATCAACAGGAATATTGTAGTAAAAATCGCCAACAGGCCGATTGTCTTGTGCAAGTCTTTGGCCGTACTGATGTGAAATTGGTTGCCGAGGAGTTGGAGATCAGACGGTTCGAAACCAACCTTGGTGCGTTTGTTGCCGACCAAATGATCAGTGCGTTTGATAAGGTGAGTTTGCCACAGGGTAAGAAAGTGCAGGTGAGTCTATTAAACTCAGGCAGCCTAAGGTTGAATCAGAACATTCCTGCGCTCACGGAACTGAACGAATGGTATCTCAATGCCATCTTTCAGTATCCGGTATCATTGCGTTTAATTGAGATCACCGGCGCGCAGTTACAACAAGCAGTTGAGCACGGGATCACCGACTGGACTGGCAATGGCCGATATTTGCAGGTCTCTGGCATGGCATTTCGTCATGATGTCGCCAAGCAAAAAGTGACCGACCTGAGCTTGATTGGTGCAGATGGCAAACTGACCAAGGTAAAACCTAACGACATTATTTTGGCTTCAGTGAATAGTTACATTGTTGATCCGACTATTGGCGATCAGGATGGTTATACCATGCTTAATCTTGACAATGAGATCAAATATGGCGACTACATTGAACTTAAAGACGTAGTACGCAGCTATATTGAAGCAAAATGGCAGCAAGGCAAAGGGATTGCCCCAGAGTTGCCGGGCCGAGTGTGCAATAGTGAACGCACCACTTTAGCCTGCATCTTAGATAAGTAACCATATACTGATTTTAGGTCGTTTAAGGCAGGTTAAAGACCTGCCTTAAATGCTGCTAGGGCCTGTGCGAAATGCTCACGGCCCAGCCCTAAGCGAAAATAATTTCCCTCGATACCAAATAACTTGCCCGGCAATAACAGCAGCTGTTGTTCAAATGCCATGTGCTTTGCAAGTGCCATCACATCCTGTGCTCGATTGACTTTAACCAACGTCAAAATGCCCGCTTGAGGTTTTACCCACTCAAACTCGCCGTTAGATTGCGCAATAAACTGTTCGAATAAAGCAATATTGGTCTTGATGATGGCGTTGTTGCGCTCTAAGAGCTGCTCAGCGTGCGCTAAAGCGATAGTGGCCAGATATTCATCGGTAGTTGAACCGCAAATCGAAGTATAGCCGCGCATATCCATTAGGCCCTGACGTAAGGCTTTGTCTTGAGTGATGGCCCAGCCAATCCGCACACCGGCAAGACCAAGACTTTTGGACATCACGCCAACCACCACACCACGTTCATAACGTAAAAATGGATAATCGAGGTCAAGATTGTTGTAGTTTGACCTCAGTGAGACCTCATCACTGATGATATAAATACCATGGGCTTGAGCCAGTGCCAGCAAATCATTGGCCAGCGCCATCGGCATGACGGCACCTGTTGGATTGTGCGGTGAATTCAGGACAATGATTTTGGTGGCGGGGCTAATCCGCGCTTTAACCTCATCTAGTGTAAACTGCCAGTCGTTTTCCATGCTCAGCGCAATAGATTTCACTTTGGCGCCAAGCTGTTCGGGCAATGCCAAAATAGAAGGGTAGGCAGGGCTTAAATTAATCACTTCATCGCCCGGTTCAATGAGGTCATTAAACAGGGCAAATAGTGCTTCTTGCGCGCCGCAAAAAGTCACGACCTGTTCGGCGTTGCCACCATGATAGCGAGCGATTTGCTGTCGCAATGGCTCGCTACCGCTAATACTGGCGTAGCTCAGCGATAAGTTGTCTAACTGCTGACTTTTGTCATAGCTCATCAGCGCTTTAACGCTCAAGGTCTCGGCACATGAATCGCTCAAGTTGTAGCGCAGCGGCTTGGGTAGCCTGCTGCGCAAGTCATTCATATACTCAAGGTGAGCAAAGGGTTTAAAGCGACTCATGAGTGCGAGGTTTTTAAGCGCCACACACTCAACTGGCTGAGGTTGAGTTCGAAACGCCGAGCGTTGATACGCTGAATGTCGTTAATTTCCTCAGTAGCCAGTAGGTCAAAATCGCCACCGAGCAGCTGTTTTAGACCGTCGAAGGAGCTGAAGTTCTCACCGTTGAGTTTGGCGCCGCCGAGCCATTGGCTATCGACGTTGTCTCTATCGCCAAATTGATAGCCAGATACCAGCACCAATAGACCCCCTTCATTTAAGCGCGATTTGGCAACCTGTAAAAACTGCTCAGGGTGGTGAACAGATTCCAGCACATCAGTGGCAAGGATCAGATCGTAGCCATCATAGCGGGGCTTTAAGTTACAGGCATCTCCTTGGGAGAAATGCACCTTGTCTTTAACCGCAAAATAACGGTGAGCGCGTATATCGAACTCTTTGAAATCCATGATCTCGCCTTCGTGCTCAATGACGTAACGGCTTTCACCCAGCTCTTGTAAGGCATAGTCGTGAGCTATCAAGCGGGCAGTAAAATCGATGGCATCGACATGATTAAAATGACAGGCCAATTCAAATGCACCACGGCCGACAGAACAGCCCAAATGCAAAGCTTTGAGTGTCTGCGGTGCTGGAATATGAGCCAAACAGGCTTTGACGCAACGAACATAGTAATTCTCAATGGTCATTGGGTATTCGGCGCCGCTCAAATCACCGTAGTTGCGCTCTAACTGGCGAGCAACCGGCTGGCTGTCTTCATAGACGTTGACTTTATCAATCGGCACCTCGGCGCTTTCACTTTGCACATATCTAAAACCGGCATGTTGAAAGAAATGGCGTCTAAAGGCATAGCGAGAATGGCGCTGGGCTTCATTGCCGGTGGAGATCCACGAACCGCCCTTAATCAAGTTATGTTTACCGTCGAATGTCGGGGTAGAAAAGTCATCGTAAAGCGGGTGCACCTTAAAGCCGTTGAAGCCGTCAAAATGGCTTTCGGTCCATTGCCAGACATTGCCGATAACGTCAAATAATTCACCATTGGCAAAAGTGTTCACAGGGCATGATGAGGCGTAGTATTCCAAGTTGATGTTACCCGGTGCTTCGGCCCAGCCCGGCAAGTCCTGCTCAAGCGTATTGCGCAGACAAGTCCATTCCGCCTCTGTCGGCAGGCGCACATGAGTATTGCTGGTTTGTGCCTTCCAGTTACAAAACGCTTTGGCTTCGAGGTAGTTGACCTCTACCGGCCAGTTTAGTGGTAGCGCAATCTCTTGCAGTAGGTTGCGTTGATAATATTGACCATCACGTTGTAGCCAGAAGCGTGGCATGGTGGCTTTGGTGTAGTTTAGCCAGTGCTGCCCTTCTTCAGTCCAGTAATTAACGTTGCGATAGCCGCCATCGTCAACAAATGCCATAAATTCTTGGTTAGACACCAAATACTTGGATGTGTTGAAACCTTCTACCGCTTTTACCTTCTCGCCGAATTCGTTATCCCAGCCGTAGGTTTGGTCGTCGGTTGATTTACCCATAGTAACCGTTTGCGCTGCAATTTTTACCCATTGGTTTTCAGGGGCTTCACCGACTTCGGTGCAGGCCAGCCAAGTGTCGTCTGAGGTTAGGTTCTCTAAAGGCATCATTCGCATGATCACCGATGATGTTTCGACGTGAATACGTTCGTGCTCGATACCCATCAAAATCACCCAAGCCAAGGAATCTTGACTGATTGGGAGGGTTAATTCCATAGTGTCAATCAGCGAGTTGATCAGTGCTTTGACGGTATCACGGTAGTCTCTGACCTGTTGTACGGTAGGCCATTGATAGTGCTCGGTGTTAAGGTCATCCCAAGACATTTCATCCACCCCAACCGCGCAGGTCGATTCGATATGGCGGTCAACCCGTTGGTCGATGTATTTGCCGAGCATCAATTTGTTGATGTAGAAACAAGCGGTGTGGCCATAATAAAAGATCAGCGGATGGCGCAGCGGCTCAGGTCTTAAATAATAGGCATCATCGTTGTTGATAAGCGCAAATAAAGATTCATACAGTGTCCAGGTCTGGTTAAAGTAGGTTTTTAATTCAGCGCGTTTTTGCGCGACCGACTCACCACTGAGTTTGGGCATTTGGCTGGCATGACGATTGATGGCATTCATATCATTTCCAATTGTTTTATTGATTTGTTCAAATAGTCCACAGTTTACGATTATATTGCGCCATAATTGCCTGTTTTAAAACATCGCCTAGGTGGTTTGGTGCATCGTGAAACTGATGGTTATACGTTTTTACTTGGGATACCGATTGGTTTATTGCATGGTTAAACCAATTTCCGTTTTCAAAAATCTCATAGGCCCCCTGCCGACCAGCTTGCGTAAACAGCGATGTTGGCAATTGGTGGGGCGGAGCATCTGAAACCGCCTGTCCTTGTTCAACCGAGACAATGGTTTCAAGCAGGTTCAACAGGGCAAAAGCGACATTGACATAGGGGTTATATAACAGCGAAGAAGCCCCTAAACGATGCTCGATACGTGACTGGCTGTGCCAATCCTGACTTGAGGCGAGCACTTTATGTTGATGATCAAAAAGCAGCGGTGTCAGGCCAAGTGGCTGATTGTGCTTCCCTTTGTCTTTGTACAGGGCGATTGAGCCTTGGTGACCGCCGGAAAGTTCGTGGGGTGAGCTTAACTCTGCGTCCAAGCCAAAGTCTTGTTTGAGTTTTAATCTGGCAAAGCCTTCGTCTTCGGGTAAGTACAGCAGACAACATTCAAAACTGGTATCGAGTAGCCGTTGTTGCAGTTTTTCCCCAAAACCATCCAGCGGAATAACATTGCGGCCGTCTTTATCGGCGCTGATATTGACTTGAATGGCGTTGGGAATGTGCACCGGACGTTTGTCGGTGGAGAAAATATTGCTGCATCCGCTTTGTAGCCGCCCTTGGTCACCTTGCCATAAAATGGGTCTGATCATGACCTCGCTGGCACCGTATTGCTTTAGTAGCTTTGGCAAAAGGGTTGTTACGGCGGCAAAATCATTGGCTTCTTTTAACGGTGTTTGACCAGCGAAGTCTGAGACATATTCCCATTGGTTGAGCCAGTACTCACGTTTGAGTGAGCCGAGAATATGGTGTTTTTTAAGGGCGAGATTAACCGCATCGAAGTCGATTTCCTGGCGTGGGTCGCGTCTTTTGTAACCCCCTTCCAGTTCAAAGTGCACACGGGGTGTATAGCCATAATACTCAATATGACTTTGCAAAATGCAGATGGCTAATTTGGCCAGGCGATTGAGTTCGCTCATAGGCTAAAATCTTATTGCTTGTGCCTCGTGAAGGAATTAACCGAGGCAGTTTACGCTAATCGTCTGTGATGTGCGACCTTTTTCACCGTGTCGATAATTTTTTGCCTATGGCTGTTTTTGCCGAGTGTTGTTCGGCTATACTCATTTAGACTTGTAAGTCCAAGACCTTGTATTCATAGGAAATGCCATGTCAGAAAAAAAATATCGTCTGGTGACGCGTAGTGACTTTGACGGATTGGTTTGTGCCGTATTGCTCAAACACCTTAATTTGATAGATGAAATTGCCTTTGTTCATCCCAAAGATATGCAGTCGGGCAAAATTGCTATTAGCGACAATGATATCACCACCAATTTGCCTTATGTGCCAACGGCACACCTCGCCTTTGATCACCATTTAAGCGAGACTTATCGCAACGTTGATAAAAACCCCAATCATATTATCGACCCATATGTGCCGTCGGCGGCGCGTGTTGTGTGGCGCTATTATGGTGGCGATGAAGTCTTCCCGTTACGTTGGTTAGATATGATGGAGGCGGTCGATAGAGGTGATTCGGCCCAATATAATCATGAGGAAGTGCTTAACCCTACAGGTTGGGCGTTGTTGAACTTTTTGATGGATGCCCGAACCGGTTTAGGTCGTTTTCGCGATTTTCGTATTTCTAACTATCAGTTGATGATGGACTTGATCGACTACTGTGCCGATCATGATATTGATGAAATTTTGCAGTTGCCGGATGTGAAAGAGCGCGCCGACTTGTATTTTGCCCATCAGGTAGATTTTAAAGACCAATTGCTGCGTTGTGCGAACATTCACAAAAATCTAGTGGTATTGGACCTACGTGGCGAAGATATCATATACGCTGGTAATCGTTTCATCATTTACGCGCTTTTCCCGCAGTGCAATATTTCAATTCATCAAATGTGGGGTTTAAAGCAGCAGAATACCGTGTTTGCCGTTGGTAAATCGATATTTGATCGCTCGTCAAAAACCAATATCGGTGAGTTGATGCTTGAATATGGCGGTGGAGGTCATATGGTGGCAGGCACTTGTCAGGTCGAAAACCAGCAATCGCAAAGCGTATTGAAAGCGTTGATTGAGCGGATCACCACAGACGGCTAGCTTTTTGTTGACTACTTTTTTTGGTATCGAAAAACGGTTCGGCCATGATGTGGTTGCCGGTACCAAAGTGGTTAATTGCTAGACTTTTATTTTTGGGTAGAGCGTTAATGCTCTACCCTGCCAACATTGTTTCATTGACTTCCGTTTTTGGCTAGTTATTCCCTCATGCCCCACATACAATGAACCTCATCTGTCGTTTTGAGCGATTTATTGTGACCATTATCAACGAACAATGCCGCAAGGCCAGGCTTGCCCGAGATGCCCGCTTCGATGGCAAGTTTTATGTCGCCGTCACCACCACGGGTATCTATTGCAGGCCAATTTGCCCGGCACCGGCACCAAAAGAAAGCAATGTGCGTTATTACGCCAGCGCCATAGAAGCGGCCAATGCCGGGTTTAGACCCTGTTTGCGTTGCCGTCCTGACAGTGCGCCCGGCTCTTTTGCATGGAAAGGCGTTGATACCACAATTGAAAGGGCGCTAAAACTAATTGAGCAAGGAGAGCTGTCTACAGGCTCGGTAGAAACACTGGCCCAGCGACTGGGGATCTCAAGCCGTTACTTACGTAGCTTGTTTCAAGATAAACTCGGCACCACGCCCAAACACTATGCTTTATATCAGCAGCTATTGTTTGCTAAGCAATTGTTGTTTGAAAGTGCGCTACCTGTCACTGAAGTGGCCTTTGCTGCCGGATTTAACAGCGTCAGGCGGTTTAACGACAGCTTTAAACAGCAGTTTGATTTGACCCCGATGCAAGTCAGAAAGCAGCAAAAGGCGCAGGCGCAGCACATAGAGTTACAGTTAAGTTATCGTCCGCCTTATCGCTGGGATCTGATGCAAGGATTTTTACAAAAGCGACTGATCCCCTCGCTCGAATGGATAGATGAACACCGCTATGGCCGCACGTTTGAGTGGTTTGGCGGCAGTGCCAAAGGTTATTTTGAAGCAACCCATGTGCCTGCGAAGAACGGCTTTAATATCAAGCTGTTCACCAAGCATAAAGGTAACTTGCTGCCATTGGTTAGAAATATTCGCCGTATTCTCGATTTAGATACCGACATTGCGGTCATCGAACAACAGCTTGGCGAGTTACCGGGCATGGAGAATCGGCTGATCAGCGGCTTGCGCCTACCGGGCATATGGTCGCCCTTTGAAGCGGGTATTCGTGCCATTTTAGGGCAACAGATATCGGTTGAAGCGGCGCGTAAGTTGGTGGCGACGGTGGTTGAACTTTACGGTGAACCGCTGGCGGACAAACGCTTGTTTCCCACCGCTGAACGCTTGGCGAACTGCGACTTTGAAGCCCTTAAGATGCCACAAAGCCGCAAGCAAACGTTGCAAGCTTTTAGTGCCTATTGCGCCCAAAACCCGGAGTTAGAAGATTTGGACAAGTGGCTTGAAATTAAAGGGATAGGGCCGTGGACAGTCAACTATGCGAAAATGCGTGGACAAAGCGATACCGATATTTGGCTTGGCTCGGATCTTGGCGTGAAAAAGGCGCTGGCACATTTTGCCGATGGCCAGGCATTTGACCCGCAACAGGCCAAGCCTTGGCGCAGTTACTTAACTTTTCAATGTTGGAATTTATTGTGATGAATGACTATCAAGGTTTTATGCAAACCCCCATTGGCATTTTACGTGTTGGTGCAACTGAGGAAGGGATAACCTGTGTTGAGTTTGTTGAACGTGTTGGTGAGCAACAGCCCAATACTTGGGTGAATGCGGCACTAAGGCAACTGGATGACTACTTTGCAGGTAAGCTTAAGCAGTTTGATTTGCCGCTTAAGGCCAAGGGCACCGAATTCAGGCATAAGGTGTGGCAGGCGTTGTTAGCTATTCCTTATGGCAAAACGGCCTGTTACGGCGATATTGCCAATGCCTTGGATAACCCAAAGGCGGTCAGAGCGGTAGGCTCAGCCAACGGTGCCAACCCGATTGCCATTGTTGTGCCTTGCCACCGCATTATCGGCAAAGACGGCACTTTGACCGGCTACGCTGGTGGCCTGTCGCGTAAACAATGGTTGTTGCAGCATGAAAGCGGCGCTTTGGCTTGATCTGACAATTCTCAGCCTCTTATAATGCCTTTTTTGTTGAACGATGAGAGTGCCATGACTGAGCAACAAACCCAGCCCAGTATTTATGTCAAAGCCGTTGCCCGGCAAAATGCAATGAGCCTGATGATTGGCGGTGTTGTCGGTATGTCGGCGTGTGCGCTGGCTGCCGGTTTTTTGTGGCAGGACCATCGGCTTAATATCATATTTTTATTTCTTGCCAGTTTTGTCACTTTGCTGATGGGGTTGTTTAAGCATTTTGAACCCATTAATAGCTTTGAGCTTACCCCTGAGTGTTTAACCTATTGCCATCGTTATGGCGAGTTAAAAATTCCTTGGGGCAATATTATGATCATCGATCAGCCACGGGTAACTGAAGGGGTCGAGAGCAAAGAGCTGGCCTATATTGGATTGAAACTGAAAGATGTAGAAACGTTAAGAGAAACCCTGTCTCGGCGATTGGCCAACAACTTGTTGCAAGAGCAGCGCGATCTGTATTTTTTGGCGTGCCAACTGGAAAATATTGGGTTGTTTGAGCGTCAAATTAACGATACCCCGTTTAAAATGAGCAATGGTGATAAGGTGATTGGGCCTATCGGCGCTTGGTTTTATCGCATGGAGATGACCCGCAGGGTCTATGGCTACGATCTTTTTATACCGACCAATGCCTGCGACCGCGAGCCACAGGCATTTATTGCGTTACTCAAAGAGTGTAAATCGGCGTCAAACGACTACCGCAACGAGCAGGTTATTCAACAGGCTTAAACAGCACATCAATCATTTTGTATTGATTGTTGCCCTGATGGCCTGCGTTTTTTGCCCAAGCCCAAAGCGGTAGTTTATTGCCTGCATTGTCACGACGGCCGTTGTGTTTGGGGATGGTGTAAAAGTGGGTTAATCCGGCGCTTTCCGGTAATAACATTTCATCTGCCGTGGCAATACCATCGGCATTGTTATCAAGCCATAGCATCAACTGCGGCCAAATTGCATCATCATTACTGATATAGCCGTCGTTATTACCACCGAGCTGCGGCTGGTCATATTGCGCCAAATCGATAAAACCATTGGGCGCAACACGATTTTCCAGTACCAAAGGATTGTAGTTGGTAAACATTTCTGCGCCGTTATCGGCAAGGCCATTACCGTTTTGGTCGAAAATCACAAACGCTTCATCGCCACCTTGACGGCTCCATTGCATTTTAACCGGTTCGCCGTTGGCAAATAGATCAAACCAGACACCGGCTCCGGGTTCACCCAATTGAAAACCGTTTTGGCCCAAATCCACCATTAGCGGATCGAGTGGGTCGTTGTCGTTAAAGCAGTGGTCGGTATCGATATCAACCGCATGAACAACACCGCCAAGCAGGCCAAAAATAAGGCAAATGAGTGTTTTTAAGGCGAGTTTGGCCTTTGCTGTATGCACTATTTTCATCTTAATTTCCTTTTATACTAAGTGGGGATCAGCAGCTGCTGCCGGTAGAGCCTGAGGGGGCTGGGTCTTTGATCATTT
>JBFHGJ010000109.1:0-19747 GCA_041583135.1 Alteromonadaceae bacterium | reverse complement strand
TTTTGAAAAGCGGGAGAGTGCTGATATTTTCTTCGATAACAATCCAAATTTGCGCCGCTTTAGTCGCCTAAAGCAAACAAATTTGGGGCAGTTAGCGATGAAAATAGCTGTGCTCTACGGCCCTTCCTTACGTGAAGCTCACATCAGGTTAACTAATCTCAAGGTGAATACATGACACAACATCAACACAACGGTTGGGACGATAAAATGGCGGATTGGTATGTCGAACAATGGGGTGAGCACGCCATTCATGACGATGTGATGTCTTTGCCGCTTTTAACCGAACTGAGCGATGCCAGCGTGATCGATATTGGCTGTGGCAGTGGCCCCATGGTCAGACGCATAGCGACAAAGCTCAAAAACGGCGCAGTATATGGCATCGATCCGACGGCGAAAATGATTGAGCACGCAAAAGCGAAAACCCCGGACTTTTCTCATGTCAAAGTTGAGTTTATCCAAACTGGCGCCGCTCGGCTGCCTTTTGATGCATGTTGCATCGATGTGGTTTTGGCCTTAAACAGCCTACATCATTGGCCTGATGTTGCCCAGGGACTGAAAGAGATCTACAGAGTAATGCGACAAGGCGCAAGCTTATTGATCGTCGATGAGATCTTTGATGAAACGGTTGAGCTTCACAAACCAAATGAGCAGCTTGAACAGGATCTAGAAGCGCACATACATGCCTATAAGCAGCCGGAAAATATCATCACGGCGTTAAAACAAGCCGGTTTTGCCGAGATAACGCATCAAGTGATCAAACAAACAACACTTGGATTGCATGTGATCTCGGCAACTCGTGGCGAAACGCACTAAAAGATTGAAGTGGCCGATTTGGTGGTAAACAACTCAAGGGCTTTTAGCCCCTTAAAGGAGTTACCTTTGGCATTGAGTTTCGGGCTCCAAACCGCGATGGCGTACTTGCCCGGACACAATGCGATAATACCACCGCCAACCCCGCTTTTTCCCGGTAGTCCGACTTTAAAGGTAAACTCCCCTGCCTCGTCGTAAAAACCACAGGTTTGCATCAAGGCGTTGATCCGCTGCGACTTACCGACAGTCAGCACTTTACGATTGGTCACAGGGTCTACCCCTTTGCACGCCAAAAACAAAAATGCCTGTGCCAGTTCACGACAACTCATTTCTATCGAGCACAAATGAAAGTACACATCCAATACCTTATCGATATCATGATTGATATTGCCGTGGGCTTTCATCAGGTTGATGTGTGCGGTGTTGGTATAGCTGCTTAATTTTTCAGATTGCGCCACCTTTTCGTTGTAGCTGATATTTGCATTGCCACACAGCTCACCGATGGCCACCAGCAGATCTTCTTTGGGGTTTTCAAAGTGGTCGCATAAAACATCACAGATCACAATCGCACCGGAATTGATAAAGGGATTGCGTGGAATGCCCTTTTCAAGCTCAAGTTGCACCAAAGAGTTAAAAGGCGTGCCTGAAGGTTCAACACCTACCCGGCGCCACAAGTCGCCACCTTCAAATTTAATCGCCAAGATCAACGAAAAAACCTTCGCGATACTTTGCAACGAAAAGCGCTGCTCTGAATCACCCACGCCAAAATGTTGGCCATCGACCGTCGCCAGATGAATACCGAACTTTTTCGGATCGATCACCTTAAGCTCAGGTATGTAGTCGGCAACCTGACCGATACCGGTCAGGTCAGTAACCTGTTCAAACACCTCATTGAGCACTTTGTCATAGTCAATTGCTACTTGCTGCATCGGCTATCCATTTAATTGTTGAGATTGGCTATTGAGTATAGCGACTTCAAAGTAGATGGGGAGACAAGAGCGCCCGATAGCACTCTTGTTTGCACAATTTATCAGCAAGTCTAACGCCAAGACACTGTATTTTGCGCCTCATAGGCTTCGATTTGTGGCAAATACTGCTCGGTGACACCGATAAAATCAAGACCACTCAATAGCCGCTCTTTAATCGCCGTGTCAATGTCAAAGGCAAAACGTTCGCCTGCGACCTCTACAAACTGCTGTTGTAAATCCACTTTTGCCTCGGCTGCGTCCTCCCCACTGGATAAAACAAATAGCCGCTCGATTTGTGTCTCGCTCAACTTTAGCGGCAACATTTGATTGTTAATGCAGTTGTTGAAAAAGATGTCGGCAAAGCTACTGGCGATGATCACCTCAAAACCATATTGCTTGAGCGCCCAAGGGGCGTGCTCACGACTTGAACCACAACCAAAGTTTTCGCGGCTAAGTAACACGCTTGCCCCTTGGTAGCGCTCGGCATTAAGCACAAACTCAGGGTTGGGCGCGCCATCTGCGATATAACGCCAGTCGTAAAACAACGCCTCGCCAAATCCATCGCGACTGACAGAGGTGAGAAACTGTTTGGGAATGATCTGGTCGGTATCGACATTATTGACATCTAACGGGGCCACCTTGCCCTGATGAAAAATACCCGTGCTCTGCATTATTGTGACTCCCCTTGAGTATCATAAAAACGACCATGGATCGCTGCCAGCGCTGCCATGACAGGGCTAACCAAATGAGTTCGGCCACCTTTGCCTTGGCGACCTTCAAAATTACGGTTTGAGGTGGACGCACAGCGCTCTCCCTCGCCAATACGGTCATCGTTCATCGCCAAACACATCGAACAGCCCGGCTCACGCCATTCAAATCCGGCATTTTTGAAAATGCGATCTAGACCTTCGGCGCAGGCTTGATCTCGCACCCGTACGGAGCCGGGCACCACCAAAGCTCTGACCCCTTCACGGACTTTGCGACCATCGACTTGCGCAGCGGCGGCACGCAGGTCTTCAATTCGACTATTGGTGCAAGAGCCAATAAACACCGTATCGACACTAATGTCAGTTAATTTCTGCCCCGCCTCAAGCCCCATATATTTGATCGCTTTGGCAATGGCATCAGCTTTGATCAGGTTCGCCTCTTTGGCCGGATCTGGCACCACGCCACTGACAGGCAACACCTGCTCCGGGCTGGTCCCCCAAGTGATCTGCGGGTATATCTCGCTACCATCGATAGTCACCACTTTATCGAATTGGCAATCGGCATCGGAAAACAGCGTAGACCAATAAGCCTTAGCCTTGTCAAAGTCTTCACCTTTGGGTGCATAATCACGGCCTTCAATATAGTCGAAAGTGGTTTGGTCTGGCGCCACCAGACCGGCCTTAGCCCCCATTTCAATCGACATGTTACACAAAGTCATGCGTCCTTCCATTGAGAGCGCTTCAATTACCGGGCCGCAAAACTCCGCCACAAAGCCGGTGCCACCTGCGGTGCCGATACGGCCAATCACTGCCAAGGCAATATCTTTGGCACTGACCGCCTCACTGACTTGGCCGGTGATCTCTATTTTCAAGGTTTTGGCTTTTTTCTGCTGCAAGGTCTGTGTCGCCAGAACATGCTCAACCTCAGAAGTACCGATACCAAATGCCAGAGCACCAAAGGCGCCATGAGTAGAGGTATGTGAATCGCCACACACAATGGTATGGCCGGGCAAGGTAATACCAAGCTCAGGCCCAATCACATGGACGATACCTTGGTTGGGGTGTTTTAAGTCAAACAACGTCACACCGAACTCGGCGCAGTTGGCTTCAAGCGCCGTCAATTGCTTTTGTGCCACCAAAGAACACGCCTCTAAAGTACGAGATTGCGTCGAAGTATTGTGATCCATTGTGGCAAAGGTTTTATCGGGCCTACGTACTGAACGTTTTTTCTCTCTTAGCCCACTGAAGGCTTGAGGTGAAGTCACCTCATGCACCAGATGGCGGTCGATATACAACAGCGCCGTCTGTGCGTTCAACTGAGCAATATGATGTTGCTGCCAAATTTTTTCATATAAGGTTTTAGCCATTAACCTGTTGCTCCTTAAGCAATTTTCTTCTCTGATACCGGCATCAATGCCGCACTGATGGCATCGCCCACTTCGCTGGTCGAATAGCTTTGGCCGTTCTGAGTGATGTCTGCGGTCACAACACCTTGCTCGATAACAGACTGTACCGCCTGCTCGATGGCGTCGGCAGCGGCATCTTGATTCAAGCTATAACGCAGCATCATCGCCGCACTTAAAATCTGCGCAACCGGGTTGGCAATGCCTTGACCGGCAATGTCAGGGGCGCTGCCACCGGCAGGTTCATACATACCAAAGTTGTCTTGATTTAAGCTGGCCGATGGTAAAAGCCCCATGGAACCGGTGATCATCGCGCACTCATCAGACAAAATGTCGCCAAACAAGTTGTCACACAACAACACGTCAAACTGCGCCGGATTTTTCACCAGCTGCATCGCGGCGTTGTCCACATAGATATGCTCAAGTTCAACCTCGGGATACTCTTTGGCCATGCGGTTGACCACACCACGCCATAAGATAGAGCTGGCCAGCACATTGGCTTTATCGACACTGGTGACCTTATTTGAGCGTTTCTTCGCGGTTTCAAAGGCCATACGGGCAATACGCTCAATTTCTTTACGAGTGTATTTCTGGGTGTCGAACGCATACTCTTTTGGCCCACAACCACTATGGCCCTTATCGCCAAAATAGATGCCGCCGGTCAGCTCGCGAATACAAACGATATCGAAACCTCGCTCGGAGATATCAGCACGCAATGGAGAACTGGCGGCCAACGCAGGCAACAACTTGGCCGGACGCATATTACAAAACAGGCCAAAGTGCTTACGCAATGGCAACAACGAGCCACGCTCTGGCTGACTGTTGGGCGGCAATCGCTCCCACTTGGGACCACCTACCGAGCCAAACAAAATCGCATCGGATTGCTCGCATACCTTTAAGGTCTCATCAGGCAACGCCTTACCATGCTTATCAATACCTGCGCCACCAACATCGGCATAGCTCAAATCGAGATTAAACCCGTAAACCGATTGCACTGTATCCAACACTTTAACCGCTTCAGCCATCACTTCAGGGCCGATACCGTCACCTGGTAAAACTGCCACTTTAAAACTTTTCATCTTGTTTGCCTTTTAAATTTGTTGTGTTTGTTCAATGGGTTATGCCACTTTGGCGACTTCTTCTTGCTTAATGTGCTCGATGCGTTTTGCACGATGACACAGGTTCAATACATTGATGTAGGCCCTAACCGAACCTTCGACGATATCGGTGGATAAACCGGCGCCGTGATAAGACTTGCCTTTGTATTGGGCGATGACATTGACCTGACCTAAGGCGTTGGCACCTTTGCCGGTTGCATCTAAGCTGTATTCGCTGATTTGAATGTCTTTGTCGGTGATTTGGCTGATGGCTCGATAAGCCGCATCAACAGGACCATTGCCGGTTGCGGCCTCTACCACTCGCTCACCGTCGATCAACAAACCGACGGTCGCGCTGGCAATAGAGGATGAATTGGTGTGTACATTGACAAAATCCAGTTGGTATTTCTTACCGGCCTGCTCGTCCAACTTGCTAAAGTGGATCAAAGCTTCCAAGTCATAGTCATGTACTCGGCCTTTTTGGTCGGCCAATGCTAAAAACTGGCTGTAGATCTCGTCTAAATCGTAGTCACCGTCTTTGTAGCCTAAGCTCTCCAAACGGTGCTGGATCACATGACGGCCAGAGCGCGAAGTCATGTTCAACTCGCTTTTGCGAATACCTATGCTCTCAGGAGACATGATCTCATAGGTATTCGCCGCTTTTAACATACCATCTTGGTGAATCCCCGAACTGTGGGCAAAAGCGTTCTGTCCGACAATCGCTTTGTTTGACTGCACCGGCATATTGCACACTTGGCTGACCAATCTTGAGGTGCGATAAATCTCTTGGGTATTGATTTGAGTATCTAGCTGAAATTGATCTTTGCGGGTAGCCAAAATCATCGCCACTTCTTCCATTGCGCAGTTGCCAGCACGTTCACCGATACCATTGATGGTACATTCGACCTGACGGGCACCGGCTTCCACTGCGGCAATGCTGTTGGCCACAGCCAATCCTAGGTCGTTATGGCAGTGCACCGACAAACGCGCTTTGTCAATATTGACCACGTTGTTGCGAATGGCACTGATCACCCGGGCAAATTCGCTTGGTGTGGTATAGCCTACGGTGTCGGGAATATTGATGGTAGTGGCACCGGCGGCAATGGCGCGTTCGATAATATAAAACAAATCACTATCAGGGGTGCGTGAGGCATCTTCACAAGAAAATTCGATATCGTCGGTATAGCGTGATGCCCGTCTGATAGCCGCTACCGCCATCTCGGTCGCTCTCGATAGTGGCATTCGTAACTTGTGTTGTAAGTGAATGGGCGATGTCGCGATAAAGGTGTGAATGCGCGCTCGCTCTGCCGCTTTTAGCGCTTCACCACAAGCGTCGATGTCCTTTTCCATCACTCGGGATAAACCGCAGATCACCGGTCCTTTGACTTCTTTGGCGATGGTGGAAACCGCCGCGAAATCCCCAGGACTTGAGACAGGAAACCCGACTTCCATGACATCGACATTTAGACGGGCGATGGCATGTGCCAGTTGGATTTTCTCTGCCTGATTCAAGCTGGCAGATAATGCCTGATCCCCATCTCTTAACGTGGTATCGAAGAACCACACTTTGTCGTTTGCAACCATACTTTGTTTCTCTTTTGTTTAAAATTGGTGTCAATTTCAAAACACTGGGCGTTCAAAGCGAGGTTGTAAAAACAAAAAACCCCGCGGTGATGAGCGCGGGGTTTTGATGTCGGTTAATAATCACACATGCACATCAGCCGCCCGCGGTCCTAATGAGGAGCACGAGGCTGAGAATAATGCTAATGGTGATCATAGTATTCATTTAATAATCTTCGTCTAATCGATAAAAATCTGGTTAAGCACTGAGCTGTTATTTAACTTAGCACACAAAAAATTTGTGACGCAATGGTTTTTCTTAAAAAAGTTTTTGGCGATTTTTGTGCTCGCTGTTATTTATTGTTTACGCCCAGTACAGCGCGCTTGACTCTGTTCATGCTTTTGCGAGCAAGTAATCGTCGCAAAAATTCAACACCCACTGTTGCAAACAATAAATTGGCCTATAATGACACCATTTGAAACCAAATTGGTGACATTTCATTCTCATGAACAATAATGACAGTCAGCTAAACCCCATTCCCGGCCTTGATGTTGTGGGCCGTGGTATCTATTTGGCACCACATCAACCCTATGAGCTAAAGGGTATTTTGTTCCCTCAGCAAAACTTCAAAAGCCGCTTTTGCGCCGAAACCGCACAAAGCTACGCCGTACCTGAAGGGTATGAAGTCAACGATTCGCCACCAATGCCCGCAGGGCTTTCGCTCAATCAGGTCTGTATTGAGGAGTCGGTCGATAGGCTCGACAAAGCCAATCAAATCGACGCTAGCCTATCGGGCGGCAACCGGGCATTTAGTGTCAACGCCAATGCCAGCAACGCCAGCATGATGCGTCGCAATGAAAACGCCTTCTATGCGACTCGCAATTCGTTTTTACCGTTTTGGTCGGTGTATTTGTCAGATTTCAGCAACCTGGTAGCGACCATTAATCAGGTGGATTTTCCGGTTCCTTTTAAGCATTGCCACCGCAAGGAGTACGACCGATTTTTTCAACAGTTTGGTAGCCACTATGTCAAAAGAGCCTGGGTTGGCGGACGCGCGACCCTGACCGTTTCAGTGCTCAAATCTGCCGATATTTCCGAACAGGATATCCGCATGGGTCTGCAAGCGAGCTTTGGCGCTTTAGGCAATACCCAATCAAGCAGTCATCTTAATGAAAAGAAAGAGAAATTAGCCAACAACGCCGAATGTACCGTGGCCGGAAAAGGCGGTGATGCTCAGCTTTTGGCGGCGCTCAACAGACTAGATGAGACACTCTACAACCAATGGATAACCACCATCAAAGACAACCCCCAGTCGATAGAACTGGAGGTATCTGGTATATGGACATTAATCACCGACGAGAAAAAATCCCAAGCCCTGAAGGCAGCCTATTTGGCCGCGACAGCCTTTGCCCCGATTTGCGCGGTATTTTGCATAGGACCAGAAGTCTACTTCATCCGCGAAGGCACGTTTTCAGTCTACAATGCCGACCTGCAAGAAAGCCGCAAGCCACAACCTTTAGAGAGTAAATGGCCGGCGCTAAAGGCCATGGGATTTGACCGAATCGATGCCGCGTTAAGCGGTAAGTTTATCGGTCAAGAGCAAAACAATCACTTGAACGAAAAGGTCTTTTTGTTCCGTGGTCAGTGGTATGTCAGCTATGATCCGAAGACCACCGAGTTTTCGCCGCCAACAGAGATTGCCAAAGGCTGGCCGGGAGTGACTTTTGAGCGTATCGATGCCGCTTTGCGTTTTGACGATGAATACGTTTACCTGTTTTGTGGTAAGCATTATGTGCGCTTTAATGTCATTAAAAACCATGTAGATGAAGGTTATCCGGCGCTTATCCACGAACGCTGGGAAGGGCTGCATTTCGATAAAATCGATGCGGCGGTGTATTGGGGCAACGGCAAGGTTTATTTCTTTCACGACGATCAACATATTCGCTATGACGTTACTGACTTTCGCACCGATCCCGGTTATCCCAAACATGTCTTAGGCAGTTATGTCGAAGACTGGAAACTGTTTGTATAGGCATGAACATGACAAAATCAACGACACTTTCACGGCCGCAGCTGGCACAAAAAACCGTAAAGAATTATACCACCGCCGCTGCCGCCATTGGCTTGGTGGTGCTGCCGGCAGTAGACTCGGCACTGCTGTTGGCCGCTCAGGTCAAGATGCTCAAAGATCTCAGCGAACTCTACGGCGTGCCGTTTTCAAGCAATCGCAGCAAAACACTCATAGCCTCACTGGCAGGCGCCATTGCCCCGTTATCATTAACCACCAATCTGTTTAGCCTATGTAAAACCATCCCGGTGGTTGGCACCACCATAGGCATTTTAGGGATGCCGCTGCTCGGTGGCGCTTCAACCTATGCAGTTGGTCAGGTCTTCATTCACCACTATGAAACCGGCGGTACTTTACTCGATTTTAACCCGGATAAAATGAAAGCCTACTACCAGGCGCAGTTTGAAGCGGGCAAAAAAGTGGTCAAGCAAAGTAGCGCGGGAATTCGTCCTTAAGCTCACAAGCGGTTTCGGTGCTTGGCGCCGAGATCCAATCTCACGTTCTTTTTTTTAATACAACCTTAGTAGCCCTGTTCCCCGCGAGTAAAATTTGACGGAAAAATTCGTTTTCACAATAGAAATTCAATATACTGCGGGGGTCAAAATTCATAACAACACGGAAACAACTGAATATGAGTGCAAGAGGAGAGTTTTCTTCAAGACTCGGGTTTGTCATTGCAGCGGCAGGCTCGGCAGTAGGATTGGGTAACATCTGGGGCTTTCCAACGCAGGTTGCCGAAAATGGCGGCGCCGCTTTTGTCTTAGTGTATCTGATCATGACCTTCTTATTGGCCTACCCGATATTGATGGCCGAAATGGTCATTGGACGTCATGCCCAATCCAACATGGTAGACGCCCTACAAAAAATCTCAACCGGCCAGACCGCTAAAAAACTTGGTAAAGCCACCGGCTTTTGGGGGCTTGTCACCGTTAGCCTGATCTTAAGTTTTTACGCCATTGTTGCCGGTTGGATGCTAGCTTACCTGTTTTCTTCCATCACCGATGTGGCGAGCCTAAATGATGTATCGGCTTGGCTGACCAGCCAATCAATCACTCGGGATTTGATTTTCACCTATTTGTTTTTTGTTATGACCATCTTAATCGTGACCAAAGGCGTAGCCGATGGTATTGAGAAATGGTCTACCCGCTTGATGCCGTTATTACTTTTGCTCATCGTGTCATTGATTATTTACGTTGCCCTGCAAGATGGCGCCAGCGAAGGTTGGCGAGCCTATCTGGTGCCAGATTTTAGCAAAGTGACAGACCCCAACTTGCTCATCAGTGCCATGGGTCAGGCGTTTTTCTCCTTGTCTTTGGGTGTCGGCACCATGTTGATTTACGGCTCTTATGTCAGCAAAAAAGAAAACATCGTGGTACTGGGCGCCTCAGTTGCGCTGGTTGATGTTGGCATTGCCATCTTGGCCGGTATGTTGATTATTCCCGCGATGTACGTCGCATTAAAACTTGGCGTTAGCATCTTTGACGATGGTGGTCATTTGATCAGCGGCCCTGATCTGATTTTTCAGGTGATCCCGGCTCTATTTCACTCCATGGGTAGCATTGGGCCTTTCGTCGCCTTGGTTTTCTTTGTCCTAATGGCCATTGCAGCGGTGACCTCAAGCATTTCAATGTTGGAAGTACCGGTGGCCTACGCTGTTGAAAACAGCAATATCTGCCGCACTAAAGCGGCATGGATGATTGGTGGCATTATCATGCTGATCAGCACCGTTATCGTGTTAAACTTCGGCGCACTATTTGGCCTTGTCATCACCATCACCACACAATACTCTCAGCCATTGATTGGCCTGTGTTTGTGTCTATTTGCCGGTTGGATTTGGCATCGCAACGAGATCCTCCACGAACTCGAAGGCGGCGCGCCAGAGATGGCCTCAAGCCTGTTTTGGAAGATTTGGCCGGTGTATGTCAAGTTGGTTTGCCCTGTGATCCTCCTTACTACCTTCGCACAGTCTGTGCTGTAACCATACCTATTTGGCCGATGCGCAGCCCGCATCGGCCCGCCAAAAAACCAAGGGATTTTGTACACGGCATATACTTATCCCCGATTGGCGTAGATAGCCCAATCAACGGACCTCTTCCCTTTTCAATGATTTAAAATCATGTCAAAAAGCTCAAGATGGCCTGCCCTTTTGATACCGCATTAGTGCGCTTTGGTTGTTAAATATGATAATAACATTATAATGTTATTATCATTACCAACCTTAGGTGGTGTTTTATGATAGCGCTGATTGAAGCGAAAAAAGCCGGGCTTCTCCGCTCAAGATATTGGCTGAACAATCTTATCGCAGGGGTAATTGTCGGTGTCGTTGCCTTGCCGCTTGCCATGGCATTTGCCATCGCCTCCGGCGCCAAGCCGGAACAAGGACTCTATACCGCCATCATTGCTGGTTTGATGGTGTCGATATTTGGCGGCACTCGGTTGCAAATCGCCGGCCCTACCGGGGCTTTCATCGTGGTTTTGTCAGGTATCACCGCGAAATACGGCATTGAAGGTCTGCAAATCGCCAGCCTTATGGCCGGTGTGATGTTATTGCTGCTGGGGCTAAGCAAAATGGGCGCGGTGATCAAGTTTATTCCAGCCCCTGTTATTGTCGGTTTTACCGCCGGTATCGGCACTATCATATGGGTCGGTCAATGGCAGGCATTTTTTGGTTTGGCCGAGATCTCAGCGACCCACTTTCACGATAAAATTCTACAATTGTTGCAACTGCTGCCACAGCTTCATCTGCCCACAACAGCACTGGCGGTGCTGGCACTGCTGCTTGTGATTTATAGTCCTAAATTGCCCTTTTTGAGCAAAGTCCCCGGCCCCCTCACCGCTTTGATGCTCACCACATTGGCTCAGCTGACATTTCAATTCGATGGAATCAAAACCATCGGCACCGCCTTTGGCGGCATCCCACAAGGGCTGCCTTCACCAACAATCCCATCACTCACTTGGGGCAAAATGGTTGAGTTAATTGCGCCGGCCTTCACCATCGCCATGCTGGGCGCCATAGAGTCGCTGCTATCGGCTGTAGTGGCCGACAACATGGCGGGCACCAGACATGATTCCAACCAAGAGTTGGTAGGTCAGGGTCTTGCCAATATCGTCGCACCACTTTTTGGCGGTTTCGCTGCAACAGGCGCCATTGCCCGTACCGCAACCAATATCCGTAACGGCGGCACCAGCCCGCTGGCAGGCATCATTCACGCATTGACGTTACTGGTGATCATTTTACTTTTGGCACCGCTGGCCTATGACATTCCATTGGCCACACTGGCAGCAATACTGTTTGTGGTGGCTTGGAATATGAGTGAAGCCAAACAGTTTATCAAAATGGTTCGCCGCGCCCCTCGGGCCGATGTAGTGATTTTACTGATCACTTTCTTTTTGACGGTGTTTGCCGATTTAGTTGTTGCCGTCAACATCGGCGTAATACTTGCCACTTTACACTTTATGCGACGCATGGCGACCAGTGTTGAGGTTCATGTTGCGACAAATAAAGATTTGGCCCAAGAGCTAAACCACAACGGTATGACGGCACTGCCTAGCGATGTGATGGTTTTTGCTGTAGAGGGACCTATCTTTTTCGGTGCCGTTGAAAACTTTGAACAGGCGCTGGCACACACGCCTGAGACACCTAAACACCTTATTATTCGGCTCAAATGGGTGCCTTTTATTGATATTACCGGATTGCAAACCTTAGAGGATATGATCAAAGATCTCCAGCGACAAGGGGTCAATGTGATCTTATCTGGCGCCAATAAACGAGTTCGCCGCAAGCTGTTAAAGGCGGGGATAATTGCCTTAATCGGCAGTCAAAATCACTTTATGAGCTTTGACAATGCGATGCAGTTTATCAAAAACCGCCAGCAGATCACTTAACCTGTGGGTTGCTCACGGTTTCATCCTCTAAATAGCTGACACCGTGTTTTTCGAGGTACTCACGGATCAGCTGCCTGGTCACCTGAGAAGGGGTTAAATCTTGCGAAGCGCAAAGCCGTTCAAAGGCTTGCTTTTTACGTGGGTCCATCAATACCGTAAAGCGTGCTGTTTTACTTTCCACCTGTAGTGGCCTTTTAAGAATAAATGATAATGAAATTATAATTTAATTATCATAAAGATAACAGCTATGTATCAGTTTTCAATTTCCTGCCATAACGCCAACAGTTCTTCGGTGATTTTATGCTTTGGCGCTAAGTGAATCAGTGGCTGATGCAGCTGATGCGACTCGCGCATTTTCACCGAGCTTGAAATGGTGCTGTTGAGCACTTGATGACCTTCGTCGCGTAAATCACTGATGATCCGCTGCGGCACTTTCGCTCGGGCCATATATTGGTTGGCAATAATGCCCTCAACCTTAAGTTCAGGGTTGTGATCTTCTTGTATTTCCTGCAAGCGCTCCATCATGTCGTATATGGCACGGCGCGAAAAGTCGTCACAATCCATTGGAATAAGGCATCTGTCGGCAGCGATCAGCGCCGACATACTGTAAAAGTTCAGTGCAGGGGCGGTATCGATATAAATCCGGTCAAAGTCGGCCTTTAGCGCCTCTAGTGCTTCTTTTAACTTATAAATTTTGTGGCGCGATTCAAGCTTAACTTCAAGTAAATCCAATGCCGGACTAGAAGGAATGATCGCAAGATTGTCAAACCCGGTGGGGCTCACAAATTCAATCGGCGGCTTTTTGCGAATATGGAAGGTAATGGTTTGCTCATAAAAATCTGCCATGGTTAGGTGATTTTGGTCTAGACTTTGGTTGTCGGCTTGATTTTCTAGGCCGCCGAGCAAATATTGGGAGCTATTGCATTGGGTGTCGAGATCCAGCACGAGGGTTTTGTATCCCTTGGCAGCACTAATGGCAGCAAGGTTGCAAGTCAGGCTAGACTTACCAACCCCGCCTTTTTTATTGAACAATACTCGGATCATCGATGCGTCCCAATCAGGTGAATAACCAATAAATTGAATAACTTAGTTATCGCTTTCTAAATAGCTGCGCTACAGTTGCAACATGCCTTTGACCGATACTTGTTTCACAGTCAATGTAAACCAGCGGTAGTTGGGCATTAAATTAAAGCGAATAATTAGAAAACACATACCAAAAACGGACAACCAATGGCGTCAAAAACCGCTCAACGCATTCTGCTGGTCTCTTTGGAGTTGTTTAACAACCATGGCGAGGCCAATATCACCAGTGTCGATATTGCCAATGAACT
Organism: Alteromonadaceae bacterium; assembly: GCA_041583135.1. Taxonomy (GTDB): domain Bacteria; phylum Pseudomonadota; class Gammaproteobacteria; order Enterobacterales; family Alteromonadaceae; genus JABSOG01. The sequence goes on along the minus strand of JBFHGJ010000109.1, from coordinate 5,917 downwards.
GGATATGAGTCCCGGCAACCTCTATTATCATTTCAAAGGCAAAGAAGAGATCACCGCAGCGTTATTTGCCATGTATCACGACCGCATGAATAAGGTCTTGTTCTCACCCGGCGACGACGGACTACAAATGCGTGAATTTTTTCACTTTTTGTTCGTCACCTTTGAAACCTCGCACTTATTTCGATTTTTATACCGAAACCCGTCAGATCTAGTAGATAAGTATCCTTACATCGAAAAAGGCTTTAAACAGCTGGTTAAATCAAAAGAACGCGGATTTAAGCAAGTGCTCGAAGCCTACGCCAAACAAGGGCTTTTGGCGGTTAAACCGGCAGAAATAGTGCATTTGGTCGAATTAATTTCACTGGTATTGACTCAGGGACTTAATTACTATGTCATGAAAGGCGAAGATATTGACGATGAAGACATTGTTTATCGCGGTTTGGCAACCATCTTTTTTGCCATCAGCCCCTACTTGGCAATAGAACAGGCAGAACACGAGGCGCTACGCACCGCCATTGCAAACTGTGCATTAGAACGATAAAAAACAATTAATGGATCCACTATGGCAAAAAAGCTCACCTTTTTGGACAAAGCGTTTTGGATAACCGAGTCCGATGCCAGCCCTAAGCACGTTGCGGGCTTACAGTTTCTAGCATACCCCAAAGGCAACAGTGCCCAACAGAACCGTCAATATGTGACCGAGCTGGTGAAGCAACTTAGAACCTATGACCAACCCCAATCCCCCTTTTCTTGCGTGGTTGTTACCTTTTTGAGTTTCTTTCCACTCAAGCTCAGAGACATCGACAAGCTGGATATGAACTACCATGTACAACAGCACAAAATCAAAGACGTCGATGACAAAAACGAAGTCAATGCTTATGTCGCCAGCCTGCACGAAACAACGCTTGAGCGTGATAAGCCCTTGTGGCAATACCATATCATTGAAAGTGAGAATACCGAGCACTATGCCATTTACGTAAAAATACATCATATGTATGGCGACGGTGCCGCGTTGGTTCGCTGGTTTCAAGCGGGAATGACAGACCAGCCCAATACCACTGACTTCACGCCGGTGTGGGCAATGGAACACCCTAAACGCGAACGTAAAAAACACAATAAGGTGATCCGCGGGCTACAAAGCCTGTGGTATTTAGGCTGGACCTTGCTCGATATCACCCGCATGTTTATTCAGCTGTTTTTCAAGTTAATTTGGCTTAACCGTTATTACATGCCATTGCCATTTACCGGCACCAAAACCATGTTGACCGGCCAAGTACAGCCGGGACGCTGCGTCGCTACAACCGACCTGCCGATGGATCGCATCATTACCTTGTCAAAACGCACCCGAGCCACCATCAACGAAATACTGTTGACCTGTTTTGATATCGGTGTGCATAAGTTTTTAAAAGATCACGGTCAAACCTTTGATAAGCCTTTGATAACCCAAATGCCGATTAACCTACGCCGCCCGGGCGAAGACACCCAAGGCAATAAAATCGGCATTGCTTTGGTCGAGCTGGCCTATGGAAAAAAAGATCCGGTCAAGCGATTGCAGCAAGTTATGCAATCACACAAAATCGTTAAACGGGCGGCAAAGAAAGTCTATCCGGCAGCGTTTGCCTACTACACCATTTGGTGGCAATCGCTGGCGTTGTTGTTTGAAAAACTGCATTTGTCGAACCTGTTTAGGCCCTTGGGCAATATCTTAATCTCTAACGTGCCCGGCCCACAAAAACCGCTGTATTATCGCGATTGTGAAGCCTTGAGCATTTACCCTATTTCAGCCCTCACCCCAGGTGGTGGTGTCAATATCACTCTATTGACATATAATGGTGTCGCCAACATCGGCTTGGTTTGCTGTAATGACAAAATAAAAGATCTCAACCCAATGGCCGAGCATTTTGTTGAAGCCTTTGAATTGCTTGAAGCCAGTGTAGAGGACCCGGACATCACCATTGACGATATCGGTGAAATCGACAAGCCTCTGCCCAAATCGCTGGCAACCGACCCGTCAAGCGACGGCTCGTTGTTAGATGAAAAACCCCACAAGTTGACCTGATATGAGTGAGTTAAAAGCAGTACAACACCACCAGCAACTGAACATCGGCGATATCCTGTTCAGACGTAAAAGTATGGTAATGCATGTGGGTATCTACCTTGGTGAAGACCGCATCTTACACAACACCCCCAAAAGCGGCGAGCATGAGGTGAGTTTTGATGTGTTTGCCGCAGGCAAAGACGTGTTCGCCAAAACCAGCGGCCTGCCCAATGAGGTCGTATTGACCCGCGCTGCCGACATTTTGGCCAATCCTGGAAAATATCAATTACTCAACTACAACTGCGAGCACACCACCAATCGCGTCCTCGGCTATCACGGCTTTAGCGCCCAGCTAAGCGAAATAGAGATATGGGCACTGATCGGTGGCGCCTTTGGAAAGTCTTTTGGACGTAAATCCATGTATCTTGGAGGTTTCATTGGCGCGCTAGGTGGTTTATTATCTCTGCCACGAATGTGGTGGACTCGATAACAAATAACCTGTCAACAGGGGTTTGCTACCACGCACAGTAAAGTGTATTCCCTTGGATGCGCGTTTTTTGAAGACAATAGGTAATTCCCTTAGATGAAGAAATTGATTGCAGCTTTGGCTTTGGCCTTCGGCTCGGCTCAATGTGTCGCCGAACAAGCCCCGAAAAATATCATTTTAGTGATTGGCGATGGCATGGGACCTGTCTATACCACTGCCTATCGCAACTTCAAAGATGATAGAAATACGCCGCAAATTGAAAACACCATCTTCGATGAAATGCTGGTCGGTATGGCTTCCACCTACTCTTACGGCACACAAAAAGACCATACCGACAACACTTATGTCACCGACTCGGCAGCAGCGGCAACAGCGCTAAGCACTGGCGTCAAAACCTACAATCAGGCCGTTGCCTTAAATGTAGAAGACAAACCACTGCAAACCTTAATGGAATATGCCAAGTCGAAAGACAAAACTACCGGCCTTGTGGTGTTGTCGCAAATTAACCATGCGACCCCAGCCTCTTTTGTCGCCCACAATACCTATCGTTACAACTACAACCAGATCGCCGACAACTTTTTCGACAACCGCGTCGCTGGCAAATTTGTTGCCGACCTGATGCTCGGTGGCGGGCAAAAATACTTTATCCGTGAAGATCGCAACATTGTCGAGCAATTCAAGCAGGCCGGTTATCACTACTATGACAACTACAGCCAACTGAACAGCATCGATAAACTCCCGGCACTTGGCCTATTCGCCAAAAAAGGCATGTCCTATGCTATCGACTCTAACGAGAAATATCGTTTGCGTGCCATGGTAGAAAAAGCGTTGACGCTACTTGAGCAATCGAAAAAAGGCTATTTCTTGTTGGTCGAAGCCAGCCTCATCGACTGGTGTGGTCATGCCAATGACATCGCCTGTGCGATGAATGAAATGGACGACTTGGCCCAAGCCCTTGAATTGTTGAATCAATACGCTAAAAAGCGCCAAGATACCTTGGTCGTTGCCACCGCCGACCATAACACCGGCGGCTTATCTTTAGGCCGTGATGGTGAATATCGCTGGTATCCAGAGAAAGTCAAACAGATCACCAACTCAGCCGAATACATGGCGCAACAAGTGATGGATGGTGCCCACGTACTAAAAGTGTGGATGAACAGCGTATCATTACCGATCAAGCCAGATCAGCTCACCGGCATTGCCGAGGTAAGACAGCAGGCCAGAGCCTACGTGAAAGAACAAAAAGCCAAACTCGACGACCCGCTAAACGCCAAAGCCATTGCCAGCCTTGAGTCTGAGGGAGTTGAAATGATCGCCAATTATATTACCGGGTTACTTTCAGAAGTCACCCTGACCGGCTGGACATCGACCGGACACAGCGGTTCTGATGTACAAGTGTTTGCCCAAGGCCCGGGCGCACAACACTTTTTCGGCCACCAAGACAATACCGATATCGGTAAGCAACTGTTTAAATTAATCAAGTGAGAACAACAATATGAAAATCGGGATCATCGGCGCCATGGAGCCGGAAGTCGCTTTGTTAAAGCAAGCCATTGAGAATGTCACCACAGTTGAGCATGGCCCTTATCAATTCTACACCGGCCAGTTGGCGGGTCAGGACGTGGTTTTAGTTCAATCAGGTATTGGTAAAGTGGCAGCGGCCATTGCCACAACCCTGTTGCTAACGCACTTCAACCCAGATTGTGTAATAAACACAGGCTCTGCCGGTGGCTTTGACGCCGAGCTTGAGGTCGGTGACGTGGTGATATCCTCCGAGTTACGCCATCATGACGTTGATGTCACCGCCTTTAACTATGAGATGGGTCAAGTGCCACAAATGCCGGCGGCTTTTACCGCGCATCCGGTGTTGGTTGAAACCGCCGAACAAAGCGTACATCAAGTCGGTGATGTTAAAGTAAAAACCGGCCTAATCACCACTGGCGACTCGTTTATGTGCGATCCCGCTCGCATCGAGCAGGCCCGCAGTCACTTCCCGACGATGAAAGCCGTTGAAATGGAAGGCGCCGCAATCGCCCAAGTTTGTCATCAAATGTCAGTGCCGTTTGTGGTGATCCGTTCACTTTCGGATATCGCCGGTAAAGAATCACCGGTTTCATTTGAAGCCTACCTCGAAAAAGCCTCAAAATACTCCTCGCAAATGGTTATGGCGTTGCTGGCCAATTTGCAAGGCAAATCTTTGGCGGCATAACGATGCAGGAGGTACTGAACCAAGTACCTGCCAACGTTCTGGTATTGGCCGCCGCGCTGATACTGGAACGGCTGTTTCCGCTACGTGAGAACATCAATCCCTTAAGTTTTATCAAAGCCATGGCTTATGGCATTGCCAGCAAAGTTCACTCTGAAAAACGACAAAATGCAATAAATCAGCAAAAGCTCGCGGGCACACTGACCATTCCTACCTTAGTGCTACCGTTCTTGTTTTTGTCCTACACCCTAATCAAGGTCACCGATTTTCCGCTGATATTTGATTGCCTTTTGATGTGGATGTGCTTAGGCTGGGCCGGCGCTCGAAAAGACGCACTTAAAATCGCCAAAGCGCTCAATAAACAGCAAAAGGGACTCGCCAAAGACCTGCTAAAGCCTTGGGTATTGCGAGACACCAAAAGCCTAAGCCCGATGGGCGTATGTAAATCCAGTATTGAAATGGTGATGTTAAGGGCGGGCAAAGACTATTTCTGCGTGATCTTTTACTATTTACTGTTTGGTAGTATTGCCATGCTGGCCTATCGCCTTATTGCCATACTGGCCCACAGCTACAACGGCAAACTCACCCATTTTAAACACTTTGGTAAGGCCGCAGGCCTCCTGAACTACTACTTAGAGTGGCTACCGACGAGGCTCACCGCACTCGCGGTCATGATGCTCGGTAACTTTAAGTTAAGCTTTGCGCTCATCAGCCATGCCAAACCATGGCCAAACCAAAATACCCTCTGGCTATTAGCTGCAACCGCTGGCAACCTTAAGACCGCCCTTGGCGGCCCCGCCATGTATCAAGGGGTAAAACTTAGACGTGGCGTCATTGGCAACGACCATACACGGCAGCCAGAAGTTAAAGACATTCGTCACGCCATCAATCTAGTAGAAAAAACCTTAGCCGTGTGGCTACTGTTTATTGTCTTAATTGCTGTTTTGCTAGAGATAGCCAAAATCGTTTAAAGTAGCTATTTGCCAAGCTGCTTAACATGCTCGGCACAGGTTTGGTCGTTTTTCTCTCTGGCCAACTTAACCAAAGACTTGTCACATTCGACCATCATAGTCAGCCAGAAATTCATCCGCTGGCGAGTTTTATCGGGGATATTGGCCACGCGGATCAGCTCATAAACTCGCTTGGCTTTTGCGCGGTCGATGGCGTTTTGGGTGGGGTTAGAGAA
>JBFHGJ010000108.1:0-19883 GCA_041583135.1 Alteromonadaceae bacterium | reverse complement strand
TGCTTTACTTAACTGGAGCCTTGAGTGTTTCAGCGTTGAGCAGATGCGCAAAGTATTGGCCAGCACCTCGTTTAACTTTGACTTGTCAATTTTTGAGATCTTCGCGCCGCTGGCCTTTGGTGGTGAGTGTGTGGTGGCAACATCGATATTGCAATTGGTGGATGAGGGCGTGGATGCTCAAGGGCTTAGCCTGATCAACACCGTACCTTCTGGTATCTCGGCGCTGTTGGCGGAAAACGCAGTGCCACAATCGGTTACTACCGTCAATTTGGCCGGTGAACCGCTCTCGCGCAATATCGTCAGTCAGCTGTATCAGACAGGGCATATTGAGCAAGTTTATAATCTCTACGGTCCGTCAGAAGACACTACCTATTCATTGGCGGCGTTAGTGCCAGATGATGACAGCTTGCCGCTTATTGGCAGGCCTATCAGCAATACCATCGCCTATGTGGTCGATAATGGTGAAAACATTGCAGCCAGTGGTGTAGTCGGCGAGCTGTATTTGGCCGGTGATGGCGTGGCTCTTGGTTATTTGAACCGCGCGGCGCTGACCCAAGAGCAGTTTATCAATGATCCATTTGCGCAATTACACCGCTTGCAGCAAACCGACAAAGCCTATAAAACCGGCGATTTGGTACGTTATGTTGAGAACCGCGACGGCGATTTGGCGCTGGAATATATCGGCCGGGTGGACAACCAGCTCAAATTGCGCGGCTTTAGAATCGAACCCGGTGAAATTGAACACGAGATCTGCCGCTTAGCTCAGGTAAACTCCGCCCAAGTGATAGTGCACGGCTCGCTGTTAACCGGTTATGTGCAATTTGAACAGACGCCACAAGACACTGGCGAGGCTATCGAGGCCGTTGAGCAGTGGCTGAGCACGCGTTTGCCAGAGCATATGGTGCCGGGTGCCTTTGTCGTCATCGAGCAGTGGCCATTGACGCCAAACGGTAAAATCGATAAAGCGAGACTACCGTTACCCAATCAGCTCTCGGCAGATAAAAACCGCATTGCACCACGCAATGATATCGAAGCGCGTTTATTGCCTATTTGGGCCAAGTTGCTGCGTCTTGATGCCGAACAGATCAGTATCGATGATAACTTCCACCGCTTAGGCGGCGACTCTATTTTGTCGTTGCAGGTGGTGGCAATGGCCAGACGCGAAGGGCTGCATTTTAGCGTTAAAGACTTGTTTGACGCGCCCACTATCGGCGCATTGGCACAAAAGGTGTCATTGCAGGCGCGCGATCAAAAGGCCCGCGAAGTATCACAAGGCGAACAAATCTTATTGCCAATCGCCCAAGCTTTTGCTGAAGACTTAACCGATTGGCATCATTACAACCAAGCGGTGATGTTAACCACGCCGCTTAGTTTTGAGCTGTCGCTGCTGCGTCAAATGCTCAGTGTGTGGGTAGCCCAACACGATGTACTGCGTTTGGTCTTTAAGCCACAAGACAACGATCTTAGCGCCAGCTATCGTCGTTTTGATGAACAGGCGTTAAACGCGCACATCTTTGAGCATTGCATTGAAGTGGAACTGTCAGAGGCAGAGCTTGCCAGCGGCGAGTTTGCCGATAGCGTGCAGCGTCAACTCGACCCGGCCAATGGTGTACTGTTTAAAGCGGTGCTGATCAAAGATACTGATGAAAAGACCCGTCATTTGCTGCTGGTGATGCATCATTTGATTGTTGATGGTATTTCATGGCGAGTGTTGTTATCTGAGCTGATTGAGATGTATCAGCGCTATCGTAGCGGCGCGCCTTTACAACTGAGTCAATCGTCAAACAGTTACCAGCAATGGGCAAATTGGTTGGCCAGCGATGAGTTTATCGCCAAGTGCAATCAAGCGCTTGAGTATTGGCAAGATACGACTATGCGCATCGAGCCGCATATTTACGCGGCAGATAACGATACACCTGCCAGCGCGTCAACTGCGTTTGATTCAGTACAACTGCACATTGAAAAAGCGGTCAGTGACACACTCTTGGGTCGTGGCAACAAACCCTATCGCACTCAGGTCAACGAGTTGCTGCTAGCGGGTCTGTTACATGCCAGCAATACCTTGAGTGGCACCAATGAACTGGTCATTGTCCTAGAGGGGCATGGCCGCGAAACTGACGGTAGTGAGCTTGAGATTGGTCAAACCCTGGGCTGGTTTACCAGCTTGTATCCTTTGCTGTTAAGCGCTCAGCAAAGTAACGATATCGGCGCGTTGATTTGCGCGGTTAAAGAACAATATCGTCAGGTGCCTGATAAGGGCCTGAGCTTCGGGGTATTGAAATATCTCGCCAAAGCCCCTGAGTTAATCGATGGCCCAACCCCTGAGCTGCTGTTTAACTACCTCGGTCAGTTTGAACAGGTGGTGGCAGAGCAAAGTGATTTTTACTGGGCTGATGCGCCTGTGGGCAGTATGGCCAGCGCCAAGCGTCACAGTCGCTATGGCCTGACGCTTAACGGCCTGCAAAGCAACGAAGGCTTATCGTTTACCCTGTCATATGATACCAGCCGCTACTCAACTGAGCTTATTAAGCGTTTGCTCACTCAGCTTAAGTTGAGTTTGGCGCAGATCGCCGAGCATTGTGAAAACGCTAATGGGGCGCTGACCCCAAGTGATTTTCCGCTGGCGAATGTCGATAGCGCAACCTTGAACGACTGGCAGCAACACTACCTGATTGCCGACCTTTACCGCGCGTCGGGTATGCAACAAGGTTTGTTGTTCCAAAGCATGTTGCATCAGGGCAGCTACACCAATCAGAAGCTGTTTACCTTCAAAGACTTGAATTTGACGGCCTTTAAAGCGGCGTGGCAACAGGTGGTGGACAACCATGGGGTGTTTCGCACCAGCTTTGTCGGTATCGACAGTGGCAATGCCCATCAGCTGGTGCAAGATAGCGTGCAACTGCCATGGCATTATCACGACATTAGCGAGCAAAGCGCTGCTGAGCAAAGCCAGTTTATCGAGCAATATCGCTTGGCCGATAAAGCCAAAGGGTTTGATATTGCTCATGCGCCACTGATGCGTATTAGCGTGTTTGAACTTGGCGATAACCGCCAGCAGCTATTGTGGTCGGTGCATCATGCCTTGCTTGATGGCTGGTGTTTGCCTTTGGTATTTGCCGAGGTGACCCAATACTATCGCGCCATTACTCAAGGTGAGGCATTATTGCCAGCAACGCCAAAAGCCAGCTACAAAGAGTATATCGCATGGCTTGATGGGCAAGATTTAAGTGTTAGTGAAAACTATTGGCGTGAGCGCCTAAGCGGCTTTGAGCATAAAACACCGCTACCTTTAGTGACAGGCGCTGCCAATGTCGAAGGGCAAAAACATGCCCACACTTTGCGCTGTGATGATGCCTTTAGCAGCCAGTTGAAAGCTTTCGCCAAAGCCCATGAAGTCACTTTAAATGTGTTGGTGCAGGCGGCGTGGGCCTTGACGTTAAGTCAATTTAACGCCGCCCCTAAAGCGCCAAACCGCGTGGTTTTTGGTGCGGTCACCTCTGGTAGACCGCCTGAGCTTGAAGGGGTTGAATCGATTGTTGGGCTGTTTATCAACTCGGTTGCTCTGGTGGTGGACATTGCGCCGCAAATGCCATTGCGCCAATGGCTTAAAACCATACATCAAGAGCTGGTGGCAGCAGAAAGTCATGCCCATGTGCCACTGAAAGACATTCAGCGCTTAAGCCCGGCCACAGAAGGGCTATTTGATTCTTTATTGGTGTTTGAGAACTACCCGGTGGATGAAACCATTGGCGAGCAGGCGCAGAGCGCGGCGTTAATGGTTGAAGCCATCGATAACTTCGAAGGCACCGATGATGCCATGGCTTTAGTGGTGCACACCGGTCGCCAGCTCACGATGGAGCTGACCATTGGTGCCAACCTGCTAAGTCATGCCGATGGTGAGCGTTTGGTCGGTCATCTGCACTCGCTGCTTGGGGCTATGCTAACCAATGCCGATAAGCCGTTAGGCGAGATTGATTGGTTGACACCTAACGAGCGTCAAGCGCTGCTCGCACAAGCGACAGGGGTGACTCAGGGTAAAGATTATAGCGGCACCTTATTGAGCCACTTTGAGCAGGTTGTTGCAAACTATGGCGAGCATATTGCCATTGACGATAACGGCGAGCTGCTGAGCTATCAGGCCCTTGACGCACTGGCCAATCATTTCGCCACTCAGCTCAAAGTCCAAGGCGTTGTTGCCGGTGATAGCGTTGGGGTGTGCGCGCCACGCTCACAAGCGCTGATCGTTGGTATGTTGGCGGTGCTTAAAGCCGGTGGCGCCTATGTGCCACTTGGGCAGCAGCTGCCACAAGAGCGGCTTGAATTTATGTGCCGTGATACTGGTCTGTCAGTGATATTAAGTGCCACTGGCGATGTGGCTGCGGGCTTAAGCGATGATTTGGCCATAACCGAAATAGCCCTTAACTGGGATGATGCCCTGTTGCAAAGCGCGGCGGCGCTGGCGAAGGTATCACCGGGGGAAGTTGACGAGCAATCATTAGCTTATGTGCTTTATACCTCAGGCTCTACTGGGCTGCCTAAAGGGGTTAAAGTCACCCAGCAAAACGTGCTGCGCTGCGTTTATGGCGATACCCAGATTGCGGTAGATGAGCAAAGCAAGGTGGTCTATTGCGCCAATCCGGTATTTGACGCCTCTACTTGGGAGATCTGGACCAGCCTGTTGCATGGCAGTCGCTTGATTGTGATAACTGAGGCGCAACTGCTCGATGTTGCCCAGTTTAAACAGCGCTTAGAGGATTCAAACGCCAGCGTGTTGCAGCTCACTGCCGGTCTATTTAGACAACTGGCCGAGCCTCTGGCGCAGACCTTTAGCCAGCTTGACTATTTGCTTATTGGTGGCGATAAGCCTGATATCGCGGCGGTGCGTACAACCATAGAGGCAGGCGCGCCGAAGCACTTTATTCATACCTATGGCCCAACTGAAACCGTGGCCTTTACCACCATTTTTGCCATTGATGCAGACAGTGCCAAGCGTGGCCGTTTGCCGATTGGCCGTGCCACCTATGACAGCCAAGCCTATGTGCTCGATGCCCAAGGCCAGCTGTTGCCACAAGGGGCAGTAGGTTTATTACATATCGGTGGCAGCGGTGTGGCTCAAGGTTACTTGAATTTGCCACAGCAAAGCGCCGAGGCGTTTATTGCCAATCCGTTTGCTGCGGGCCGTTTGTATAACACCGGTGATTTGGTGAGGTTTATTGATAATGGCGATATTCTGTTTGTCGGCAGGCAGGACGAACAGGTAAAAATTCGTGGTTATCGTATTGAGCTTGGTGAAATCGAATATCAGCTCAATCGCTGCGATGGGGTTAAATCCAGCCTTGTGCGGGTGATGAGCGACGATGCCGAGCAAGCACAAGATAAGCGCTTAATCGCTTATGTTGAAGCAAGTTCTGGGGTGACACTCGATGTGACCGCGCTACGCGTGCAGCTCAGTCAAACCTTGCCAAGCCATATGGTGCCGGGCATGTTAATTGCCGTTGACAGCTGGCCTTTGACTGCCAACGGCAAAATTGATGTCAAAGCACTACCGACGCCACAAACAGGGCTTATCACAGGTCACTATCAGGCGCCGGTAGGCTCAACGGAATTACAGCTCCAGCAATTGTGGGCAGAGCTGTTACAGCTCGATTGCACTCAGATCAGCACCAGCGCCAACTTCTTTGCCCTTGGCGGCGATTCGATTTTGTCGATTCAATTGGTGGCCAGAGCGGCCAAACAGGGCTTGCACTTTAGCGTTAAAGACCTGTTCGACGCGCCGACCATCACGGCCTTGGCGGCGGTAGTCTCAACCGAGCGTCAACTGCTCAGCGAACAAGGTCAATTGACAGGCCCTGTGCCGTTACTGCCGGTGCAGCAGGCGTTTTTGGCCGATACCACCGATTGGCATCATGCCAATCAGTCGGTAATGTTAACCACCACCGATTTTGAGCCACAGGCGCTTGCGGCTATTGCCAAAGCCTTGCTAGAGCAGCATGACGTATTGCGTTTGCGCTTTAGCCAAACTCAAGAGCAAGAACAAGAGCAGGACCAGGAACAAGCCCAAGAACAAGCCCAAGAACAAGGGCAGTGGCAAAGTGAGTATTTGCCGTTAACAGATGAGCTGTTGGCCTCAAGCTGGCAAGTGCAAGAGATGCCACAAGGCGATAGCAAAAACTTAACTGCGCTTGCCGATAAGGTGCAGCGCAGCTTAAATCCGGCGCAAGGTGAGCTGTTTAAACTGGTCTACTTTAAACCGCTTGATGGTCAAAAAACAAAGGCAGGCCAAGCGTCAGGGCGTTTGTTGATGGTTATTCATCACTTGGCGGTCGATGGCGTATCGTGGCGTATTCTGCTTGACGATTTACACAGTCTGTATGGCCAATATGTGGCAAAAGCGCCGTTATCTCTTGGGCAAAAAACCACTTCATATCGTCAGTGGGGCGAGCTGCTTGCCGGTGATGTGGCAAAAGCCCACTTTAGTGAGCAAGCGACTTACTGGCAGACGATTGTCAGTGGCGAATGTCTTGATATTTCTGAGCCAAACAGCGCGGCAACCGGTAACTATCACAGCGCTCAGCTAAGCATTGATGCCGCCACAACCGAGGCGCTGTTAACCCAGTGTACCAGTGTATACCGAGCGCAGATAAACGAATTACTGCTTGGCGCTGTGTTACTTGGTACTTCGCGCTTTGCCGGACAAAACAAACCGCTGGCGCTGATGTTAGAAAGTCATGGCCGTGAACTGAGTAAGGTCATTGAGCGCAGCTTACAGGGCGCGCAAAGCGAGTTGTCGCAAACCTTGGGCTGGTTTACCCAAAGCTATCCATTGTTACTGGAAAGTGCTGGTACTGAGGATATTACCGGGCTTATCAATCAGGTTAAAAGCCAATACCGCAATGTGCCAGATGGCGGCATGGGCTATGGCGTGCTCAAACATATGCACCAGCTGCCCGAGCTTAAGGGCTGCGATGAGCCAAAATGGCTGTTTAACTATCTTGGCCAGTTTGATAATTCAAGTGCAGGCGAGGGCATGTTCACTCAGGCCAAAGAGTCCGTTGGCACGCAAACCAGCGAGCGACGCAAGCCTGAATTTGAGCTGAGCTTTAACGGTATGGTCTCGCAAGGCGAGCTGTGGTTTGAAGTGAGCTTTATTGACGAGCGTTATCGCGATGAGCGCATAAACGGGCTGCTTGAGTCAATTAAGTCGGCCATCATAGAGATAGTTGCCACCGCCAAAACCCTTGATGCCATGCCTTTGGTGGCGGTGGACTTCCCATATAGTGGTGCCAGCGATCAAGACATTGCCAAATGGCAGGGCGAATATGATATCGCCGATATCTACCCGGCCAGCGGCACTCAGCAAGGCATGTTGTTCCACAGCATGTTACATGCGGGCAGCTATGTCACTCAAACCTTGGTGCACTTAGAGGATCTTGATGTGGCACGCTTTGCCGAGACTTGGCAAATGCTGATTGACCATCACGATATCTTCAGAACCGCGTTTGTCAGTCAACAAGACGGCCAGTCGCAACAGTTGGTGGTTAAACAGGCGTCACCTGAGTGGCAGTTGCATGACTTAACTGGGTTAGCGAACGAGGCGCAAGAAAGTGCCATTGAGGCGTTTTTGGCAGCCGATAAGGCCAAAGGCTTTGTGACCGAGCAGGCGCCACTGCTGCGCTTTAACCTGTTTGACCGTGGCAATAGCCGTCATACTCTGGTGTGGTCGCATCATCACGCGATTATGGATGGTTGGAGTTTACCGCTATTGTTTGCACAGGTGCGCGCCATTTACGCCGGTCTTGGCGAAGATAACAGCGCGGAGCATATCACCACGCTTAAAGCGGCATTACCTGCCGGTCAGTACGGCGCCTACGCCAAATGGCTTGCGGCGCAGGACAATCAAGCCTCGCTGGATTATTGGGCCGAGCAATTGGCTGATGTCAAAGAGGTGACGCCATTGCCGATGGTCAGCACCCAAGTGGCGTTTGAACTGCACAAAGAGGCGCTGCAATACAGCTTGTCGTTGTCGCAAGCGCAAACGAGCGCCTTGGTGAGCATGGCGCGAAATGCCAACACCACGGTTGGGGTATTGCTACAGGCGGCTTGGGCCTGCCTGTTAAGCCGCTACAGTGCTCGCGAGCAAGTGGTGTTTGGCGCCACTACCTCTGGGCGTCCACCGACCCTTAACGGGGTTGAGCAGATGGTCGGTTTGTTTATCAACACAGTGCCGGTCAGCGCCGACTTGTCTGGCCATCAGCGCTTTATCGATGTGGTGGCGCAAATGCATCAGCTACAAGCGGTGCGTGAGTTACACAGCCATATTCCGCTGGTGGAAATTCAGCGTCAATCGGCGCTCAAACAGAATCTGTTTGAAACCATCGTGGTATTTGAAAACTACCCGGTCAGCGCCCTGTCTGAGCGCTCAAGTGATGTCCATGACCTTCAGGTCAGTGGCATTTCGTTTGTCGAGGATTCCAACTTCGGGCTGAATTTGGTGGCGCACCTTGAAGATCAGTTGTCATTGCAACTTTTGGTGCACGATGCCCGCTTTGAACAAGCGCAGGTAGAAGAGCTGGTCGATAGCCTTGCGGACATCTTAAACCAGGTGGGTCAAAACCCAGATTTAGCATGGCGAGATTTAGCGGTTAATGGCGAGCTTGCCATCGCCTGTGGCGAGCAAAAACCACTGAGTCTTGCCCCTGATCTGGCTTCGCAATTTGAGCGTCAAGCCAAGCTTAGCCCAGATAATACCGCGGCTATTTTTGCTGCCACTGAGGTCAGCTACGGCGAGCTTGCATGTTACGTCAACCGATTTGCCGCCGTGCTTGAAGAAAGTGGGGTTGAGCAGGGGCAATTGGTTGGGGTGTATTTAGAGCGCTCTTTGTCGATGCTGGTGAGTGTGCTCGCGCTGAGTAAACTCGGCGCGGTGTTTGTTGCCCTTGAGCCTTCACAGCCGCAAGCGCGTATCGCTGCAATCATTGACGATGCCCAAATCGATACCGTCGTCACCTGCGATATGCTACTCGATAGCCTAAGTCACAATGGTGTCGATGTGGTAGTGGTTGAAGACTTTATCGCAGACCCAGACGCCTTTAGCGAATATGACGGTGATGAGGTGACGCCACGAGCGTTGGCGGCTGATGCACTGGCGTATGTGCTGTATACCTCTGGCTCATCGGGTAAACCCAAAGGGGTTAAGATAAAGCACAGTGGCTTGATGAACTATCTCGACCATGGCGTCAATCAATACCTGTGCGATGGTGTGACCGGCTCTGTGGTCAGCTCGCCTTTGTGCTTCGATGCGACCTTAACCACGCTGCTGGCGCCACTGATGTGCGGTGGCAGCGTGATGCTGGCCGGTAATGACGAAGTGCTTTTTGATGAGTTGGCCCAGCAGTTGATGCACTCAAGCGCACCTTTGCTGTTTAAGTTAACCCCAGCGCACATGACCGTGTTGCTGTCGTACTTTGGCGAGCAAAGTTCGCTGCAAAGTCACAAAATTGTGATTGGTGGTGAGCAATTAAGCGTTAGCCAATTAAAACCTTGGGTTGAGCGTTACTTGCCGAACGGGCGCTACATCAACGAGTATGGCCCAACCGAAACTGTGGTGGGCTGCTGTATTTATGAAGTTGCTGGCGCGCAAATGCTAGAGCGTATCAACAGCAGCGCGGTGCCTATCGGTCAGCCCATTCAAAACACCCGTTTGTATGTCACAGACGATAACCTAAAAATCTTGCCTAAAGGCGCAATGGGGCAATTGTTTATCGCCGGTGCCGGGGTATGTGAGGGCTATCTTAACCGCGATGAACTCAGCGGCGAGGTGTTGCTGGATGATTTGACCGAACAGGGCGCGCTGGCCTATCGCAGTGGCGATAGGGTGATTTTGCACCACAACGATTGCTTTGAGTTTATCGCAAGGTGCGATGAGCAGCTTAAAGTTAATGGTTATCGTATTGAGCCTGCCGATATTGAGTATCACTTAAACGCCGATGAGCGGGTGAAACAGGCGATTGTGCACCTGTGGCAAGCGGCCAGTGGCAATAATGAGTTGGTGGCTTATGTGCAGTGGCATCAAACCGGTGATTTTGGCCAGTTAAGTGCAGCGCTTGCTAAGGCGCTGCCTGCATATATGTGTCCGCAGCACTATGAAGCGATTGAGCAGTGGCCACTGACGGTTAACGGTAAGATTGACCGCCGCGCCTTGCCTGCGCCAAAGGCCCATGGCATAAGCGATAGCCGTCAATTGCCGCAAACGTCGTTGGAATCGAAACTGTTGGATATTTGGTGCCAAGCACTGAAATCCGCTGAGATTGGCGTTACCGACTCGTTCTTCCAAGCCGGGGGCGACTCTATTTTGGCGCTTATCGTCATTGGCCAATGTCGTCAGCAAGGCATTGAGCTGAGCGTGAGCGAGCTATTAAGCCATGGCACCATCAGAGCCTTGGCTGCATACCTTGAAAGTGAAGGTCGCACGAGCTTTGTTGCGCAGTCTGAGCTTGAACCGTTTGCACTGTTAAGTGAAGACGAAAAAGCCGCGCTGGAACTGCCTGAGTTAAGCGATGCCTACCCGCAAACCTTGCTACAACAGGGGATGATTTTCCACACCATGCAAGGTCAGCTCGAAGGGGTCTATCACGATATCTCGACCATTCGCTTGAAGCTTAGCTGGGATGAAACGGTATTTAGGCAAGCCCTTTTGCAAATGGCAGAACGTCATGAAATGCTGCGTGCGGTGTTTGATATGAGCTTAGAGCGGCCATTGGTGCTGGTTAAGTCGCAAATGTCATTGCCGCTGTCGGTCGTTGACCTGCGCGGTCATGACAAAGACGCGCAACAAGCGGCCATTGAGCAGTGGTTGGCACAAGAAAAACGTCGCGGCTTTGCCTTAGATATTTGCCCGTGGCAGATAACCGTGCAGCTTTTGGGCGAGCAGGAGGTGTGCTTACATCTGAGTTTCCATCATGCGCTGCTCGATGGGTGGAGCCGAGCTTCACTTGAGACAGAACTGTTTGAGCGTTATCACCAGTTACTTGCAGGTCATGACGCTGAGCCGTTGAGTACGCCTTTGCCGTACCGCCACTTTGTTGGTCTTGAAGCTAAAGCTTTGGCTTGTGATAAAGCTAAACAACACTGGCTTGAGATAGTACAAGAGGCGCCGATGCCATGGTGGAGCGGCGCTGCCGAGCGCGGCCAAAGCTATCATGTTGACTTTAACCTTAGCGCCGAAAAAGCCACAGCGATAGGGCAGTTGGCCGCGCAGTTAAACGTTCATGAAAAGTCGGTTTTGATGGCGCTGCATGTGGCTATTTGCGGCTTGCTTGATGGCCAGACCAAGGTATTGACCAGCTCGGTTTACAACACCCGGCCTGAGCTTGCAGGCAGTGAATTGACCTTGGGTCTGTTCTTAAATGCCTTACCTTTGTCGGTAGATTTTGCCGATATGAGCTGGCGTGAGCTGATTGTGCACATCGATGAGCAGCAGCTGGCCGGTATGGCACATCGTTACTATCCGGTGACCGACATTCAGCGTCAAAGTGGCGTCGATTTGTCTGGCTCGCTGTTTAATTTTGTGGATTTTCATGTTTATGAGCAGGTCAGTCAGTCGGCGGATATGGTTTCAAGAGGGGCGTTTGACCGCAACAACTACTGGTTACAAAGCGCCTTTGAACGCGGTGATAACGGCAGTTTGTCGGTAGGGCTTATTCTCGATAGCGGTGTGTTTAAACCGGCGTTATTCGACCAGCTCAAAGCACCTATTGCGCAGCTGCTCAATGGCTTTGTTGATGGTGTGGATAAACCGGTGCCCACCAGCCTGACACCACAGCCTAGTGCGCCTATGGTGCTTGATGAGTCGATTGAATATCGCCGTGTGTGGCAGCAGTTTGACCATGTGGCCAAGCTTGCACCAAACAGCTGCGCGCTGCGTGTTGCAAACGAGCAGATAAGCTACCGTGAACTGGCCGCTAAAGCCTCAATGATGGCGACGCAGTTGCTGGCTAAGGGTTTAAGCGGTGACGTTGTGGTACTGCACTTAACCCGCAGCATCGACATGGTGACGGCGCTACTTGGCGCAGCCAAAGCCGGTATCACCTATGTGCCGTTAGATCCTGCCCTGCCGCAAGCGCGCAAACAAAAGCTTATTGCGCAATCAACAGCTAAGTTGGTACTGAGCGATGAGCCGTTATCTTGGCAAGATGAGCAAAGTGCGGTCGAGTGTTTGTCGCCACAGCAGCTGCTGGAGGGCGATTCGGTGACTTGTGAGCAATCGAGCGGGGAATTTGATGATAACGCTGCGGCCTATGTCATCTTCACCTCTGGCTCTACCGGTGAGCCAAAAGGGGTTGCGGTCAGCCATCGCGCGCTTGGCTATCACTTAGCGGGCGCAAGAAAGCGTATCGATAACTTAGGCTGCACCAGCCGCTGGTTGGCGGTGACCACCTTGTCGTTTGATATTGCGGCTTTGGAGATCTTAGCGCCGCTGCTAAGTGGCGCCGAACTGGTGCTGGCCGATGAGCAACAAAGTAAAGATCCAAGCGCCTTGGCTGCGCTTATCGAGCAACATCAGATCACCCACATGCAGGCGACGCCAGCGACTTGGACAGCGCTGATTGACAGTGACTGGCAAGGCACTAAACAGTTAAGCGTATTGTGTGGCGGTGAGGCGCTCACGGTGAATTTGGCCAGCGCGCTACTGCCTAAAGTGGCACGGCTATACAACTGTTATGGTCCGACCGAGGCCACCATTTGGTCGATGATATCGCAAGTGACCTTGGTGGATTTGAACAAGCATCAAATCGAGCTGAGCGGCACTTTACCGGGCTATGCCCATTGTGTGGTGAACGCCTATGGTCAAGCAGTGCCACCGGGCATTCCGGGTCAGCTGTGTATTGCGGGCCATGCGTTGGCCAATGGTTATTTCAACAACCAGTGTTTGACCGATAAAGCGTTTATCACTCGGGTGAACGCCAAAGGAGAGGATGAGCGCTGGTATTTGAGCGGTGACAACGTGATAGCCACAGGTGCCGATAGCTATGTTTACTTAGGCCGCATCGACCATCAGGTGAAAGTCAATGGTCACCGGGTTGAGCTTGGTGAAATACAGTATCAGGCCGACAGCTTTGAGGGCGTGAGCCGCTCTGTGGTCACCAGCTTCCAAGATGCTCAGGGCTTTACCGGCTTGGCGCTTTATGTGGTGCCAGATGAGCGTGCAGCGGGCCAAGATGGCGAGTTCATCACAGCGCTCAAAGCCCATTTGTCGGCACGCTTGCCACGCTACATGGTGCCTCATGCCATTATGGTGCTCGATGCCTTGCCGCTCAATGCCAACGGTAAAGTTGACCTTAAACAGTTGGAAAAACCGCAGTTTAGCCGCTTGACCGAGCGAGTAGCGCCACGTAACGAGCTGGAGCAGCAGGTGCTTGATATCTTTGCCCAGCTGCTAGGTGCAAGCGCAGATACGCTCTCGGTCAATGACGACTTCTTTAGCCTTGGGGGCCACTCATTGTTATTGGTGCAACTGCTCTCAAGGGTGAGAAAGCGCTTTGAGGTCGAGGTGGCACTGACTGAGTTTATGACCAAGGCCAGTGTTGCCGGGTTGGCCGAGCTTATCGACGCGCAGCAGGCGCTTAGCGCCGTCACCGAGTCTGAGCAGGGCGAACATACCCTGTCGTTTTAATGAATATGAATACAACCAAGATGAATGTAACGCAAATACTAAAACTGTGTCAGGACCAAGCGGTGGTTTTAAGTGTCGATGGCGATAAGCTCAATGCCAGCTTTGACCAAAGACCGACAGATCAACTGATTGGCCTTATTAGAGACAATAAGGCCGCCTTAGTGGCGGCCATTACCGCCCATCAGGCGCAGCGCAAATTGACGCAAGCCAAAGGCGCGCTAATTGCGCAGCCTAGGCATGAGAACGGCTATGGCCTGTCGGGCGCGCAAACCCGGCTGTGGATGGCACAAAAACTCTCGGGCAACAGCGCCAACTACAATATGCCGATTGCGCTAAAAGTGACTGGCGCATTTGACTACAACATTGCCAAGCAGGCTTTCACCAAGGTAGTGGCCAAGCATGAGGCGCTACGCACCCGCTTTGTCGAGCAAGACGGCAAGGTGCTGCAATTTGTTGAGCCTATAGTGGATTTTACGCTCGAATACATCGATGCGGCAGCTCACAGCCAAGGGCAAGTACAAGGGCTGATTGACGCGCTGTTTGCCCATCGTTTTGATTTAGCGCAAGCACCACTGGTCAAAGCGCAGCTTATCAAGACACAAACCGATGGACAGCCCTGCCATATCTTGGTGATGGTGGTGCATCATTTGGTGTGCGACGCATGGTCTATCAATCTGATGACCCAGGACTTCATGCAGTTTTATCAAGGGATCAGTCATGGCCAGAGCCTTTCAGGGGCAGCGGCACTAGGTTATATCGACTATGTGTTGTGGCAACAAAAGCATCTTGACGATGACGCCCTTGCCAAGCAGCTGAACTATTGGCAACAGCGTCTTAAAAATGCGCCTTTGGTGCACAGCTTGCCGCTGGATTTTGCCAGAAGCAATCACACAGCCGTTGACGGCGCTCAATATCAATATCGCATCGACAGCGCCCTTGCCGAGCGTTTATTACAAAGTGCAGAGCGTTTTGGCATCACCGAATTTGTACTGATACACAGCGCTTGGGCGCTGTGTATGAAGTTACTCGGTGGTGAGCAAGACGTGGTGGTCGGCACGCCGGTGGCCAATCGCACCGTTACCGAGCTGGAAAACGTGGTGGGCATGTTCGTCAACACCTTGGCGCTGCGCTCAGATGTGCCTTTTGACAACTTAGAGCAATACCTGTTGGCGTTTAAAGCCATTAACGCCGAGGCGCAGGCCAATCAGGATGTGCAGTTTGAACAGGTGTTAAGTGCGTTGGCGCTTAAGCGTAACCCACAATATGCGCCGGTATTTCAGCTAATGCTCACGGTCAATCAAGTCAAACAGGACGGTATTGCCATGCCCGGACTTGGTTTTGAGCCGCTTAAAAGTGCCGTAAGCCTTGCCAAGTTTGAACTGGATCTGACTGCGGTATTTAGCCCCGAGGGCCTAGTGCTTAACTGGATCTTCGATAAAAACCTCTACACCGAGCAAACCATCGCTCAGTTTAGCCAATGCTTACATAGCGTGCTGATGGGCATTGCTGAGAACTGCTTAAGCCATGACAACCTGCTAGGGCCGCAGCAAAGCGCCTATTTGGCCACGCTCAACCAGCCCTGTTGGGCTGAGTATGACGGCCAGAGTCTGGCCGATGCCTTTGCGCAGCAGGTGGCTATAAGACCTGAGGCCATTGCGCTGTCGTTACAGGGCGAGCGCTTAACCTTTGCCGCACTGGAGTTGGCGGCCAATCGCTTGGCCCACTGCCTGATTGAACTTAACGTGGCCAAAGGCGATAGCGTGGCCATTGCTTGTGGGCGCTCGTTTGAGCTGATTGTGGCCATGCTGGCCTGCGTTAAAATCGGCGCTGTGTATGTGCCGATGGACAGCCACTATCCGCTGGTGCGCAAAAGCTTTATGTTAGTCGATACTAACGCTAAGGTGGTTTTATATGGTGATGAACAGCTGGCAGATGGCGAGGCAATTGTGGCGCAGCTGCCAAACTTGCAGCTAAGTCATATTGATGTCGCCGAGCTTTTGGCTCTTGATAGTGCCGCGCACGATAAGGCGCCCGTTTGCCATTTAGCGGGGGATGACCTTGCTTATGTGATTTACACCTCGGGTTCAACGGGCAAAGCCAAAGGGGTGATGGTGAGCCAGCGCAATGTGTGGCGCAGCGTATTGGCCGATAAGTCTCTGGCCATTGGCCCTGACGATACGCTGGCCTATTGCGCCAACCCGGCCTTTGACGCTTCGACCTGGGAGATTTGGGTTAGCCTTTTAAATGGCGCAAGGCTTGAGATTGTCAGTGATCAGCGGCTGCAAGACTTAGCTCAGTTTAAAGCCTGTTTGACTGAGGCCAGCGTCAGTGTATTGCAGCTTACCGCCGGGCTGTTTAAGCAAATTGCCAGAGAAATGCTTGGTCATTTTGAAAAGCTAAGAATGCTGCTGATCGGCGGCGACGCGCCAGATATCGACGCGGTGAAAACCGTGCTTGAACGCGGCGCGCCGACTCGCTTTATTCATACCTATGGCCCGACGGAAACCGTGGCATTTGCTACCTACTATGAACTAAGCGGCAAAGATTTAACGGCCAAGGCGTTGCCAATTGGCAAGGTGATGGCCAATACCACAGCTTATGTGCTCGATGAGCAATTACAACAGGTTGTCAGTGGCCGTATTGCCGAGCTGTACTTAGGTGGCGATGGCGTCGCTAAAGGTTACCTAAATCGTCCTGAACTGACGGAAACTGCATTTATCGACAACCCATTTGGTGCAGGCAAATTGTACAAAACCGGCGATTTGGTGAGGATGAGCGCCAAAGGCGAGTTGGTGTTTTACGGGCGCATCGACCAGCAGCTGAAAATTCGCGGTTTTCGCATTGAGCCGGGTGAGATTGAGCAGCACCTTAACCGTATCGTTGGGGTTGAATCGAGTGTGGTGACGGCTGTGAGCGATGGCACCAGCAAGCGTTTGGTGGCTTATGTTAAAGGCGAGGGCGATGTAAACGCCGATATGCTGGCTAAAGCCCTTGGCGACACACTGCCAAGTTATATGATCCCGAGCTTTTTTGTGATGATGAGTCAGTGGCCTTTGACCAACAACGGTAAAATCGACAAGCGCGCTTTACCTCTGCCAAGTGAAGCACTTGGCGCTGATAAATACATGACACCTAACAGTGATACCGAGGCGCAGTTGCAACAGCTCTTTGGCGAGGTGCTTAAACTACCGGCGGATAAAATAAGCACAGATGCCAACTTCTTTACCCTTGGCGGCGACTCGATTTTATCTATTGAACTGACCAACAAAGCGGCGAAAATGGGGCTGCATTTTAACCCCAATGTGCTGTTTCAATCGCCCACTATCGCCAAAATTGCCGCTGCTATCTCTCAAGGCCCAATCGTCGCCGCGCCGCAGATTGAGAGCTGCGGTGATATGCCTTTACTGCCGGTGCAAATCGCTTTTATGCAAGAGCCGGATGATTGGCACCATGCCAATCAGGCGGTCATGCTGAAAATGCCAGCGGACTTTGACCCGGCAAGTCTAAGCTTGATTGTCGAAAAACTCTATCAGCGTCATGATGCCTTACGTTTGCGCTACCAGATATCACCGAGCTTGAAAGCCGAATTTATGCCGTTCACGGCTAACATGGTGACACGGGCTGTCAGTATTCGTAGCAATGAGCAAGCCGATTGGGCATTTTTAAGCGAAGCGGCCACTGAAGTTCATCAAACGATGCAGCCACAGCAAGCGGATATTTTTAAAGTGGTGTACTGGCCGGGTAACACCAGCGATAGCCACGGCAGGTTGCTCTTGGCAATTCATCACTTGAGTGTCGATACGGTGTCTTGGCGCATATTGCTTGATGACTTTTTAACGCTATATCAGCAGTTTAGCCAAAACGAGCCACTGCAATTGGCGAGCAAAACCAGCAGTTACCAGCAGTGGGGCGAGTACCTTAGACAATATGGTAAAAGCCCGGAATTGCTGGCACAGCGCAGCTATTGGCACCAGCAGGTTTCAGGGGATGTGCCAAGCCTTGCAAAGCACAGTCAAAAGCCATCTCAAGTTGAGGCCAAACTGCGCCGCGCCGGGTTTGAACTGAGCGCCGAACAAAGCGCAAAACTGAATAAAACAGGCTATCAAATCAATGAGTTATTGCTAAGTGCGTTACTTTTGGCCAATCAACACTGTTTTGGTTCGACCGCGCTTAAACTTGCCTTTGAAAGCCATGGCCGATACGCGCCGTTCGATAAGTTGGATCTCAATCAGACGGTTGGCTGGTTTACCTTAAGTTATCCGCTGATGCTGAGCCTGCACCAAAACGACGCTATCGAGCAGGTGGTAGAGCGGGTGCTCCAAACCACGCAATCGGTGCCAGATAATGGTTTGGGCTTTGGTGTCCTCAAAGAGATATTGGGCGATGAAGTGCTTAATGCTGCTCAGTTACCTGAGTGGCTATTTAACTACTATGGTCATATCGATAGTACTAAAGCACAAGCGCAACAGATTGAATTGGCTAAAGAAAATCCAGGGAAACTGCAAAGCGACAAACGTCAGGGGCATTACCCGCTGCAATTTGAGGCGCAAGTGAGCGACGGCTGTTTGAGCGCAAGTGTCAGTTTTTGCCAAAGTGAATATGAACAGAGCGTGCTGCAAGGTTTGATGGATAAAATGGCGGATATTCTGCTCGCTATGAGCGAACTTAAATCCTCAGCTCATCCACAGTTTGAGCAAAGCTGGACACAAAACGCCATCGTGGCTTTGAATATTGACCAAACCGGCCCGGCTAAAAAGCCAGAACTTTTTGTTTTTCATCCATTTTCTGGTCGCGTTGATTGCTATCGGGAGCTTGCCAAACAGCTTGATGAACAGGCCAGTGTTTATGGCGTGCAGGCACCTTTTGTCAGTGGCCAGCGATTAAGGTTTGATAATATTGCCAGCTTGGCTGAATTTTATGCCCAAGGGATCGTCGCCACACAGCCAAAAGGTCCCTATCGCTTGATGGGCTGGTCGGCCGGGGCGCAACTGGCTTACTATGTTGCCATAGCACTACAAAATAAGGGACATCAGGTTGACTATCTCAATCTGTTGGAGCCGATGTTGCCAGATAATGACCAAGTGAGTGACAAACTCGATTATCTCGGTTTCTTGCTGGGGTTTGTTGGGTTGGAGCAAGTACTTATCGATAGCTGGCTGAGTGAACAAGAACAAGATGCTGGTTTTGAGGCTTTGGTCGATAGCGCGGCGGCTTTTGTGGTTGCGCAAAATATCAGCACTCTCGATGATATCGAGACCGTCAAAACCGTGCTTTTTGCCGGTGTCGATTATCGTATAGCCAAGCGCGATAGCGCGTGTCTGGCTAAAATCGACACTTTGCGTTTGTTTAAAACCGAGCAAAATCAAGAGGTTGACTACTTTGCCAGTTGGTCTGAGTGGTTTTCACAACAAGCTGAGACTGGGGTTGTCGTGGGCGAACATCAGAGCATGTTATCTGATAAGCAAAGTTTGGCGCAAATTGTCAATCAGCTGAAAGCCGATTTGGACCATAAAGATAACGGCTGATAGTAACAGCCAAAAAAAATCGCCTGCGACTTTTTTAAAAACGTAGGCGTATAAA
Source organism: Alteromonadaceae bacterium (assembly GCA_041583135.1). Taxonomy (GTDB): domain Bacteria; phylum Pseudomonadota; class Gammaproteobacteria; order Enterobacterales; family Alteromonadaceae; genus JABSOG01. The sequence continues at coordinate 631 of JBFHGJ010000108.1, read as the reverse complement.
ATGGGAATATAATAAGAGGGCCGGTTGCAAAAACAACCGGCCCTCTTATTATGTGTTGGTATGTGTTGGTATGTGTTGCTATGTGGCTTTTGGCCACAGTGAAAATAGCTTAACCGCTGATCCCTTCGATGACGTTAATCGATTGCACCCGTTTTTCATTTTTAACATTGGACTTTTTGGTGATGTGGCGAATGATCACATCTCCTAAGCGGCGCACGCCCGGCAAGTTCCAGAAAAAGCGGTTCAAAATCGGGTAGATGGTATCTTCGTTTAGCTCAAACTCGCGAGAGAATTTGGGTAGAATGTAGGGATAAATGCGCACATGTTCTTTGTAGAGGTAGCTGTTGGGATTGGTGCGAATGGCCAACCAGGGTTTGCCGATGGCATAGTGATAAACCACCGCATCTTTGCTTTCAACCGGCTCTAAGTGATTGAACTTTTGCGGCATCAATTTGAACTTACGATTGAATACAATGTTCAGAGCATCTTGGTCGGTAAAGCGCAACTGGTTCTGATCGTTGGCGCGAATCAGTTCAATGGTTTTGTCCATCAACTTTGACTCGTTTAACGCATCGCAATCCATCAACAATACCCCGGAGTTGAAATACATCGGAATATCGAAGCGTTTTTT
>JBFHGJ010000107.1:0-20056 GCA_041583135.1 Alteromonadaceae bacterium | reverse complement strand
GCAGACTGTCGCGGCGAAAACCGACACCGAAGCGAAGCTGGTGGCGATTTGGACTGAGCTGCTGGAACTGCCAGAGGTTTCCACCGATGCCAACTTCTTTAGTTTAGGCGGACACTCGCTGCTGGCCATGAGGTTACTCAGTGCGATTGAAAAAACCTTTGCTGTCGAGCTTGAAGTCGCCAGCGTGTTTAGCGCACCGACCATTACGCTACTTGGCGCGCTGATAGACGCTCAGGATAGATCTGTTAGCGTCGATATTGCCAAAGCCGATAGAGAACAGCCGTTGCCGTTGTCCTTTGCCCAGCAAAGACTGTGGATGATAGACAATATTGAAGGCTCGCGTCAGTATCATATGCCCGGTGCCCTTAAGATCACAGGTCCCGTTGACTATGCCTTGGTGACGCGGGCTGTCAATGCCGTGATCGAGCGCCATGAGATCTTGCGCACCGTCTATCAAGAGACCGCCGAGGCGGTAGTGCAAAAAATCAAACCCTTTAGTCCGGTGGAAGTGCCTGTCCAAGACTTAAGCCATCTCACCGGTGATGCGCAAGATGAAGCGGTGGCAAGGGTAAGCGTTCAAGAGGCCGATAAACCCTTTGATTTGGCCCATGACAACGTGCTTAGAGTGACGCTGTTGAAGCTTGCCGAGCAGCAGCATATTTGCCTTATCACCATGCATCATATCGGCTCTGACGGTTGGTCGATGGCGATTTTAACCCGCGATTTTATGCAGTTTTACGATGCCTTTAGTCGTGGCGACAATCGCGCGGTTACCCCTTTAGAGGTGCAATATGCCGATTTTGCCAAATGGCAGCGCGAGCAGTTATCTGGTGAGTATTATGAGCAACAGCTGGACTATTGGCGCGAGCAGCTGACAGCGGCACCTTTGGTTCACTCACTGCCGCTCGACAGACCGCGACCTGAGCGCTTTAGCCATCAGGCGGGCATGGTTCATACTCGGCTTAGCCCGCAGCTCTCACAACAGCTTGATGGGTTCTGTTTGGCACGAAAGGTGACGCTTTCTATGCTGTTGCAAAATGCCTTTGCGGTGCTGCTTGGCCGCTGGTCGGGGCAAAGCGACATCATAATCGGCTCGCCCGTCGTGGGTAGACCCAATAAGGCGTTAGAGCCATTAATCGGCTGTTTCCTCAATACCTTGGCGTTTCGTTTCAATGTCGATGGCAGCCAGCCCTTTAGCGACTATTTGGCTAAAGGTAAGGCCATGGCCCTGTCTCATTATCGCCATCAGCAGATGCCGTTTGAGCAAATTGTCAACGAGCTGAAAGTGCCCCGCAACAGCGCCTATAACCCTTTGGTGCAGATCTGGTTTGTGATGCAAAACAATCAAGAGCACGCCCTTGAGTTGGCTGGCCTTAAGTTCGAAGAAATCGATAGTGGTGAGGCCAGCGCGCAATTTGATTTGCAGCTGAGCGCCGCGCCCGAGCCATCAGGCTTGGCACTTTGCTGGTCGTTCCCCCGTCAGCTGTTCGATGAACAAACCATTAAACATCTGGCGTTAAGTTTTGAGCAGATGCTCAGCGCCATTGTTGCCGATTGCAATACCTGCCTAGCGCAGTTGCCGATGCAGGATATGGCGGCGCTTAAACAACAACAGCAATTGGCGGCCAAAGATAAGTTAAGTGCTAAGAAGTTCAAATTTAAACGCAAAAACAAAGTGTCAGGAGATTAACATGGGTTTTTCTAACTGGAAGAACAAGAAAAAATCGGCCCAAAGTGACGGTAACGACATCGTCGCCAAACAGTTTCTGGCCGACTGTCCGCAGTTGCCTTTAGTTTACCGTGCCAAAGTCGGCAACCTAAACCCGGCGACCTGGTATCGTGATAATGCGCTCCAGCTCAAGGCTGATTTGGCAGAGTTTGGCGCTTTGTTGTTGCGTGGTTTTAAAGTGAACTCAGAGCACGACTTTAAGCAGTTTTGCGATGTCGCCATCGAGCAAAAGGCGGCCTATGTGGAAGGGGCGACGCCTCGCACGCAGCTGCAAAGCGGCATCTATACCTCAACGGAGTTTCCAAAAGATCAGGAAATTGCACCTCATAATGAGCTTTCCTATGTGGTCAATCCGCCCAAAATGCTGGTGTTTGGTTGTCTTATTCCGGCCACGAGCGGTGGTCAGACGCAAATTGTCGATGTTGCCAAGGTGTATCAGCGCTTAAGCCCGCAACTGATTGACGATTTTGCCGCGCGCGGTGGCTGGATGTTGCAGCGCAACTATGGTGGCGGCATTGGGCCGACCATCAATAAGGCCTTCGGCATGGCAGATATCGATGAGATCAAAGCCTATTGCGACAAGGCTGACATTGACATGCAGGTGCTGGAAAAGGATCGGGTCGTCACCAGACAAAAGCGTCAAGCGGTGCACGCCCATCCACGCTCTGGGGTGCCTTTATGGTTTAACCATATTGCCTTTTGGCATCCGAGTAGCCTGTGTCCGAGTGTACAGGCTCAGCTTAAGTCGGTGATGACTCCTGAGCAGTATCCCTACAACACCTATTTTGCCGATGGCAGCGAGATACCCGCCGATTATCTTGAGCAAATGCGCGCAGCCTATGATGCCCAAGAGGTGAAATTTGACTGGCAGGCAGGCGACATTATGTTGCTCGATAACTATCAGGTGGCCCATGGCCGTAAACCCTTTGACGGCGAGCGTAAAGTGCTCGTGGCCATGGGATAAGCGTTTTAAGAGAAGATAAAAAATGGCAAAACAAGTAATAGCGTCACCTATTCAGCTCAATCACAGCATCCTGTTCGCAGGTAAAACAAGCGCCCAAGCCACCTTGGGGGTTAACACAGAACAAGTGATTGACGGCAAGGCGGCACAGGCCGCTTTACAGCAATTAGCCGCGCGTTTGGATATTTTACGTACCAGTTTGACTCAGGACGACCACGGCGTTTTATGGCAAAACGTCGCTTCACAAGTTGAAGTGAGCTTGAACCAATTGGACTGGCAAACCCTTGATAGCGAGCAAATCACAGCGCAACAGCAAAAGCTGTGTGCCGCTTTTATCGAGCGTAACGATACTCAACCATGGCTTAATTTGACCATCGCGCAATTACCGCAAGGGCAATGCTGGATTCATCTGTCGTTGCCCGCGAGCAATAGCGATGTGTTTAGCTTAAATCGCTTAATGGCTTTTGTACTCGATGAGGATGTGCGCCAAGCGATGTTGCAATGTGACGAAGATGAGCTGGTGCAATATGAAGATTTGGCCGAGTGGCTCAATGCCTATCTACTTGATGATGAGCTTGAGCAGGTGCGTCAATACTGGCAAAAAGAGACCTTGGCCTGCGCCTTCAACCCCCAGTTCGGTTTGGCTCATTATCAGCGCGAACAGGGTCAAGATTATGACAACATTCAGCTGCCATTGACCGAGTTGGTTGCGCCGATGCAGGCGTTGGCACAGCGTCACGATGCCAACTTGAGTGAGGTGGTTTGCGCCGGCTTACGTCAAGTTATGGCTGATGTCGCTGCCGATGGCTGCTTAAGCCGGGTGATGGACAGTCGTAACGATGAAGATTTGGCCGATGCCATCGGGCCTTTGAGCCGTGTGTTGCCTATTTTTGCCGACAAGCAGCCAAGCCTGAGCGCACAGCTTGAATTGGAACGCCAGTTATCACAGCAATCTCTTGAATATATTGAATGTTTTAGCCGTCCGGCGAAATTTGAAAAAAGCAATATGGCGTTTGTGTTTCAATCGCTGCGCTATGCCCATCAAGGGGTTGTTAGCACCATTGGCGGTTTGATTGAGCCTGCTAAGTTACAATTTACCTTGGTAGAGCAGGGCGACAACAGCTTCTTATCGGTCGATTTTGACACCCGCTTCGTTGCTAAAGCCACCTTGACTCAGTGGCTTAAGCTGTGGCATCAAGATATGGCGATGGCGCTTGGCCTACCTGGCGTAGTCGCAACACCTGTTGAACCGCTGGCGGGGCCTGAAGTGTCGCATCAGGGTAAAGGCAGTGTGGTCGCCTGGTTTGAACAGTCAGTGCCAAGTGCCAAAGGTAAAGTGATTTCACCGGATAACAGTGAAATGGACTTAAGCGCGCTCAATGACAAAGCCAACCAGTTGGCCAATCATTTGACCACGCTCGGAGTTGGGCGCGGCGCGCAAGTGGCTATTCGCTTAGCGCCTAGTGCAGATTTTATCGTGGCGATGTTGGCGGTGGCGAAAACCGGCGCAGCCTATATCCCTATCGATACTCAGCTACCGCCGACTCGGGTGGCGAGCATGTTACAGGCGCCTGAAATCAAGTGGCTGATCAGCGACGAGCGTTTAGATGAGTGTCCTGTGGAACAGTTGTTGTTGTCCGAGCTTTCATGGACAAGCCTCGCCGTTGCGTTTAGTGCTGCTAAGATACAGCCTGAAGATACCGCCTATGTGCTCTATACCTCAGGCTCTACCGGCAAAGCCAAAGGGGTGAAAATCTCCCATAAGGCGTTACTTAACCATATGGCCTGGATGCATGAGCGCTTTGGTTATCAAGAGCGCGATGTGTTCTTACAACGGACCTCGGTCAGCTTTGACGCCTCGGTGTGGGAATGTTGGAGCCCGCTGCTGGCCGGTGCCACTATGGTTATTATGGACAAAGAGGGCAATTACGACCTTGGTCATATGTTGTCGCTTATCCAACAAAACCGCGTTAGCGTGCTGCAAATGGTGCCCTCGCAACTGGAGGTATTGTTAGAGCAAAGTGATGTCGCGAGTGTCGATTCACTGCGCTGGCTGTTTTGTGGCGGTGAGGCACTTAAAACCTCGGTGGCGGCAAATGCCAACACCACTTTCGGTTGTGAGGTCATTAACCTTTATGGTCCGTCTGAGTGTTGTATCGACGCTACCTATTTTGCTTTTGACCGCCTGATCGACAGCGATTATGTGCCTATCGGTAAACCGGTAGACAATATGCGTTATTTGGTCGTGAAAGACGATGGTCGTTACGCCCGCGTAGGTGAAACCGGTGAGCTTTGGCTTGGGGGGGATAGCGTGTTTAGCGGTTATCAAGGCCAACCAGAGTTGACCGAACTGGCCATTACCGAGGTTGCAGGTGAGCGCTACTATAAAACCGGTGATTTTGTTCGCATTTTGCCAGATGGTCATTTGTATTTTCTTGAGCGCCTTGATAATCAGGTCAAACTCAACGGTTTTCGCATTGAGCTTGAGGAGATAGCGACCCTAGTTGAACACCATCAATTGGCGGCGCAGGCCGTGTGTGTTTGTGACAAACAGTCTGTCTCATTGAGCTTGTTTGTTCGTCATGCCAGCGCCGATGCGGCGCAAATAAAACAATTGCTTAGCGCCCACCTGCCGGAATATATGGTGCCGGAGCTGGTGCAAGCTCTCGATGAATTCCCGCGCTTGGCCAATGGTAAAATCGATACCAAAGCGCTTCGAGCGATGGCGCAGGAAATGCGTCATGTGCCTTATGTGGCGCCGTCGAACGAGACTGAACGCAAACTGGCCGAGATTTGGCAAAGCGCGCTTGAGCAGTCGGACCCGGTGGGCGTCAACAGCGACTTTTTCACCATCGGTGGTCACTCGCTGGTGGCGATCAAGGTGATCAGCCGGGTGGTAGAACACTTTGGCATCAAGTTGACGGTACACGATCTATTCGAATGCAGCACCATCGCCAGCCTTGCGCTAAGAATGCAAGAGAAAGCCGAGCAGGCGGATAACGTACAAACCAGCCACAGCGATGCCATTGTGGCGATGGATACCATAGCCGATGATGATATTGAGGAGTTTGAATTGTAATGGTGGCGTCTTTGTTATTGGCGCTCAGACGCCAACGTATTTTTGTTGCTTTAAACGATGGCCGCTTGAGTGTCAAAGGCGACAAAAATGCCCTCAACAATGAGATAAAACAGCAGCTCGGCGCCAACAAAGCGGCCATTATCGAGCTGTTGCAGCAGTTAAAAGTGAACAGCAGTAGAGCGCTGGCGCCTTGTTCGTTTGGACAGCAGCGGATTTGGTTTATCGACCAGCTCGAACAACACAGCGTTCACTACAATATGCCTTCAATGCTGCGCATTAGCGGCGATTTAGATATCGATAAGTTGCAATGGGCCTTTAATCAAGTGCTGGCGCGCCATGATGCGCTACGCACGGTATTTGCCAGCGAAGCTGGTGAGCCATATCAGGTGATCAGAGCGTTTGAGCCGGTGGCATTAGATAAGGTCGATTTGACCTCGCTACCTGCGCAGACTCAACAGCAAGCGGCGCTGCGGTTGGCGCAAGAAGAAGGCGCAAAACCTTTTGATCTGGCCAACGATGCGATGTTGCGGGGGCAGCTGTTGTTATTGGACGACAACCAGTATGTGCTGCTGTTCACCATGCATCATATTGTGTCTGACGGCTGGTCGATGGGTAATTTGGTCTCTGAGATTAACCAGTTGTATCTTGCGGCGATTGAGGGGTTAGACAACCCGTTGCCGCCGTTAAGCATTCAATATGCCGATTATGCCCATTGGCAAAGGCAGTGGCTTGAATCTGAGCAGTTGCAACAGCAACTCGACTACTGGCAGCAACAGCTTGCCGATGTGCCGACGGTGCACTCGCTGAGTTTGGACTATCCCAGACCTGAGCAGAAACAGTATGCCGGCGAGTTGGTCAGTACTCAGTTGCCTTTGTCTGTAGCACAAAAGCTCAAGCAGTTGGCCAACACCCATAAGATGACGCCATTTATGTTGTTGCACGCGAGTTTGGCGTTAGTGCTTAGCCGCCACAGCAATGCTCAGGATATTGTCATTGGCACGCCGGTGGCCAACCGCAACAAGCCAGAGTTAGAGCCGCTCATCGGCTTTTTTGTCAACTCGTTAGTGCTGCGGGTAAATACCGCCATCGATGCCATTGACGATTACTTTGCCCATGTGCGCAAAGTGCACCTCGACGCTCAGGCAAACCAAGATGTGCCCTTTGAACTGCTGGTTGAAAAGACCCAAGTACCGCGTTCAAGCGCCCATGGACCGCTGTTTCAAATCCTCTTTACCATGGACACCAACACCCAACAGCAGTTATCGCTGCCGGGGTTAAGCCTTGCTATGAGCGATGAGAGCGGTGTTGCGGCGAAATTCGACTTAGATATCAGCGCCGATTTTTCTGACAGAGGCCTTAATCTGACGTTGGTTTATGACAAGGCGTTGTTTAGCGCCGAGCACGTCGCGCGATATTGTGACCATTGGGTCCGTTTGTTGAGCGCGCTGGCCGATGGCCGCACTCAGCTTTGTCATCAGTTGCCGATGTTGTCTTTAGCCGAACGCGAGTATCAGCTTAGCCAGTTCAATCAAACCCAAGCGCCGTTCCCGCAAGATAAGCTTATTCATGAGCTGTTTACCGAGCAAGCCAACCGCCATGGCGAACGCGGGGCTTTGTACTACCACAAAGACGACAGTGATGAACTGGCTTGTGTCAGTTATGAGGCGCTCAATCAGCAAGTCAATCGCTTGGCCCATTACCTACAAGGCCAAGGTGTCGGTCCTGAAACTATGGTGGGCCTGTGCCTTTATCGCAGCCGTGAAATGGTGGTTGCCATTATGGCGGTGCTTAAAGCCGGTGGCGCCTATGTGCCGATTGACCCAAGTCTGCCTGAGGCCCGTATCGAGTTTATTCTAAGCGATACCAACGCCGCTTTATTGCTGACTCAACAGCAGGTCAAAGCCCAGTTGCAACTGAGCCTTGCCGTGGCTGTTTGCGCCATCGACAGTGTCGAGTTTACGCAACAGCTGGCACAATTTGACAGTCATGAGCCAACAGCGCAAGGTGAACTGAACCCCCATAGCGCCGCTTATGTGATCTATACCTCGGGTTCGACCGGCCAGCCAAAAGGCGTGGTGGTTGAACATCAGGCGCTGGTCAATCGCATCGATTGGATGCAGCAAGCCTATGGTCTTGATGGTCTGGATAAGGTGCTACAAAAAACACCTTACAGTTTTGATGTCTCGGTGTGGGAGTTTGTTTGGCCGCTCAGTTATGGCGCGGCTTTAGTGGTGGCTAAACCCGGCGGCCATCAAGACCCGAGCTACTTGTCAGCGCTTATCGCCAACGCCGAGATCAGCGTGATGCATTTTGTGCCCTCGATGCTCAGCGTTTATCTGCAAAGCCAGCAGTTTGCCGACAGCGTTAGATTGGTTTTCTGTAGTGGCGAAGCGCTCAATCTTGAGACCGCAGAGACATTAAAACAGCGCTCACCTCATGTGGCGTTGCATAACCTGTATGGGCCGACCGAAGCGGCCATCGATGTCAGTTATTTTGATTGTGCTCGAATCGATGAATTTGGCTGCGTGCCTATCGGTAAACCTATCAACAACATTCAATTGCTGGTACTCGATAAGCAGCTGAATTTATGCCCTGTGGGCGTGCCCGGTGAACTGCATATCGCTGGCGTCGGTTTGGCCAGAGGCTATTTAAACCGAGCGGATTTGACCGACGAGAAGTTTATCCATAATCCGTTTACCCAGCTAAGCACTCAGCGGCTGTACAAAACCGGCGATTTGGTGAGTTTATCCCATAGCGGCGAGTTGATGTTCCATGGCCGTATCGACCATCAGGTGAAAATTCGCGGTTTTCGTATCGAGCTTGGCGAGATTGAACAGCAATTGGCCTCGCAGCCAGCGGTTAAATCCGCTTTGTTGCTGGCAACCGAAGGCGCTGGCGGCGAGCCGGTTTTGCTGGCTTATGTGCAGCCTCATCAACAGCCAGAGGATGAATCGGTTTTTATTGCCGCGCTCAAAGCGGCCCTTGGCGAAAGTTTACCTGAGTATATGGTGCCCGGCGCGTTTGTGATGTTGATGCAGTGGCCACTCAATGCCAACGGTAAAATCGACCGCAAAGCCTTGCCGGCCCCGGATAGACTGCAAACCCAAGGTCAGTATGTTGCGCCTAGTAGCGACCTTGAAAAGACCATGGTGTGCATTTGGGCCGAACTGTTGAAACTCGATGCCAAAGCCATTGGTATCGATGCCAATTTCTTTGAAATTGGCGGACATTCGTTGCTGGCCATGCGCCTGATAGCGCAGATACGGGCAACGGCCGAGCGTGAAGTGGCAGTGAAAGCCATTTTTGACCATCCCACGGTTCGCCGCTTATGTGCGTTTTTGGACGGTGCTGCAAATGGGCCGGTACGCGCACCTGTGGTTGCGGTTGAGCGCACCGGCGATACCGCGCCGATGTCATTTGCTCAGCAGCGCTTATGGTTTATCGACCATATGCATGGTGGTAGCGCCCAGTACAATATGCCCATGGCGCTGAAAGTCAGTGGCGAGTTTGACCTTACCGCTGCCACTAAAGCCATTAACGCCATCATTGCCCGTCATGAGACCTTGCGCACCGTGTTTGTTAAAGACGCTCAAGGGCCAAAACAGCAGATACTCGATAGCGTTGAATTTGCTTTTGCCGAGTATGATCTGTCGGCTGATGAACAATGGCAAAGCACGCTTGATACGCTTATCGCACAAGATGCACATCAGCCGTTTGATCTCACCAAAGACTTGATGGTGCGAGCTGGGTTTATCCGCTTGCCACAAGATAGCGTATTGCTCTTTAACACCCATCACATCGCCTCTGATGGTTGGTCGATGGGCATATTCTTAAAGGAATTTGCCGAGTTTTATCGCGCGGCGTTGCGCCATCAGCCGCTGAATATGACACCGCTGGCATTGCAATATGCCGATTTTGCCCACTGGCAACGTCAATGGCTCGACGGTGGACAGTCAGATGCGCAATTGGCCTATTGGCAACAGCAATTGGCCGATGTGCCAACGGTTCATGGTTTGGTGCTCGATAAGCCAAGGCCAGAGGTTAAACTGCACGAAGGAGCAACGGTCTTTGGCACGATGGATAAAGCGACCTCGCAACAGTTGCAACAGCTGGCCAATCGTCATGGCTTGACCTTATTTATGCTGCTTCACGGCGCGTTGGCACTGGTGCTGGCTCGTCACGGCAGCACGAAAGATATTGTTATTGGTACTGCGGTAGCCGGACGGATGCAGGCCGAGCTTGAGTCGATTATCGGCTTTTTTGTCAATACCTTAGCGCTAAGGGTCAGCACCGACTTTGACAGCGTGTGGGATTATTTTGCCCAAGTTAAACAGGTCAATCTTGAGGCGCAGGCCAATCAGGATGTGTCCTTTGAGCAGGTGGTAGAACATTGCCGTATCAAGCGTGCCATCGAATATACCCCGCTGTTTCAGATCCTCTTTACCATGGACACCACTGACGAGGTGACGCTCGATTTGCCCGGCGCAAGCTTTAAGCCTGTGGGCGAGGGCAATCTGGTGGCGAAGTACGATATGGATATCAGCGCGCAGATGACAGACCAAGGGCTGGCCATCACCTGGATTTACGACAAATCTTTGTTCGAGCAAGATACGGTAGCCCAATATAGCGACCATCTTGAGCGTTTGCTGGTGGCGCTGTGTCAAATGTGCCGTGGCGAGATGGCAGAGCTTAATATGATGTCGGCCCAACAGGTGCAGTATTTAACCCGTGATGTCAACGCGGTGAGCGAGCAATACCCGGCGCAGCTGCTGATCCACGAGTTGTTTGAGCGCCAAGTGGCACTTAACCCTGAGCACATTGCCTATGTGTTTGAAGACAAGTCGTTAACTTACGCGCAGCTCAATGAACTGGCCAACCGTTTAGCGCACTACCTGCGTGAGCTTGGGGTGGGCAGTGAGTCGCTGGTGGGGATCTGTGTCGAGCGTTGCCTTGAAATGATCCCGGCGATGTTGGCGGTGCTCAAAGCCGGTGGCGCTTATGTGCCTCTTGATCCGGGCTACCCGGCAGCCCGCCTTGAGTTTATGATTGAAGATACCGCATTGACCGTGTTGTTGACCCAACAAGGGGCGGTGGAACACTTGGCTATTGACCCAGACATCAAGGTAATGGCGTTAGACAGTGAAACGTTTACGCAGCAATTAAGCGGTTACAGCACGCACAACCCTGAGCGTTTGGCCGAGCAACACGACCACACTCTGGCCTATGTCATTTATACCTCAGGCTCTACCGGTCAGCCCAAAGGGGTAATGGTGGAACATCGCCAAATTGTCACCTCGACTTTGGCCAGAGAGCACTATTACCGTGAGCCGCTGGAGAAGTTTTTATCGTTGCCGTCAATCTCTTTTGATGCCTCGCTCATCGGTATCTTGTGGACCTTGACCAAAGGCGGCGAGTTACACTATATGTCTGCCGAACATTCGATGGATACCGAGCAGATCTATCACTGGGTCAACCGTCATCAAATCACCCATATGACCATATCGCCTGCGATGTATACCCAATTGCAATTGAGTATGCAGGACAAAACGCCACAGCCAAGTGCGATGCGCTGCTTTTTATTAGGTGGTGAAGCGTTGGAGCCTGAAGTGCTTGAAGCGCATATGAGCAATCCTTGGAGTAACCGTGCCAAGCTATTTAATGAGTATGGGCCTACCGAAGGGGCTGTTTGGGCGAGCGTGCATGTTATCGATCCGAACTTGCGTTACGACAAGATCCCAATCGGCCGCAATACCGGTCATTGTCGTTTGTATTTGCTCGATAAACATCAGCTGCCGGTGCCGTTTGGCGCGATAGGCGAGCTGTATATTGCCGGTAATGCGGTGGCGCGGGGCTATCTTAACCAGCCGGAAATGACCGCCGAACGTTTTGTCGGCGACCCATTTGCACCTCAGCAAGGGCAGCGCATGTATAAGACCGGTGATTTGGCGCGCTATATTCCCGCACTTGATGGCAATGGCTGCGAGCTTGAGTTTATGGGACGGATAGACGAGCAGGTTAAGATCCGGGGCTTTAGGATTGAGCTTGGCGAGATCAAAAACCAACTGGCCCAATGTCCCGGTGTCGCGACTTCTTACATTTATGTCCGTGAAGACCATCCCGGCGATAAACGTATCGTTGCCTATGTGGTGCCTGATGATCTGCAAGATCTGCAAAATGTCGAGTTTGTGCAGCAGCTTAGGATAGCGCTTAAACAAAACCTCGCCGATTACATGGTGCCTTCTGCCTTTGTGCTGTTAAAAGCTCTGCCTTTGACCATCAATGGTAAGGTCGATAAGAAAGCCCTGATGGCGCCCGATACAACTTGTGTTGGTGGTCAATATGTTGCAGCCAAAACCGAGACGGAAACTACCCTCACCACGATTTGGGGTAAGTTATTGGGGCTTGATCCGCAAAGTATCAGCATCACCGCCAATTACTTTGATCTTGGCGGGCATTCTTTGCTGGCGGTACGCATGGTCTCTGAGATCAGAAGCAGCCTCAATAAAGAATTGCAGGTCAAGGCGATATTTGAAGCGCCGGATATTGAATCGTTAGCTAAGGTTGTTGATAACGCCCAATGCAGTATTGTCGGCGCGCCTATTAGTCGCTATCAAGGATCGCTCAGTGAAGCGCCTTTATCGTTTGCCCAGCAGAGACTGTGGTTTATCGACCGCTTAGAAGGCCGTTCAAGTCAGTACAATATGCCTGCGGCGATGCGCATTTTCGGTGATTTCGACCCTAGTATTGCCGAACAGGCATTGGCGCATATCATTGAACGCCACCTGCCACTGCGTAGCGTCTATAAACTGGTTGGCGATACGCCAGTACAAAAGGTCTTGCAAGATGTGCGCTTTACCCTGCAATTGCATGATCTGCAACATCTGGCTGAGCAACAGCGCGACGAACGTGTGGCGGAACTGGCACGCATCGACGCCGCCAAACCGTTTGATTTGGCCAATGACTTGATGCTCAGAGCGAGCTTTATTCGATTGGGTGGATCTGCTGGAGTGTTGTTGCTCAACTTGCATCATATTGCCTCTGACGGTTGGTCGATGGGGTTGTTGAGTGAAGAATTTGCCTTGATTTACCATGCGCTTAAAGCCGCTCAGCCGGTATCGCTTGAACCGTTGCCTTTGAGCTACATCGACTATGCCGCATGGCAACACCAGTGGCTTGAAGGCGGCGCGCTACAAAACCATCTTGAGTATTGGGCGGCTCAGGTCGAAGGCTTGCCGACACTTCATAGTTTGCCGAGCAAGCAGCCTAGACCGGTGCAAAAAGGTCATGTTGGCAGGAGCGTTGTTGGGACGTTAGATGGCGCAGTGGCATGCAGATTAGAGGCATTTGCCAAAGCCCATCAAATGACCCCGTTTATGTTGCTGCACGCCACTTTGGCGCTGGTATTAAGCCGCAACAGCAACAGCCAAGACATCGTGATAGGCACACCGGTGGCCAATCGCACCCAAAGTGAGTTGGAGCGCCTTATCGGCTTTTTCGTCAACACTTTGGTGCTGAGAGTCAATACCGGCTATTTGCGTTTAGATGAGTATTTTGCCCATGTTCGACGGGTCAACCTCGATGCCCAAATGCATCAAGCAATGCCGTTTGAGCAGCTGGTAGAGCATTGCCAATTGGAGCGTTCCGGCGCCTACAGTCCGATGTTTCAGATCATGCTAAGCCTAAACGACCCGCAAGGGGCGCAAATTGCGTTGAGTGATTTTGAATGCCTGCCGTTAAATGACCTAGGGCAGAATTCAGATAGGGTGGTTAAGTTTGATATCGATATCAATGCCACGTTCTCGGCCGATGGGGTTGGGCTTGAGTTGGTGTATGACAAGGCACTGTTTGACGGGTTCTTTATTGAGCAACTGTTGCAACAGTGGCAAAGAGTGCTGACTGAGCTTACCCATGAAAGCTGTGAGTTGTTGCCGGATCTGCCAATATTGTGTGAACGGCAAATTCGCCAGCTCACCGATGAGGTCAATGACAGTGACAGGTGCTATGAGCAGGCCGGTTTGGCGATTCATCAAGTGTTTGAGCGCATTGCTAAGCGTAGTCCTGAGCAAACGGCAGTGGTATATGATGGCCGTACAATCGACTACCACACGCTCAACCTTGAAGCCAATCGTTTGGCCCATTACTTGAAGGGTAAGGGGATTGGCGAGGGAACTATGGTGGGGCTTTGTGTCAACCGCTCCATTGAAATGATTATCGCGACACTGGCCATACTCAAAGCCGGTGGCGCCTATGTGCCGCTTGACCCAACGTACCCTGCCGAGCGTTTGGCGTTTATGCTCGACGATACCAAACTTGGCCTAATTTTAAGCCAACGTGCGCTAATGCAAACCGTATCGTTTGCGCAAAACTGCGAGGTATTGTGTTTAGATGGTGATGATAGGCCTTGGCAACAGTGTGCGACGAGCAACATTGTTGCTTTTGATCAGTGGCAGCGCAAGCTTGCCTATATTATCTATACCTCGGGTTCCACGGGACAGCCAAAAGGGGTTATGCTGGCTCATGATGGTGCGGTCAATTTAGCCGCTTACCAAGGGGAAGCGTTTGCTGTGCAAAGCCACTGTCGGGTGCTTCAGTTTGCCTCGTTGGGTTTTGATGCCTGCGTGTGGGAGTGGATGATGGCGCTGCTTAACGGCGCGAGCTTATATATTTGCACCGAGGCGCAAAAGCACTCGCCTGAGACCCTTGGCGCCTTCATGTCTGAGCACAAAATCACCCACGCGACTTTGCCACCGGCGTTACTGAAACATATTGAACTACACGGTAACTACGACTTTGAGCGCTTAATTGTCGCCGGTGAGGCCATCGACCATCAATTGGCCAAACGCTGGGCGGCGCAATATCCGCTGATCAATGCCTACGGGCCGTCGGAAACCACGGTTTGTGCTTCTCTCGATTGGGTAAGCAAGGATGTTGATTTACCGGTGACCATTGGTCGTGCCATCGCCAATACCCAGCTTTACGTGTTAAACGAAGAAGGGGCGTTGTTGCCGCCGGGTGTGGTTGGAGAGCTGTATATTGGTGGTGCCGGTGTGGCTTTGGGCTATCTTAACCGTCCTGAATTAAACGAAGAACGCTTTGTTTATGATAGTTTCAAAGATGACGGCAGCCTGATGTACCGTAGTGGCGACTTGGTGCGATTGAACTGCGACGGCTCGGGCAATCCTACCCAGTTTGAGTTTGTCGGACGGATAGATTCACAGGTCAAGGTTCGCGGCTTTAGGATTGAACTCGGCGAAATTGAACATCAGTTGACGGCATTAAATGCGGTGGCCTCTAGCGTGGTGCTTACCGACCAAGATGCCAATGGTGAGCTGCGCCTTCATGCCTATGTTATCCCAGAGCAGTCTGATGATGCCGGAGCCTTTGAACAGCATTGCAAGCAGGCGCTGGCAACCATACTGCCGAGTTATATGATCCCGACGGTATTTACCGTGCTAAAACAATGGCCCATTACCGCCAATGGCAAAATCGACAAAAAAGCCCTGCAAGCAATGAGTCATCAGCATTCATCTGAGCATGTTGTTACAGCTCAAAGTGATACCGAGCGGCAATTGTCGGCCATTTGGTGTGAAGTGCTGCAATATGCCGATGAGGCAATGAGTATTGATGGCGACTTCTTTGCCATGGGTGGGCATTCGCTATTAGCGGTGACCTTGATGGCTAGGATAAATCAGGCGATGGCAGTTGAGCTAAGCCTTAAATCCTTGTTTGACCATCCCACCATTGGACTATTGGCAGCATTCATTGACCAAGGGGGTGAACAGGGTGAGGACAATTGCGGCTACGGCGTGGCGGTCAGCCGATTTGACGGCGCGCTTAAAACCCTGTTTGTGGCTCCTGCCTTAGGTATGACTGCGGCGGCTTACCAGCCAGTGGTGCAGGGGCTAAGCGGCAAGTTAAACGTTGCCATTTTGACTTCGCCCGGTATTGATGCTTTGGCCGATGGCGATGATCCGTTGTTGCAGTACGATATCAAACAGCGAGTTGAGGCGTATCTAGCAGCGATTTTGGCGCTTCAGCCAAACGGTCACTACTACCTTTTGGGTCACTCATTTGGCGGCGTGATTGCTTTTGAACTGGCCAGAGCGCTGGAGCTGCGTGGCAATACGGTGGATATCCTATTAGCGGATTCATTGCTGGGTTATCAAGTGCCCGGCCAAGAAGACCTGTCGTTGCCGCAACTACTGCTCAGCGAGCAGGAATTAAGGACCATTTGTGATAAATACCAATGTTTACCCGAGGCTTTGAGCGAAGCTCAGCTATTTGATTCCCTAACGGAGAAAAATAGTGTTCCCGTTCTGGTTGACCTTGAGGTGTTTCAACGGTATTGTGTCGCGGTGAAAAAACAAATGGACCTGTATTGCTGTTATCGACCCAGTGCTGCCACCGGGGCAAAACTGACATTAATTGAAGCCCATCAAGGGCTGGCGCAAGCGGCTTTTAGAACATCTGTACACCAACACATACAAAAGGTGTGCGAGCAACCGATAAAAATAGTGGATGTGGCCGGGACACACTTTTCATTGATTGAGCAAACGTCTCTGTTCACGCTGCTTGAAGATGTGTTATGTCGTTAATAATAAAATTGAATTTCAAGTAATCTAAATGGCTTTGGGTGGTGTTTTTATGCCATCTCTAGCTGCTCGAAAGAGCCGTTATTCGTAATAATTGAGGAAAATAATAAGATGATGCAACATGTAGAATATCTCATTTTGGGTGCTGGGCCTGCCGGTCTGCAGTTGGGCTATTACATGCAAAGAGATAACAGGGATTATTTGCTACTCGAACGCAATGCCAAAGCCGGATCTTCATTTGAAGTATACCCAAAACACCGAAAGCTGATCTCCATCAATAAGGTTTTTACCGGTGAGACCAACCCTGAGTTGAAACTCAGACATGACTGGAACAGTCTGTTGACCGATGAGTTTGATGCTATCTTTTCTGATTTCGATAAAGAATACTTTCCGCACCCTGATAACATGTGTGCCTACCTCAACAGCTTTGCCGAGCGGTTCAACATCAAGGTTAAATACAATGCGTTGGCCAAATTGGTGGAGAAAAAAGATGATGGTTATGTGCTGACTCTTGACGGTGGTGAACAGATCAGCTGTAAGCACCTCATCGTTGCAACTGGTGTCAGCAAGCCGTTTATTCCTGATATTCCTGGTATTGAGTTGGTGACTCAATATGAAGATTTGAACATCGACCTGAAACCATATGAAGATAAGATGGCGCTTATCATCGGTAAAGGCAACTCCGGCTTTGAGACTGCCGACCATTTGATCTCTGCCTGTCGTACCATTCACATCTGTAGTCCAACACCTTTGGTATTGGCATGGAAGAGCCACTTTGTCGGCAACTTGCGCGCCGTCAATAACAACTTCCTCGACACCTATCAGCTCAAATCGCAAAATGCGGTATTGGACGCCGAGATCACCAAGATTGAAAAGCGCGGTGACAAATTTGCCGTAACCTTTAAATATGTTCAAGCCAACGAAGTGGAGGAGATCGTATATGACGATGTGATCTGCTGCACCGGATTCCGCTTGGATGTCGATATCTTCGACCAAGACACTCAGCCGCAAATGACCATTAAAGGTCGCTTCCCTGAGCTTAGCGCCGAGTGGGAGTCGGTTAACCAACCGAACATGTATTTTGCCGGTACCATCACACAGTCGCGCGACTACAAAAAGGCCAACTCAGGCTTTATTCATGGCTTTAGATACAATGTCAAAGCGCTATACAAAATGTTGGCAGCGAAAAACCATGGTGTCGAGTGGGAAAGTAAAGTGGTTAGTGCCGACCCTGCGTTTGTGGCGAAAGATATGTTGGCCCATTTGAACGACTCAAGTGCGTTGTGGCAGCAATCATCTTTTATCGGCAACTGCTATCTGGTAGAGCCTGATGGCGACCATATGCGTTACTTTGCTGACATTCCCACCGACTATGTGACGGAAAAAGTGGCGGGCGACCATGCCCATTACTACATGGTGACCTTGGAGTTTGGTAAGTCGGTTGACGACCCGTTTGACACCAGACGCCCTGCTGGTGATCAGGTGGATGAAGCTCACAACAGTAACTTCCTCCATCCGGTTGTGCGTCATTACAAACATGGCGAACTGCTGGGCGAACACCATATCATTGAAAATCTATTTGGTGAGTGGAAGCTGGAAAAAGAACACATGATGCCACTTAAGCTGTTTTTGAACAAACAAATGCAAATGGCCTAGAACGGTCGCCTTAATCGACAACAGCCCCATGTGAACAGGGGCTGTTGTTTAACCATTTATGATTGCTGGACATCGAAACGCTGATTGAAATAAGCGTTGATGTCACTGGATTCATACAACCACTTATCTTCGCCATCACTTTGAATACGCAAGCAAGGCACCTTGATTTTACCTCCTAACTCTGCCAGCTCCTGACGACGCTGTGGGTCGTTTTTGGCATCATATAATGGTACCTCGACATTGAGTCTGTGTAGATTACGACGCACCTTGACGCAAAATGGGCAACCTTTGAACTGATAAAGCGCCAACTGCTTGGCCTGTTCATTAATTTGCAGCTGCTGCTGTTCGCTGCGCTTGATCTTTTTCGGTCGAGTCAAAAAGTCGATTAGGATAACCAACTGACCCAATCCTTGACGCACCATGCTCAATAAAAACGCTTTCATTTGTACTTTACACCTTGGCTGAAATTTGGCGCGCAATTATAGCGTTAATGAGCGGTTTTTGGCAATTTGCCTTTCACTGCAACAAGACTCTGCGCCAGTGAAAGGCGGCTATTTGACTGGAGATTACTGCAATGGCGGTTTAGCGTTGCATACTGGGTAAGTTACCGATGTTCTGATAATTCCAGCCACTGCCGTCGTAATAGATATCTGAGATCTCATTGTTCATATCGATGTAGATGTAATGGCACTCGTTGCCATAAGGGCTTGGACACAATTCGCCTCTGGCCTGCGGTGCAGTGCTTTGAAAACTGCTGACATTTTGCTGATACCATTGACCTGAGGTGTCGTTAAAGATATCGATGATGTCACTGTTGTAATCGATGTAGGTGACGTGCAGCTGAGTCATATAATAACAGACGCTAAGACCGGTTCTCAGTTTCGGCGGATTTGTCACTGCGGTTGATAAATTTTGGTATTGCCAAGTATTGGCGGCAAAATCACGCAGGATATAACCAAGATCACCGTTGGCATCGACATAGATTGTATGCAGGCAGTTATTGATGCTGATAGCTGCCAGCTCGTCCCCTGCTAATGGTGCGGTGTTATTACACTGGCTGAGGTTTTCATAATGCCAGGTATTGCTTGTCCAATCATGCCAGATGTCAGAGATCTGCTGGTTTTGGTCGATATAGAGGTGGTGGAGCTGATTGTTGCAGAAGATCACCTTGAGAGAGTGGGCAAATTTCGGCGCTTGGCTTTGCAACTCGTTAAGGTTTTGACTTTGCCATATTTCGGTGCTGCTGTCATACCAAATATCACAGATAGCACCTTGCGGGCTGATATACAGATTGTGTTGTTGGGTATTGTAGGTCACCGCAAATAAAGGGCCTTTGGCCGCGGGCGCAGTTTCTTGCAGTTGATGAAGGTTTTGATAGTGCCAAGCCTCAGTGGGCAGATCATAGTAGATGTCAGCTATTTGCATCCCGCTGGTGATATAAAAATGATGCAACTGCTTGCAATAGTTCAAGGCACACAAATAACTGTCTGCCAGCACAGGATCTGTCACTAACGCACTGACATCCTGATAGACCCAGTTGGATATCCCCGAGTCGCTGGCCAATGCCGAGACATTGAAATTATTATCGATATATAGGCATTGCAATTGACTGTTAAACCCAATGGTGGAGAAACAACCTTCAATTGCAGGCACTTTAGAAGAGTTTGCAGACATTGATTAATTCCCAAAATAAAATAGTAAGTCTATCTCACTTGGCGAAACTTGCCGTGTTTTTTACAACTTTTTTTAAATTTTAATTCTTTAAAAATCATACCCTTAAAAATTAATTGCAAAAAAGTTGAAAAAAACACTGAAAAAAATCTGAAAAACCCGGAATAGAGTTATAGAAGCAATGTGTCATTGCTTTTAGTCACTGTCGCGAAGGGTTTTGGCGTAGTACAACAATAACATCGCGGTAGGTATGGAATTGAAACAGGCAGCGCCTGTGGGTCGTAACGTATTTTTTAGGAAAGTCAGATGGTCGCAATTGTCAGCAGCAATACTTTAGGTGTGTTTGATTCTTCAATGTCTTTGCTTGG
>JBFHGJ010000106.1:0-20160 GCA_041583135.1 Alteromonadaceae bacterium | reverse complement strand
TGGGTTGTTTCATCCCTATTTGGAGACCGCAGAAGGACTTGAGGCATTTTGGCGCTCAGACAATACATAATGTATGTACACTCTGAGCGTTCGATTATACCTTCAAGCGGCTATAGGATAAAACGGCTATACCCCGTGACCGGGCACTTCAACCCGCTTGATATCGGCACCTAAAGCGGAGAACTTATCTTCAATGCGCTCATAGCCGCGGTCGATATGATAAATGCGGTTTAATCGAGTTTCGCCCTCTGCCACCAGCCCTGCGATCACTAAGCTTGCTGAGGCGCGCAGATCCGTCGCCATAACGTCTGCGCCGGTCAATTTAATGATATCGTTACATATGGCGGTGTTACCTTCAAGGCGAATATTGGCACCCATACGCTGCAACTCAGGCACGTGCATAAAACGGTTTTCAAAGATGGTTTCGGTAATGATACCTGTGCCCGCCCCGACCACATTTAGCGCGGTAAATTGTGCTTGCATGTCGGTAGGGAAGCCCGGATGTGGCGCGGTTTTAAGGTTGATGGCTTTGAGTTTTCTATCGCGCATCGACAAATGAACAAAGTCTTCACCCACTTCCACTTTGGCATTGGCGGCAATCAACTTTTCAATCACCGCTTCCATCACCAATGGTGCGGTATTGCGGCAGATCACATCGCCATGAGTAACGGCAGCGGCGACCAAGAAGGTGCCGGTCTCAACTCTATCGGGCATGACCGAAAACTCGGCGCCATGCAAGGCTTCCACACCATGAACGACGATGGTATCGGTACCTGCACCGTCAATTTTGGCACCCATCGCTTGGAGTAGCCGCGCCAAGTCCTGCACTTCAGGCTCACGGGCCGCATTTTCAATGATGGTTTCGCCTTCGGCAAGCGCGGCAGCCATCAACAAGTTTTCTGTGGCGCCGACACTGACCACATCCATACAGATACGACACCCCTTTAAGCGGCCGTTCATTTGGGCATTGACAAAGCCAGACTCGACACTGATCTCAGCGCCCATTTTCTCCATGCCTTCAATATGCAGATTGACCGGACGCGTGCCGATAGCGCAGCCGCCGGGCAGCGATACTTTCGCCTCGCCAAAATGACTGAGCAAAGGACCAAGCACCAAGATTGAAGCACGCATTTTGGTCACCAATTCATACGGCGCATCGAGTTTGGTGACATTGGGATAAACCGTTAAGCTAGAGCCACTTCTTTCAATTTTACAGCCTAAATGAGACAACAACTCACAGGTAGTATTGATATCTTCAAGCCCCGGCACATTATGTAGTGTGGTCGGCTGTTTAGATAGCAGTGTCGCAAACAGAATCGGCAGCGCCGCGTTTTTGGCACCTGAGATATTGACCTCTCCGTGTAGCGAGTTGCCACCATGTATGATCAGTTGTTGCATGAAACCTCTTTGATACTCGTTGTCTTAGGCGGGCATGTTAAAGTGTTTTTCGCGCTGCCATTGCGCTGGGGTAAAGGCCTTGATGCTGACGGCATGAATAGTACCATCGGCAATGACCGCTTTGAGCGGTGCATACACCGCCTGTTGTTGTTTGACCCGGCTAAGGCCTTCAAACA
This sequence comes from Alteromonadaceae bacterium, assembly GCA_041583135.1. Lineage (GTDB taxonomy): Bacteria > Pseudomonadota > Gammaproteobacteria > Enterobacterales > Alteromonadaceae > JABSOG01. Next base: position 18,586 of record JBFHGJ010000106.1, on the reverse strand, counting down.
TCTCGCCCACGGCGATAATATTATAGTGAGAGCCTTCACTGCGCACGTGCACTTCTGCTAATTCCAACGCTGCTTTGAGCAATTTTTCGACTTCGGCGTTTTCCACTGTACTCTCCTAATTTTAACCGATTGGCCTAATCAAGCCATTAATGCGTGATGAGCGATTCTACGCCACAAACTCTTGCCAACTTCAGCAGCTGCTCGGGCAAGTGGGTAAAATGAACCGTTTGACCGGCACGGTTGGCCTGACCGACGATTTTGAGTAGCCAAGCAAGCCCGGCACTATCGACCTTTTCAACTTCACTAAAGTCGATGGTCAACTGCGCCTTACAGGATTTTGACAGATCCAGCCCCGCCAGCAACTGACCGATGGTGTATCTGTCTATCATGCCGTGTAGTGAAACACGACATTGCTCGGCATGAAACTCAAATATTTTGCTCACCGCCGATTAACCTGCGCTTTTTACAATATTCAACTGCGCTTTTTCATTGAGCAGTTTAGTGACTTTGGCGACGCCATCTTGCTGTCTCAACAACGGCTTTAATTCGGCCTTCTTACTGTTAAGCAAGCTGATACCCTCGGCCACCATATCAAAGGCTTTCCACGTGCTGGTCCGCTTATCAAGTCTGACTTTAAAGTCGATATTGATGTCGGGACGATTTTCATCAATGATACGGGTCTGCACCGTGACAACCTTTTTGCCTTCAATCGGCTTTTCTGCCTCAAACACCACTTTTTGGTCGGTATACTTGGTAAATACCGTGGCATAAGTTGTGACTAAATAGCCTTTAAAAGCGGTAAAAAAGGCTTGTTTTTCTTCACTGCTGGCTTTAGTTCGGCCAAGCACCATTTTCGCAGCCAATTCATAATCAATATAGGGCATCAATTCATCATCAACGATGGTTTTCAAATGGTTGGCGTTGGCGGCAATCTTACCGTTGTCAGTGGCAATACGCTTAAAAGTTGTCTCCGCAACACGCTGAATAAGCTTGTACGGATTCTCCGTTGTCGCCTGAACTGCAAAGCTACCAAATAAAACCGCCATGACAGCGAACACTTTAACCATTGATTTCATTTTCTTTCTCCTGCTGGTGCCGAATCTACGGCAACTCTCCTGACAATTAACGACTGCCCATCTGTATCGCCCTCTTTGGGCTGTAGTTGGATGTCTTTCCTCAATCCTAGTCGTTGCCGACACTAAACAAGAATTGACCAATCAATTCTTCAAGTACCAATGCCGACTTGGTATCCTCTATATAATCACCCGCTTTCAAAATATCAACCGTTTCGTCGATGAACCCCGGGGACAATCCGATGTATTGCTCTCCGAGTAAACCAGAGGTCAATATCGACACCGAACTGGTGTCGGAAAAATTGCTGTATTGCGACAAAATTGCCATGCTCACGACGGGCGAATAGTCCACCGGATCCAAACTGATGTCGCTGACTCTGCCGACAACCACACCGCCCACTTTGATCGCAGAGCGCACTTTAAGGCCGCCGATGTTGTCAAATTTAGCTTTTAGCTCATAGGTATCGCCATTGCCCGAGGCATTGATGTCGGCCACTTTAAAGGCCAGCATGATCAATGCGGCAATACTGATAGTGACGAATATCCCTACCCATATTTCAACTTTTCTGGTACTCATTTTTATCCACCAAACAAGAAAACGGTTAACACAAAATCTAATCCTAAAATCGCCAAAGACGATTGCACCACGGTATCTGTGGTGGCTTTACTGATACCATCCGAGGTTGGTATGGCACTATAACCGCGATACAGCGCAATCCAAGTCACCACGACCGCAAAGACAAAGCTTTTAAACACGCCGCCAAGTACATCTTCTGTCAAAGAAACCTGGGCCTGCATAATCGCCCAAAAGTTACCGCCATCGATACCAAGCCACTCGACGCCAACTAGGTGTCCGCCAATGATACCTACCGCCGAAAATATGGCTGCCAGTAACGGCATACAAAAGAAACCGGCCCAAAATCGCGGCGCTATCACTCGTCTTAGAGGATCGACCGCCATCATTTCCATACTCGAGAGTTGCTCGGTTGCTTTCATCGCGCCGATTTCAGCGGTCAATGCCGACCCGGCACGTCCAGCAAACAACAAGGCCGTGACCACAGGGCCAAGCTCTCTGAGCAACGACAACCCAACCATAGGTCCTAAGCTATTCTCCGCGCCGTAATCAACCAACACAGTGTAGCCTTGCAACGCCAACACCATGCCGATAAACAATCCTGACACCGCAATAATGGTTAACGAGCGAACACCAACGACATAAACTTGACTAATAAACAGACCAAAGCTTTTGCGTAAGTTCGGCACCGCCACAATGGCACCAAACAACATCAGGGTCGCGGCACCAACACCGGATAACCAATCGAGTGAGCGCCTACCGTTACGGGCAAACATATCAAGAAGCATCTTCGTCTCCTATCAGTTCGCCGTGGTAGTCGTTGGCTTTGTAATGGAAAGGTACCGGGCCATCAGGCAAGCCTTGTAAAAACTGTTGCACCAAAGGCGAGTCATTGTCACGCAATTGCTCGGGTGTGCCTTCACCGATGACCCGTTGCTCAGCCACCACATAAACATAGTCGGCAATAGACAACACCTCGTTGACATCGTGAGAAACCACCACGGAGGTCAAATCCAACGCTTCATTAAGTTCTTTGATGAGGGTAACAATCACCCCCATGGAAATGGGGTCTTGTCCGGTAAACGGCTCATCGTACATGATAAGTTTTGGATCAAGGGCAATAGAACGGGCCAGCGCTGCACGTCTTGCCATGCCACCCGACAGCTCGTGGGGCATTAAGTCTCGGGCACCACGCAATCCTACCGCCTCAAGTTTAAGCAGCACCATGGTGCGAATAATATCCTCAGGCAGCTTGGTATGCTCACGAATAGCAAAGGCCACGTTGTCAAATACGCTCATTTCTGTAAACAATGCGCCGCTTTGAAACAACATGCTCATGTCTTTGCGCATTTCATACAGTTTGGCGCGCGAAAGCGCTGGAATATTATGACCTTGAAATAATATCTTGCCGCTATCGGGCTTAATTTGGCCGCCGATTAGCCGCAGCAATGTCGTTTTTCCGATGCCGCTCGGTCCCATGATGGCTGTGACTTTTCCCTTGGGGAATTTCATGTTGATGTTGCTGTAGATGGGTCGCGAGCCGCGAGAAAAACTTAGGTCTTCTATTTCTACAATATATTTGGACAAACCAAAGGTACATTTGCTGTTAAGGTGGCCATATTCTAGCGCGATTCATGGTCGGATGAATAATGATTTTTTCGAATAAACCCTATTATTTTTTCGAATAAACGATAAAAAACCCATGTAATTGGCATCATTTGCCCTCCAATGAACGATTTTACTTTTAATTTGTCAAAATTATCCGCAAAATTGCCTATTCATTTCGTCACTGAGAATTTAAGGTTCGAATGCTAGAACACGTATTACTGATTCTGCTTGGTTTGACTTTACTGGTTTGGAGTGCCGACCGCTTTGTTTTCGGTGCTGCTGCCATTGCCAAAAACTTCGGCATTTCGCCACTGATCATCGGTTTGACCATCGTCGCCATGGGTTCAAGTGCACCGGAAATGCTGGTCGCCGTACAGGCAGCCCTGACGGGAAAAACCAGCACCGCGGTCGGTAATGCCATCGGTTCTAACATCACCAACATTTTACTGGTGCTAGGGATGACAGCCCTGATCAGACCATTGACGGTACAATCTCGAACCGTCATGCGCGAGATCCCGGTGATGTTGCTGATCTGTCTAATGGGCTACTGGATGCTCCATGACAACCACCTCTCACGCACCGAAGGCGTGGTCTTGATGATAGGCTTTGTCGGCTTCATCTTAACCTTGATCAAAGTATCAATGCGTCAGTCGAGTCAAAAAGATCCCCTAGTGGCTGAAATGGAAGCTGAGATCCCCAAAGATGTCAGCAACAAAAGGGCCTTATTTTGGCTGATTGTCGGTCTCGTCGTTTTACCCCTTAGCGCTCAGGTATTGGTCGATTCGGCAGTTGTCATCGCCAAAATGTATGGCATTAGCGACTTGGTGATCGGTCTAACCATCATCGCCATCGGTACCAGTTTGCCGGAGTTGGCAGCTTCAATCATGGGCGCTTTGAAAAACGAAGACGACCTCGCCATCGGCAATATCGTTGGTTCCAATATTTTTAATATCCTAGCGGTACTGAGTTTGCCTGGGGTCATCAATCCCGACTTCGTTGATCCCGACGCCTCGGCCCGTGATTTCCCTATCATGCTACTGGCCTCTATCGTACTGATGGCCATGGCTTTTGGCTTTAAGCGTGATGGGCGTATCAATCGCTTGGAAGGTTTGATCCTATTCATATCCTTTATTGCTTATCAGCTGGTGCTGTTTAGCCAAACGGTTAAACCGGTTGCACCTTAATCTCATTGGTATCGATTAAAAGAAAGCACTATGGCTAATATAGATTTCCGTCCCCTTGGACAAGAAGTATTAAATATCGAAAAACAGGCATTGGAGCAGCTCACACAATATGTCGATGAGCATTTTAATCGCGCCTGCCAGATGATATTCGACTGCGATGGCCGAGTCGTGGTTATCGGCATGGGTAAATCAGGTCATATCGGCGGCAAAATTGCCGCGACCTTGGCCAGTACCGGCACTCCGGCGTTTTTTGTCCACCCGGGCGAAGCCAGTCATGGCGACCTTGGCATGATCACCGCACAAGATGTGGTCATGCTTATCTCTAACTCCGGCGAAACTGCCGAGGTGCTTTCCATCGTCCCGGTACTTAAACGTATCGGCGCCAACATTATCTCCATGAGTGGTAACGTCAATTCGACACTGGCCAAGCTGGCCAACGTGCATGTGTGCATCAAAGTCGAAAAAGAGGCCTGCGTTTTAGGTCTGGCCCCGACCGCCAGTACCACCGCAACGCTGGCCATGGGAGATGCGATAGCGGTAGCCCTGTTGGAAGCTCGCGGATTTTCACCCGATGATTTTGCCCTGTCACATCCGGGCGGTAGCCTAGGTAAACGTCTATTGCTGCGTCTAGAAGATATCATGCAAAAGGGCGACGGTGTGCCTGTCGTCAACAAATCGGCATCGATGCAGCAAGCACTGCTTGAAATGTCGCAAAAAGGGCTTGGAATGACCACCGTCATTGACGACCAAGGCAAATTGCTGGGACTGTTCACCGACGGCGACTTACGCCGCATCTTCGACCTTAAAGTCGATTTGCACAGCACCCGCATCGGTGAAGTCATTCATAGCAACTGTATTACCGCACCTGCCCATATGCTTGCGGCAGAGGCTCTTAAGTTGATTGAAGACAAGAAAATCAATGGCTTGGTGATCACCGATGAAGACAATCGTCCCATCGGGGCGTTGAATATGCAGTCACTGCTAAAGGCAGGCGTACTATGATAGATAAACTGTTCTGTCAGCTTTACCCTTGCCAGCTCAGCGACAAGGTACAACAGCGAGCCCCCAACATTCGTTTGTTGATTTGCGATGTTGACGGTGTTTTCTCTGACGGCCGCATCTACCTAGGCAATGACGGCGAAGAACTCAAAGCCTTCAACACCCGTGACGGCTACGGCGTGAAAGCGCTGCAAAGCGCAGGTATTGATGTGGCTATCATCACCGGACGCAACTCCAAGTTGGTCGAACAACGTATGAAGTCATTGGGCGTACGCCATATCTACATGGGCCAAGAAAACAAAATTGCCGCATTTGAGTCATTATTGCAGCAGCTGAACATTAGCGCCGAGCAGGTCGCCTATATCGGCGACGATAGCCCAGACTTGAAAGTGATGGCACGCGTCGGCCTTGCCATCAGCGTCCCTGATGGTCATCCTTGGGTTAAAATGCGCTCAGATCACATCACCACCATCAACGGTGGTTATGGCGCCGTTCGTGAGATCTGCGATTTGCTGCTCATTGCCCAAGGACACTTTGACGAATTTGACGGAAGCAGTTCATGAATCGATTGCGTCTGTTTGCCAGCTTGATTTTCATCTTTGTGATGTCGATGATGTGGCTATCATTGAAAGAAAAGCCACAAGATACCGCCACCAAAGAGCAAAGCAGCGAAGCAAAACCCGACTATGTCGCCTATGATTTAAACCGTATCGTATTTGATAAGAACGGTCAGCGCATTCAGACCCTTTCGGCCAAAACCATGACCTATTATGAATCGCAAAACCGTGCCGAATTCGACTCACCGTTGTTGCTGCTGGAGTCAAGAAACAACAAAGGCAAATGGCGAGTCTCGGCGCAAAAAGGCCAATTGATTGAAAATAACCGATTGTTGCTCAGTGATGAAGTCAATGCGGTGAACCTGACAGAGAGTGACTACATCGACAGGATCACCTCGCAATACTTCCACATCGACTTAAAAGCAAGTACCATGCACACCGAACAACCGGTGCAGTTATTCGGTGACGGTTTAGAGATCACCGGAAGCGGCCTATTTGCCGACCTGAACCAAGAAAAGATTGATTTGATAAAACATGCAAACACCAAATATCTGCCTAAAAAACCTTAAGTTACCGCTTGTCATTTTGTGTGGGCTACTTAGCCTTACCCCACACTCGGCGATGGCAGGAAAAGATGACTTCAAACAACCCGTGTTGGTTGACTCGGACCGGCAAAATATCGACTTAAAAACCAATACCACGGTTTTTGATAAGAATGTCAGCGTCAGTCAAGGCAGCCTATCTATTCGCGCCGACAGGTTATTGGCGACACGCCAAGACAAAAAAGGCAAAGAAGTTTATATTGCTACCGGCCACCCGGCCCGCTACCAGCAAACCTTAGACAACGGCAAGCCGATTCTCGCCGAAGCCAATGAGATAACCTATGACGTCGATGCCAAAATGCTGGTGCTTAAAGGCAACGCCATGTTGACGCAAAACAACTCTCAAGTGGCCGGTGAAACCATTCGCTTTGATTTGATCAACCAAACCCTCGAAGCCGAGCGCTCCGATAAGGAGCAGGTTAAGTCTATCTTCAGCACCAACGATGGCGAAGAACAAAACAACCCGCAGGAGAACCCGTGAGCGAGTTGATAGCGAGTAACCTGGCTAAGAGCTATAAAGGTCGTCAAGTCGTTCGCGATGTTAGCCTCAGCGTCAATGCCGGACAAATCGTTGGTCTGTTAGGACCAAATGGCGCCGGTAAAACCACCACCTTCTACATGGTGGTCGGCCTAGTACCCAGCGACGCCGGACAGGTCACGTTAAACGGTGAAGATCTCTCACATGCCCCAATGCATATACGCGCCCGCAAAGGCATCGGTTATTTACCACAAGAATCGTCGATTTTTAGAAAGCTCACCGTCTGTCAGAACATACTGGCGATTTTGCAAACCCGCAAAGAGCTCAGCAACAACCAAAGAGAAGACATGCTCGATGGCCTGTTAGAAGAATTCAACATCGGCCACATTCGCGATAGCCTCGGCATGAGCCTATCCGGTGGTGAAAGACGCCGCGTTGAAATCGCCCGTGCCCTAGCGACCGAGCCTAAATTTGTCCTGCTCGATGAACCCTTTGCTGGCGTAGACCCGATTTCGGTTATCGACATCAAAAAAATCATTGGCCAATTGAAAAGTCGTGGTATCGGTATCCTGATCACCGATCACAACGTCAGGGAAACCTTAGATGTATGTGAAAAAGCCTATATCGTCAGCCATGGTGAATTGATAGCGGCAGGCACGCCACAGCAGGTTCTCGATAATGAGACCGTACGTGAAGTCTATCTCGGCGAACACTTTAAATTGTAGAGAAAAGACGAAAACCTTTGGGAAAAATCGCCTAAGACCACAGGAACGAGACAAAATAATACAAGACTTTTACGCCGATTTATGCCATTTTAACGCAAGATAAAAAAACAAAACTAGCGCCATTGCAGTGTTGAAATTTTGAATTTGAGACTATAGTTATACTGTGTTACCCCAAATTCGGATCGGCGCCCAAACGCTTATGCAAGACACCATGTACAGTGATAAAAGCAACAGGAAAAAAATAACTACATGAGGCAATCGTTACAACTTCGATTCAGTCAACAGCTCACCATGACGCCGCAATTGCAACAGGCCATTCGTCTATTGCAATTATCGACGTTGGATCTACAGCAAGAGATTCAAGATGCGTTGGACTCCAACCCTTTGCTCGAAGTTGATGATGCCCATGACAACCCTGCCGATCAGGGTGAAAGCATCGAAGATAAGCTCCACAAAGCCGATAAGCAAGAAAAGCAAAGCGCCAACGACGGCTCCGATGACGATTATTCCGATCCGGGCGATCGCGAAACCACCGACTCACTGGCCCAGGATACCATTTCCGAAGATTTGCCTACCGACTCTAACTGGGACGATTACATTAGCGCAGGCCCCAACACCCCTGCGGTTTCTGCGCCGGATAACGACCAAGTCTATCAAGGTGAAACCACAGAGAACATTCGTGATTATCTCAGCTGGCAAATGAACCTGACCCCTTTTAGCGATACCGATTTGGCCATTGCGACCACGATTATCGAAGCGGTAGACGACAAAGGGTTTTTGACCGTATCGGCAGAGGACATTTTGGCCAGCCTTGGCAATGAGGAAGTCGAACTCGATGAAGTGCTAGCGGTACTCAAACGCATTCAGTTTTTTGAGCCGATAGGTGTTGCCGCCAGAGACCTCAAAGAATGTCTCTACATTCAGCTGTGCATGTTCGACCCGGCAACCCCATATTTGAAAGAAGCCAAGCACATCATCAGTGAATATATCGACCTTTTGGGCAACCGTGACTACCGAACTTTGATGCGTAAGACCAAGCTCAAAGAAGATCAGCTCAAAGAAGTCATGAAGCTCATCCACAGCCTCAACCCCACTCCGGCATCATCGGTGATCCAAGAAGAAAACAATTACGTTATACCCGATGTCACCGTGGTCAAAAAGAAAGGGCGTTGGGTAGTAGAGCTTAATGGCGATTCGATGCCCAAACTCAGGGTAAACCAACAGTATGCCGCCTTATCGAAATCATCTCAGGCGTCAGACTCTCAGTTTATCAAATCCCACTTGCAGGAGGCCAAGTGGTTTATCAAGTCGCTTGAAAGCCGTAATGAAACCTTGTTGAAGGTAGCCAATTGTATTGTCCACCAGCAGCAGGCGTTTTTTGAATATGGCGACGAAGCGATGAAGCCAATGGTATTGAACGACGTGGCTGAAATCGTCGATATGCATGAGTCCACCATTTCTCGGGTGACGACGCAAAAGTACATGCATACGCCGCGAGGTATTTTTGAATTGAAATACTTTTTCTCCAGTCACGTCAGCACTGAAAACGGTGGAGAGTGTTCGTCAACGGCCATTCGTGCCCTCATCAAGAAACTGGTGGGCGCCGAAAATCCGCAAAAGCCGCTTAGCGACAGTAAAATTGCCGACATTCTTGCCGATCAGGGGATCAAGGTAGCGAGGCGGACCATTGCCAAATACCGTGAATCCTTGTCGATACCGCCCTCTAATCAAAGAAAAAGTTTAATTTAGCAAACCCTAAAGAAGGAATTCGCTTATGCAAATCAATATTACCGGCAGACATGTTGAAGTGACCACCGCCTTGCGTGATTATGTGACCAACAAATTCTCCAAGTTAGAGCGTCACTTCGACCACATCAACAACGTTCACGTTATTCTTGATGTTGAGAAACTGGTGCAAAAGGCAGAAGCAACCCTACACGTCAACGGCGGCGAGATCTTTGCTACGGCAGATCATCAAGATATGTATGCTGCTATCGACGCACTTATCGACAAACTTGACCGCCAAGTGATCAAGCACAAGGAAAAAATCCAACGTCGATAAGTTTGCACCGTAACGGTTGAACGACTTGAAGGTTACGGAAAATCCACGCAAAGAAGCAGTTAACATTCATGTATTTAAAGTCGATATTGAGCCTGGACTGTACCCAGTGTGCTGTCCAGGTCAACAGCAAAAAGCGCGTTTTGCAGTACATCAGCCAAATCGCTCACAAGAAATTTCCCCAGTTGCAGGAGCAAGACATTCTCGAGAGTCTATTGAGTCGAGAAAAACTTGGTAGTACCGGCATTGGTAATGGCATAGGGCTACCTCATGGCCGATTGGCAGGGGTTGAGAAAAGTGTCGCGGTATTCATCGTCACTCAGGAGCCGCTGGATTTTGATGCCATCGACAACAAACCTGTCGATATCTTTTGTGGTCTTTTGATCCCCGAAGAAAATTGTCAGGAGCATCTATCCACCTTGTCGCAAATTGCCAAGATGCTCAGCGATAAAAGCCTAGTCAAAAAAATCAGACACAGCACTTCCAACGAAGAGTTATATTCTTTTATCATGTCATTTGACAAGTAACCAACGCATATTCAAGGAGAATCGGCGTGAAAATGATCATCGTCAGCGGTCGCTCTGGCTCAGGCAAAACCATCACATTAAGGGTTTTGGAAGATCTGGGGTTTTACTGTGTGGACAACATGCCGATAAACCTGCTGCCGTCGCTTATTCATGTGGTGATGAACGACTATGAGAATATCGCCGTCAGCGTCGATGTCAGAAACATTCCAGCCTCTGCAACCGATGAACTGGCGGAAAACCTCGACTTTTTGCCTAAAAGCGTCAATGTTGAAGTGATCTATTTAGATGCCGACGACCATGTGCTCATTCGTCGCTACAGCGAAACCCGCCGGATGCATCCGTTATCCAATCGCAGTTTTTCGCTGACCGACGCTATCAAAAACGAAAAATCCCTGCTTGACCCGGTACGTTCAAGAGCCGATTTGTATATCGACACCACTGAACTCAACGTCCATCAGCTCTCTGAGCTGGTTAAAGAGCGGGTGCTCGGCAAAAAAACCGGCCAACTGTCATTGGTGTTTGAATCTTTTGGCTTTAAACGCGGTATTCCCAAAGATGCCGATTATGTCTTTGATGTGCGGTTTTTGCCCAATCCCCATTGGGAGCCGGAGTTGAAATTGCTGACAGGTCAAGACCAAGCCGTGAGAGACTACCTAGGATCACACCCGATAGTGGCCAAATTTACTTGGCAGATCAATAACTTCTTGGCGACTTGGTTACCACACATTGAACGCAACAACCGCAGCTATCTCACCGTTGCCATCGGTTGTACTGGCGGCCAACATCGCTCGGTATACATCGCAGAAACCCTAGCTGAAACATACCAAAAGACCTATCCCAAAGTACAGGTGCGTCACCGCGATATCGCAGCCCACTAGGAGCGCAATCAATGTCGGCATTTTCCAAGCAGTTGCTGATCCAAAACAAGCTCGGTCTACATGCCCGAGCGGCGACAAAGCTGGTGCAATTGGCCAATCGTTTTGAATCCAGTATCACCATTTCAAGTGACGGCAAACAAGCCTCTGCCGATAGCGTCATGGCGTTGTTGATGCTTGAAAGTTCGATGGGAAAATTCATCACCGTCCATACCGAAGGTAAAGATGCGCAATTGGCCTTAGAAGCGATAGAAACCTTGATAAACCAAAAGTTTGACGAACAAAATTAACAGCCCCTACTGTATTGTTACGCCAGTTCCATATACACTTGGCACAATCCCAGTAAATAAGTAGCGATTAGAATCGGATTGATGGCAGAAGCACTGGAACAGGACAACACCAAAAGCCAGCTAGATGAGCTCAATGCCGCATTGAGTCGCGGCATGTTTGTCCAAGTGCGCAGCATGTTGCAACAAATGCCGCCATGCGACATCGCCTTATTGCTTGAATCTACCCCCCACAAAGGCCGAAAGGTCATCTGGCAGCTGGTTGACCCAGACTATGTCGGTGAAATACTCGAAGAACTCTCAGAAGAAGTCCGAAACGGCCTCATCAGCCAGATGCCTGCCCATAAGCTCGCCTCGGCGACAGGCTCGATGGACGACGACGACCTTGCCGAAGTCTTAAGGGGAATGCCCGATACCATCTATCAAGAGGTATTGCAGGCGATGGACATTCAAGACAGAACCCGAGCCGAACGGGCACTGTCTCATGAAGAAGATACTGCCGGTGCCATCATGAGCACCGACACCATCACCTTAAGACCCGATGTCAGCGTTGATGTGGTACTACGCTATTTACGTCTTAAAGGCGAGCTGCCCTACAATACCGATACCTTGTTTGTGGTTAATAAAGAAGACAAATACATCGGCGATGTGATGCTCTCGACTTTAGTGACGTCCGCTCCGGGAACCTTGATCAAAGATCTGCTCGAAGAAAAAGCCGAAGTCATCACCGTCGATATGAGCGACTCCGAGGCCGCGCAGCTGTTCGAGCGCCACAACTGGCTCTCAGCCCCCGTGGTTGACGACGAAGGACAATTGGTCGGTCGTATAACCATCGACGATGTGGTCGATATCATTCGCGAAGATGCCGAGCACTCGATGATGAGTATGGCCGGTCTTGACGATGATGAAGACACCTTCGCCCCAGCAATGAAGTCGGCACAACGGCGCTCCATTTGGCTTGGTATCAACCTGTTCACCGCCTTGATGGCCGCTGCCGTATTGAACCTGTTTGAAGATACCCTAGACCAGCTCGCGGTTTTGGCGGTCTTAAGTGCTATCGTCCCCAGCATGGGCGGCGTGGCCGGCAGCCAAACCCTTACCTTGGTCATTCGCGGCATAGCCGTCGGTCACATCAATCAGTCCAACGCCCGCTGGTTGATGGGTAAAGAATTGGCAGTGGGTTTTTTAAATGGCATGGTATGGGCGATATTGATTGCTGGAGTCGTGGCGATTTGGAAAAACAACCTGCCGTTAGGCGCCATTATTGCTTTTGCGATGATGATGAATTTGGTCGCAGCAGGGCTTTCAGGTGTGTTCATACCTTTGATGCTCAAACGCTTTAGCATCGATCCGGCGCTTGCCGGCAGCGTGATACTGACCACAGTCACCGATATTGTCGGGATCTTCGCCTTTCTTGGCACTGCGACTTATTTCCTTCACTATATTACCGGCTAGATTGTTATTAGTGGCCTATCTATGGAAGTCGAAAACGGTCGAGCCTAAAGGCTCAAGCTACGGGCTGGCTAGATTGTCGTTTAACCGAGCCTAAAGGCTCAAGCTACGGGCTGGCTAGATTGTCGTTTAACCGAGCCTAAAGGCTCATGCCAAAGGCTCAAGCTACGGGTAAATACGACGGCTTTAGGTTACGAACCGGCGATTTGCATATTGTCGATTAAGATTGAACCGGTATGCACACCGCCACGTTTGTCGATATCGCTACCACAACCCACAATATTCTGATAGATATCTGCTAAGTTACCGGCGATGGTGACTTCACTGATCGGATATTGGATCTGACCATTTTCAACCCAAAAACCCGACGCACCGCGAGAATAATCACCGTTGACGATGTTGACGCCCTGCCCCATTAGGTCAGTGATTAAAAAGCCACGGTCCATCTGCTTGACCATCGCATCCAAATCGCCCATGGTCGGCTGCATCTGCCAATTGTGAATGCCACCGGCATGACCGGTTGATTGCATCCCCAACTTGCGCGCCGCATAGGTTGCCAGCAAATAGGTTTTCAATACGCCGTTTTCAACGATAGTCCGGTCGATGGTTTTAACCCCTTCACTGTCAAATGAACTACTGGCCAATCCGCGTAAAATATGTGGTCGCTCAACAATATTGACATGCTCAGGCATGATAGCGGTATCGACTCTATCGAGTAAAAATGATGACTGACGATACAAACTGGCGCCGCCAATAGCAGAGACCAAGTGACCAAATAGCGAGGCCGCAGCATCGGCCCTAAAGATCACCGGCGCTCTGGTGGTGCCTATCTTGTGAAAATGTAACTTTGACAAGGCCGACTCGGCACTTTTGCGGCCGACATCGGCCACCGCGTCCATATCCTCATAAATACGACTGATGGTATATTCAAAATCACGTTGCATCTGGTCTTTATCTTTGGCGATAACACCACAACTTAAACTGTAACGTGAGCTTGGATAGCCGACAATCTGGCCATGGGTGTTGCCGTAGACTCGAAAACCTTCGTGGCCGGAGAAAGAAGCGCCATCTGAGTTGACGATTTTATCCGATACCGCAAAAGCGGCGGCTTCGGCCTGACGCGTCAATTCAATGGCTTGCTCTGGGGCGATGTCTTTGGGGTGGTATAAATCGAGATCTGGCGGGTTAAACTCAAGCAGCGCCTTGTCGGCAAGGCCAGCGCACTCATCCTCAGAAGTATGACGTGCAATATCACAAGCCGCCTTAACGGTCCGTTTGAGGGCGTCGAGGCTTAAATCAGAGGTTGATGCCGAGCCTTTTTGCTGGCCGCGATATACCGCAATCCCAAGAGCGCCGTCTTGATTGAACTCAACGGTTTCGACCTCCTCGTTACGTGAACACACCGACAACCCTCGGGTCCGACTGATGGAGATCTCGGCACTGGTTGCGCCATATTGCTGGGCCAACGCTAGGGCGTCTGCCACCTTATTTTTGATTTCATCAATTTCCTGAGTAATGCTGAGTTCGTTGTGAGACATAGGAATAAGGGTCACCTTGACAGTGGGAATTGACTTTAGGATACCATATTTTTTAACCCCAGCAGCGTCAATTCGCTGATAATGCGAATAATTTAATGTAAAATCGAGCAATAGCCTGATCGGCCGACAAAAGGTGAAAATGCCTTTTGCCGCATTCAAACAGACAATCCAAGGTAAGCATTGATGGCAAGAAAGCCCAGATACGACGAAGACGAAGAACCCATTGAGATCATATATGTCAGTAAATCTGAGATAAAACGTGATGCCAAAGCGCTCAAAGATCTCGGTGAACAAATTGTCAACATGACCAAGAACCAGCGCGCCAAACTGCCACTAGATGACGAGTTTTTACAGGCACTGGCCACTGCCGATAAGATAACCAACCGCAAAACCGAAGGCTATCGTCGTCAGCTCCAATTTATCGGCAAGCTGCTGCGCTCAAGAGATGAAGAAGCCATCCGCCAAGCGATGGCTGAAGCAGCCAATATCAATAAATCCGCCGAACGCGCCTTGCAGCAGCTAGAAAAGCTCAGAGCCGAACTACTGGGCGAAAACGGCAATGCCAAAATCAATGAGCTGGCCGGGCAATATCCGTCGCTTGAGCGACAAAAGCTCAGACAATTGGTGAAAAAAACCCAGCAACAGCAAAAGCAGCATCCGGACCAACCCTCCCCGGCCTATAAAGACCTGTTTCAATACCTCAAGGAAGTTGTACAATCATGAGACTAAGCCTGCACTGCGCCTTATGGTTACTGAGCCTGATAATATTAAGCGGCTGTGGCGCAGGCGCTTCAGGCGATAACGAAGTCACCACCACCCCGACTATCGGCGCCAAGCTCATCGTCGATACCTTAAATGCCGATGGCCAAGCCGTCACCACCGTTAGCGCGACCGAAACCGTCGTTGTCAGGGTCAGAGCACTTAACGATTTTGGTCGCGCCGCACCAAGTGTCGCTATCAATTTCACCACCGACTTGGGCGCTTTGTCGCAAGACAGTGCCTTGACCGACACTGACGGCTACGCCAGCGTCAATCTAGTCACGACAATAACTGACCTAGGCGTTGCCAATCTATCGGTCACAGGGACGGTTGATGGCACCGCTTTAAGCGCCAATGGGTTGGTCGAAGTAACCGCACAAACCAGTGAAACACCATCGACGTTGACCATCGCTAGCTATGACAACCAGTGTCAGCAAGCCACCAATGAAGCCATTGTCGGCAGCAGCTTGTGTATCAAGGCAACATTAAAACGACAAGGCATCCCGCTCGCCAATGAGCGCATCTCTTTCTCTGCCGATTTAGGCGTACTTAGCCCGGGTTCAGCACTCACCGACGACACCGGCACCGCCATCACCATCATTCAATCCAGTAGCAACGATTTAAATGCCGGTACGGTGAACGCCAGCGCGTTGAACCAAACGGCCAGCGCCAATTATCAGTTTGTTGCCGCGACGGCCAGCGTATCGTTGACGTTGAAAACCTACTTGGAAGATTGCACCACGCAAAACGTCAGTTTCACCGCCGGTTCAACCGTCTGTCTCTCCGCCGCATTAATGGATGGTCAAGCGCCGGTGCCCAATCAAATCATCAATTTTGACGCACCACTGGGGACATTGCGCCAATTCACCGCCCTGACCAATGCTCAAGGTGTGGCCCAGGTATTGGCCGACAGCACCACAGATTTACTTGGTGCCGCCGCCGCCGTTGCCACTTTCAACAATGTACAAGCCAGCAGCAACTATGAGTTTATTTCAAATGCAGGCACTCCAAGTGCCGGGCCACAAATGCAGTTGTTGGCGATTCAAGACAACCTGTATAAAAACCGCTTGAGAGCCGAGCAAAATGCCCAGCTGCAAGCCACTATCAAAGATGCCCAAGGGATCCCTTTGGTCGATACCATTGTCAGCTTCACAGCAGAGCGCGGTATTTTAGCCAGCGATAAAGCTCTTACCGACCCACAGGGTGTCGCGGAAGTAACGATTACCGGAGAGGCCAGCAATATCGGCGCCGCCATTGCCACCGCAGAGGTAAACATCGGCGGCACCAGCTATACCACCAGCTATAACTATGAAATTACCGCCCCAGATGCCGTCGTTGAATCAGCCAAAATCGGCTATTTCGCCGACGCCAATACCTTTGTCGAAGGAAAAATCGGCGCTTCTATTGCCAGAAATGAACAAGACAATATTCCACTGAGCGCCGGTGGTACCGTCGGCTTAAACATTGTCGTCGTCAATCAAGACAACGAGCGTATCACTTCCCCGACCTTAGTCACTTTTTCCTCTGCCTGTCAGTCGAACGGCCAAACCAGCTTAGATACCCAGGTCACCACCATTAACGGTGAGGCCCGCTCAACCTACGAAGATTTAAGTTGCGCCACCGTCAGCGGCAACCATGATGTACTGGTCGCCAGCATCACCGTCAATAGCGTCACCTTAAGTGCCAGCGCCACCATTGATTTGGCACCTGAGTCGGTAGGCTCCATTGAATTTGTCTCAGCCGAACCCACCAGTATCGTGTTACAAGGCACCGGTGGTCAGGGCAAGCAAGAAACCTCAACGTTAACCTATCAGGTCAAAGGGGTGCTCGGTAATCCATTGGTACAACAGGAAGTGACCTTTGCACTTGACAGTAATGTTGGCGACCTGACCATCAGCCCCGTCAAGTCCTTAACCAATTCGCAAGGATTGGTTTCAACCAAAGTCACCTCGGGGAATGTTCCGGCTGCGGTTAGGGTTACGGCGACCACAAGGGTGATCAAAGAGGGCGAACCGGACCGGGAGATCTCGACCCAATCGGACTTGCTGTCAGTCAACACCGGTTTACCGGATCAAAACAGTATCACCCTATCGACGGCTCTGTTTAATCCCGAGGCCAACAGCTTCAGTGGTAAAGAGGTGGTGATCACCGCCTTTATGGCCGACAGCTTCAACAACCCGGTACCAGATGGCACCACCATCAACTTCACCACCGAAGGTGGTCTAATTCAGCCAAGCTGCAATACCACCAACGGCAACTGTAAAGTCACTTGGACCGGCGCCAATCCTAGGGTCGGCGATCACCGTATCACCATACTGGCCACCGCCATCGGTCACGAAACCTTTTTCGATACCAATGGTAACAACGTGTTTGACAATGACGACGGAGGCGCCATAGACCAAGGCACCGACAGTGGATTTGACCGTGAGAGCTATGCACAAAGCGGCTTTATCGACCACTCAGAAGCGTGGCGTGACGATAACGAAAATCGACAAAAGGACACGGGTGAAATCTTTATCGACTTTGACAATGACAACCGCTTCGATGCGGCTGACGGTCTTTTTAACGGCCCACAATGTACTCACGACAGTTTGTGTGGCGACAGCAATCATACCAAGATAAACGTGCGTAAAGCTTTGGTCATGGTAATGTCTGGCAGCGATGTCCGTTATACCTTGATGACCGATGATTTGTCACCGGGTAACAACGCCCATGTCGAACATATTGGCAGTCGTCATGTACTCAAGACCAACGACACCGCCAACAATGTGGTTGCCGATGGCTTTGTCACCGTAAGTGAATCAGGCACAGTCGTCAATAACGGCGACCTTATCATCGTCGATGAAGGTCTGTCGTTGCCCATTCGTTTGGATTTCTCCGATACCGCCGCAGGTCTCGGTCAAATTCTACCGGCTGGTACACAAGTGCAGATCACCACCAGTGCAGGTTCAATCGCAGGCAGCAGAGCATTCACCGTGCCCAATTCTATTGGTTACTTCAATACGACAGGTGTCGATCAATTCGGTGGCTCTACCGTCGAATTCAGTATCGTCAACGCCATCAACACGACCAACACCTCAGATGAAGAAGGGCTTATCACCATCTTCTTTGAGTTTCCAGAGAGCAAAAACACCTTCACCATTACGCTGCCGGTCTATATGAGAAATCGCTTCTAAATAAGTGATCCTAATCATGCTACGCATGAACGGATTGCACTTATGTAGTTGCACACGGATAAATCCGCAGCCTACAGGTTAAATAGCGTCAGTGACAAATGGCGGTAAAATGA
>JBFHGJ010000105.1:0-20225 GCA_041583135.1 Alteromonadaceae bacterium | reverse complement strand
GCCCTTACTGTTGGGCAACCAGCGACTTGAGCTTGTCGTATCACTGGGTTTTCGCTGCCAACGCAGGATACTTTAGTATCTGAATTATGAAAATAGAATTCACTGCTGATGTTGAAGAACGTATTCTTTTGGACAAGAACATCACTGCACTGTTGATTGTTCTCTGGTACGTCCATCAAATATACGCCGCTCCAAGGCATGGTTTCAGCCGGTTGTCGGTAGCGGTTATAAAAGGTGTTGTTTTTGATGTCAACGTTGAGTCCTTTATACACTTGAACAACACCTGAAACCGACTCATTCTCTACACAGTTACCAAGCAAATCGACATTATCGACTCTTTTTACAACCAGTGGTGCGTATGAGTTGTCGTTGGTATCGGTTTGTTTGATAACATTGTCCTGTACCGTGTTGTTGTACGCAAATATTGGCGTGTCGCCTGTCTCTGGGTATCCTGGTTCTTTTGGCAGTGATAAGCGACCTGAAACTTCAACACCCAGCACGGCCGCTTCTATGGTATTACGGCCGATATAGTTGTTGTTGACTGCTTTTGGATAAGGTACGCCTCCGTCCCCCCATGTCGTTTTTTCACGGCTGGCTGGATTCGGGATCACTCGAATACCGGTGTGGCCAATATTTTTTACAGTGTTCCATACTATTGTGTTGTTCTCAACGTCGGCAAAAGAGGCTTGCAAGGTGATACCGTGAACCATGCCTTCAATTTTATTTCCGGCGATGACGGAATAGCCCGCGAGGCTATTGTGCAGTGAATAATCCGCCAAGTAATCAGGCTTATATGGGGCTGTAAATATCTGATTGCCGAGTAAGGCCGTTGATTGCAAGCCATCAGACTTGATACCACGGGTGTTGGCAAAAGACTCAGTTGTGCACTGTGCTACATTGCGTGCTGTCGTGTTACAGAATTTAAACGTTCTGCTAGGGTCTGCATAGATATGGTTACCAACAGCACTTAGGTTTAAACCGTTCAAACGAATGCCGCTGTCTTCGGTATTGATGACTGTGTTGTCTTTTACTGTTACGTGGTTTACCAAAACGCCACTATCGACACAGCTGTCTTGTCGCTCAACGCGAATACCATTATCTAATGCGCCAATGACTCTATTTTTCAACACCAGAATATTGCTGCTGTCACCGCATTGGCTGGCACCTGAAAGGTTTTGAGCGATCAACAGGCCAATTTGGAAAATGTCTTCAATGGTGTTGTCATAGACAAAACCGTTTCGGCTGTTGGTGGTAACAAACCCTGTACCTTGGCGTACGTCGCCGTAGGCACCGGTCTCTAGTGTGGTTTGGGACAGGCCCATGTTCTTGACGGTGTTGTGGTGAAAGTCGAACGCCGAAGCATTATTCAGTAGCACGCCTGTCAAACCAGCGTTAACAAAGATGCTGTAGCCGATATCCAATCGCTGGGCGTTAGATACGTATAACAGGTTGCTATCTTTATTGACGTAATCCCAGTTGCCGTTGGCATCGAGATTGTTGTAAAGGTCGCCGTCTATCTTAATGTTTTTAACTTCCAATGTGCCTGCATTTTGAATGTTGATGCTGCGTGCGTTAAATACAGAATGATTTGTTGATACACCGACAATTCTAAGGCTGTTGCCGGCTAAATCGTAGGTGAAGGTGTTGGGTAAGTGCACGGTTGTGGCCGGTATGTGTAATGGCCTGCTGAGATTAATGGCATCGTTGATAGCCGTTGTCAGGTTGGCCGAGCAATCAGCTGTGCCTGATGGACAAGACAAGGTCACAGGCTCCGTGCAGTCTATGTTAAAGGTCACTGTTGCGAGGTTATTGTAGCCGTTTGAGTCACTCATTCTGTAGACCAAGCTGTCATTACCACAATACAAAGGGTTAGGTGTGTAGGTTAAAATGTCACCAGACAACGTAGCGTTGCCGTTAGTCGGAGGTTGCTCAATACCAATCATTTCCAGCGTTTCGCCGATATCGGTGTCGTAATCGTTGATAAGTGGACTAAACGATACAAAGCTCCCTTTGATCACATCGATAGTATTGTCTACTGCTACCGGGATCTCATTGATACATGTAACCGTTACGGTAACTAAGGCGTCATCTAAGCCTGAGGTATAGTCGTTGGTATAGTATTCAAAACTATCAGTACCACAAAAGTCGTGATCTGGTTGATACCTAACCAAGTTGCCTTCTCTTTTGGCTACGCCGTGATATCCCTGTCTTTTAATGCTGTGTACGTACAAAGCATCACCATCAACATCAATATCATTGGCGGTGAGGTTGGCTAAGGTGTAGCTGTCTTCATATACCGTAATATGGTCATCTACTGCGACAGGCAATTCGTTGACGCATTGTACTGACACGTCAATTCGTGCGCTGGCCACGCTTTGCCCGTCGGAAACATAATATTCCAAGCTATCGCTACCACAAAAGTTCTGGTTAGGGCGGTATTCAATTGTGTTGCTGTTGAATGTTACCGTGCCAGAAACTGGATAGGTTTTAATGCCTTGTAAAAAGAGCGAGTCGCCATCGGCATCTGTGTCGTCGATAATCGGATTAATCGTCGCGATATTGTCCTCAACCAGACTGAGGTTATTGTTAAAAGCCTGTGGTGTGTCGTTGACACAGGTTACCGAAACATAGACGCGGGCGCTGCCTGGATTGGGGTTACCGTCGGTAACGTAGTATTCAAAACTGTCGCTGCCACAGAAGTTTGGATTGGGCCAGTATTTGACGACGTTGCCATATTTACCGGCTGTGCCAAAGCTTGGCTGGGTTTTGACGCTGTGCAATGTCAGCGTGTCGCCATCGATATCGGTATCGTTGAGCACCGGATCAATCGACGCCATTGAGTCTTCGGTTACGGTCATGCTGTCATCTGCGCCTTGTGGCTTATCATTGACGCAGTTTACCGTGATACTGACTAAACCTTTGCTTGGGTTGGGTGAGCCGTCGGATACATAGTATTCCAAACTGTCAGTGCCACAAAAGTTGGGGTTGGGTTGGTATTTTACCAACGGACCATGCTTACCGCCATAGCCATGATTTGGCAGTGTTACGACACTGTGGAGGAATATCGTATCGCCATCTGGATCGGTGTCGTTTTGCACCGGATCAAAAGAGATATAGCTGTCTTCATTGACTGTCACCGAGTCGGGGTTAGCAACCGGCAAGCTATTGGCGTAAATTGAAAAAGAGGATAGTAGCGCGAGAGAAATTGCGCTCGAGTTTAATAGGTGTTTTCGACAAGCCTTCATAAGTAACATTTCCTTTAGTACAAATTGCGTGCAATTCACGCGCAGCAGAATCTAGCACTTTGTTGTTGCCCTTTCAAATATTTGTTCGAGGACACTACCTGCAAAAATTCAGCGGATAAAAATAGAAAAATCGTAACAACTCTTGCTAGAATGCGCGTTACAGCACGATGTTTAGTAGCGATTGGGTTTAGTTACAACAGGAAGAGTATCATGGGATCTAATAATATCAGTGTATTGAAGGCTGTAGCTGTGCTTTCAATGGGGCTTTCATTAGTTGCTTGCGGTGGTAGTGGTGGTAGTGGTGGTAGCGCTGGCGGTGTTTCTGCGCCCGGCAATGGCGATAATGGCGGCGGTGAGACAACGCCTAATCAACCGCCGGTAATAGCGGTTGAGCAAGCCAATCAAACTATCGAGTATGGACAGCAAGAGGTTAGTCTGCGGGTTAGCGCCAGCGATGACTCCAGCAGCTCTTTAAGCTATCAGTGGAGTCAAACCGCCGGTGTTGCCGTTGAGCTATTTGATGCCGATACCGCGATTGCTCGTTTTGCCACACCTGTCGTCCATTTTGACCAAGCCGCACAGTCCCTCACATTTAGGCTCACCGTTAGCGATGACGACGGGGCTCAAAGTTCGGCTGATCTCTCGGTTGTGATACAACCTAACAACCATCTACCGGTTTTAACGCTCTTTGCACCTAGTGCTGCCAATGCCGACGAGGAAATTGTGCTCAATGCCGATGCGCAAGATAGCGATGGTGAAATCGTTGCCTATCAGTGGCAGCAAATCTCTGGTCCAGAGATTGATTTAATTGCGGCCGATACCGCCAATGCCCGCTTTGTTACGCCAGCCGTTCGCCTCGATAGCCCTGTGGTATTCAAGCTCAAGGTTAGCGACGATAAGCAAGCCACTGCGGAGCAACAATTGAGCCTTAATATTGTTGGGGTGAATGTACCACCGGTAATCGCCGAGCTGACACCGCAAACGGCACCAGAGCAAACCGCAACAACCTTGTCTGTCTCAGCCAGCGATGACCTTGCCATTACCAGTTATCACTGGACACAAACCCAAGGCGCTGCTGTTGAACTGAGCAATGCCGATAGCAAAGACGTGAGTTTTACTACCCCTACGGTTTTGGCCACTGAAGGTGAGCAATTATTGACTTTTCAGGTTGTGGTCACCGACAGCGATAATGCCGCTACAACTGGCACACTAAACCTTAGTGTTACGCCAAACAACAGCTTACCCAGCGTTCAAGTGAGTAGTGTCGCAGCGTTAGAGTCGGGGTATAGCTCCGAGCTTAGCGTTACGGCGCACGATAGTGATGGCACGATAAACCAGTATCAATGGCGACAAACTGGTGGCCCCGCAGCTCAGCTCGCTCAAACCGACAGTGCTACGGCCATGATGATAGCACCTATGGTCGCAGCTAAGACAACGCTGACCTTTGCCGTCGATGTTACTGATAATGAGCTAGGAATGAGCACCGCCAGCACTGAGGTTGTAGTGCTTCCTGCCAATACCGCGCCACAAGTCGCTGCGCTGGACAATCAAACCGTTGATGAACAAAGTGCGGTGCATTTGTCTGTCAGCGCTACCGATGACTATGGCATTGCTGCCTACCAGTGGCGTCAAACCGCTGGCACAAACGTCTCGCTTACTGGCGCCGACTCTGCCAATGCCAGTTTCAAGGCGCCTGTGGTTTTACAAAGTGAAGGAGCGCAAACCTTAAGCTTTGAAATCACAGTGACCGATAGCCATGGCATAACCGCCAGCCAATCGACCGATGTAACCGTAAACCCGGTCAATGTTTTACCAACGGTGACAGTGGACAACTCAGGCTCTGCCATCGCCGGTTCTACCATTGAGTTGACCTCAAGCAGTCAAGATAGCGATGGGACAATTACGTCATATCAGTGGACACAAACAAATGGCTCTGCGGTGACTTTAATCGGTGCCAATCAAGCCAATGCCAGCTTTATCGTGCCAGAAGTAGGCGCTGATGAGCAGGCCAGCTTTAAGCTGACCGTCACCGATAACGAAGGGGCGACTCAATCTGCCAGCACCTCGCTATCAATGCTGCGTAAAAACAGCCCGCCTATTGCTTTGGCGGGCAATGATCAAACCGTTGATGAGCAAGTGTTGGTGACGTTAACGGCTGCTGCCATTGATGATCTCGGTATCGATAACCTCACTTATCAATGGCAGCAATTGTCTGGCCCGTCGGTTACGTTAAGCACCACAGAGCAATTGTCCACACAGTTCACTGCGCCGTCGGTTCTTATTTCAGAGCAAGCGCAAACCCTGATTTTCGCACTGACTGTCACCGATAGCGATGGGGCAGTTGCCACTGACCAAGTTCAAGTGGTGGTCAATCCGGTCAATACCGATCCGGTTGTTGACGCCTTTACCCGCCAGTTCAGCGTCGCAGGTGATACCGTGCAAATAGCTGCTGTCGCGACTGACAGCGATGGTTCAATTGCCCAATATCAATGGCTGCAAACTGGCGGTACGAACGTTGAGTTAAGTAACGCAGCTGGCGCAGAAGTGCGTTTTACTGCGCCAGCGGGGATCAAAGAAAAGCTCAGCTTTAGTGTGATCGCCACGGATAACGAAGGGGCAACAGCCAGCCAGAGTGTTGATGTGTTTGTCAGCAACGACAGTGACAATCAGAATTTTGTCGATACGCAAGAACAGGTCGATGCACTCAGCGGTGGCGCAACAACGATTCATTGGGATTTGGTTAGCCCTGAGGTATCTGGTTTTAGCAGTGTTGTCGCTGCTAGCGCTAAGTTAGAGCAGATAACCGGTAGCGAAACGCTAAAGGTCACCATGGTGGAAAATCGCCAAGCCATTATCGAAGTACCGGCGGTGATCTCTGGCAGTGAAACCTATCAGTTTGAACTTACCTTAGCCAGTGAGGATGGCAAAGAGGCCAAAACCACCATCGAGATTGTGATCAAGGCGCTACAAAGCCAATTCGCGGCGCGAGAAACCTTACAACAAGCCGATAAAGATTATGCCTACAGAAGTAGCTTTGCACTTGATGTCGATCGTGATGGCTTCACCGACCTGCTTGGTGTTAGTTCAGGTGGCGATTTGTGGCAGTGGCACAAAAATCTTGCGGGCGCCGAGCTTGAAAGGACCCCGCGACCATTTTTAGTCGATGATGAGCAGTTTAAAGGGTATTTTTATTTGCTGGATATTGACCGAGATGGGTTGCAGGATCTTGTTTATCGTACAAAATCGAGCCTAGTGTTGGAGTTTGCGTTAAATACGCAACAGGGATTCATCACCGCTGGCCAGATTGGCACGGCCGATGACAAGCTTTTTTCGTTCAAATCTGTGATTAACCCGATAAATGATGAGCTGACTTTGTACTTCTCTCAAACCTTTAGTTCAAAAGACTATCGCTTAACGTCTTTTAGCTATGTTAATGGTGCATTTGTCAGGCGCGATGAGTTTGAAGGGGGTCATTTGCAATTTGTCGTCAACAGTTTAAACAGTTGCGATCTCAACCATGACGGTGTCAATGAGCTTTATACACCAAGATACAATCCTTATGGTTACTTTAGCCCTAATGACAGAAAGACGGAGATCTTGGTATCGTTTGCGGATGACAATTTCCAGTCAGTGACCAGTATTTTTGATACCAAAGCCGATGGCATTTCCGCGCTATGTTACGACAATCGGCTCATCGTCACCCAATGGACCAAAGTCGATGATATAGAGCGTAGAATTGAACATTTTGAAGTGACATACAATAGTCAAAGTGCTGGTTTCGAGATTGCTGCTTTACCACAGGCGCTGTCGTTTCTTACCTCGTCAGTTACACTGCTAGATGCCAATGATGATGGGATGACAGACATCATCACGAGCTCCTATGGCAATTTTGTTGAATCCATTTGGCTGGCCAAATCGCCTCAGTCGCTGCAATTTACAAAGCATCGTTTTAGTGAGCAAAAGTGTCGGTTCTCTTGGTATGAAGAAGCCAAACAACAACGCCTGATATGCAGTAATAGCGGATTAGTTGTATCCAAAGTCGATGCGACAGAAGCGGATAAAGCGCTATCTTTATCCACAGTAGGGGGCCGCAAGATTGTGTCGGTATCAGTTAAAGGCAATAAACTGCTCATCAAGCACGTTGACGAGTCCAATCAGCAAAACCTTGAACTCAAGCAAATGTCACAGGGGCAACTGGAGGTTTGGACTGAGTTTTCGTTGAGCAATGTGCTTGGTACGCCTTATATGTTGGATACCAACAAAGATGGTATCGATGATTTTGTGTATGTTGTTGAAGATGAAGTCACTGAGACATATGATGTGCGCCTCAGTCTTGGTTCTGGGCCTGGCTTTCTTCCTGCCCAATCGTTGCTAACTTTCACTGCCGATGACTTAATTCCTTATCCCGGCGCGCCATTTCTTAGGACGCCATATCTAATGAATGTGAGTGATATCGACAAGGATGGCTGGCCTGAGCTGGGTATTGCCTTGTTAGGCAATAACTATGAAGGCTACTACAAACTCTATGGTTTTGATGCCGCTACGCAGCAGTACACCACTTTGCCTGCGTTTGGCTACAGCATGGTAGAGGCTTATACCGATAGGCATTTTTATGGTGATGTCACGAACGACCAGTTCAAAGACGTTATTTGGTTTAATCGTTCTTTTGGTGGTTGTCAGGGCAGTTATTACGGTTGTGGCTATCTCAATTATCGTAAAGTCGATAGTATGAGCGAAACCAGTGAATGGACGGTATTTTTGGATGCCGATAACTATGGTCTTAGGGCGCTAAACTTTTGGGATGTCAATCAAGATGGCCGTCAATCGCTGTTTATCAATCTACAGACCACACCGCTTTCGACTTATCTGTTTAATTTTGACGACAATGGCGGCTTTAGAGAACAGCACTTGGATAAGCATTTGGAATTTGCGGCAACCCTAGTTAGCGGCGGGCCTAAATACTATATCGATACGCGACAAGACAGAAAGCTGATGGTCTATCGCTATGAGCCTGCGCTAGCTCAGTTTGTCACCCATATGCAACTGCCGATGCACAGGATAATGGAAGCATCCAATGAGCAAGAACGCTTTATGTTTGATATTGACGGTGATGGTGACGACGATCTCATTACTTGGGATCAAGGCGGCGTCTTTTGGTATCAGAATATGGGGCCACAGCAATAGTGTTTCCAAGCGCTTCGTTGAATGGGCGGAGCGCTTGATACTAGGTTGCTCGCCCGAGCTTCGCTGAAGCGATTTAAGTAATGGTCCATCACCTAAGACAATAGCGCTATCTTGAAATGTACCCCGATTTGTGTTCTATTAGCGGCGGCTTAGAAAATCGCTGTGCTGATTTTCTATGCTGTCGGCGTCCGCTTTGCCCGGCGCTGATTTGGGCGTATTCAATGACATGCTTTTCAGGTTAATCACATGTACAAAAACAACAAAATGAGAATGTTTGCACCACTGGTGGCACTGGCGTTGCTGATGGGAAGTGGTATTTCCCATGCTGGCGATAAGGAAAATCCAATCATCGATAAGGCTCTTAGGGCGTATGGTGGCGATAAGTTAAGGCAGCTTAAGAGTGTGCAGTTAGATGATGAAGTCAGCCATTATTTTCAATCGCAAAGTGGTCACTCGACACAAGGGCCGTTTACCATGCATATGACCAGTGAAAAGATAGCGCTGAGCATCGATTTTGCCAACCGGCGTAAAGTATTTAAGCGCGCGACGACGACCTTGGTGGGTAATCATGGCAGCAATGTGCCCACCGTCACCCATCGGCTTTTTGCCGACAATCAAGGTTATTCAATCGACCATGCGTTAATGCAATATCAATCGTCTAAAAAGATCAACTTTGATACCGCCGACACCGGTTTGTTGCTGGTCGATACCTTGGTGGTCAAACAGCTTGGTGCCAATCCCGGATCCGCCAAATGGATAGATACGGCGGTGATTGAAGGCGTACCTCATGATGTGTTGGTGGTCAATCGCGACGCTGCCGGTGAGTATACGATTTTTATCAACCAAAATAGCGGTTATGTTAGCCGAATCGTGCGCACGCAAAACGCCAAGCCACACAGCTACGACTTTTTAGATCATCAACAAACCCAAGGCATCACTTGGGCGAAACAACTGTTGGTCAGTACGCCGCAGCAGCCTACCTATCACACGAATTCAAGAACGTTACGGGTAGATCAGGTCTTAGACAGTCAATTTGTCCTGCCCGGCGGTTATACGCCAAAGCCAGCAGCGCAATTTTTAGATGTGGCTAAAATGATCTTCAAACCTTTGGGCAATGGCGTTTATTTTATTGGTGAAGACTGGGGTTACACCTTGTTTGTCGATGCTGGTGACTCGTTTATTTCTATCGGCGCTTGGCAAATGAATGCCGAGCAAAAAAGCTGGAAAAGGGCGCTTGAGTTACTCAGAGAAAAAACCGGTAGCACGAAGCCGGTAGCAAAACACATTGTTAGCCATCATCATTTTGACCATATGATGGGGCTTGAAGATGTATTGAACGAAGGGGCTAAGTTGGTTATTCATCCGGCGCACATTGCCGCTTTAGATCAGTATTTGCCTGCGCCGATAGCTCGCGAGCGCTTGCTTCCCATTAGCCAAGATGGCGAGTTGGTTGCCGGTAAGGTGATGTTGATAGACATTCCGCATAGTCATACCAATCACAACTGGGTGGTTTATTTACCACAGCAAAAACTGTTGTTTACCGAGGATATGTTCGGTAGTAGTTACGTTAGAGCCTTTCATTCTCCCAGTAGCTGGCCTGATATCGACACCTATCAAAGGTTGGCTGTATTGACCGCTAAAGTCAGAGAGCTTGGTTTAGAGGTCGAGCAATATGTTTCATCACATCATGCCAGAATATTGAGTCAGGCCGAGATTGACACGGCACTGCAAATCAAAGTGCCTGCTAGAGAGGTCGTACTGCAGCGGTTGTTCGGCGAATAAATGGGCCAGTTGGCCCCCTAGCGCCAAAAGATGTCGCTGACATTCATTCACAAAGCCGGTTCATTGATTGAAGGGCTATCCCTGCCCAGCTAAGTCAAAAGCCCTAGGCGCCAAATGGTTCCTAGGGCTGTGTTGTCTTAATGGCCTTCGTGATCGTCCTGATGACCATCAACCAAATAGACGTGGTGGATCCACATGCCGCCATCTGGGCGACCGGCTACCCACATTTCATATTTGCCGCTTTTTCTGACACGCACACCCATCGGAGGAATGCCGCTGACGCAGTTTTTACCTTTACATGGGCTAGAGCCGCCTGAAGCGTCGTCATAGCTGTTGTAGTTGTCCAAGTGACCGTAGATGGTCGCCAGTTGCTGATAGTCGTGAGAGTTTGGCCATTGGCTGTTGACGTCGTTTGAGTAGTCCATACAGGTTTTTTGGCTTGAACCATCTTCACTGGTATGGCCTAGACCGAAGACGTGACCAATCTCTTGGCACATGACGTGGTTTTTGAACTCTGGCGAGTAAGGTCCGTAGCTGTCATTCATTTTGGCAGTGCCTTGGTCGATATGGCCGTTTGAATCCAACCCGATGCTGGCAAGACCGGCCCAGCCGTTACGGCCATAGTCGGCATTACACACGCGCATTTGGCCGGTAACCGCAGCGCAACGTTTGCGAGTGCGGCTAGAGTCATCTGCGGCGACGACGGCAAAGTCAATGTAGTTTGACTGTCCCCACTTGGCCAAAGAGTCATCCATTTCATTTTGCCATTCGGCAGAAACGCTATCGACAACTTTCAAGGTGAACGAGCTGGTGTTGCGGGCCCAATGATAGCTGCCCCAGGAATGATCAGCCAAGGCCGTCAAAGGTGCGGCGACTGCCGAAGTGACTGCGGCGACAAGAAGTGATCGTTTTAGATTTTTGATGGTATTTTTCATTTTCACTACCTTTTTGGTATTTGTTGTTGTTAATCAACGGCAATTGCGTTGTACGCAAGTACCGAAGCTGAGCAACGGCCTTATACCTCAGGCCACAATGTTCCTTTTTGACTTGACTTTGCTCAACGTTATGGCTTGTTCCCTCAACGTTTAAAACTATAGAGGCCACTTTGCCGAAAAAGCAACATAAAATTTAAAATAAATCCTTATAAAACAATGGGTTGCGTTTTCCTTTGGCAAAGGGGACGCGTGACCGCAATTGAACGATGAATTGCATCATTAAAGCAGACAAATTGTGTTCGCTATCGCGCTAAAACGCGACAAAGTGCGCCGAGCATTAAGCTGACTTTGGTGGGTGAAATGGAGGGCTAGGGGGTGGTGAACTGTAATGAAACTTTTGCGCAACAAATTGCTCGTTGGATTTTGAGTAGGAGACTGCAACCATCGATAAGATAGCCAGCGGCATTGAAGAACAGCCGCCAAAACATCCCAAACAGACGGCACAATGACAGTTGTCGCAGCACTTACAGTTGAGGTGCTCGTCGTCTTTTTGCTGATCGCTGGTGTGAAGCTGTTGACTCAATGGCGTGGTTTGAGCGGCGTCAGCCGCTTTTACCTTCATATCAGCGACGATGGAGATCAGCGCCTCGGGGGCGTAGGCCGCCAGACGCTTTTCTTGCGGCGAGCAGGCAAACACCGATGCACTGGACAGTGCAAAGGTCAAGAGCAAGCTGCAAATTGTCCATCGAATGATTGTTATTGGCATAGCGGCAAAATCGCTCATTGGTATTAGATGTGTCTAAATTGACACCTTTTTTGAGTGTATTTTAGACACTGCCATTTGTAAAACGCTTTTTCTTTTTATGACAAAATAGACATTTTGCCGAACTTTTCGGCCAAACGCTTGTTTATTGTTTCCAAAACGACATAATTCCGCATGCCAAATTTTCCCTTTGCACAGACTGCTGTCCGGTTTTGCAATAGGTCGTGGGTTTATATTTGGGTTTGAGGTCACCTTCTGTTATGGGCGCTCGTTGCGCGAGCGTCGTATAACCAGTTGTAAGCGCTTCCAATTTGATGGTTCATAAAACCATTAGCACTGAAAGCGCTTACATTTATAAGGCTCATCTGATATGCCCCCCTAAGTCGCACTCGTTCACTTCAAATGAAGTTGCCAGTCCAAGCCATGTGCCGTCGTGCAAGATGAAATTGGCGTCAAACAAAACAAAAAGTGGCGTACAGCGCCCGTATGTTATCTAACAACTGAAAATAAGGATCACCATGGAATTCACTTCTGAGTCTAGCAAGCAGTCATACTGCGGTGCTAAAAATGTACAATCGATTGAACAACTGATCGCCGGAATTGGGGCCAAGCATCCCGAGAGAATAGCCATCATCGATGGGCAGCAAACGATAAGCTATGGACAATTGAACCAACGAGCCAACGATATTGCGGCGATGTTGGTACAACATGAAGTGGAGACCGGCGCTTTGGTCGCGGTATGCCTAAAGCGCCATTGGTCATTGTGTGCGGCATTGCTGGGGATTTTAAGAGCCGGTTGTGCTTATGTGCCGGTAGATGTTGCCTACCCCAAAGCGCGAGTCGATTATATTCTCAAACATTCAAAAGCAGCGGCTGCCATAGTCGAAGATATCGATGGTCATGCCTTGTGTGAAAATCTCGGCACTCGAATTGACTTAAATCACTGCTCTTTCGCGGCGTTTGAAGCACAAAGACCGCATGGGCCGGATGCACTTGCCTATGTTATCTATACTTCCGGCACAGAAGGGACGCCCAAAGGCGTCGCACTAAGCCATCAGAGTCTGCTGGCGCTGTCCAAAGCCTGTGATGAACTGTTGGATGAAGAAGACAGGCAAGGGGTACTTGCCGCAACCTCGATATGTTTTGATCCCTCGGTTATGGAAATTTTAGCGACGCTCAGTATCGGTGGTAAGGTCATTTTGGCGCAAAACATTTTGGCGCTACCGCAATTACCGGCATTTGAACAAGTACGCACTTGCATCACGGTGCCTTCGGCAATGCAGGCGTTGCTTGGCAGCAATAAGCTACCTGCTTCTTTACGACTGGCTGTTTTTGGCGGCGAAGTGCTAAAGCCTGTACTGATAGAGGCCTTGCGCCAGCAAAAGCAA
Source organism: Alteromonadaceae bacterium (assembly GCA_041583135.1). Lineage (GTDB taxonomy): Bacteria > Pseudomonadota > Gammaproteobacteria > Enterobacterales > Alteromonadaceae > JABSOG01. The sequence goes on along the minus strand of JBFHGJ010000105.1, from coordinate 6,928 downwards.
GATCTCAGAATCGTCAATGTCTATGGTCCGACCGAAGATACGGTGTTTTCAACGGTCAAAGAGATCGGCAAAAGCGACGCCGCCGTGACCATTGGCAGGCCGGTGACCAACTCACGTGCTTATATTCTTGATAAAGAAATGCGCCCTGTCGATGTGGCCGTTGCCGCAGAGCTTTATTTAAGTGGCGACAAGTTGGCGCTCGGTTACCTCAATGATGCGGTATTGACTGCCCAGCGTTTCGTCACAGCAACCATAGATAGCGAGATTGGTCCTGAGCGACTTTATCGCACCGGTGATCTGTGTCAGTGGACGGCAGAAGGCGAAATTGCATTTTTGGGGCGGGTCGATCAGCAGGTCAAAATCCGAGGTTTTCGTATTGAGCTTGAGGAAATTGAATCGACGCTTGAGCGAATGCCCGGAGTCAATGCCGTCGGGGCTGTGGCGATTGAAGGTGGCATGGGGCAAAAGTTGCTGGCAGTCTATATGGTGTGCGAACAAGCCAGTTTGGGTTTGTCGCAAGTGAAATCTTATCTTGCTGAGCGCCTACCACCTTATATGGTGCCGCATATCCTTAAACAGGTCGCTTCATTGCCATATTTGCCCAACGGTAAACTCGACCGGCAGCAGTTGAGCACCATTGATAGCCAATCCCAAGACTGCACCATTGCCGATGTGCCGAGCGCCGGTATCAACGAGTCGAGTAAAGACAAGGTTTTGGTATCGCAGATCAAACAGGCATTGGCGGGGATTGTTGCACATGGTAGCGCTGAACAGATCTCAGCGAATGCCTCATTTGACAGCCTAGGCTTGGACTCCTTGACCCTTGTCGAACTTAAGCGCCGCTTAGACACTATGCTTCATTGTAAATTGCCTTTTGACTGTGTCAGTGAACATTCGACAGTGGTGTCACTGGCAACGAATATTTCACGCTATTTAGGCACTAACCTAGCACAAACCAGTGATGATCACAGCACGGGAGCTGCCCCAGATAGCCTCGCAAAATTGCAACATCAACTTCAGTTGAGTCACCCGACATTTCAAGCGGCAAAAGCTGCAACATGGTCGGCCTCAGATAAAGGGATTCTAGTCGAACAGTTGATCGCCCAAGTCAACGACAAACGGCGTAATCCATACAGTAAAGTGCTCAGAACAGGCAGCGCGACCAAAGGTAAGGTGGCCGATGCCTATAATGACGAGGAGCGCAATGCCATCATTTGGACCACCAACCTTTACCTCGGTCTTAATCGTGATCCACAAATCATCGCCAAAGCTCAGCAGGCGCTACAACAATTTGGCACCGGCATGGGCACTTCTGCTGCGGCCTCTGGGCTTACCGATCTGCATTTGAAGTTCGAGCGCAATTTTGCCGAGCTGGTGGGTAAACCGGCCGCTTGTCTATTTCCTACCGGGTATACCGCCAACGTCGGTGCTGTTGCCGGGCTGTTGGGCGAAAATGACGTGGTGATTATCGACCAACTGTGCCACGCCTCCATTGTAGATGGCGCAAGACTATGTGGTGCGACCGTGAGAACCTTTAAACACAATGATGCGGCAGATCTTGAAACGGTGCTTGATGCCGAAAGTTCGCCTTATAGCACGGTATTGGTGGTCATCGAAGGGGTTTACAGCATGGGGGAAGGCGCTGCGCCTGTTGCTGAAATCGTGCGTATGGCGAAAAAACACGGCGCTTTGGTATTGGTCGATGAAGCGCATTCATTCGGCTTTTACGGTGAACGTGGCGCTGGTATCTGTCAGGCGCAAGGGGTCAGTGAGGAAGTTGACTTCATTATGACGACCTTAAGTAAGTCAATGGGCAGCCTAGGTGGAGTGATTGCCGCCAGTCAGCAGCATATTGACTTACTGAAGTCGGCCTCAAGAGCTTATATTTTTCAAGCGTCTGTCAGCCCCGCCGATATTGCAGCGGCACTTGGCGCGTTAGAGAAAATACGTGAAGATGACAGCCTGCGTCAGAGGCTGTGGGAAACTGCACGCTATATGCGCGCACAATTCTCCGCGGCGGGTTTTGACCTTGGCTGTGGTGATGGCCCTATCGTCACACCACATTTTGCCGACAAGGATAAGCTCTATGCCATTGTACAAAGCCTCTATCAAAAAGGCGTGCAAACCTCGGCGGTAACCTACCCGATAGTTGAGGTCGGTCGCGGTAGGCTTCGTTTTATCTGCTCTGCGGCCCACACCAAGGCCGATGTCGATTTGACGCTTGCGGCACTCATTGCCGCAGAAAAAGAAGTCGATAACCGGTGCGTGCAAAAGCCAAAAGAGACAAATACACTGGACTATTGTGTTAATGATGTTCGACGTTGGGCTGGGGTTTTTGCCGACTACCTACAACGAACAATCGATGTCAGTGAAATATCAGTGCCAGAGCTGGCCATCAACATTGAGCTTGGTGGACAGCTGCAAATGGTGAGCATTGTCATCAAGCAAGGACGAGTCAGCCTAGACGATAATGACAATATTGGCCTAGCACAGTGTCGTTTGACCTTAAACAATAATCATGCGGCAAACGCCTTATGTTGCTCAGAGGTCAAAGCATTGCTGGAGAGTATTTGTGATGGCAGTTGTCAGCTAAACGGTCAAACCGAACCGTTTATCTGGTTTATTGCTCGTATGGTGCAACAGCAAGAGCAAGCCAAACCCTTTGTCTTGCACACTGAGCCTGTCGCTATCGACTAAAGCATTGAAAAATGTCAGCGCGCTATGCGCTGACGCATTCCCACTGCTCGTTGCGAGCCTCCGGCTGCCTGTTTCTCAGTTGTTTCAATCGATATTGTGTGTTTAACAACACAGAGATCTACATTTTAAAGACCTGTCTTGGTCAAAATAGCCATAATTAACTTTGAATACTAATAGTTAGATCTGTAACATACTTACCCCTAGGTCTTATTTGAGTATTTATATGTCTTCTGGTCGTGAAAAGGGCATTAAGCCAAGCAAAAAATGGCAGTTGGATAAGCCGGTGTTTTTTGGTTCGGTCTTTCTAATTGTTATTTTTATCGTTTTAACTCTAACAAATATTCATGCCGCAGAGGTGGTCTTTAATCAGGTTAAGCTTGATATTACGACGCATTTCGGTTGGTTGTTTAACCTCTCGGTTCAGTTTTTCTTGTTCTTTGTCCTGTTCTTGGCCATGGGGCGTTTTGGTCAGGTTCGTATCGGCGGCGAAGATTGTGATGCCGAATATTCACTCATGTCTTGGTTTGCCATGCTGTTTTCTGCCGGTATGGGGATAGGCTTGATGTTTTGGAGCGTAGCTGAGCCGATTTATCATTTTGGCGCGCCCCCGATAGGTCAGGGGAATACCCCGCAAGCAGCGGTTCATGCGTTTGAATTTACCTTTTTGCATTGGGGTTTTAATGCTTGGGCCATTTATGCGGTGGTTGGGTTAACGGTTGCCTATAAAACCTTTAATAAAGATCGGCCGCTGACCATCAGTTCGGCTTTCTATCCCTTGTTGGGAGAGAAGTGGGTCAACCGTTGGCCCGGCAAGTTGATTGATATTACCGCCGTTGTGGCCACTTTGTTTGGGGTGGCGACTTCCCTCGGGTTTGGCGCCAGTCAGGTCAGCGCCGGACTGAACTATGTCTTTGGCGTGGCACAAACCAATAACGCTAAGGTCGTGATCATCGGTTTTATTACCTTGTTGGCGACTTTTTCTGTGGTGTCGGGCTTGGATAAAGGGGTTAAACGCTTATCTCAGCTTAACCTGATTGGCGCGTTGCTACTGATGCTGTTTATTTTGTTCGCAGGTCCGACGTTGTTTTTGCTCAAGTCTTTTGTGGAACACTTCGGTAATTATGTCAGTAATTTGGTGTCTTTGGCCAGCTGGAACAATAGCTATAAGGCCAATGATACTTGGCAAAGTAACTGGACCATTTTCTATTGGGCTTGGTGGATAGCTTGGTCGCCGTTTGTCGGCCTGTTTATTGCCCGTATTTCCAAAGGCAGAACCATTCGTGAATTTGTGCTTGGGGTGCTCTTGGTGCCGACGTTGATGACCTGTTTGTGGATCAATATTTTTGGTGGCGCGGCGATTTATCATGAACTGTTTGGCGCAGGCGGCATCAGCGAAGCGGTCAACAACAATGTTGCGACGTCGTTGTTTGTGCTGTTGCAACAATATCATGTCGGGTTTTGGGTGTCGGTGCTGGCGATGTTTATGGTGGTGATATTTTTTGTCACCTCGTCGGATTCCGGCTCTTTGGTGATTGACTACCTAGCCTCGGGCGGGGCACTGCATCCGCCAAAAGAACAACGTATTTTTTGGGCACTGCTGGAGGGAACCGTTGCGGCGGTGCTGCTCATCGGCGGTGGCCTCGCGGCATTGCAAACTGCCGCAATTGTGACCGGCCTGCCATTTATGATAGTGCTCTTATTGATGTGCGTTGCACTTTATAAAACCCTCAATCAGGACTATCCGGTTGTTGAGCCGGTCAGCGAGTCATAACGCTCATAACATATTATTTACTGGAGAGAACATGACTAAACTTAGTCCATTGTATAAAGCGGTCATATGTGCACTGAGTGCCACTGTCGCGCCTTATGCTATAGCGCAGCAAAGCCCTGAAAAACCTAAGGAAAAACAGGTTGAAACGATTGCTGTTACTGCCACTAAACGTAGCCAGAACATTCAAGAAACGCCGGTGGCCGTGCAGGCCATGTCGGCGCAAAACCTTGTTGATCAGAACATTGGTAACTTTGATGATTTCGCCCGCTACATGCCCAATGTTACGCTCGGTGGTCGAGGCCCCGGGCAGTCTGATGTCTTTATTCGCGGCATGGCGATCCAGCCTATCGCGGTGATGCTGTCGGGCGCGCAAGGTACCATGCCGAACGTTGCTTTGTATGTTGATGAGCAGCCCGTCACTGCGCCGGGTCGAAATCTTGATGTTTATGCAACCGATTTAGAGCGTATTGAGGTGTTGCCGGGGCCACAAGGCACATTGTTTGGCGCCAGCTCACAGGCTGGTACTATTCGTTATATTACACAAAAACCTAAACTCGATGGTGTTGCTGCTCGTGTCAGTGCGACGGCCTCGAACACCAAAAATGGTGAAATGAGCCAGTCGGTTGAAGGTTTCGTCAATGTGCCGTTAAGCGATGCTTTAGCGGTAAGAATGACCTTTTATAATGTGCATCGTGGCGGTTATATTGACAATGTATATGGCGAGTTTACCTTAGATCCGGCGATTAACCCCGAATCAAACGCCGACCTCGGGCCTGATGCGATTTACGACACAACCAATAATGCGGCGCTGGTAGAAGAAGATTTCAACGACAGCTATTACAAAGGCTTCCGTTTAGGGGCCAAATATTTGATCAATGATGATTGGAATTTGCTGTTGCAACATAGCCAACAAGAGTTAGGCGCCGATGGCGTATTCGACTACGACCCTGAGGTTGGCGATCTGGAAGTATCGCGCTTTTTCCCTGATGAACTCAAAGATGAATTCAGTCAAACTGCTTGGACCCTAGAAGGTCGTTTAAATGCGTTGGATATTGTCTATACCGGTGCGTTTTTAGACCGTGAAGTCAATCAGTCAATCGACTATACCGGCTATAACAACTCTGGTGGGTATATCGCTTGGTATACCTGTACCTATGAAGAAGTGCGTCACTGCCTTAACGCCGACAAAGGCTTTAAAGGTAAGCAAGAACATAGCCGTTTTACTCAAGAATTTAGGGTATCGACTGAGTTGTCCGACAGCTGGCGAGTGATAGGTGGGGTGTTCTACGATGATGTTAAAATCGAAACTCAGGACGACTACTATTATATGGCAACGCCTGCGTTGGGTTTTGTGCCAAATGCACCTGTGTCTACGGCTCAAAACATCAACGATAACCCACGAGTGCCAGGTGTTGCATTTTTCAATGACATTACCCGCACCGAGCAACAATTGGCGTTTTTTGGCGAGTTGTCTTATGACTTGAGCAAGCAGCTCACAGCGACTTTGGGTTTACGCTATTACGACATGGAATCGGATTTTTACGGCTCATCGAACTTTGCCGAGCAAGGTGTTGATGGCGATTCTGGACGTGATTATGATGTGACTGGTGGCCATAGCGACGAACCGCTCAAAGCCGATGATATCATCAGCAAATTTAACTTGAGCTATCAGGCGAGCGATGACCTATTGCTTTATGGTACTTTGTCAGAAGGGTTTAGACCCGGTGGCTTCAATCGTGGTGGCGGCGCCCCTTCAATAAACCCTGATTACCCAACCGTATCTGTTACTTACGATACAGATGATGTGACCAACTATGAGTTGGGTTGGAAATCGATGATGTTGGATCACTCGTTGCGGTTTAACGGTAATCTGTATTTTATCCAATGGGACAATATGCAGGTATCACGCTTTGATCCGCAAAACGTGTCGATTTTGACCTTTATTGAAAATGCCGCCGATGCTGAGATCTTGGGGCTTGAGCTTGATGGCTCTTGGATCGCTGGCGATCATTTCACCTGGTATGGTTCGGTTTCATACAATGATACCGAGTTGACCGCGCTTAATGCTCAAGTGATTGAAATGGCGCCTATTGGTAGCGAGTTGCCGATGTCGCCAAAAGTGCAGGCCAATATTCGCGCCCGTTACGACTTTGAAATTGGCCGTTACATGGCCAATTGGCAAGTCGGGGTTCAATACGCCGGTAAATCCTACAGCTCGATTGTTGCGGCAGAGCGGCAACAGCAAGACAGCTATGCCATGGCGAATGCCTCAGTCACCGTTGAAAGCGATAACTGGCGTTTGACGCTGTTTGCCGACAACCTGACCGACGAGCGGCCGCAGCTGTTTATCAACAATCAGGATGATATCACCCGTATCAGTACGGCAAGGCCAAGAAGCATTGGCCTGACTGTCAGTTACAGTTATCAGTAACCTGGTGTCGGACGCCGCTTTGGCGGCGT
>JBFHGJ010000104.1:0-20402 GCA_041583135.1 Alteromonadaceae bacterium | reverse complement strand
TCAGTCACCAGGTTTTGAATACCATCGTGGGCCTGAGTGATATTTTCAGCCAGCATATATGCAGGTGTAGATACCACGTGCTTAACAAGGTCTACAACAAAGTCATCAACGCCACATTCGATATGCACAGCGCCCATATCGTGCAGTTTTTGAGCTGTGTCGTTATCGTTGCCGATGGTTAACTGAACACCTTTTTTGTAAATCAATGGGATCATCGCAGGGGCGATACAGATAAAGCCAACTGGCTTTTTAACATCGGCAAAGGCACGGGTGGCTTTGTAAACTTCATCATTGATCTCGGCATCAGCGCCTTTGCTGGCAAAGTTACATAGATTTTTCGCCGCACCGAAACCACCGGGGAAGATCAATCCATCAAATTCGTCGGCATTGAGTTCACTCAATGGCTTGATATTGCCACGGCACAAACGCGCCGACTCAACCAACACATTGCGCTTCTCACCAGCCATAACATCACCAGTTAAGTGATTCACCACCTCAGTCTGCTCAATATCCGGCGCAAAACATTGGTAGGTCGAGTGACAGTGTTCGATAGCTAAAAAAGTCAGAGTCGATTCATAGATTTCCGAACCGTCGTAGACACCACAGCCACTGAGAATGATCGCTATTTTTTTATTCATGGGATTACCTGTTTTCTTATTCACGTTTAAACCACAACTACCAGCTACCTTGTCAGGCGGCTAAAATTGCAGCTTATGCATTTTAACACTAAACGGGGACGTTTAAGTCGCAAAAAAAACTTAAAATTTCGCTGTTAATCTGTGTTGATTGTGATAGTCTAGCCTACCCTTTTGACCAGCGCCGTATTAATTTAGAAAAAAAATTGGCAGTCAAAATGGTTTTCCACAACAGCGTCTGAAATAAAACAACGCCAAAAAGCGTCAGATGTGATTGCATTTTTTATTGTCATTTCAGTCATTTATATTATCTTCAAGGTTTTTTGATCATGATCAAAAGATCCATTTTAGTGATCTTTATAAACAAAGTTATCCACAGCTTGTTGTTGTTATCCCACGTTCCCTGTTTTAAATAAAGCTGACTTTGCTTACCCGAAAAAGCCCCCACTCATAGTAGTACAACAGGTGTAAAAGATCACCTCGATTGCACCACCTTAACCACTATGGCATTCTATGCCGACTGTTTTCTTAGGACCCGAACTTACCATGGCACAACTCCCGGAAAATCCATTTATTCTCGTTGATGGTTCTTCATATCTTTTCCGCGCCTACCACGCGCCACCACACCTGACTAACTCTAAAGGTGAAGCCACCGGGGCGATATATGGCGTCGTCAACATGCTGAAAAGTTTGATCAGACAATTTGACCCCAGCCATATGGTGGTGGTGTTCGATGCCAAAGGTCCAACCTTCCGCAACGAAATGTATCCGGAATATAAGGCTCATAGGCCACCAATGCCCGATGATTTGCGCAGCCAAATCGAGCCGACCCATGAAATCATCAGGGCCATGGGCTTACCTTTGGTGATCATCCCCGGCGTAGAAGCCGACGACGTTATCGGCACCCTCGCCCATCAAGCGACAGCACAGGGGCGCGCCACATTAATTAGCACCGGCGATAAAGATATGGCCCAGTTGGTCAACGAACACGTGACCTTGATCAACACCATGACCAATACCGTGATGGATATTCCCGGCGTCGAAGAAAAATTTGGTATTGGCCCTGAGCTTATCATCGACTATCTCGCGCTAATGGGCGACAAGGTTGACAACATCCCCGGCGTGCCAGGGGTCGGCACCAAAACAGCGGTTGCCATGTTGCAAGGTTTAGGTTCAATCGACAATATCTATCAAAACCTCGATAAAATTGCCGGCCTTGGCTTTAGAGGGTCGAAAACCATGGCGGCCAAATTACAAGAGCATCAAGACTCGCTGAAAATGTCTTATGAATTGGCCACCATTAAACTCGATGTTGAATTACCAATGTCGGTAGAAGACTTTAAAGTCAACCCCGCCAATAATGAACGCTTGCAAGAACTTTACAGCCAATGTGAGTTCCGCCGTTGGTTGGCAGAAGTATTGGGTAAGGACAGCGGTGCCGCCAAAGCAGCAAAAAAGGCAGACGATGATGAACAACCGGCCATTGCAGGTGCGCCGCAAGACGTCGATTATCAAACCGTGTTAACCGAAGCCGAATTCGACAGCTGGCTGCAAAAGCTAGAGCAGGCAGACTTGTTTGCCTTCGATACAGAAACCACCGACCTAGACTATATGAAAGCGGAGCTGGTTGGCGTCTCTTTTGCGGTAGAGGAAGGCAAAGCCGCCTATGTACCGGTCGCCCACGATTATCTTGGCGCGCCGGAGCAACTTTCTCGCGAGTTGGTGCTAGAGAAGCTCAAACCTTTACTTGAAAGCGAAGATAAGAAAATCGTCGGCCAAAACCTCAAGTACGACATGAGTGTTTTGGCCAACTATGGTATTAAGATGACTGCCATCGCGTATGACACTATGTTGGAGTCATACGTGCTGCAAAGTGTCGGTACTAGACACAATATGGATGCTCTGGCGCTTAAATACCTCGGTGTTAAAACCATCAGCTTTGAAGAAATCGCCGGTAAGGGTAAAAAGCAGCTGACCTTTAACCAGATTGAACTGGAAAAGGCGGCCCCCTATGCTGCCGAAGATGCCGATATCACCTTGCGCCTACACAATGCCCTTTGGTCAAAGCTAAGCAAGGTAGCGCCGCTTGCAGAAGTGTTTTCAAGCATTGAATTACCGCTGGTACCAGTGCTTTCAAGAATCGAACGCCACGGCGTACTCATCGATGCCAAACGTCTGCAACAGCAAAGCGCTGAAATCGCCGACAGGCTGACGACTTTGGAAAAACAAGCCTTTGAGCTGGCAGGAAAAGAATTCAACCTTAGCTCCACCAAACAGTTGCAAGAGATATTGTTTGAAGAAATGGGCTTACCGGTGGTCAAAAAGACCCCCAAAGGCGCCCCTTCTACCGCAGAGGAAGTCTTGGTAGAGCTGGCTCACGAATATGAGCTGCCACGACTTATTATGGAGCACCGTGGTTTATCTAAACTTAAGTCTACCTACACCGACAAGTTGCCACTGATGATCAATGGCAAAACCGGTCGCGTGCATACCTCGTATCAACAGGCAGTTGCAGCAACAGGCCGTTTGTCATCGACCGACCCGAATTTGCAAAATATCCCTATTCGCAATGAAGATGGCCGCAAGGTACGCCAAGCGTTTGTGGCACCAAAAGGTTACAAGATTGTGGCAGCCGACTATTCGCAAATTGAATTGCGAATTATGGCTCACTTATCTCAAGACAAAGGGTTATTGACTGCGTTTTCCAACGGCAGCGACATTCATCGTTCCACTGCCGCCGAGGTATTTGGTGTCGGCTTAGCAGAGGTCACCTCAGAACAGCGCCGTCAGGCCAAGGCGGTTAACTTCGGTTTGATCTATGGCATGTCGGCGTTTGGCTTATCGCGTCAGCTCGATATACCGCGTCATGAAGCCCAACTTTATATGGACCGTTACTTTGAGCGCTTCCCGGGCGTTCATGACTACATGGAGAAAACCCGCGAGTCGGCAGCGCAAAATGGTTATGTTGAAACCTTGTTTGGTCGTAGGCTGCATTTGCCAGAGATCAAAGCGCAAAATGCCGCCCGCCGTAAAGGCGCCGAAAGGCAGGCGATTAACGCGCCGATGCAAGGCACCGCAGCGGATATCATTAAACGCGCCATGCTTAAGGTCGAGCAATGGATAGACACCCAACCGGCAGAGAGCATCAGCACCATTATGCAAGTGCACGATGAATTGGTGTTTGAAGTCAAAGAAGACATGGTTGATGAACTGATCCCCCAGATCTGCCAACAAATGGAAAGTGCCGCCGAGTTAGACGTGCCGTTAATTGTTGAAGCGGGGATCGGCGACAACTGGGATGAAGCCCATTAGGCGAAAAAACCATCACTCGAGAGATAAATCGCAATTAATTCTGAACTAATCGACGCCAAGGCAGTCTGACCAAACAGTAACATTGACATTTATCTCCCTATTCCAGTGTCTTATCCCCGGCCTAACCCCCGGGGATTTTTTTCCTTACAAGGATGTAAGGAGTAGACAGCGCCGGGAGCAGGCTGTCGGAAACCTCCAGACGCCTCCCCAACCATATTTATGCTCCAATATGGAACATTCGTAGACGCCAAGGGATACAAGGAGTAGACAGCGCCGGTGACTTCATGGTTGCCAGAGAACTCCTTAATAGACTTGCGGCGCGACCTCTGCCTTGCTAGCATCGATGTCATTACAAACCTTAAAAATCCAACTGTGAAACGACTCCTAATAGCCTTATCTATTGTGTTGAGTGGCTGCAACAGTACCAGTCATACACCCGCTCGACCCCAACCTAGCGCGAGCGAAAAAGCGGAAGAACAAGCACCGACACTGAGCATCAGCGCAATTGAACAGATGTATCTGCGCGGCAGCTTCTCGCTGTGGAACTATCAGAGTCAGTATCAATTGCAACGTGTCGGCAATAGACGCTATTCGGCGGCGGCGGAGCTGAGCGAAGGCAAGGTTTACGAATTTATGTTCTCAGGTAAGGATGCTTCAAAAGCCAATTGCGGCTACCAAGATAAAACCAAAGACCAATGGCTTAAGGTCGGTAAAACCTCTAGCGCCCGCTGTCAGGGCGTGGTGCTACAAAACTTTATCTTCAAGCCGGTAGTCTCAGGGGTATACGAATTCTTTTTGGATTTTACTAACGCCAAAAAGCCAACGGTCTATGTGAAAAAGGCCTATTAGCAAATCGACTAAAGACCTTTACGAATAATATATTGGTAGGGAATGGTTTCAATTTGCGCCTTAACCAAGGTGTGATCCATAAAGCGGCAAAAACTGGGAATGTCTCTGGTCGTCGAAGGGTCATCGGCACTGACGCACAAAGTTTCGCCATCGTTCATTTTTCTGACGATGCCACGCACCAGCATCACAGGCTCAGGGCAGCGCTTACCCAGCGCATCTAAATGATAATCGGTTTGATCAAAATCCACGTTACATACAGACCTTAACAATTTGCCCGCACAATAGCACAATCGCCTTGGGCCATCCAGCCTAGAACGCCAGACAAACGTTCTTCGCCTCAGTAAAGAATTTGAGCGCTTCAACGCCGCCCTCACGGCCCACACCAGAGTGTTTTACTCCGCCAAAGGGGGTTCTTAGATCTCTCAGTAACCAGGTATTGAGCCATACGATGCCAAAATCCAGCTCACCTGCCACCTGATGACAACGGCTAACATCCTGACTCCACACCGTCGCGGCAAGACCATAATCGGTGCCATTGGCAAGGGCTATCGCTTGTGCTTGATCTTCAAACGGCGCAATGGTGATCACAGGGCCAAATATTTCTTCCTGATTGGTGCGAGTATCGATGCCAAGCCCTTCAATCACCGTCGGTTCAATAAAGTAGCCCTGTTCACATCGCCCAGATAATACTTTGCGGCTACCGCCACACAGCAACTTGCCGCCTTCGGTTTGCGCCAGCTCGATATAGCCCAGTATTTTCTCCATATGGGCTTTAGACACCACCGCGCCTTGCTGGGCATTGTCTTCAAGCGGGTCGGCAATATTGAGCGCTGTAGCCCGCGCCACAAAGCCATCGCGAAATGCCTCATATATCGGCTTTTCAACGTAAATGCGCGAAGGACACAAACAAATCTGCCCTTGATTGGCAAAGGCCGCTCTGCTGAGCATATTCAAGGTTTTGTCAAAATCACAATCGGCAAAGACCAACGCCGGATTTTTGCCACCTAGCTCCAGCGACAACTTTTTAAACATCGGAGCGGCTACCGAAGCAATCCGTTTTCCAGTCACGGTGCCGCCGGTAAAACTAATGGCTTTTACCTTTGGGTGCGCAACAAGGCTATCGCCCGCTTTCGCCCCTAAGCCATGCACGATATTGAGCACACCATTGGGCAACCCCGCCTGCTGACATAACTTCGACAGCATAAAAGCGCTCATCGGCGTCATTTCAGAAGGCTTTGCTACCACGCAATTGCCCGCTGCCAACGCTGGCGCAATTTTCCAAGTAAACAAATACAGCGGCAGGTTCCAAGGGGAAATACAACCCACCACCCCTATCGGATCGCGCAACGTGTAGTTGATGGCCGTTTGCCCCATAGCATGACTTTCACTGGCAAACTGGGTGATCGCATGTGAAAAGAAACGAAAATTGGCCACCGCCCTTGGAATATCAACGCTTTTAGCCAGTGCAAGAGGCTTACCATTGTCGATAGATTCTGCTCGGGCAAGCTCGGTGAGGTTATCCTCTATCGCGCGAGCAAGGTTTTCCATGTATTGCGCCCGCTGCTCTACGCTTAGCGCCCGCCACTGCGGCCAAGCCCGTTTTGCAGCGGCAACGGCATTTGCGATATCAGTATCGTCTGAATCAGGTATCAGGCTATAAGGCTGGCCGGTCGCAGGTTCAATATTCTCAAGATATTGGCCACTTGTAGGCGCCACCAGCTCGCCATCGATATAGTTGGCTATTTTTTCCATCCACTCACCTCAACACACATGATTTAACTCAGACACAACCAGCTTATAAAGAGCCGGTTCTACCACCATCAACCGGTAGGTTGACACCAGTAATATACGCCGCCGCCGGAGAAGCTAAAAAAGCCACCGCATTGGCAAACTCGGCCACCTCACCAAAACGCCTAAGCGGAATACCTTCACGTTCTTGCTGCGCCATTTGTTCAAAATCAATGCCCTGCTTTTTCGCCTTGGCATCGATAATGGCATCGAGTCGGGCGGTTTTTGTCGCGCCGGGTAGTACGTTATTGACGGTAATATTAAAAGGCCCCAGCTCATTGGCCATGGTTTTCGCCCAACTGGCCACGGCGCCTCGAATGGTATTAGATACCCCCAAGTTAGGCAGCGGTTGCTTCACCGAGGTTGAGATCACATTGATAATGCGGCCGTAACCACTGGCTTTCATCCCCGGCAATAGCGCTTGGGTGAGATTTTGATTGTTGACCACATGCTGATTAAACGCCGCGCTAAAAGCTTCGGCCTCGGCCTGATGAATAGGACCGGGTGCAGGCCCTCCGGTATTGTTCACCAAAATTTCTATCGTATTGCCACCTGCCAAGTATTGCTCAATGGCAGACTTAACCGCAGCTGGGTCGGCAAAGTCGGCCGCCAATATTTCATGTTGTTGGCCACTATCGCAAGCCAACTGAGCTTTTACCTCCGCCAAAGTCTGCCGATTACGGGCAAACAACACGACGTTGGCCCCAAGTTCCGCCAGCGCCAACGCAATGCCCTTGCCTATGCCTTGTGAACTGCCGCACACTAAGGCGCGTTTACCGGTTAAATTCAGATCCATTATGCTCTCCTGTTATTCTTTGTAGGGTAATTCAAGTGCAGTGCACAAGTAATACATATATTCATCTGCCCGTTTAAACTGCTCAAAGCAGTGTTTCACAAAATCGGCTTTGACCACATCGGCCGGGTCGCAAGGACTGATCGCAATAAAATCTTTACGCTTTAAATCTTCAATTAATGGATGGTCGGCTTTGAAACCTTTGGGCGGTCTAACCAAAGCGTCGCCTCTTAAGGTATAGCACTGACGAAAGTCGTCACCTGTGATGGCTTTTTGCCAGCCACGCGGATTTTCATCAATAAAACTGCGTATTTTACTCAGCGACGGCCCATCGGGCCGCCAAATGCCAGCGCCAAAAAAGCATTCATCATCGGCTATATGCAGATAAAACCCCGGCGCATGAACATCTTTGCCCATAAAGTGGCGAAATTGAATGCCGATGTTGGTTTTGTAGGGGGTTTTGTCTTTACCAAAGCGAGTATCACGATGCACCCGCATCAAAGAGCCGCCAACCTTTTTTGGCGCGGCGACCATGCGTGGCGACAGCTCGGCCAGCAGCGGCTGCATGTCACCGATCAGTTGCAGCGCGGGCGTTCTCACCAGCTGTTCATAATCGTCTTTGTGTTGATTGAACCATTCTTTGCTGTTGTTGGCCTTTAACTCACGTAAAAAGGCAAAGGTATCTGAAGAAAACATGTCAGTTGTCTATCCAAGTCATTATTTTTCTCAACATCCCCTACTATAGTCATAAATATTTGCATTTTGCAGCGCTCCAATGCATATTTCACCGAATTAGCGAAGCACTGGAATTTTCCATGGACAATAAAGAGGTTTCGGCGACGATCAGCCGCATTCGCCACAATCGGGTTTTTGAATCCTTTATCATTTTTGTCATCATCACCTCAGCCATCATGGTTGGCGTGAAAACCTATAAACTGTCACCGGTTTTAATCAATACCTTTATGGTGTTGGACTGGGCCATTTCCATCATCTTTTTGTTCGAGATCATGGTGCGGTTTTTGGCCACCCCCAAGCGCCTCGACTTTTTTAAAGACGGCTGGAATGTCTTTGATACCCTGATCGTCACCATCAGCCTAATTCCACTAGAAAACTCAGAAATGGCGCTGGTCGCTCGGCTTATTCGGGTATTTCGTGTGCTTAGGATGATCAGCATCATTCCCGAGCTGAGAATTTTGATGAACTCGTTTTTCACCGCGCTACCACGGCTAGGCTATGTTATGGCGTTGATGTTTATCATCTTCTATATCTACGCCGCTTTTGGCAGCCTGTTTTTCAAAGAGATCAACGAGAGTTATTGGGGTGATATCGCCATCTCGCTGCTGACGCTGTTTCGCGTAATGACCTTTGAGGGGTGGACTGACATTATGTATGAAACCATGGCAGTCTATCCATGGAGCTGGCTGTATTACATTACCTTTATCTTCTTAACGACTTTTGCCTTTTTAAATATGGTGATCGGCATTATGGTTGGCGTACTTGAAGAAGAACACATCAACGAAACCGACAAGGACGACCGAGTGGTCACGCTCAAAGACCTACACCATGAAATTCAAGAGCTGAAAAAAATGCTCGCCGAGCAGCACAAAGAAAAATAGACCCGGCGCAGCCGGGTCCACGTAACTAGCTTTCATCAGGAAATAATCATCCAGGATTATTTCCTGAGACCGCTACGTTTAAACAAGTGAAATTTCACTTACTTTTCAACAAGTTGAAAAGGCGGCACATCCGTGTACCGTAGAATTAGTGCCAACAACGTCCATTTATGGACAGGCACTAACTAGCCGTTACGGCTAATAGTTATACATTGAACGCCAGCCGCAGAATTTGCCGCCGCCATTGTTCCAATCGCGGTAATAGAAGTAATTACAGTCGCTGTCGTAGCTGTAACGTCCGGTATTGACCTCATAGTTACTCAAACGAACGCCATCGAGCGACTGATAATAGCCGTTATACAGCAATGAAAAATGCAGATGTGGCCCGGTTGAGCTACCACCTTCACACAACGCCTGCGATTTGTTTGAGGCATAATAGCCTAGGTGGGTATTAGCCGAAACCTGCTGACCGTTATAGACATTAACGTTGGACAAGTGATAGTAGGTTGTCGCCCAACCCGAGGCGTCGGTGATCCTCACCTGACAGCTAGACAGCACCGATACCGTACCACCGTGAGCGGCGCGTACCGACCAAGTTTGACCACCCCATTGCGGCCAATCATAGGCATAGTCAATTGAAGAATGTGGCCATGAACTGCCGTCGTAACCATGTGAGCCGCCACCGATCCAGCTATAACCTAAACTCCAAGGCAATTGCATCACAGGTGCCGCCAATGAAGCTTGAGTCAAAGACTCGAATTGCGGCTGTTGTGTTTGCAACGATTGCTCAAAGCGCTGTTCATAGGTTTTGAGCAGTTGCTCAAGCTGTTCACTGGGCGCTTTGCCGACTTGAGGTGTTTGACTCGTGGCAAAGAGCTGTTGTAGCGCTAAAGTCGCTGCGCTTTGCTTGGCGGAAACGAAGCCCTTGTCTTGATACTGCTGCTCCTGCTCTTTACGCACCTGATAAAAGCTTTTGCTCAAACGCGACAACACATCTTGCAATTGTTCGTTAAAGCCTTGCGCGTTTGACAGTTCGGCAAACGGACGGCTGACATCACTCAGGCTGGTACGAGATAAAATACCCGAATGCATATCCATCAAGGCCAAAACAAGGTTGGGATTGACCGAGTGAAAGCCGACCCAGTGGGTAAAGGTTTCTTTGTGCGCTCTCAGGGCAGGATGTTTGAAGTATTGCTCCCAGCGATTAGAAACCGTCTGTGGATTATACACAAAGTTATCATCAGCCACTTGTGGTGTTACGCGATAAGGCACGCTAACACTGATGTTCTGATTGGCGTCAAACGGTTCAGCACTGCTGCTAAAGCTACATAACACAGTAGAACACGCCACAATGGCGCCATATATAGACTTGTTGTTTTTCATCGTTAATATCTCATTTAAGGTTTTTATTGTTGTTACGTTTTAAACTCCATTTCATGCTTAAAATATTGAAACTAAAATGAATTAGTTGCACTTTCAAACAAATCCTTAAACAACAAATTAACGATGTCCGAGCAAATATTCAACACCAAGACTTAGAACTATCTCTTATATCGTATACTTTTTGAACGCAGCGCCTTAAGTTCATTTGTTTAGATACTGTTGTCGATATACGGCCAAATCTTGTCACTATTCTGCCAAATACCGGTTTTGGCACTAGAGTAACAAGCTTTGGCACCATTTTGATATTTTTTACCCAAGGCTTGACCAATCATTGCCGCAGTCGCTTGTTGGACACTCCACCACAAGTTAATCACCTGCGTTTAGCTTGAGCGCAGGTGACGACTATTTTTCAAACGGCCAACCTCTGGTTGACCATCAATAACAAAAGCAATATATGGGAAAAATAACAATGAAAGTAAAAACCGTATTATCAGCAATCGCACTCGCTTCTGTTGCCACCATGGCAACCGCCAAAGAAGCCGATATCACTAAAAACTGGCCTGAGCTTAATGATGATGCCGCCACAGTATCTAGCTTGGCAAGCACTTCAATGAAATGTTTTGTCGATACGCCAGCCTATGACCAATACCGTACCGGCAGCTGTTTTGCCGCAGGCTCAAGCCGTACCACCACAGCCGTATTCAAAATCGATGGCGTACCGAGCAACTTCCGTATCTACTGGTCAGATAGCCGTTGCAGCCAAACATCTTCAACCTGCATGTTGCCAATTTCTTGGTATCAGACCATTAGCCTAAGCGCCGATGTGTTGGATTTAACCAACAACACGTTTTCTTCTACCAGCGCCACAGCCCATTACGAAGGTCTGTTCTAAGCCGATTACCCTCGTGGTAAAACCCACCGGAGTCAGAGATGACTCAAGGACTGTTTAATTAGGGAGCGGGATGGCCTTTCGAGGCCATCTCTTTTTTGTATTCACCCGGCGATAGACCATATTGCGCTTTAAAGCATTTGCCAAAATAGCTTTGCGTCGAAAAGCCCACCTCCATTGCCACAAAACTCACACTTTTGCCCTCCGCCAACAACACACACGCCTGTTCAAGGCGAAAACGCCGTAAATAGTCCGCTGGCGTGACATCTAATACCTGTTTTAGTTTTCTAAACAGCTGACGCTCACTCATTGCCATTTGCTGGGCAAACTCGGCTATCGATACCGATGGGTCTTGATAAAACTGTTCGATAGTCGCATCAAGCTTGGCGATAAACGCTTGTTGGGCATCTTGCGCATTGCTTTTAGCCCCCTTGGCCGACTCGCTAATTTGATTGCTATGCACGGCAAAAGTGCTCTCGGCAAAGCGCCTTTTGAGAATATGACGAATGTCCAATAAATTGCTGATGCGAATATTTAGCTCTTGGCCATCAAAGGGTTTGGTCAAATACTCATCGGCTTTCTCATCCCAACCCTTAATACGACTGCTTTGATCGCCTTTTGCCGTCAACAAAATGATCGGAATATGATCGGTAAGTGGGTCAGCCCTCAGCTCTCTTGTCACCTGATAGCCATCTTTTAACGGCATCATGACATCACTGATCACCACATCGGGAATGTGCTTCTTGGCCATTTCGACGCCGACTTCGCCATTAACTGCATGGATCACGCGGAAGTTAGGGATTAAAGTCTGCTCGATGTAGCTCGACATATCGCCATTGTCTTCAACCACCAACACCAAAGGTCTATCCTGGCTGTCATCCGCATCATTGTGCTCAGGTGAATCGGGCACTTGAGCCAACGGACCATCCTGAAGTCCCATGATCTCCATAGCGAACAGTTCTTCATTGTTGCTATAGCTGGCATTGGCACTTTTGGCGTCGGTCTGGATCGGCAGATAAACATCGACACATGTGCCCTTGCCCAATTCGCTGCTTAACAAGATCTGACCACCATGAACTTCAATCAGGCTTTTTACCAAGGCGAGACCAATACCGGCACCGCTCACTTTTTCACTGTGGTTGTCATGCACCCGGTGGTAACGTTCAAACACCTTGTTGAGCTTTTCACGGGCGATACCAATACCGGTGTCTTTAACTTGAATATGCAAACAATTGTTTTGCGTGTGCGTACTAAAAACCTCTATCGTGGCGCCGGGTTGAGAATATTTGACCGCATTGGACAGCAGATTCAACAAAATTTTCTCCAGCGCATCGGGGATAAGCGCCAATTCAACCTCTGCCACAGAGCCAAGGGTCAACGTAAGCTGTTTTTCTTTGGCCAAGTCGGCAAATGCCTGACAGATCAATTGAATGATTTTGTCGCTGCGCTGATTTTGCTTGGGACTGATGGCTTTGACTTTAAGGGTTTGCAGTTGCAACAGCTGATCGACCATCCTCAACAACCGGTAGCCGTTACGCTGAATCAGTCCCAACTTCTGTTTTTGCTGCGGCTCAGTTGTCTGTGCCAGCAGTTGCGATAACGGCCCGAGGATCAGTGTCAAAGGCGTTCGAAACTCATGAGAAACACTGGCAAATTCCTCATTTTTGCGCTCAAGTAATTGCTCGACCTTGTGTTTTTCCTGTGCCAGTTCTTCCGTCCTTTCTTCCACTGCTTGACTTAAGGTTTCGGCCTGTTGGCGCAAGGCTTTGGTACGATAGGCAATCAACACATAAACGGCCAACCACAATGCCGCCAAGTAACCTAAAATCGCCGTTTTGGTTGACCACCAAGGCGGTTCAATCACTATGTCTACCTTAGTTTCGACATGGCCCCAATGTCCTTCACTATTGGTCGCTTTAACTTTAAATACATATTGTCCGGGGTCGATATTGGTATAGTTGGCAAAGCGGCGATCTGCGCCAACGATATTCCACTCTTTGTCATAGCCTTCAAGCTTAAAGGCATAACGGATCTGCTCAGGCTCGACATACTCTAAAGCAGAAAAACCAAAGGCGAAAACATTTTGCTGATAGTCGAGAAAAAGCCGATCACTATGCCCTATCACTCGCGTTAGCGGCGAAGCATTATCATCACGTTTTAAAGACACCGGCTTATAGAACAATTCAAAGCGGGTCAAAGCAACTTCCGGCGTCACTGCCGATGGCACGATATCGGCAGGCTTAAAGCGGTTAAAACCATTAAAGCCACCGGTCCACATCATGCCTTGTTTGCGATCATAAAACCCGGCGGTGGTAAAGGTATCGCCTTGTAAACCATCGCGCTCGGTAAAAGTTTCGATAACATCCCGTTTGATATTCAGCCGCGATAAACCTCTGTCGGTGAAAAACCAAATGTCCCCAGCGCCATCTTCGCGAATATTCAGCACCACATTGCTAAGCAGTCCTTCTGTCAACGCATAGGTCTTTGTTTGTTGAGTCGTGGGGTTATAAACGATGGCGCCATTGCCAGCCGTACCAAGCCACAGCTGGCCTTGGCTATCGATATCGACCGACCATAGCCGCTGAGCAATGCCCGCGACCGGTTTAAACTCATCCTCGCCGACGCCAAGACGCCACAAACCACTGGCATCGCCCGCAGCCCAGACATGACCATCACCATCAACCAAAACGTCGTTAAATGCGCCAACCAAACCATCTTTGGTGGTCGGCACGATATGACTTAGCTGTGCATTGTCATGATGATACAAAAACAACCCGGCATCATAAGTGGCAATCCACACATTACCACTGGCATCACCGGCAATAGACTGAATGTTTTTCGGCAGCTTGGTGCCGGGGCTAACCAAATCGGCCAAAGGTGTAAAGGTGTCGCTTACACTGTCATAGCGCACCACCCCATCTTTAAACGTACCAATCCAAACGGCATCACCGGCCTCATATAATGACACCACATCTTTGAGCTGCTCGCTGTTCTCCCCAGAGATACCGGTAACAAAACGACACTGCTGCGTATTTAAATCAATCAGATTCAATCCCTGACCATAGGCCCCTACCCACAGCTTATTGCGTTTGTCCAACATGATGGCGTAGATGGTATTCCCCGCCAGACACTGAGGCGATTGATTTTGCAGGCGTATATGACCAAAACGCAGCTGTTTGGGGTAAAGCACATCAATGCCGATGTTATTGCCTATCCAAAACAAACCATCGCGACTTTGATAAAGCACGCCAATTTGATTGTCGGTCGGTGCATACTTATCCGCCGGGTCGGCACTGTAGTGATATAGCTCAACGCTTTGGCTATCAAACAGATATAGCCCTTCATTGCGGGTGCCAATCAACACCTTGCTGTGGTCAAACTTGGCCATCGCGACAATGTAAACGCCTTTGAGTCGCTCAGGTTTAATTTCGCTTAAGCTTTGTTGCTCTTGCTCATACAGCCATAGCCCTTTGGTGCTGCCCAATAACAAGCGTCCCGGCGCAACTTCAAACACCTGCATGATATTTCTGCGGCTAGCGACACTCACCACATCAAGGCTTTGACTTTGCTCGTTATAGCGCATCAAACCGCGCTGAGTAGCGACTAAGATCTGCTGTTGTTGGGTTTGATAAAAGCTATGGACAAACAAAGGCAAACTCGCCAGCTCGGCGTTATTCACCGCAATGTGCTTAAGCGTTTGTCTGTCGGCAGAGATCACACTCACGCCGCCTTTGCGAGTACCAACCCATATCCGGTTGAGACTGTCAGTAAACAGCGCTCTGACATTCGCGTCATTGAGGGCAGTAATATTCGCATTTACGCCGGGAAAGGGGGCAAAATCGTCGGTCGTAGACTGGTAGCGGTTAAGGCCCTTTTCACTACCTATCCACAATACGCCATCGTTGTCGATGGTCAGTTGCTTGACCGTCGTATGATTGATACCCCCCTCGCGCCCCGGCGTTGGGCGATAAATCTGCACATCTTGGCCGTCAAAGCGGTTTAAGCCATCTTCTGTCGCGATCCAGATAAAGCCCTGTTTATCTTGGACGATATCATTGACAACCGGTTGGGAGAGTTTGTGGTTTTGCGCAAGGGGATGAAATCGCAAATTGGAGGTAGGTTCTGTCAGGTTTACTGCAACTGTGGCAAATGAGCAGCTCAGATATAAACCGAACACAGATAAAGCCCAGCGCAAAAACTTCATGGATTTCGACATCTATTTCAATCTAACAGACATGACAAATTTGTTGTAACAGGCAATGCTACTGAATTTGTCAGGCTTTTGAAATAGCGAAAGGGAAGTTTAAACGCCGGGTGCGTGTCAATTAATCACACTGGGGCGAAAGTCCAACCTTAGCCGTTGCCACCGTCTAAAGGATCGCCGTCACCATCGCCTCGTCTAGGTCCAGAGTTGATACCTTCATAGGTTTCATAAAACACAGTATAACCAAAAGTTGTTTCCGTAATGGTTTTACAGTCGATATTGTCAGCTCTACAGAATCGATCGACTTCCGCCATCGTCGCAAAGCTCGTAATACCACTAGCATGGACAGCCCCACAAGTGAGCAAGCCGAAAACCAAAGCGCAGCTGCTAATCGTCTTTGTCAAAGCTTTCATCTTCATAATATACCCTCATGATGAATGTTTTAATTGTTGAGAATTAAGGGCACCCACCTGACCTTAACATTCGGCGCCAGTATAAAATACTCGGTGGTACACCAGCTATCACAATCCCGCCAAAGGCTATTGAAATTCTGCCAACGCTAAACTTCACGTTAACAGGGATTCTAAGTAAAACTGATGCCGAGCTGATGTTTTTGTTATTTAGAACAACATGTAAGAGCAGATTTACGCCAATAAACGACATTTCAAGGTCTCTCAATGTTCCCTTATAGGTAGGTTTGCCAAAATTCAACTTCATTTAATTCAAACAATTAAATTGTCGCGCCAAGCTTAAACGAAGCAAAGACTTATAACAAATACGACTGCTAAAGATAAATCGATTAAACTGGCAATAATCAGGCATTATGCATAAATTGCATAAAATACATAAAATGACGGCAACATCTGCATGGAAGTTTGCATAACGTCTTTTGCCAGGCTCAAATCGCTGAATTCACTGCATAAAATGACTAAAATTTACATACGTATGCACAATTGACAGTGCTCACGGTTGAATTAAGATGGTACAAAATTAACGCAGTGGTTCGGTCTTTCTTACGCCGTTGGCGGCGCCTTGAGGCATAAACGGCAAAGGTTCACCTATACTAGTATTGTCAGCGAAGCTTTAGTTCTTTGGACACAAGGCCTGAGCGACAGCCGACGTGATCCCCATTCATCCAAACGGAACCATTGCCCGGGCGCTAAATCTTCCCGGCATAAAACAGCTTTACGGAGCACACAAACCCTATGTCTGCAATCTATGACATCATATTGTTCGGCGGCGATGGCGACTTGTCTTTACGCAAATTAATGCCAGCACTTTACCGCGCAGAGGTCAAACAAGAACTTGCCCCCGAAATGCGCATCATCGCCACCGTCTACGGCCAGAGCGTTGATAGAAAAGCCTTTCTCGACACCGTTGCCAGCTGGTTGCAAAAACAATTGCCGGCCAGACAGTTCAACGAAGGTCACTGGCATCACTTTGCCGAGCGTTTACACCCGGTAGCGCTAGACATTACCGACCCGGCCAAGGGCTGGTCCGAGCTTGCGCAAATGGTCGAACAGAGTAAACATGAATCTTTGTTCTATTTTGCGATTGCACCCAAAATGTTTAAAACCGCCTGTCAGCACCTCAATGATTTTGCGCTTATCAGCGCAAAATCGCGGGTCATTCTGGAAAAGCCCATCGGCTACGACAGGCAGTCGGCAGATGACATTAACGAATCGGTGGCGCAGTTCTTCCCGGAAGACAACATTTACCGTATCGACCACTACCTCGGCAAAGAGCCGGTGCAAAACCTGATTGTCCTGCGCTTTAGCAACTACATTTTTGAAGACCTGTGGGACCGCCGCTCAATCGACCATGTGCAGATCACCATCTCAGAAACTGTGGGGTTGGAAAGCCGCGCCGACTTTTACGATAAGGCCGGTGCCGTCAGAGACATGGTGCAAAACCACCTGCTGCAATTGCTGTGTCTGGTTGCGATGGAACCCGCCAGCGAGTTATGCGCCGATGTGATCCGCACCGAAAAAATCAAAGTGCTCAACGCCTTGCGTCCAATCACCGGCAAAAGCGTCAACAAAAATACCGTTCGCGGCCAGTATTCCTTTGGGGTGGTCAACGGCACCGAACAGCAAAGCTACTTGGATGAACTCGGCCACGACAGCAAAACCGAAACCTTTGTCGCTATCCGTGCCTTCATCGATAACTGGCGCTGGGCTGGCGTGCCGTTTTACCTGCGCACCGGCAAGTGTATGCACAACCAATTTGCCGAAATCGCCATTCAATTCAAACCGGTTTCCCACAAGCTCTATGGCCCAAAAACCGGTGGTCTCAGTGCCAACCGCCTGATCGTGCGATTACAGCCAGATGAGAACATTCAGTTGCAAGTAATGGTCAAAGATTTAGATCACAGCGAAACCCATCTGCAAAAAATGAGCTTAAACCTCAACCAAGGCTCGCCACAACCGAGCGCTGATCGCAATGCCTACAAACGCTTGTTACTCGACGGCTTAAAAGGCGATTCGACCTTGTTTATTCACCGTGAAGAAGTCGATGCCTCATGGCGCTGGTTAGATCCGATTTTGCAACAATGGCAAAAAAGCGATGAAAAACCGCATCAATATGCTGCGGGCACTTGGGGACCTGTCGAGGCAGACAAACTCATCGAACAAGACGGGTTTGTCTGGCGTAATGTCAAAAACCTCTTGGAAGGAGCATAAGTGATGGTCATCGAACACCTGTTCAACAGCCGTGAAGCACTGTTTGACGCCTTGACTGGCTACTGCCGCGACACCTTAAACCATGCCATCAACAGCCATGGCAAAGCGGGCTTTTTTGTCTCTGGCGGTTCCACCCCGGCGCCCTTGTATGAACGCCTGTCTCACAGCGATTTGGCATGGCAAAACGTCAATGTCGCCTTAGTAGACGAGCGCTGGGTTGCAAACGACAGCGACAGCTCAAACGAGCACCTAATTCGCAATACCTTGCTGACCAATAACGCCGCTGACGCCCACTTTATTGCGATGAAAAACCGAGCATCAAGCGCCAAAGAAGGTTTAATGCAAACAACCGACGCCTATCTGACCATGGACAGTCAGTGGGATTTAAGCATTCTCGGTATGGGTAACGATGGCCATACCGCCTCGATTTTTCCGTATTGCGATGGTTTGCCTCAAGCCATCGACCCGCAATCTAACACCTTACTTAGCGCCATCATGGCACAAAAAAGTGCAGTTACCGGTGACAATTTAGAACGCATGACACTCACACTGGCGGGACTGATGAAATCTCGCCATTTGGTGTTGCTACTCACCGGTCAGGAAAAACTCGACGTCTTTCGTCAGGCGCAAGCCAATCAAGACCTTAGTCTCATGCCGGTCAGCGCCCTGCTACAACAGACCAAAGTCCCAGTTCATCTGTATTGGGCCGCTTAGGAATATCTCATGAAGTCTCAAATCTCCGCCATTACCGACCGCATTATTGAACGCTCAAAAACAAGACGTGAGCGCTACTTGGCACGCATCAACGACGCCGCCGGTCAAAGCCGCGCACGTACCACCCTGCCTTGTGGCAACCTCGCCCATGGTTTTGCCGCTTGTTCTAAAAGTGATAAGCAAGATTTATCAGCTGCGGTTAAAGCCAATATCGCCATTGTGTCTGCCTACAACGATATGCTTTCAGCTCACCAGCCCTATCAGGACTATCCGGCGCGCATTAAACAAGTGATCGCACAAAGTGGCGGTGTCGCCCAATTCGCCGGTGGCGTACCAGCCATGTGTGATGGTATTACCCAAGGCGAGCCGGGCATGGAACTGTCGCTATTTAGTCGTGATGTGATTGCCATGTCTACCGGCGTGGCCTTATCGCACAACATGTTCGATGGTGCGCTTTACTTAGGTATCTGCGACAAAATCGTGCCTGGGTTATTGCTCGGTGCGCTATCATTTGGTCACATACCGGCGCTGTTTGTGCCAGCTGGCCCTATGCCTTCGGGTTTGCCCAATGACGAAAAGGCCAAAGCCAGACAATTGTTTGCCGAGGGCAAAATCGGCCGCGCCGAACTGCTCGAAGCCGAGTCGAAGTCTTATCATAGCGCTGGCACCTGCACCTTCTACGGCACGGCCAACTCAAACCAGATGCTACTTGAGATCATGGGCGTGCAACTGCCGGGGTCCTCTTTTGTCAATCCCGGCACCGAATTGCGCGATGGCCTGACAGACTATGCCGCGCAACAAATCCTGCGCTTTACCAATGCCGGTAGCGATTACCGCCCAATCGGCCAATTGCTCGATGAAAAAGCCTTCGTCAACGGCCTTGTCGGTCTTTTGGCCACCGGCGGCTCGACCAATCAAGCGCTCCATCTGGTGGCCATCGCCAATGCCGCCGGTATAACGCTGACGATGGATGATTTTGCAGAGCTGTCGGAACATGTCCCGGTGATCACCCGTATTTACCCCAACGGCCTTGCCGACATTAACCGCTTTCATGCCGTTGGCGGTATGCCGTTTTTAATCGACACCCTGCTCGATAATGGCCTATTGCATGAAGATGCCCGCACAGTGTCAGATAACGGCACTCTTGGCGACTATCGCCAAGAGCCGAAAATCGATAGCGGCAAGGTGGTGATGAGTCAAGTTAACGCACAGTCACTTGATACCAACGTCTTACGCCCGGCAAGCGAACCATTTAGCCCAACCGGCGGTTTAAAAGCACTCAAAGGCAATATCGGCAACGCAATCATCAAAACTTCTGCGGTCAAACCTGAGCATCAAGTGGTTGAAGCGCCCGCCCGGGTATTTGACTGCCAGCAGCAATTCAATGCGGCCTTTAAAGGCGGTGAATTACACCGCGACTTCATCGCTGTTGTCCGCTTCCAAGGCCCTAAAGCCAATGGTATGCCTGAGCTGCACAAACTCACCTCGCCTTTGGGCGCGCTGCAAGATAAAGGCTTTAAAGTGGCAATTGTGACCGACGG
>JBFHGJ010000103.1:0-20515 GCA_041583135.1 Alteromonadaceae bacterium | reverse complement strand
TAGGTGATACATTGAGCTGCTGCGCTTTGGTTTTGAGCCGTTGCCATTTATCGGCGCTAAGCTCGCCTTTGAGCCTTGTGCGGGTATGGTCATCTTGCCCATTTGCCACAAACAGATCAGGCCCTTGGGGCAAGTCATTCAAACGCGCTAACCAGTAGTTGAGATCTTCACCAAACCCCGCACTTTGTTCATAACGTTTTTGCGTCATCACAAAGTCGCGAAAACTCACGCTTTGCTCAGGCAACACTGCGTTTTCATCACTGTAAAGCTGATGCCACTGGGCAAATAACAGCTCAATGGAATAGGCATCGATGACCAGCTCGTCTATGCTAAAGTGCACCAGTTGTTTGTGATTAAGCACGCTAACGCGAATTTCAAACATCGGCCACTGCCCTTGGGCATATACCTTTTCGGCCATTTGCGCTCTGGTTTGCTCAAGGACTTGTTGTTGCACTGCCCCATCACATTGCCTTAAGTCTTTGACTTTAAAGCGGTAAGGCTTAACCTGCGCCATCACCTTCTGACTGCCATCAGCTAACAGACTGGTTCTTAACATCGGATGATAAGCCACCAGTTTTTGCCAAGCACTGTTTAGGCGGTAAATATCGAGCTTTTCACTGTTTTGCCCAAAGGTTAGCTCAAGATAGATATGACAACCCACCCCGCCGCCTTCGCCGAGTTTACGACCAATCAGATAAGACTGCTGAATGTCGGTAAGGGCAAAGGGCTGATACTGGGCGTCCATATCACGCTCAATGTCATTGCTTGGCTTTTGTGCGCCGCCCTCAGGTTTATATGCTGCGCATTCACTTGGGTATTGCTCGGCCAAAAATGCTGCCAGCAAGTCAAAACGGCTGTGTTCAAAGAACAAGTTAGGCGAGAACTCGATATTGAGCATGGCTTTAATTTGCTGAGCCAATGCCAACAGGTTTTGTGAGGTCAGCCCCAGCTCATAATAGCTCAAACGTGGGTCAAGCTCGCCAAGAGGCTTGCCGAGCAGCTCAGATGCAGCGCCTCGCAACAGCTCAAACACCTGAGCCTTTAAATTGAGCGGCTTGTCGCTCTCTACCGGCAGATCACTCTCTACCAGCAGCTCATTCTTCACAGGTTTGTCACTAGCCTGCGGTTGCGACACTGTGGCAAAATCAGTGGCGACATCAGTGGCATTTTGCCCAAACCAATATCGGGTTTTGGCAAATGGATACAAAGGCGCTGCGCTCCAATGTGGCTTGTTGTGTCGATAAAGCATTTGCCAATCAATCACTTGGCCTTTAACCCAGAGGCTTAACAGCTCACCAAACTTGCCCTGTTGTAGCCACTGTTCAAGGTCACTATTGATGTCATCGGCAGAGTCAAACAAATAAGCCAACGAGTGAGATTTATCCACCTTGCCATGATAGATGTCGTTATCTGGCGCCGCTTCACCACCTGTGGCAATAAACTGACTGAGCCTTTGGCTTAAGTCGCTGAGGCTATGGGCGACAATACCCAAGCGAACCTCATGTTCATCACGGCCAAGTTGTAGCGTGTAGCTTAGCTCATCAAGGCTAAGCTCTTTGCTATCAACCTGTGCAAGCAGCGCATTGGCCTGAGTCAGCAACTGCGCTTTAGATTTGGCCGATAGCACCACCATCGCAGCTTTTTGTGGGCTGTCATGGCCGTCTTTTGTGGTATCGGGTTTAACCGTTTGCGGCACATATTCTTCAAGAACCACATGGGCGTTGGTGCCGCTAAAGCCAAACGAGCTAAGGGCCGCTCGTCTTGGGCTATTGCCCACTCTGAGCCACGGCTGATTGCTTTGATTTAGATAAAACGGCGAGCTGGCCATATCAAACAAGCTGTTGTCTTTTTCAACATTTAATGAGGCAACCAGCGTGTCATGTTTAAGTGACAGCAACACTTTATGAATGCTCGCCATGCCCGCAGCTGCCGAAGTATGGCCAATATTGCTTTTAACCGAACCGATGGCACAGCTTTGTTTATTCACCCCTTCAAACACCTTGGCAAGGGCTTGCAGTTCAATCGAATCGCCTAAGCGGGTGCCGGTACCATGGGCTTCAATAAAGCCAATGGTTTTAGGGTCGATATGGTGTTTTTGATAAAGCCGGGTTAACAGCGCAATTTGCGATTTAGCACTTGGCGCGGTCAAACCGTTGGTTTTGCCGTTTTGGTTGATGCCGGTGGCAATCACTTTGGCCAAAATGGTATCGCCGTCTTTTATCGCCGCACTGGTCTTTTTCACCACCAAGGTGCCAACCCCTTCACCCGGCACAAAGCCATCGGCACCATCGTCAAAGGCGCGGCACTGACCGCTGCTTGACAACATACCGGCGGCGCTCATGCCAATATAAGACTCTGGGCTTAAATACAGGCTTACTCCACCCACCAGCGCCATTTCGATTTCATCGTTTTTGAGCGCCTGACAGGCAAGGTGCAATGCCACCAATGACGATGAGCAAGCGGTGTCGATAGGAATGGCGGCGCCGCTTAAGTTCAAATAATACGGAATACGCGCCGCGCCAATGGCATGACTGCTACTGGCACCTGTCATGGCCGCGCCTAAGTCGTCATTGGGCTGCTGTCCGGCCAAAACGCTGTATTCATTGCTCATGATCCCAACATACACGCCGCATTGTTTATCCGACAATCGCTTGGCTGGATAATTGGCCGATTCAAAAGCGCGGTAGCCTTGCTCTAAGAACAACCTGTGCTGCGGGTCCATTAGGCTGGCCTCTGGCGCGGGGATCATAAAGAACTCAGCGTCGAACTTGTCAATATCAGTAAGGGCGCCCATATGGCGGCAGTTGGTTTTGCCGAGCTTGCCCGGCACTGCATCGTAAATGCCATCGACTACAAACCGCTCTTTTGGCACCTCGGTGACAAAGTTTTCGCCACTCAATAGGTTTTGCCAAAACTGCGCTAAGTTCTCAGCCCCCGGATAACGGCCACTCATGCCGATAATGGCGATTGAGTCATCGTCTACAGATACGGGTTTAGCTTGAGGCGCAGCTGCAACCTCGGTTTTAGCGACAACAGCAGTCGGTGCCACTTGGGCTTGCTTGGCCTTTTGCGCGGCAAGGGCCGGGGTAAAGGCCAAGGTTTTTTCAACTTTTTGAGGCGCGGTTTGCGCTTGCGGCTCTGGGCTTGAAAGCGTCGCCAAATGCCCGGCAAGTTCAGCTAAGTTGGGGTAGTCATAGAGTATTTGGTGAGGCAGCGTCAATCCCATCGACTTATTGAGCTGATTGACCCATTCAACCGCCAATACCGAGTCTAACCCCATATCGATAAAGGCTTTATGTGGGTCGATATCCGCTTGTTCTAAAAACAGTAAAGCGGCCAGCTCTAAGGCTAAAGTACGTTGTAAATCGATGCTCGAATTTGCTGATTGCGGCGCTTTAGCGATTTGTTCAGGCGCTTGCTGCGCCACTTCAACTGAATCAACTGACGGCTCTGGTTGTGACGGCTCAATTTGCCCTACACATGCGCCAATATACTCGGCAAAGGCTTTGACGTTGGGGTGTTCGTATATGATGGTGGCGTTAAAGTTAAGGCCAAATCGCTGATTGACACTGTTGACCCACTCTACCCCAATCACCGAATCGATACCCAAATCGACAAAGCTCTTTAATGGGTCGATATCATCACTGTCTAAGAACAGCGCCTCGCTCAGGCTTTGATTCAAAAACGCGGCAATGGCTTTGATATCTGACTGCGACTGTGGTTTAGGCTTGCTTTTGTGTTGAGGAGTGGCTTTCTCTGGAGCTTTTACAATCTCAGGCTTAGCTGCCAAAACCTCAAGGACAGGAGCGTCAACCACCGGCTTGATGGCCATAGCGCTACCGTCACCAAGCGGCGTTAGCTTGATGTTGTTTGGCTTGGCCAAAGTGCTCTTAACTGGCGCAGCGTCAAGCACAAGCCCTTGTGTTGATTGCCCTTCAACCCAAAAACGCTGCTTGCTAAAGGGATAGGTCGGCGCGCTGATACGTGCTGGCAATTGGCCTTTGTAGAGCTTATGCCAGTCAAGATTTAAGCCATTGACCCAGTAGTTCAACAGCGCATCCAAATCCATGTTTTGCCATAAGGCGTCAATGGTTTGCTCAGCGTTGGCGCTTGCTTTGAGTTCACTCAGCAAATCACGGCCGCTTTGATTATCCCCTTTGAATACGCATTGTGGCGGCTGCTCGCTCGATGCAATGGCTTGCAACTTGGTCTTAAGCTCAGCGACGCTTTGCACCGTAAAGGCCAAACGCTGCTCCATCGGCTCTCTGGCAAGCTGTAAGGTATAAGCCAGTGAGATAAGCTGTTCGTGGTCATGCTCCTGCCAATTGGCAACAAACGCTAACAGCCGCTCAACATAGGCTTTGAGGTTGGCCGCCTTTCTTGCGCTAAGCGCCATCACAATGGCTTTGGCATCAGCTTGAGCTTTGGCTTTTTGCAGATACGCTTCAATCACCAAATGGGCATTGCTGCCACCGGCGCCAAATGACGAAAGCCCTGCCATTCGTGGCAGGCGCTTGCCATCAACCATTGGCTGAGGCCAACTTTGCAGCTCAGTACTGACCTTAAACGGCGAATTGGCAAAGTCGATATTGGGGTTTAACACCTCAGCATGGAGTGAAGGCACCAGTTTTTGCTGCTTCATTTGCAGCAAGACCTTGGTCAGCCCAGCAATACCGGCGGCCCCTTCCAAATGACCGATGTTGGATTTAACCGACCCTATGGCGCAATATTGCTTGTCTAAACTCCTGCCCGAGGCATTAAAGGCATTGGCAAGGCCGGTAATTTCAATCGGATCGCCAAGCTTGGTGCCGGTGCCATGGGCTTCAACATAGGTGATCTGCCTGACATCGACATTGGCCTGATTGAGCGCCCGTAAAATGGTGCTGTACTGGGCATTGGGGTTTGGCACCGTATAACCGTTGGTTTTACCGCCATGATTGAGAGCGCTGGCCTTGATCACACCATAAATATTGTCGTTATCCTGCTCGGCATCGACTAAGCGCTTAAGCACGACGACGCCAACCCCTTCACCTGGAATATAGCCATCGCCGCCCTCACCAAAGCTTTGACAATGGCCGCTACTTGAGATGAATTTACCTGTGGTCAGGCTGACATACTTATTGCTGTGCAGCGACAAATTCACGCCACCACAAAGGGCCATATCGGTGCGGCCACCGGCCAAGTCTTGGCAAGCTAAGTGAATGGCGGTTAGTGACGACGAGCACATGGTATCGACCGCAAGGCTTGGGCCATGGAGGTTAAACACAAACGAAATGCGGTTGGCAATGCTGGCAAAACTGCCGCCAACGGCGGTTGGGTTACCCAGCAAGCTTTGCTCGGCGCCAAACAGCTGATACTCACCGGACATCACCCCAACATAAACACCCACTTGGCGCGGTAAATAACCGCTTTGAGTGTCCGCTGGGCTGCTAAGCATTGAGGCTTTACCATCAAACCCTGCGGTA
The DNA here is from genome assembly GCA_041583135.1 of Alteromonadaceae bacterium. Classification (GTDB taxonomy): domain Bacteria; phylum Pseudomonadota; class Gammaproteobacteria; order Enterobacterales; family Alteromonadaceae; genus JABSOG01. Next base: position 15,050 of record JBFHGJ010000103.1, on the reverse strand, counting down.
AGGTTTTCGCGGGTGTAACCGGCATCTTCTACCGCCAGCCACGCCTGTTGCAACAACAAGCGCTCTTGCGGGTCGATGTAACTGGCCTCCCGTGGCGAAATATTGAAAAACGTCGGGTCGAATTTATCGACGTCTGTGATAAAGCCGCCGAGTTTGCTGCCGTGCAGGCTATTTTGCGGCGCCGTTTCATCATAAAATTGCTGCCATTGCCAGCGCGATTGTGGCACCTCAGCGATGCTATCGATGCCATTGGCGAGGTTTTGCCAAAACGCGTCGATGTTCTCAGCGCCGGGATACTGCCCTGACAGACCAATAATAGCGATATCTAATGGGCCGTTTGGCAAGGCTCTTGGCGTATGGGTAACCTCTGTTTTTGGCGCGACTATACGGCTTTGTGCCATCGCTTTATGTACTTCAGGCGCTGAGGCCATTGCCACTTCTTGACCGATAAGGCTTTGCAGCTTATTGGCATGAGCTTTGACAAAATAACCGATGAGCTGGTTCAGGCTTTGATATTCAAAGAATAAGGTTTTTGATAACGGCCCAAAGCTTTGCTCTAAAACACGGGTCAGTTCCATTGCCACCAAAGAATCGATACCGTAGCTTTCAAACGGTTCATCGCCCTCAAGCTGGCTTTGGCGCATTTTAAGCACGCCGGTAAAGGCATCAAATACCAGCTCGCGAGCAAGCTGTTGCGGGTCTTGTGCACTTGCAGTTACCTTTTTAGCCGGCGCTTTTACGGTTTTAGCCACTTCAGTTTGCCGGGGCAATACCACCAGCTGGCTATGCTGACTACTAAGGGCCTGATAAAACGCGCCTAACCCCTGTTCATCAGTTAACGCCTTAAAGCCAGAGCCTGCCAGTTGCTGCTGACTGCTTTGGTTTGCCGCCAAGCCTGCGCTTTGCCAAATTGGCCAGTTAAGGGCGATGGTTTTACCACTGCGCAGCCCCTTTTCAACCAGTTGCTGGCGATAATGGGCAAAGGCATCGATAAAACCGTTGGCAGCGGCATAATCGCCTTGCCCCGGGTTACCGAACACACTGGAAACCGACGAATAGAGCACAAAAAAGTCTAAATCAGTATCGATTAAGGCATTGTCTAAATTGAGGGTGCCATCGACTTTGGCTTTTAGCACCTCGCTAAAGTCGCTTTCTCGCTTGTTGACCAGCAGAGCATCATTGGTGGTGCCAGCCAATTGAACGACAGCGGTTAGCTCACCAAATTCAGCATTAATGGAGGCCACCAAAGCGCGCACGGCTTTAGCATCAGCCAGATCACAAGGTTGGTAAACAACCTTGACCTCTGGTTTGTCGCTTAAGGCGGCCAACTGCGCACTAAGCTCTGCACTTTGGGCCTTGCGACCGGTCAAAACAATGGTGCCGCTATCAAGCCTTGCGGCCATATCTTTGGCCAGCACCTGACCAAGGGCGCCACGGCCACCGCAAAGTAGATAAACCCCGGCAGTTTTGAGCGGCACCTGCGCACTTGATTGCTCAGCGACAACTTCAAACGCCTGTTTTTGCACCTGTCCATCGACAACTTTAAGCATATGCTCATGAGGATATTGGGCGCAAAGAGCAAGCTCGGCTTTAAGGGCTTCGCCTGTGGCATCTGTGATCACAAACTGGGTTTTGAGGTTGGGATTCTCTTGGCTGGCGGTGCGCAAAAGCCCACTCAGCCCTTGAAATAGCATTGCTAACTGGCTGTCTGACCCCTTGATTTGAATGAGCGAGGTGGCGCTGCTGTTTTTGAGCGGTTCAATGAGTTTGGCAAACACCTGTTTTGCCGCAGTTAAATAGGCATTTGCCAACCAACGCGAGTCGGCCATGGCGCTGTTATCGACAATGCGATACCAGCTTTCAGGCAGTGGCTGCGGCTCATCGCTACAAAGTAATACCTGATGGCTGTGATAATTGACCGAAGTAGGGTTTTGCGCCGTTTGCCAGCAAGGCGTTGCCAGTTGCGGCCCTTGAACTTGAGGCGCTTGCAGGCTAACTGCCCTTGTGGTGTAGCCTTCAATGCTCACCAATATTTGGCTTTGCCCCTCTTCTTGCGAGGTCGCGTCGTATAGGGTGATATCGAGCTTATCTAACGTTTGCGTGCCGTTTGGCTGTTTTTGAATATGCACCCAAAGTTTGCCGCTAAGTGGCGCGTACACTTGAAGTTTATCGATAGCAAACGGCAGACGCATTGCACCTGCCTCACTTGCACCTTCACCTACTCCTTCATTTAGGGCAAAGCCAACAGCGGCTTGTAGCGCGCCATCTAACAGCCCCGGATGCAGCGTATAGCCATCACTGAGTTCATTTAGCTCAAGATAGGCCAGCACATCGCTTTGATTGCCATAAAGCGCCTTGATGGTTTGATGGGTCGGGCCATAGAGTAACCCTGCCTCTTTAAAGCCTTGATAAACCAAGTCAGTATCAAGTGGGCTGACACCAAGCTCTTTTTTAAACCGTTCGATAGTAACAGGCGATTTGGCTTTGGTTTTGGCGTCGGTTGCGCTTAACTGCGCTGCACCTTGGCAATATTTAGTGCCATCAAGGCTTTCAATGCTAAAGCTGATGGCGTCATTTTGCTCGGCAACGACCTTCACATCGACACTGCAAGGCTCTGTCAGTTTTAACGGCGCTGTCCATACCAGCTGCGTCAGGGTGATATCGCTTTGTTTATCGGTGGCATCAACAATGGCGCTGTAGGCCATTTCGATAAAGCCTGCTGCGGGCATCACTTTGATTGCATTACCGCTAACATCTTTTAACTGATGGTCGGTAAAAAACGGCTCAGCGCCGCTAAACTCGGTCGTGTATTTTTGCTGATAGAGCGTTGAGGTATTTACGCCCAGCATTGGGTGCAGCTTAGCTGTTCCTGCTTTGTTTTCACTACGATTTAACCAGTAGCGCGTTTTAGCAAATGGGTAGGTCGGCAGGCTGATGCGTTTGCTACCTGAGCTTGGCAACTGTTCAAAGTCGATATCAACCCCTTCACACCACAGCTTGGCCAATTTATCGAGCTTACCTTGAGCCAGCCACCCGGCTATCACCCCTTGTAGATCCTCATCACCGGCAAAGGCCCCTAACGCTGTGTTGCCTTTTTTCGCTTCGCCATAACAGTAGGCATCAAACTCACCTTCAGCGACCTGCACAAGTGCACTGTTAAGCCCATCAATACTATCAACCACCATAGCGATACGATGTTTAAACGCTTCACGCCCTACCTGCAAGGTGTAGGCGATATCAGCAAGGCTCAAAGAATGATTGCCAATATAGGCTTTTAGGCGTGCAGCCTGCGCCACTAGCTGTGGCTTTGACGCAGCGCTTAAAACCACAAGCTGTGGTTGAATATTTTGCTCCGCACGCGCTTGATTTTGCTCATACTGCTCAATCAGCAAGTGGGCATTGGCACCACCTGCGCCAAATGACGAAATACCGGCAATACGAGAGCGTTCAACCAATTTGCCGTCAATCTCAACCTGTGGTTTTTGCCAAGGGGTTAATTGCTGAGGCACCACAAACGGCGTTTTGGCAAAATCGATTTCCGGGTTTGGCTGCTGTGCGTGAATACTTGGCGCCAACTGGTTGTATTTAAACTGCATCAGCACCTTGGTGAGTCCGGCAATACCGGCGGCGCTTTCACCATGGCCGATGTTCGCCTTAACCGAGCCTAACGCGCAGTGGCTTACGTTTCCACCAAAGGCTTTAGTGAGCGCACTGACTTCAATTGGGTCGCCAAGGGCGGTGCCTGTACCATGGGCTTCGATATAACTAATGTGATGAGGCTCAATACCGGCGTTTTTAATCGCCTCCTCAATCAATATTTGCTGAGTTTTAGGGCTTGGTACGGTAAAGCCTCGGGTCTTGCCTGCGGTATTGACGCTTGAGCCTTTGATAATACCGTAAATATGACAATCTAAGCTTAGCGCCCGGCTTTTGGCCATCAATAGCACCGCACCTACGCCCTCACCTGCGACAAAACCATCGGCACCGGCGCCAAAGGCGCGGCACTTGTCACCGGCACTTAACATATTGGCATCGGCCAAATTGATAAAATGACTTGAGTCAGCTATCAGGTTTACGCCACCGGCAATGGCCACTTCACAGCTTTGGCTGTTAAGGCTCTGGGCCGCTAAATGAATCGCAGTTAACGAGGCCGAGCACGCGGTATCGACCGCCATGCTTGGCCCTTGAAAATCAAATAAGAAAGACAAGCGATTGGCAATGGCCCAGTAATGAGGCAGCGGCGAATAGGTGCTGTTCATCACCCCGACAAACACCCCGACCTTACGGCTTTGACTTAAGCTTTTGCAGGTAAACCCGGCATCTTCAATACATTCATAAGCGGTTTGCAAAAACAGTCTGCCTTGAGGGTCCATCTGCTCGGCATCTCTTGGTGAGAGTTTAAAAAACAGCGGGTCAAAACAGTCGGCATCGTCAATAAAGCAGCCCCACTTAGGATAGTCGCGGCCATCAAGGGTTTGAGCGTTTTGATAGTCTTGCAAAAAGCGCTGCCAGTTGCCTCTTTGGCTCGGCACGGCGCTAACGCAATTTTTACCACAGCTTAAGTTGTGCCAAAACGCTTCAACGTTATCGGCCATGGGATAACGCCCGGCGAGGCCGACAATGGCTACCTCTTCTTTTTGCCCGGCGGGTTTGACAGGCTCGCTTGTTTGAGGCGCTGAACTTAAAAAGCGGCCAGCGCTTAGCGTCACGCTCGCGCTATCACTCGGTTTTGCCGAGGCTCTAACAGGCACCGCTTGTACCGGCGTTTTATCATCGATACCAGCTAAGGCTTTAAGTGCCTGTGGCTGCTCTTTGGCAAAGTGTTCGCTAAGCGCTCTGATGCTGTCGATTTCAAACAACAAGGTGGTGCCGACATTGCTAAAGTGATTGGCCAGTGCCTTTGACAGCTTCACCATTAAAATAGAATCAAGGCCATAACGCTCTAGCTGCTCGTCGATATCGATTTGACTTGGCGCGAGATTGAGCACTTCACCGACAATAGCGGCAATGGCCTGAGCGCCCTGGGCAATTAAGCTGGCATGATTGGTATTCAACGGTCTGTCCTTTTGATCATGTTGTTTCTGTTCTTGTTGTAACTTTTCATCTTCAATGCCTGCGATACTCAAAGGGCCGCTCAGCACTTTTTGTGCGACCACTAACTGATGCCCGGCATCGTGCACTTCAGCAAGCGGAAAACATACCTGAGTAAAGCCGGTGTCACCTAACTGCTCTGCCCAATTTTGCGGGCTAAGCCCCGGCGAGCCGGGCATACGCAAACCTTCGTCGTCATACAACCACCAGCCATCGAGTAAACCAAAGGTCAAATGGGCCATCAGGCTATGGCAGCTCACTTCATTGAGCATTAACAGCCCGCGAGGCGCCAATAGCTGGTTGACTTGAGTCAGGGTATGTTTGATGTCTTTGGTGGCATGGAGCACATTGGCAGCGATGATAAAATCAGCCTGCTCGGCTTTAAAACCTTGAGCGGCAATGGGCTGTTCAATATTGAGCGGCTTGAATTCGACAAAGGGATACTGCCCCTTAAACTGCTGCTCGCCATGGAGTAAAAATGCTTTTGAAATATCTGAGTAGCAGTAATAGTCGATATCGGTTTGTAATTCATTTAAGGCATTTAACACCGCTTTGGTGGTGCCGCCAGTGCCAGCACCGATTTCTAAAAAGCGCAGCTTACCGCCATTTAGGGATAGTCTGGCCTTGGCCGCTGCCAATAGCCTTTGGGCAAACTGTTCATTGTAGTAATCGGCCACAGGGTTGTGCTTGTAAATGCCCTCAACCAAATGGGTTGATGAGTCAGGAAAAAGCACATCGGTGGGCTGCACTTCGCCCCGAATGATCTGCGGCAGCTTGGCAAGCACCGCTTCAATTAAGCGAATTTGCGCCGCCATCAATGGGTCTGCCAGCCACTGAGTCACACTTTGCTGCCAGTTTTCCTCTGCCTCTTGATAAAGCTCAGGGTCAATAACACTTAGCTGCTCGCCATCAAGGGCAATAAAGCCTTGTTCGGCCAGCACATCACACACATAGTCAAACCAGCGATAAAGCTTTTGTGGCAAATTAAGCTGTTGTTTAAGCTCAAATTTTTGACACACGCCGGTATGAAACGCCCCCATGGCTTTGAGTTTAAGCCACAACATCAAACCAAGGCGCTGATCGAGTGACTCTCTGGCTGCTTTTACGCCATCGGGCAAACCTTCAGTGCTTAAGACAATGGCCTCAATGGCTGCGATTTCAGCGCTTTGCACCCCAAGAGCAAGGGCTGCGCCCGCGCCGATAGTCTTAATAAACACCATTTGCAGCGCATCGCCTTGTAACAGCTGCTCAAGTGCGGGCATGGCATCTTTAGGTTCAATTGAACCTGTGCCACTTTGCGCCATTTGCGCGCGCATGGCATCACTTGCGACAATGCCGATATTGCCCCAGTAGCCCCAGTTCATCAGCCGCACTTTGCAATCAAATTGCGCTGCTAGCTGATAGGCAAAGGCATCTTTAAAGGCGCAGGCGGCGGCATAGTTACTCTGCCCCATGGCGGCTTTAAACGATTGGGTCGATGAGAAAAACAGCGCAAAGTCCAACGGCTTGTGTTTAAACGCGCAGGCCAAATTAACCGCGGTATCGACTTTGGCGCTGAGCACCCGATTAAACTTAGCTTCATCCATCGCCATTATGGTGCTGTCTTCCAGCACCAAAGCAGAATGCACAATGCCATTGATTTGCTCATATTGGGCAACAACAGCCTCAAGTGTGGCCAAATCGCTACAATCAGCCTGATGATAATGTGGCGCAGGGCCATGTGCTGCCAAGGCGGCAATTTTTGCGCTAATGGCTTCATTTGGCGCGCTGCGACCAAGCCAAATAAGCTGCGCCTGATAATGCTCAACCAAATACTCAGATAGCGCGTAGCCAATGCCGCCAGAACCACCGACAATCAAGTAAGTGCCGTTTTTACGATAGCTTTGCGCGCCATCATTTGGCACAGGATATGTCGTTAATACTTGGCGATAACAAACCCCATCTTTGATGGCGTTGACCTTGCCTTCACTATCAAAGGGTAAGCTCAGCATGGTTTGAAGATTGTCATTGCTGATACGCTCAACATCGACCTGTCGCACCGTCCAATTGGCAAACTCTTGTGCCAATACCGCGCCAAAGCCGTGAATGGCGCTATGAGTAGCATCCACTTCAATTCCATCAACAGCTTGAGTGCGCGCGGTAAGTAAGCTGATGTTCAGGCGCTTGGCATCAAACTTATTGGCCAGCAGCGCTTTTACCAGCCTAAACAGCGCAATAACGCCTTGTTGCTGGTTGGCAATTGTTGTAAGTGAGTCACTGCTGTCATTGTTTGCCACAAAGATAAGCTGAGTAAACTCAGGCCATTTAGCCATTTGCTCGGTGATTTGCTCAGGGCTAAGCCCCGGCGCTAAATCAACAAAATGCGCCGCTAAGAGCTGGCCAAATTCATTTTTATCTGCGCCAATCACTAAGGTATTCTCAGCACTTGAACACTCGGCTGTTGCCTGCGCGCTCTGCGCTTGCCACGTAACCGCTAAGGCATGGGTTTGCGCTGCGCTATCATTGCTATCTTTGGAGGGTTTAGGCGGATTAATCGACCGTGCGCTTAATCCCACAAGCTCAATGCACAGCTCGCCTTGAGCGTTATATAGCGCGATATCAAACTTTTGAATATCCTCAGTTTGCATCGGCTGCCTGACACAAACCACCCACATGCTGCGCTCACAGGGTAAATATTGGCGTAAGCAATCTAAGGCAAAAGGCAATGCCGCCTTGCCATCTTCACTACCGGCAAATAGCGCAACCGCCTGTAGTGCACTGTCGATGATACAAGGATGCAGCTGATAGCGGGCAAAATCACTAAGCAAGCACTCAGGCAATTCTAGTTTGGCCAGCGCACCTTGCTTGCCAATGTGCACTTGCTTAACCCCTTGATGGCCTGTGCCATAGTCAATGCCAATAGCGCTAAAGCGCTGGTAGCACTCGGCAGCGTCAATCTGTTTAAGTTCAGTTTGCTGCTGCCAATAGTCTAAATCTAACGCTTCATGCTGATGTGCTAAGCGTTCAAAGCGGCCAAAACCATGACAATGACTGTGACCTTCAAGCTCGATATCAAAGCTAAGGCCACCGGCGTTGGTCACGGCCAGTGCAATGTCCAGCTCAAGCTCACTATTTGGCGCTGTTATCGCCTGCCCCCACTGAATATTTTCAAGCACAATGCTTTTATCGGCATCAAGGCTCTGACCTGCGGCCAACCTGAAGGCGGTCATCGCCATCTCTAAAGTCGCCGCGCCACTAAGCACTTTTTGTCCATGCACCTGATGGTCGTTCAAGTAAAACTGCGCGGCATTTAGTCGTGAGCGGTAACGCTGCGCGCTAAAGTCAGATACATTTTCATGCACCAAAGGGTGCAATTGCGCCGCGCCTGTTAGCTCGCGGTTTGACTTAAACCAATGAGACACTTTGGCAAAAGGATAACCGGGCAAGCTGACTTTTTGGCCACGGTTCTGGCCATGTAGCGCTTGCCAGTCAATGTCGTTACCCTCAATCCAAAGGGTAATAATTTGGCGATACCCGCCATTGACCAAGTGAGTTTTGGCCTTGTTTTGCACCGCCGCATCATAGTCAATCAGATCCCAAGGGTTTTGCGCTGATTTGACCTTTCCGGTCAATACCTCGGTGGCTTGCTCAGCCATAATGGCTTTCAGTGTATCAAGCAGTTCATTGGTTGAGGTCGCCACAAAAGCAAGGCGCTCGGCCATCGCTTCACGGCCACTTTGCAAGGTATAGGCAATGTCATAAAGTGAGAGTGCTGCGCCATCGCTTTGCAAATACTGATAAAGCTCAGCGACCTTGCTGTTAAGCCCTGCTTTGTTGCGGGCGCTTAGCACTATCATGCATGGGCTTTGGTTTTGGTTTTGGCTGGATTGAGCTGCCGGATACTCTTGCACTATCACATGGCCATTGGCGCCACCTGCGCCAAATGATGAAATACCGGCGCTGCGTAACTTACCTTCGCTTTGCCACGGGCTAAGCTTGTGCTGCAGATAAAACGGGCTGTGCTCAAAGTCGATGGCACTGTTGGTGGTTTTGGCATGTAACGATGGCACCAAAGTTTGGTGTTTGAGCTGCAACAGCACCTTACTTAGCGCCGCAATACCGGCAGCAGATTCAAGATGGCCGATATTGGATTTAACCGAGCCTATGGCGCAGCTTTGATTGGCAGCACCTGCAAAGGCTTTGGATAATCCTGCAATCTCAACCGGGTCGCCCAAAGCGGTGCCTGTGCCATGGGCTTCGATATAACTGAGTGCGTCACAGCCAAGCTCAGCTTTAGCCAAACACTCAGCTATCATGCCCGCTTGGGCATTGGGGTTTGGCACCGTATAACCGTTGGTTTTGCCATCGTGATTGACACAGGTGGCCTTAATCACGCCATAAATGTTGTCTTTGGCGGCGATTGCGACACTGAGCGGCCGTAATAACACGGCGCCCACGCCTTCACCCGGCACAAAACCATCGCCCCCATCACCGAAGCTCTTACAGCGGCCATGAGTTGAAGACATGGTAAGCTGGGAGTGCTGCACGTATTTATTCGGGTGAATGGACAAGTTAACGCCACCGGCAATCGCAGCGTGGCACTCACCACGTTTGATGCTCTGAACAGCCAAGTGCAAGCTGGTGAGCGACGCCGAACACATGGTATCAACGGCCATGCTCGGACCACTTAAATCAAACACATAAGAGATACGGTTGGCGATTGAACCAAGGGCGGTGCCAGGTGGCATAGGCACTGTAGTATCGTCTGCGCCCTGACCAAAGAGCTGGTACTCAGAGTACATTACCCCGACAAATACCCCAACCTTGGCGCCAAGCTCAGCCTTTATTTGCGGCCTTGTCCAACCGGCATCTTCAAAGGTGTGCCACACGGTCTGTAAAAACAATCGCTCTTGCGGATCGGTCAACATGGCCTCAAGGGGCGAGATATTGAAAAACAGCGAGTCGAACTTATCGACATCGGCGATAAAGCCGCCCCATTGGCTGTAGGCTTTACCCGGCGTTTGCTTCTCTTTGGCAAAATACGCTTGGTGGTCCCAACGCTCTAAAGGAATGGTCTCAATGCAGTCCGCGCCCTCTTTGAGGTTATGCCAAAACTGGTTGATGTTGTTCGCTTTAGGATATATCCCCGCTAAGCCCACTACGGCGATATCATCGCTGACATCGTTAATATCATTGTGCTTAGTCGATAACTGCGCCTCAGGCTGCGGGGTTTGCGCTGGCAAAACTTGAGACTGCGACAACCCCAACCAGCTCGAAACCTTGTCTAAATGATTAGTCAGCAAATACTGACCTAGCGCTTTTAAGCTGGCGTGTTCAAACAGCAAGGTTGGCGGCAAACTACCAAAATCCTGCGCCAATCTCTGATTAAACGCCTTGATCACAAAGGAGTTAATACCATAGTTTTCAAGGGCTTTGCTGGCACTTAATGTGGCAGGGTCGTACTCGGCGACCTCGGCAAATAATTTAATCAGTTTACTCTCAAGGGCTTGGCTTAGCTCATTGCTTTTTGCTATTGGTGCAGTTGCCACAGGCGCCGCAGCCATTTGATTTTGCTGTATTGACGGTACGCTCACCCAATGGCGGGTTTTGGCAAATGGATAGTTCGCCAGTGGCACACGATAAAGCTTGGTATCAGGCAAGCCTTGGCTATTAAGCACAGCACCTTTCACCCAGCTTTTGCCAAGGGCTTCAAGGGAGCTGTCATCCACTAGCACATGTTCAAAATCATTCAGTTGATTGAAGTGATAAGCACCTGCGCTACCTTCAATAAACTGCTGCAAAGTGGCAATAAGTGAAGCGATAGAATCGGCAACAAAGCTTAAGCGTACGTCCAGTTCTTCACGGCCAACTCTTAGGGTATAAGCGATGTCACACAGGCGATAGTGACTGTCTTTAACCTTTGCTATCAAAGATTTGGCAAGCTGTATTAGCTGCGTTTTACTCTGACAAGATAGCACTATCAGCTGCTCGCCTGTCACCTCACTCAGCACCGGTGGATTTAAGTAATTCAGCACCACATGCGCACTTGAGCCGGTAGCGCCAAAAGCGTTGACCAGTGCACACCTTGGCATCGCCCAATCTTGCAGGCTATCGGCCAACTCTACAACGCCAAGGTTAACGGCTATCAGCGGATTGGTTTGGCCTTCGCTTATTACAGGGGTAATTTGGCCGTGACGCATTTGCAGCAATACCTTGGTGAGCTGCGACATTGCCGAGGCCGATTCCAAATGGCCGATATTGCCTTTAACCGAGCCTACAGGCAGCGCGCTATTTTCACTAAATACCTTGGCCGCAGCGGTAAACTCCGCCGCATCGGCAATGCCTGCACCCGGCGCTGCCGCTTCGATATAGCTGATATCTTGTGGCTGCAAACCGCCTTTTGCCAGCACATCAGCCATCGCCTGTTGATAGGCCGTCGCATTAGGCACGCCAAAGCCAGAGGTTTTGCCGCTGTGGGCAATGCTGCTGGCTTTTACCTCAGCCCAAATGGTATCGCCGTCTTTGACCGCTTGGGCTTTGGTTTTGATGAGCAATGCGCCAACACCCTCGCCCATTACCCAGCCATTGGCTTCGGTTGCAAACGGCCGACAGGTATCGTCGTTCGACAGCAAATCTAAGGTGCGTAGCAGCTGCTGGTGATAGCCATGGCTGATAAGGTTCACGCCACCGACAATGGCGCCGTTACACTCACCCAGCGCTATGGCATTACAGGCATGATGCAGCGCGCTGAGCGCCGATGAACAAGAGGTATCAAAAGCGACACTCGGGCCATTGAAATCAAAAAAGTAAGAGATGCGATTGGCAATCGAGGCATGGGATGAAGTCGCCGTTGCGTTTTCACTCATCAGCCAATGTTCAGCGCCATGGTTTTGGTAATCGTTCCACATCGCGCCGACAAAAACCCCCACTTTGCCGCATGCCTGATTGAGCGCTTTGGCAGTGTAACCGGCGCTTTCTAAACAGTGCCACGCCTGCTGCATAAATAGGCGCTCTTGTGGATCCATGGTTTTGGCTTCTAACGGCGATATTTTAAATAGCTCATGGTCAAAACAATCGCTATTGGCAATAAAGCCGCCTTTGGCGCCATCGCTAACCCCTTCAATGCCGCGCTCCGCTGGCCATGGGCTTTTAGAGACCACCCCAGTTTTGAGGTTATGCCAGAACTGTTCAATCTCGTTTGCCTGTGGGTATACCCCGGCAACACCGACGATGACCGGCGTGTTGTCAGCCCCTTGGGCATTTTTGTGCGGCTCTAAGTAATGGTAGCTTTGCGGTTTAACGGTGCTGAAATAACCACAAGTGAAGCTGTGTATTAGCGTTTGACTGTTTGTGAGTTCAAACAGCTCGCGAATTTTGTCAAACCGCATACCGCCGATTGGGCAAAGACCGATATCAAACTCGGCTTTATGGCTCATCAACCGCTGACCGATAAGTCCGCTTTGCAGTAGTGCCACATACTCGCCATTGTGCTGGTAAGTTGTACTCAGCTTCGCCATATCGGCTATCAAGAACAGGCTAAAGCCAGCGCTATTAAAGCTTTTACGATTAAACGGCGTATAACTGGTTTTAAACTGCTCATCTGCGCCTTGTGCCAGCCATTCTAAGTTGTGGTTTACGCTGTCATAGCGATATAAACCTTGACTGACACCTTCGACAACACCGGCCTTAATGTACAAATAAACACTCAGCCAAGACTGAGTTGCAGCCCGTTCGGTAAGCTCAGCAAATAGGGTTTTATCTTCCACCGCGTTTAACAGCTCAAGTAATGCACTGAGCTTTTCAAGGCGAATGGTTTGAGCGCCATATTCGCGAGTACATGCGCGCAATTGATGGGTTAACTGAGTAACGTTAACGGCATCTAGGTTAATACTATTTAAGCCTGTAACATCACGTAAATGTGCGCCTTTTTCAGTTTCGGGGTTAAAGCCTTCAAGCTGCATGGCGAACTCGCCTTGCTGCACCGGCGCCGTTAAAAACTGGGCAAAACTGTCATCATCCATATTGCAGTCAATGGCTTTGTTGCCTTTGGTTGCTGCGCGCCCTGCCAGTAAACAGGCAATGTACTGATGGCTATCTGCCAATTGCAACGGCCCTTTAAGCTTTGCGCCCTCAACGCCAAATACCGGCATTAAGTCCACTTTGGTTGCGCTTTGCTGGCTTATCAGCAGCTCGCTCATGTAACCTGCATCTTGGATCACCAACGAGTGGCTGGTGAACTGATAAACCGGCTCAATCGCCACCATGTGGGCGACCAAGAAGATGGCAAAACCGCAACGCTCATAATGACAGATCGCTTGCCCTGTAAAGACAGCCGCATCCATTGGGCCTGAGCTAAGCAAATACAGCCTGTGATGTTCTGGGTGGTAGTAATAGCAGCCCTCATTTAGCCCCTCAACGCCACCCGCTTTAATGTGAACATAGCTTTGAACCGCATTTTTGCCCCCGGCACAAGGATAGAGATACTTGTATTCATCCCCTTGCTTGATGCCTTTTAATAGCGATAGCAGCGCCGCCAAATCCTGCTTGGCCAAGCTTGCAGGTTCAAACTCGATGGCATAGTCACTTTGGCGAAAAGCCCATGGCTCAAACTGAATATGACTTAGTGCAATGCTCGGTTTTGCCTGTTGTGGTGCTTGTACTGACTCTTGCGCAGCTTGAGTAGTCACTGGCGCGCTTTGCTCAAGCTCGCCGACAATATAGCGGCTAATGGCGCCGATACTCGGTTGGTCGAGCAGCAGCTCAACCGGCACGGCCACAGCAAAACGCTGATGGACTTTTTCAACCACGCGTACCATGGTCAAAGAGGTAGCACCTGTATCAAACAGGTCTTGCTCAGGCGCAATTGGGCCTTGTTTTAACAGCTCGGCAAACAGCTCGGTTAAAAACGTTACAACCTCGGGGCCTATGTTACTTACCGCTTGGGTCGTCACCGCACTTGCTACGTTGCTAGCCACAGCGGCTTGAGTGGTGACATTCAGCGCTTTAACATCGAGCTTGCCATGGGCCGACAGTGGCATTTGCGCAAGATGAGTCACCTGATTGGGCAGCATGTATTCAGGTAGCCAGGCTTTTAGGTAGCTACGTAATTGTGGTAAATCCGGCAGAGGCTCTTTGCCACACACAAAGGCGGCGAGTTTTGGGTCGGCGCTGTCTTTATCGAGCACCTGCACCGCCGCTTGGCTGACTTGAGGGTGCTTGACAATGGCGTTTTCTATCTCCCCCAGTTCAATGCGCAGCCCGCGCAGCTTAACCTGATTGTCGAGCCTGCCAAGGTATTCAATATTGCCATCGGCAAGCAATTTGGCGCTATCGCCGGTTTTATATAATTTGGCGCTGGCATTTACCTTATCATGAGCAAAAGGGTTCTCGATAAAGCTTGCTGATGTCTGCTCGGGGCGATTTAAGTAGCCTCTGGCAAGGCCAACTCCGCCGATATAAAGCTCACCAGCCTCACCTTGATTAACCGGCTGCAACTGCTCATTTAGAATATAAAGTTGAGTGTTGGCAATGGGTTTGCCGATTGGTACTAAGCCATCTGCTCGCACTTGTGCCTGCCAATAGCTGACATCAATGGCCGCTTCGGTTGGGCCATAAAGATTGTGCAGCTCGGTATTAGGCCACTTGGCCAAAAAGCGCTGCATGAGATCAAAGCCAAGGGCTTCGCCGCTGGTAAATACCCGCTTGAGGCTTTGCGAACTAGCTGCTTGCTCAACAAACAATTGCAACATCGATGGCACAAAATGGGCCGTGGTAATGCCCCTTTGTGCTATCAGGCTCGCCAGATACAGGCTGTTTTGATGGCCACGAGGCTTGGCCACAACCAAGGTTGCGCCACTGATTAACGGCCAGAAAAACTCCCACACCGACACATCAAAGGTAAACGGCGTTTTTTGCAGCACCTTATCTTGCGCCGTTAACCCATAGCTTTGCTGCATCCACATTAAGCGATTGCAAATGGC
>JBFHGJ010000102.1:0-20703 GCA_041583135.1 Alteromonadaceae bacterium | reverse complement strand
TTACTTGAGCGTATCGTACAAACCCCTGATGCGCCTTTGGCGTCTTTGCCTGTGATGGATGACGCTCGCATTGCCGAGTTAACTCATGCCCTTCAAGGCAAAAGTGCTGCTTTAGATGAGACCGACACGCTGGCTTTACGCTTTGAACGCCAAGCGCAAGCAACGCCTACGCGCTGCGCTTTGGTGTTTGGCGAACAACGCATCGATTTTCAAAAGCTCAATCAAGATGCCAACCGGGTTGCACACTACTTACTGGCGCAAAACTTTGCCCCTATGAGCATCATCGGCGTTTGTGGTGAAAAATCACCTGCCACCATTGCGACCTTATTGGGTGTGATGAAAAGTGGCCTAGCCTTTGTGATGCTTGACCCGATGTATCCGGTGGCAAGATTGCAGCACATGGCCAAAGATGCCGCTATCGCCTGTTTAGTTCACACTGATGAGAGCGCCGCCAAACTCGGGCTGATACAAGGGCTGGCACAAGGGCAATTAAGCGTTGATTATTTCTCGGAGGCTGTGCAACAGCAAAGTGCGCAAAACCCTAGCGCGCAACAAGGTAGCGAACTTGCCTACTTAGCCTATACCTCAGGTTCAACCGGACAACCCAAAGGGGTGAGAAGCCTCAAAGTCGGGGTGCTAAACTACCTGGACTACCTGAGCGACAATTTTGCCATTGGTGGCGAGGACACCTGCTTACAATTGGCCTCATTGGCCTTTGACGCATCAATACGTGATACCTTTGCGCCTTTGACTCAAGGTGCCTGCGTGGTACTGGCCGACAAACAAACGGCGCGCGACCCTATTGCTTTGCGTGAACTGATCAAGCGCCATCAGGTTACGGTTATTCCAGCCATCGTGCCTTCTGTATTGACTGAACTGGCTATCTGCGATGGTCCTATGGCCAATCGTCTTAGGTTAATTCTCACCAGCGGAGAGCCGTTGATGATGGCTCTATGCCAGCAAACCAGAGCGGCATTTGGCGAGCAGGTGCAGCTGGTCAATCAATATGGCCCAACAGAAACCACCATGACCGCCTGTTTCCACCGCGTCGATTTTGACCAAGACACAAATGCCATGGTGCCTGTGGGCAAAGCGCTGCAAAACCTGTCGCTCTATCTCCTTGACGATGAGCTGCAAATGGTGCCTCAAGGCTGCATTGCCGAGCTTTACATCGGTGGTGTCGGTTTAGCAGATGGCTATCATCAGCTTGCCGAGCAAAGCCAAAAAGCTTTTATCGACAATCCTTTTGGCCCGGGCAAACTGTATCGCAGCGGCGACTTGCTTAGCCTGGATAGCGATGGCGTGTTGCATTTTGTCGGCAGGGTGGACAATCAGGTCAAATTGCGAGGGTTACGCATTGAACTGGGCGAGATTGAAAGCGCCCTAAGTGCCATCGCGGGTATCGAATTGGCAGCGGCTGGTGTCAGTGCCAATCAGACTTTGGTGGCATGGTATCAAGGTCGCAACATAGAGCAGGGCGCGCTTAAAGCCATTTTGAGCAGTACCCTTGCCGATTACATGGTGCCTCAGCTGTTTATTCATTTAGACAAGCTGCCACTGACCGCCAACGGTAAAATCGACCGTGGCCAGTTGCCACAGCCAACAGATGCCGAGCTTTATGGTCAATATCAAGCCCCCGAGGGCCGTTTTGAGCAGCAGCTCGCCTCTATATGGGCTGAGCTTTTGGCCGTTGATGGACACAGAATTGGCCGCGACAGCGACTTTTTTGCTTTGGGTGGTCACTCGCTGTTGGCGGTCAGGCTCAGCTCGCAAATTCGTAAACAGTTTGATTGCGAGCTGCCGGTGGCGGCAGTGTTTAGCCATGCCGGACTTGCCCAGCTGGCGCAGCAAATCGAATCCAGCACACAAACGCTAACGCGCCCGGCCATTACCGCGCAAAATATCGCACAGGAGCAGCCGTTGCCTTGTTCTTTTGCTCAGCAGCGTTTGTGGTTTATCGACCAGTTGCAAGGGCAAAGTCGCGAATACAATATGCCTATCGCCTTTGAGGTGAGCGGCGAGCTTGATATCGACAAAGCGCAGCAGGCGCTAAACCTGATCATTAAGCGTCACAGTGTATTACGCACCGTGTATGTCACCGTTGATGGTGAGCCTCAGCAACAGCTGTTGGCAAACGCGTCATTTCAAATTGACGTGCAAGATGTCGCAGCGCTTGATGAAGCTGAGGTATTGGCACTTATCGACCGTGACAGTAAGCGAGATTTTAACCTGTCGAGTGATTTGATTATTCGCGGCAGTTATTTTAAAGGTCAAACTCGCAATTGGCTGTTGGTCAATATGCATCATATTGCCTCAGACGCTTGGTCGATGATGGTGCTGTTAAGAGAGTTTCGCCAAGCCTACAGCGCGCTGGTGCAAGGTAAGACCCCCGCGCTTGAGCCGCTGACGCTACAATACAGCGACTATGCCCTGTGGCAACGCCAATGGCTCAAAGGCGAAGTGTTACAAACACAACTCGACTACTGGCAACAACAGCTGGCACATGCGCCTGTGGTTCATGACTTGCCGCTAAAAGGCGCAAGACCCGAACACAAACAGCACCTTGGCGATTCGCTTTTGTGTCATGCCCCTGCGGGTTTGGCCCAGGCGCTCAATCACTATGCCATCAGCCGCCAGTTAACCCCGTTTATGGCGCTGCACAGTGCTTTTGCCTTGGTGTTATCCCGTCACAGCAACAGCAAAGACATCGTTATCGGCACGCCGGTAGCCAATCGCCTGCAAGCTGAGCTTGAGCCGCTCATCGGCTTTTTCGTCAATACCTTGGTGCTGCGTGCCAGCACCGATTTTGACAGTCTGGATGAGTATTTGGCCCACATTAAAGCGCTGAATTTGGCGGCGCAAAGTCATCAAGACATTTCGTTTGAGCAGCTGGTAGAGCATTGCCAAGTGCCGCGCAGCAACGCCCACACGCCTTTGTTCCAAATTATGTTGACCTTAAACAATGTACAAAGCGGTGGGTCTTTACAGTTGCTCGGCGCCGAGTTCAAAGCGTTGGCGCCGAAAACTCGGGTGGTCAAATACGACATTGAATTGATCGTGCGCTTTGATGGTGACCAGCTGCAATGGGAGTGGCTATATGATGTCGCCTTGTTTGACGCTCAGTATATTGCCATGCTCAATCAGCACTTTGAGCGGGTGTTGCAAACTCTGCTAAAAGGTGCGGTATCTTCGCTGCAACATATTGAAATACTGAGCGATAATGAGCGAGCCGGCATTTTTGCGTTAAATCAAACCGCCAAACCGCTCGCCCAAGATGTGCTTGTTCATCACGGCTTTGAGCGTTTTGCCCAGCATTCACCTGATCACTGCGCGGTGATATTTGACGACAAACAACTGAGCTATGGCGAGCTTGAGCAAAAAGCCAATCAGCTGGCCAACTATCTCGTGGCTAAAGGCTGTCTACCGGCTCAAGGCTGTCTACCGGCTCAAGGCTGTAAAACCGAATCTTTAATCGCCATCGAAATGGAACGTTCACTTGAGATGGTGGTCGCCATTTTGGCGATACTCAAAGCCGGTGGCGCATACGTGCCGTTAGATCCGGAGCTGCCGGTTGAAAGACGCAAGTTTATCTTAGCCGATACGAAGGCTGAGCTGGTATTGTGCACAGCCGGTAACGACAAAGAGTTGGCTGGCGATGTGACCTATTTGCCAATAGATTTAACTGCCCAAGGGCCTTGGCAGCAGTGTTCAACACAAGCGCCCACAGTTGCAGGCTGCAACTGGCACAACGCCGCCTATGTGATCTATACCTCAGGCTCAACCGGTCAGCCAAAAGGGGTGGTGAATGAACACCGCGCCTTGGTTAACCGCATTAAGTGGATGCAAGATGCCTATGGCTTAAACGCCGATGACAAGGTGATGCAGAAAACCCCTTACGGCTTTGATGTGTCGGTATGGGAGTTTTTATGGACCTTAGGCTATGGCGCGACTTTGGTGATGGCTAAGCCCCAAGGCCATAAAGACCCGCAATATTTGAGCGAGCTGATGGCGAAGCATCGGGTTAGCGTGATGCATTTTGTGCCATCGATGTTGGTGGCCTACCGCCATAGCGGTTATGCCATAGCGCCCTCTTTGCGCTTGCTGTTGTGTAGCGGTGAAGCGCTGGGCGCCAGTGAGGTGCAGTGGCTGTCGCAAAAAGCGCCTTGGACGTCATTGCATAACCTTTATGGCCCAACTGAGGCGGCCATCGACGTCAGTCATTTTGCCTGTGCTGAACTTGGTGAGCGCACCCAGGTGCCTATCGGTAAGCCTATCGATAATATTCAGCTGTTGGTGCTCGATAACCAGCTTAACCTGTGTCCTGTTGGCGTGGCAGGTGAGCTGCATATTGGCGGTATCGGCCTTGCCAGAGGTTATCTCAACCGCCCTGAATTAACCGACAAACAGTTTATTGCCAATCCGTTCGCTGAGCATTTCGACCCGAGTTGTCAAAGCGCCAAGCTGTATAAAACCGGCGACTTGGTGACATTGTGCGCCGATGGCAACTTGGCCTATTTGGGCCGGATTGACCGTCAGGTGAAATTGCGCGGCCTGCGTATCGAACTCGGTGAGATTGAAGCGCAGCTCGCTCTGGTTACCGGTATCGACAACTGCGCGGTGATGGTGCGTGAAGATGTGCCGGGTGAACAAGTGCTGGTCGCCTATGTGGTGGCCGAGAACTTCGACCAAGCTGCCACTGTGACGGCACTGGCTAAAGTGTTACCTCAGTATATGGTGCCTGCGGTTTATGTTGAGCTTGAAGCGCTGCCTTTAAGTGTTAACGGCAAGGTCGATGTTAAAGCCTTGCCAGCACCTGCTGCTCAAAGCGTTGATATTGCAGACCATCAAGCGCTGCCGGTAGAAGCGTTGCAGCTGGCAAAAATATGG
Source organism: Alteromonadaceae bacterium (assembly GCA_041583135.1). Lineage (GTDB taxonomy): Bacteria > Pseudomonadota > Gammaproteobacteria > Enterobacterales > Alteromonadaceae > JABSOG01. The sequence continues at coordinate 15,816 of JBFHGJ010000102.1, read as the reverse complement.
TCGGCGCTGCTTGGCGTCGAGCTTGAAGCGATTGGCGAAAATAGCGATTTCTTTGCCCTTGGCGGCCATTCACTGCTTGCGGTAAGGCTGGTAGCGCGGGTGCGCGAGCAGCTTAAAAAGCACTGCGACTTGGCATTGGTGTTTGCCAATAGCCGATTGGGTGATTTGAGCCGGGCGTTAACTCAGCCACTTGAGTACAGCGTAGACATTGAAGCCATTGAGTCTGCTTCAGAACAGTGGTTACCTACCAGCTACGCCCAGCAGCAATTGTGGTTTATCGACAAAATGCAAGGCGGCAGCGCCGAGTATCATATGCCTGCTGAGCTGGCGGTTGAAGGTGAGCTGGATATTGACGGCGCGCAGCAGGCCGTGCGCGCTATCATTGATGCCCATCAGGTGCTAAGAAGCCGCTATCGCCTTAAAGATCAGCAACTTCAGCAGCAAGTGATGGTGGATTTTGACTTTGCCGTTAGCGAATTTGACCTCCAAGCGTTGGATGGGGCGGCGAAAACCGAGCGTTTAGCGCAAATTGTGCAACAGCAGCGTGTAAAGCGGTTCTCACTCGATGGTGATGTTGCCATACGGGTGGCACTGGTCAAGTTGGCGCCGATGCGCCAGCAGCTGCTGTTTAACATGCATCATATTGCCTCAGATGGATGGTCGATTAACCTTGTGGTGGAAGCGTTTTCCAAGCTCTATGGTCAGTGGATCGCCGGTGAGCGCAACTTAACGTTGGCGCCGCCAAAGGTGCAGTACGCAGACTATGCCCGCTGGCAGCGTGAGCAGCTCAAAGGCGAGGCGCTTGAAGAACATTTGCAGTATTGGTGCGAGTATCTCAAAGATGTCAGCCCACTACATGGTCTTAAGACAGATAAACCCAGACCGGCCCGCCAATCTCGAATTGGCGAGCAGTTCGAATTGGCCATTGCCGGTGAGCTATATCAACAACTCAAAACTTACTGCGCTGAACATCAAGTGACCCTGTTTATGGTGTTGCAAAGTGTTTACGCCGCCGTGTTGTGGCGCGCAGGAGAAAGTGATGACATTTTGTTCGGCACCCCGCAGGCAGGCCGTCAGTCGGCGCAATGCGAAGGGGTTATCGGAAACTTTGTCAACACCACGGTCATTCGGAGGCGCTTTGATCAACAGGTCAGTTTTAGTGCACTTTTAGCCACTGCCAAGGCCGATCTGCTCGATAGTTATCCACATCAGGTGATGCCGTTCGATCTTTTGGTAGAAAAGCTTAACCCAGAGCGACGACTTGATTATAATCCTTTGATTCAATTGTGGTTTGTGATGCAAAACCAACCAGCAGATGAACTCAAACTGACAGGATTGAAACTCGCAGGGATTAAGCCAGATAAGGTAAACGCTCAGTTTGATATCCAGCTGTCGGCATTTGAGGCCAATGGCCAGTTGTATTTGAAGTGGACCTGGGCGAGCGATTTGTTTGAGCGCACAACCTTGTTGCACATCAGTGAATGTTTCGAAACGATGCTTAAAGCCGCGCTAGCAGAGCCAGACAGGCCGCTGGCACAGCTTGCTATACCCAGTAAAGCGGATATCTTAAACCGCCAACAACAACAAACAAAATCAAAAGTCCGCTCCAAGCGCTTTGTTCGTAAAGCGCCGGGAACGGCAAAAGGAGCTATCTGATGTCTTTTTCAAGTTGGAGAAACAAAGCCCGCACCAGCAATGCCCCAGCCACTCAAGGCGAAGTGGTGAGCGCAGCGTTATTTGACTCCGCCAAACAGCTGCCGATGGTCTATAAGCCCAAAATGGCCGGGCTTGACTTAAGCCGCTGGTATCAAGCCAACAAAGACAAGGTAGACAGTGCGTTGGCACAATATGGCGCGGTGCTGCTGCGTGGCTTTAATGTTCACACCCAAGGGGCCTTTAGCGATTTTGCCAAACTGGCCATCGAAGGCCGCGCCGCCTATATCGAAGGGGCAACGCCACGCACCAATTTAGGTGATGGTATTTATACCTCTACCGAGTTTGCCGCCGATCATGAAATCGACCCCCACAATGAACTCTCTTACGTGCTGACCCCGCCATCGATTCTCGGCTTTTGCTGCATAACCGCCGCGAAAACCGGCGGTCAGACGCCGGTGACCAATGTTGCGGCTGTGTATGAAAGCCTCGATAAAGCCATTATCGATGAGTTTGAACGTCGTGGCGGCTGGATGCTTAAGCGCAATTACATGCCGGGCTTTGGGCCAAATATCTTTAAAGCCTTTGGCCTTGACGATATTGACCAGATCAAAGCCTATTGTGACAAGGCCGACCTCAAATTAGAGCAGGCAGGGCCAGATCATTGGGTTACCACTCAGGTGCGTCCAGCGGTGCATTATCATCCAGTCAGCAAAAAGCCGTTGTGGTTCAACCACATCGCCTTTTGGCACCCCCACAGTTTGCCAAGCGCCGTCAGAGGGCCGTTGGCGGCTAAGTTCGCCGAGCCTGAATTTCCGTTTTACACCTGCTATGGCGACGGTACACCGATTGCCGAGGCAACCATTGAGGCAATCAATCAAGCTTACGACGAGCAAGAGGTGGTGTTTGATTGGCATCCGTCGGATGTGTTGTTGCTCGATAACTTTTTGGTGGCCCACGGCCGCAAACCCTTTGCCGGTGAGCGCAAAGTTTTAGTGACCATGGGATAGTAACAAGAGTAGTTTATTTATGTATTTTGATAGCGACAGCGCTACCGGCGCTTCATGTTTGCAACAAAGCCAGTGTTCACTTGATGGTTTGGCCGATGGCCTTGGCAAGCGCTTGACCTCGGCGGCAGCCAAATGCCAAGTTAAGCCCGATGCCGACAGCCTTAAGTCTTTGCTCGAAACCCTAGCGCAGCATTTTGAAATTTTGCGTACAAAAGCGCAATACGATGATGCGGGCGTGATGTGGCAGGTGGTTGAGCCAAATGCCAATGTCATGGTGCAGACACTGGATTTTGCCGATAGCGAGCAGGCATTCGCGGCACTTGCCAACGCGCCGATTGTAGCATCTATGCAGCTGACGATTATCAATTTACCCAATGAGCAATATGCGCTGCATTTGGCGGTGCCGAGTCTGTTGGTGGATGGTTTCTCTGTTAGCCTGTTGTTGTCAAAATTACTGTTCGCTACGGTAAGTGGCAATCAGGCGGTGATTGACAGTTTAGATCCTGAGCCGATTCAATACGCCGAACTCGCCCCATGGCTTGATGACTTTTTACTCGATGAGAGCCTCGCCGATGCTCGCGCGTTTTGGCGTGACGCGGCGCAATTGCCATGGTGGACGCTGGATAATGGCTTGGCAAGGGTCAAGCCCGTTGCCGAGCAAGGTTTTGGCCATTTAACCTTACCCCTTGGCGCCATTGCCGAGCAGCTCAGTCGTCAAGCCGAAATGGCAGGCGCCAGTCTTGCCGATATGGTTTTCGCCGCGCTGCGCCTAACTATGGGTAATGGCGAGGGCAATAGTGTTGGCGCAGGTCAGTGGGGCCGGGTTTTGGACAGCCGTGCCGATGAAGCGCTAGTCGATGCCATCGGGCCTTTAAGCCGCGCCTTACCACTTAAAACCTTGCCTGCGCAAAGCCTTAGCGAAGCGCTCGCCAACGAACGTCAGGTTAAAGAGCAAGCCCTTGATTATATTGAATGTTTCTTCCGTGAAGGGGCGCTTGCCGATAAACCTTTTCAGTTAACCTTTAGCGTCGTCGAATTTGATAAAAGCTGTGGCACTATGCTGGCGCTTGATTGGTCCGGTGAACCGGGCAAATTACGCTTTACCTTGATAGAGCAAGGCAGCGACAGTTTGCTGTCGGTCAGTTTTGATAGTAGCTGGATTGCACCACAGGTGCTGCAAGGCTATTTGGAACGCTTATATTTGTGCTTATCAGGCGCACCTTCGCCACGTTTAGAAAGCGTTGTTGTCACGCCGGACTTTAGCGGTTTTGAAGCGCCGTGTTTGACTGCCCATAAACAGGCCAACGACAACTTGGTTGTGGAGCAGAGTGGTCATAGCGCGACACTTGGCGAGATTGACAAAAAAGCCAACCGTATTGCCAGAGCCTTGATGGCCAAAGGCATCGGAAAAGGTCAGTTGGTGGGCTTGATGTTAGAGCGCGGCGTCGATTTTGTGGTGGCGATGCTCGCCATTGCAAGAACCGGCGCTGCTTACTTGCCGATTGATACCGCGCTGCCGCAAGAGCGCGTAAGTTCAATGCTTCAGACCGCTCAAAGTCAGTGGGTTATCGCCGAAGGGCAGCTCACTATTGGCAACTGCCAAAGCTTAACTCTTGATGAGCTTGATAGTCCTGATCTGGCTGATAGCTGGCCAGAGGTAGAGCTTGGTCCGAATGACCTTGCCTATGTGCTGTTTACCTCAGGTTCGACTGGTAAACCTAAAGGTGTAGCCATTAGCCATGGCGCGTTGTTCAACCATATGCGCTGGATGAACCAAAGCTTTGACTTTAGTGCCAACGATGTATTTTGCCAGCGCACCTCTGCCAGTTTCGACGCCTCGGTGTGGGAGTTCTACAGCCCCTTGATGTGCGGCGCCAAAGTGGTCATAGCCGATAAAAGCGCCAACTATGAATTGGCAACTCTGGCGCAGCTAATAAGTGACCATCAGGTTAGCCGCCTTCAGATGGTCCCGGCGCAACTACAGGTGTTTTTAAGCCATACCGATGCTGCCCTTGAGCTTAAGACTTTGTTCTTAGGGGGCGAGGCGCTCAGTACCGCGCTGGCTAAGTCGGCGCAACTGCGTTTTGACTGTGAAGTGGTCAATCTTTACGGGCCTTCTGAGTGTTGTATCGATGCCTGTTTTGCCCGTTTTGATGATCAGATACAACAAGACTTTGTGCCCATTGGACAGGCCATTGACAATGTTAGCGCGCAGGTGGTTAAAAGCGACGGTTCGCTTGCCGCCACCGGCGAGTGCGGCGAGCTATACCTTGCCGGTAATTGCGTTTTTGACGGTTATTACAATAACTCGGAGTTGACCGCACAAGCTGTAGTGCAAAATGGTCAAACTCGCTGGTATAAGACTGGCGATTGGGTACGCATTTTATCCGACGGTAGCTTGTATTATCTTGAGCGGCTCGACCATCAGGTGAAGATCAACGGTCTGCGGATTGAACTGGGCGAGATTGAAGTTTGCATCAGCGAACTTGAACAAGTGCAAAGTGCCGTGGTGATTGCCCGTCAAGACCAAGGCAACAGCAAAGGATTAGTGGCCTATGTGGTTAGCGATAGCGAAGAAGAGGCGTTATTTGCGCAAATCAAAGCCAAACTTGCCGCCAATTTGCCTGATTACATGCAGCCTGCCAACTATGTGCTGCTTGATAAACTGCCGCTTTTATCTAACGGTAAGGTCGATAGAAAAGCCTTGCCAGCCCCTGAGCTTAAAGTCAGCCGGGTCGCGCCGCAAAGCGATACCGAAAAAGCCTTAGTGGCGATTTGGTCAGAGCTTTTGGCCATTGAAGCCGAGCAGCTATCCACCACCAGTGGCTTTTTTGCTATGGGTGGTCACTCTTTGCTGGCGGTGCAGCTGGTGTCGGATATTCGCGATACCCTTGGGGTTGAAATTCTCATTAGCGACGTGTTTGAACTTGGCGACATCAAAACCATCGCCGCGCACATCGATAACTTAAGTGACCATATCGTTCGGCCAAAAATCGAGCCAAGAACCACAGGTAATGCCCCTGTACCTTGCTCTTTTGCCCAGCAGCGTCTGTGGTTTTTAGATGCCCTTGATGGTGGTAGCTCGCGCTATAACATGCCGCTGGCGTTAAAAGTGGAAGGTCAGTTTAAACCCGAGCTGGCCGAGCAGGCGATGAACCTTATCATCGAGCGCCATGAAGTGCTGCGCACCCGTTACGTTCAACCTGACGAGCAGCCGTTACAAATTATTGACCAAAACGTGCAATTTACCCTGCATCGTTATCATCACCAAGGCAGTGAAGCCCAGTTACAGCAGTGGATAGCCGAGCATCATGCTCAGCACTTTGACTTGTCTGCCGATTTAATGGTCAGAGCAAGCTATATCGAGTATGAGCATTACGGTATCTTATTGTTCAACATGCATCATATCGCCAGCGATGGCTGGTCGATGGACGTATTGGTTAAAGAGTTTGCCGAGATTTATCAGGCATTGTCACAAGGTCAAACGCTAGACTTAGCGCCATTGCCGGTGCAATATGCCGACTATGCCCTATGGCAACGCAATTGGTTGCAAGGCGAGGTATTAGACAGTCAAAAACACTACTGGCAACAGCAGCTCAAAGATTGTCCTGTGGTGCACTCTTTAAGCCTTGATTATCCGCGCCCGGCGCAAAAAGGCGCGCAAGGCAAAATGTACCAAGGCGTGGTCGATAAAGACACCGCCGTGGCACTACAGAGCATGGCCACCCAATACCGCCTGACCCCATTTATGCTGTTGCACGGCGCCTTTGCGTTGTTGCTCTCACGTCACGGCAACAGCAATGATATTGTTCTAGGCACCCCGGTTGCCAACCGTTTACAGTCTGAGCTTGAGCCGCTCATCGGCTTTTTCGTCAATACCTTGGTGCTGAGAGTGGCCACCGACAAAGCCAGTTTGAGCGAGTATCTGGCCCATGTGCGCCAAGTGCATTTAGATGCCCAAAGCCATCAGGATATTGGTTTCGAATATTTGCTCGATTTGTGTCAAATCGAGCGTAGCGTACGCCATACGCCGCTATTTCAGGTGCTTTTCTCCACCACCATGGACGATAGCAGCAAAAAACTGCAACTGCCTGATGTCAGCTTAAGTAACATTGTCAGAGATGAGGTCGCCGCTAAGTTTGATTTACAACTTAATGCCGTGGTTACCGGTGGCGAGATCTACCTGCAGTGGACCTATGACACCGAGCTGTTTAAGCCTGCAACCATCGAACGCTTAAATGACCATTACTGTGAGCTGTTGCGCGCTCTGTTGGCCGCCAACAGCGAAGCTAAGCCACTTGAGCTGAACCTATATGCCGAGGATGAACAACAGCGGCTTGCTGCTGGGTTACTCGGTCCGGTTAGGCACTTCAATGCGCTCAACGTCAACAGCCTGATTGAGCATGGCGCGGCGATAAACCCACAGGCAATTGCGCTCAGTCATAATGAGCAAAGCTTGAGCTTTGCCCAAATGCTCGATAAACGCGATCGTTTGGCCGCTCAGCTGCAAAGCATGGGCATCAATAAAGGCGATTTGCTTGGCCTTTGTCTGCCACGCAGCATTGGCCAAAGCGTGGCGATGTTGGCCTGTTTGAAGCTAGGTTGCGGCTATGTGCCTTTGATGACCAACTTGCCGAGCGAACGGCTTAAAACCATTGCCGACGATGCAGCCGTTAAGCTGCTCTTGTGTGATGAAAGCAGTCAATCATTGACCCTTGAGTTATGCCACAGTGCACCGAGACAAGCCTTATCGCTACAAGCGTTGATGTCTGATAACTGGCTTGAGGCTCATGCTGGCGCTGAACTTATCTGCGATATGCCTACAAGTGAAGATATCGCTTATGTGCTGCATACCTCAGGCTCAACCGGCACACCTAAAGGGGTGATGGTGCATCATGGCGCGCTGGTCAATTACCTAAGCGATGCCATTGAAGATTATTGGCATAAAGGATTGTCGTTTGCGGTGGTCTCATCTCCGCTTCAGTTCGATGCCACCTTGGTTACCCAGTTGCTGCCTTTGTGCGCCGGTGGTCAAGTGGTACTGCTCGATGATGACGATAGTTTGCTTTTAAAGTTACATCAGCAGCTGTTTAATTCCGATAAGGCGGGGCTGTTTAAACTCACGCCCGCTCACTTAGATGCGCTAGCCCAGCTTGATGGCGGCAAAACCATCAGTCAGTGTCATCATACTTTAGTGATAGGTGGTGAGGCGCTCAGCTACGAGCAGCTCACCCCTTGGTTTGAGTGTTTGCCCCATGGCCGTTTTTTCAACCAATATGGCCCCACTGAAACCACCGTGGCCTGTAGCCGTTATTTGATTGAAGCTGATAGCCAATTAAGCGGCGCGGTGCCGATAGGTCAGGCCATTGCCAATACCCAGTTTTTACTGCTAGACCCACAAGGCCAGCCAGTGCCAGATGGCGCCGCAGGCGAGCTTTACATTGGCGGTCAAGGTGTCAGCCTAGGTTATTTGCATCAGCCTGAACTCAACGCTCAGTCGTTTGTCACCACTGCATTTAGCGAGCAGCGCTTTTATCGCAGTGGCGATTTGGTGCGCCATTTAGGCGATGGCCGTTTGAGCTTTATCGCCCGAATCGATGGTCAGTTGCAACTGAACGGCTATCGTATTGAACCCGGTGAGATTGAAGCGGCGTTAAAAGCGCAAAGCTCAGTCGCCATTGCCCATGTCGCGATGCTCAATAAGGTGTTGGTGGCTTATTGTGTGATGGCTCAAGGCAAGGTGCTGGAACAGGCCAGCCTACGCCAAGCCCTTGCACAGCGTTTACCAGAGTACATGGTGCCTGCGCTGTTTGTCGCTCTCGATGAAATGCCGCTCAATGCCAATGGCAAGGTCGATGGCCGCGCTTTGCCGAAGCCACTCGCTGAGGTCAGTATTGAAAAAGTTCAGCCGAGCAATGAGCGCGAAGCCAGACTCAGAGCCATTTGGGCGCAAGTGCTCAAGCGTGACGAGCAGAGCATCGGCGTTGATGATAACTTCTTTATGCTTGGCGGCGATTCGATTTTAAGTATCTTGGTGGTATCAAAAGCCGCCAATGAGGGCATGTTCTTTAGCGTTAAGGCGCTGTTTAACGCCCAAACCATCAAAGCCTTGGCCAAAGTGGTGCAAGATGAAAACCACACTCAGGCCGAACAGGGCGTATTGACCGGCACCATGGCATTGATGCCGGTGCAGCAGCTGTTTTTTAGCGATTTGACCGACTGGCATCATTACAATCAGGCGGTGATGCTCCACGCCCCGGATGATTTAGACCAGGCAAAACTTAAGCAAATGGTTGAAGCGCTAGTCGCCCAACATGATGCGCTGCGTTTGGCCTTTGAACCACAACAGCCTGCTTGCTTTGTTGATGTCGATATTAACGAACTGGTTTGTAGCGACCTTGATTGTACAGATGTAAAAGCCTTTGCCGATAGCGTGCAAGCGAGCCTCGCACCTAGTCGCGGCGTGGTGTTTAAAGCCGCGCTGATTCAATCGGGCGCGTTTAGCGGCAAACGTTTGTTGTTGGTGGCTCATCATTTGGTGGTCGATGGCGTATCTTGGCGCATAGTTATCGACGATATCAAAACCTTGTATCGCGGCCTGACTGAAGGCAAAGCCTTGGCAGGCTTGCTCGGGGTTAAAACGTCTTCTTATCGTCAGTGGTCTGACTATCTTAAAGACCAAGCGCAGCAGATGGCCACGCAGCTGCCGCTGTGGCGCAGTATTTGCGCTGCCGACTATGCCAAATTGCAAGATCGCAACGGCGAATTTGCGGCAAAAGCCGGTACTCGCCGCGTTGACTTTCAGTTAACTGAAAGTCAGACCCTGCAATTACTTGAACAGTGCAATCAAAGCTATCGCTCCAACATCAATGAGCTGCTATTAAGTGCGCTGCTGCTGAGCTGGCAACAGGTTACCGGCGAAGGCAAAGTGCGTTTAAATTTAGAGAGTCACGGCCGTGAAGCGCTGAGCGATAGCATTGATTTATCGCGCACTGTTGGCTGGTTTACCAGCATTTATCCGGTGTCTCTGTACATGCAGGGCGAAGGCGATATTGCCGATGCCATCTATAGTGTCAAAGAACAGTTGCGTCAGATCCCAGATAACGGCTTAGGGTTTGGCGTGCTGAAATATTTGGCTGGCGCCGAGCTTGAACAAAATGAGGCCTGTGAGCTGGTATTTAACTATCTCGGGCAGTTCGATCAGCTCAATGAGGCACAAGGGACGTTTAACCCCGCCGCTGAATCGACCGGTCGTGCCGTCAGTAGCAAGCGCGCCAACCGTTATGCTTTGACCCTAAATGGCATGGTTGCGAGCGGCAAGCTGGGCTTTGCCCTTGAGTATGATGCACAGCGATATGACGAGCAGCTGATCGCCCAGTTTATGACCCAATTTGCCGCTGCCCTTGGCGCAGTTATCGACCATTGTGTCGCTACCGAACAAGGTCGTTTTGGCCCGTCAGATTTTCCCGAGGCCAAGCTTGATGGTAAAACCCTAGATGCCATTTGCCAGCAGGCAAACGCCAACCAGTTGCAAATTGCCGACCTATACCCGGCAACCTCGATGCAGCAAGGCTTGTTGTTTCATAACCTGTTGCAACAAGGTGGTTATGTGACCCAGCTGGTGATGGACTTTGCTGGCCTTAATGTTGCCAACATGCAACAGGCTTGGCAGCAAGTGGTTGAGCAGCACGATATTTTCCGCAGCGGTTTTGTTGCCTTTGACACTGATGTGCCTCATCAGATGGTGGTTGAGTCTGCCACTGTGCCGTGGCGCAATGTCGATATGCTCGATGCCACAGACGTTGAGCTTAGCGAGCTTGCCAGCGCCGAACGACTTGAGCCGTTTGACTTGAATAAACCACCTTTGATGCGTTTTTGTGCGGCCAACTTAGCTGGCGGTAAAACCCGCATTATTTGGTCTCATCATCATGCGCTGCTTGATGGTTGGTCGTTGCCTTTGGTGTTTGCCGAGGTCAGTAAGCGCTATGAGGCGCTGCAAAACGGGCAAAGTTTAAACTTGGCCAAAACCCATGCCGGGCGCGAATACGCCAACTGGCTTGGCAAACAGGATATGGCCGCTGCCAAACGTTACTGGCAGTCTCAGGTTGAGCTGATTGAAAACGCGACCCCTTTGCCTTTGGTATCAAATCGCTTGGCCGATAGCGCGCTGAACAACCACCGTCACACCTTGAGGTTTGATAGCGTACAAAGTGAAGCGCTGCAAAGCTTAGCGCGCAGTTGTGGCACCACCATCAATATCGTGGTGCAAGCGGCTTGGGCAATGCTATTGAGCCGCTTTAGCGACGAGCAGCAAGTCTGCTTTGGCGCGGTGACCTCGGGTCGCCCGGCGGATCTGGCATCGATGGAACAGATGATTGGTGCCTTTATCAACACCCAGCCTGTGTGCACCAGCGTGCATGATGACTATCGCCTCAGCGATTGGTTGGGGCAGTTGCATCAAGGGTTGATTGAGCGTGAAAGCTACAGCTACTTCCCGCTACAGCAGATCTTAAGCCTGCCGGGTTGCCCTGATGCGCCCTTTGACAGCTTATTGGTATTTGAAAACTACCCGGTGGATGAGGGCATATCTGAGCAGGCGCAAAATGCCGCTTTGCGTGTCACCGACATCAACAGTTTTGAGCAGACCAATTACGGCATGACGTTACATGCCCGTTTTGACGGTATGCTGAGCATGACGTTGGTGGTGAAAGCCGCCTTGTTGGCATCGCCAAAAGTCGAGCAGTTGCTTAGCACCTTGGGTCATCTGATTGAAATGATGGCGGCCGAGCCACAGCAAAGACTGGGCGAGCTGAGCCTTATTAGCCCAGCTGAGCGTGAACGCTTGGTATATCAATGCAATCAAACTGAGGTTGAACTGCCACAACAGCGTCTTATTCATCAGCTGTTTGAACTGCAGTGTTTACAAACGCCAAATGCAACAGCTCTTAGCTATTACAGTGGCAGCCTGAGCTATGAAGCGCTTAACCATAAAGCCAATCAAATTGCCCATTTGCTGCTTGAACGCGGTGCTACTCAAGGGCAGCGAGTGGGCGTGTGCCTTGAGCGCGGCGCAAACCTGTTGCCTGCTTTATTGGCGGTAATGAAAGTCGGTGGCGCCTATGTGCCGCTAGATAAAGACTATCCGAAACAGCGGCTGGATTATTTGGTGAAAGACAGTGACATCGCCTTGGTTTTGACTGAGCGTGCGCTGCTGGGTTTGCTGACGCTGTCAAATGAGGTGCAGGCGCTATGTCTCGATGAGTTGCCTCAGCACTTAAATACCTGCAACCCGGATATTGCCATTGAGCCAGATGCGCTTGCCTACATCATTTACACCTCAGGCTCAACCGGCCTGCCAAAAGGGGTGATGATAAGCCATGCCAACGCAACGGCCATGCTTGACTGGGCGATGAGAGCTTACAGTGCAGTTGAGCTTGCTAAGGTATTGGCCTCGACTTCGGTGAATTTTGACTTAAGTGTGTATGAATTGTTCTTGCCCCTTTGTGTCGGCGGCGAGGTGGTGCTGGTCGGCAACATTCTTGAGTTGTTGCAAAAGCCCCTTGATGTGACCCTGATCAACACCGTACCAAGTGCGATGGCTGAGCTTATCAACGCCCAAGCGGTGCCTGAGTCGGTGCTATGCATCAATTTGGCCGGTGAAGCCTTAAGCGCAGAGCTGGCCCAAGGGGTTTATGGCAAAACTAAGGCGCAAAAACTCTATAACCTTTATGGCCCCTCAGAAGATACTACCTATTCGTTATATTCATTGGTAGCCAATGACGGCAGCGCGCCGACTATCGGTGTGCCTGTTGATAATACCCGCGCTTATGTGCTCGACAGTAGCCAGCGCCTAGTGCCGTTTGGTGCTATCGGTGAGCTGTATTTGGCCGGTGCCGGGGTGGTCAAAGGCTATTTGAACCGCCCTGAAATGACCAAAGAGCGCTTCTTACCAAGCCCGTTTGTGCCGGGTGATACTATGTATCGTACCGGCGATTTGGTGCGCTATTTGGATGACGGCCAACTGATGTTTATCGGCCGCGCCGATGCGCAGGTCAAGCTCAGAGGCTATCGCATCGAGCTTGGTGAAATTGAGCAGGCGCTTTTGGCCAGCGGCTTGTTGCATCAGGCCGTGGTGTTGGTGTGTGACGACAAACTCTATGCTTTTGTCGTTGCCAAAGCACCTCACAATGAACTGCATCAGCAACTGACTCAGGCGCTGTCGGCACAATTGCCAAGCTATATGGTGCCGGGAGAATTTATCGACCTTGAGACGATGCCGCTTACGCCAAACGGCAAAATCGACAAACAGGCTCTGCCTAAGCTCATCGTCAAGCAAAGCCGGGTCGGCAGCGCAGCATTAGTGGATGTACATCAGCAGTATTTGGCCGAGCTGTGGTCGCAACTGTTAGATTGTCCTATCGCTGAGCTAAGTGCCGAGAGTCACTTCTTTGAACTTGGTGGTCATTCACTGACTGCGGTAAGACTACTGGCCCAGCTGCGTCAATATAGCGGCGCGCAAATTGATTTAAAAGCACTGTTTGAAAGACCGGTGTTACGAGCGATGGCTGAGCTGCTTAAAGCGCCGGGTCAAAGCGCCAAAGCGTTAACGCCGGTGGCACAGCCGCGTAGCGATATGATGCCCTTGTCGTTTGCTCAGCAGCGATTGTGGTTTATCGACTCGATGCAAGGTCAAAGCCCCGAGTACAACTTACCGTTGGTGATTGAAGTCACAGGTCGCTTTAGCCTTGATTTGGCGCAGCAGGCCCTTGGCAAAATCATTGAGCGCCATGAGATCTTACGCAGCGTTTATCTGCAACACGATGGCCAGCCAATGCAGCAAGTGCGCCCGGCAGATGGCTTTAGCATCGATTATGTCGATATGCATGGGGCCACGGCACATGATCTCGAACAGGCGGTTTTGGCCGCGCAAATGGCGCCGTTTTCACTTATCGATGGGCCGATATTAAAGGTCAGCTACTTCGATTTGGCGGCGCAAGGCGAGCAGGCCAGCCATGGCATGGTGGTGTTTAACGTTCATCATATTGCCGCCGACGGTTGGTCGATGGGCATTTTGGTACGCGAGTTTGCCGCTATCTATCAGGCACTGGCGCAAGGCGAGTCGCCAAACTTGCCAGCCTTAGCGCTGCAATATATCGATTATGCCCTGTGGCAGCAGCAATATCTTCAAGGTGAAGTGCTGAGCAAGCAGCTGGGTTATTGGCAGCGTCAGCTCGCCGATTTACCCGTGGTGCATTCACTGCCGCTTAAACAGGTCAGACCCAAAGACAAAGGGCTGGCCGGTGACGTGCTTGGCATACAGCTTGACAGCGAGCTTTTAAAGCAGCTGCAAAGCCTTGCCAGCAGCCATGGCATGACCCTGTTTATGCTGCTTCATGGCGCCCTGTCTTTGACCTTAGGCCGCTTTGGCAACCGCTCGGATGTGGTCATCGGTACCGCCGTTGCCAACCGCACCATGAGCGAGTTCGAGTCTTTGATCGGCTGTTTTGTCAATACCTTGGTGCTGCGAGTCAATACCAAACACAATGACCTAAGCGACTATCTTACCCATGTTAAAACGGTCAATTTTGACGCGCAGGCCAATCAGGACGTGCCGTTTGAGCAGCTGGTGGAGTTATTGCAGCCCGAGCGCTCAACGGCCCATACGCCACTGTTTCAGGTGTTGTTTAACTTAGACAATAACGATAGCAGCGCTTTGACTTTGCCTGAGGTATCTTTTGACGTGCGCGGGGCAACCCGAGTGATGGCCAAATATGACCTGTCTGTCAATGCCATGTACAACAACCAAGGGCTGTATGTTGGCTTTAGCTATGATGTTGCGCTGTTTGGGCGTGAGCTGATCGCTGATATGTCGAACATGCTAACGACGCTGTTACGCGCAATGGTATCAGGCAAAGCCGAACAACTGGCACCTGCTGCGTTTTATGACAACGACACTTTAGCTGAGCTAAAACTTGGCCTGCAAGGCGAGGTTTGTGCATTGCCTCATGAGCGTTTTATCGCTTGGTTTGACGCGCAGTGCGCGCAAACGCCAGATAGCACAGCGGTGAGCTTAGGTGATGTTGCCTTTGACTATCAAACCTTAAACCTCAAAGCCAACCGCTTGGCCGACTTGCTGATAGAAGCTGGTATTGAAGCGGGCGAGCGAGTAGGTATTGCCATGGAGCGCTCTATTGAGCAATTGGTTTCTGTGCTTGGCGTGCTTAAGGTAGGCGCAAGCTATGTGCCTTTATCGCCAGAGTATCCAAAGGCGCGATTGTCACAAATGATTGAAGACAGTGATGTTGCACAAGTGTTGGTAAGTTCAACCAGTGCCGCCACTGTGCCACTGGCTGGTATTGATTTTGTGGTGATTGACGAGTGCAGTGATGAAGATTGGCTTGAGGGTTACAGCGATGAAGCGCCTGAAGTTGAAGTCTGCGCAGATAGCGAAGCCTACGTGCTTTACACCTCAGGCTCAACGGGTAAACCCAAAGGGGTGATGGTGCCAAACCGCGCGTTGGTAAATTACCTTTGCTTTGCCAAAGCCAACTATATGCAAGGTGATGTGACAGGCGCAGTGGTGAGCTCGCCGCTGTATTTTGATGCGACTTTGACCAGCTTGCTAACGCCATTGTGCTGCGGTGGCGAAGTCAAATTATTAGCAGATGATGATGGCGTGCTTGAGCAGGTGTATGACTTGCTGATGGGCGATAAGGCGTTGTTGTTTAAAATCACGCCAGCGCATTTAGAAGGCTTGTTGCAACTTAAAGACAGTCACAATACCCATCACATAGAGCACTGCATTGTGGTCGGCGGTGAGGCACTGCCGCCAGTGACATTAAAACGCTGGCAAGGGATTTTGCCCAATGCTCGTTTTATCAATGAATATGGTCCGACGGAAACTGTGGTGGGCTGTAGTATCTACCAAGCCAATGCAGAGGATGATTGGTCGTTGGGCGTGCCGGTGGGCAAGCCGATTCAAAACACCGGATTGTGGCTGCTTGATGAAGATTTAAACCCAGTGCCACAAGGCAGTATGGGCGAGCTGTATATTGGCGGCTTAGGCGTGACCGATGGCTATGTCGGCCAGAGTGAGCTGACTGACGAGCGCTTTATTGCCAATCCATTTGGCGAAGGCAGACTTTATCGCAGT
>JBFHGJ010000101.1:0-21381 GCA_041583135.1 Alteromonadaceae bacterium | reverse complement strand
TGGTAAAAATAACATCGTTTTCGCTTTGCCAATGCTTTAACTGGCAATGGGTATGCAGTTGCCGTAATGTTTCTTTTAGAATGAGATCTATCGCAGCTTGGGGATTGTCTCGCCAACTGATCACCGGGGTATTGCCTAGATAAGGAAATGCCCGAGGCTCAATACCACTTAACGCATTGATCACCACCACCGGCCGATGATGCTGCTTTGCCAATAGGATTTCTCTGCGACACCATTCTCGACTGGCGTAATTGTCGGTCAGCACACAAAGCAAAGAGGCATCTTCAACGCCCCTGGCTATCTCACGACTAAAGCTGGCCCCACCGGGAATATCGGCCGAATCAAACCAGGTTTTGATCGGTTGGTCGGCTTGCAAGTAGGCTTTGAGTGCATCAACGACTTGCGGCGGCTTGGCAATATCAAGTTTGGTATGGCTGATAAATAATTTGGTCGGCGCCTGTGCCTTTTGTCCGCCAAAAGGGTCGCCATGCAGGTAACGACACAACTCAATAATAAGACGCTGGGCAACAAACGTAAATTGCGCCGCAGGGTCCAAACCAAACCCTCGAATAAAATTCACGCTGCCCAAACGCTGTGGCGACAGCGGCCACGCATCTTCTGTCAATTGCACCGGCAAGCAGCGATGGCTTGAGCCTTCACAGCAATGCCATAAATCAGCGGCAAACTCACACCAGCTCTCAACAAGGTTCAGCTCAGTATCGGCCAGAATGACGACAAAATTGCGCTCAGCCTGATCAAACGGTTGTTCATCAGGTGGCGTAAATTGCGGGTTTTCGCGACAAAAAACCGTGGGAATACGCAACCCGTGGAGCACCGGATCGCCGTTTAGGGCAATATGAAGCTGCTTGGCTAATGCCCTTGCTGGCTCAGACTCAGGATGAAAAACAAGGTGAACCAACAAAGGTTGCTTGGCAATATCGGCAGCTGACATCGTTTTTTTGTTGAAAATTTGTTCGTTGCTCAAAACAGCCTGATGATTGTGATAACAAGAGGTATTGGCATCCTAACTTTTGAGGCACAAGACTACAAGCGGGATTTATATTCGCCACCATACCGTCTATGGTTGTGACATTTTGCGCTTAGCCCTACAATAATGCTTTATAAGCCATTAGTCGTTCAACTTGCTTGAACGACACATACACAGGAAATTTTATGTTTAAGGTTGCCGCCGTTGCTTTTGCCGTTGTGCTGCTTGCCCACATTATTGCTAGGTTGGTGCACCAACGTGTACTGCGCGAAATGAAGCCTGAACAACAGGTTTTGCGCTATAGCCATGGCCTGTGGTTGGTGGGCTTTGCCGGATTGATTTTCTTTGGTTGGGGCTACTACAACTTGTACATCACCCAAGCTCAACCACAAACCAACGGAGTCATTTGGGGCATGATCCTCATCGCAATTCTCTCGCTATACACTTTGATTGAAGGACTGTTTGTCAAAGGATATTACGATGACCAGCAGGTGGTGCTGTTTTCACCATGGACAGGTAAAAAGCAGCAGGTTTGGCACGAGGTCGAAAACTGTCGATACAACAGCATTGCCATGTGGTATGTGTTTACTTTTAAAAACGATAAGGTGCTGCGCCTTAATTCATTGCTACAGCATAGCAGCAGCCTCATGGAGACATTGAAAGCCCGAGGCATTGACCCGTTTAACGCAGACTCTGATTAATGTTGTCGAGCACCCTCTGACCGGGGCATAGGTCAGATTCACTCAACCTATTGAGCGGTCGGTGTACGGTTTTTAAGGTTTCATGAAAACACTGGCTGCTGGGGTCTAGGTAGAGCAGGCCCGTCAATATTTGCCCTTGCAGTGAGGCTTGCTGTAGCGCGCTCATAGCAGCAAACCGGTCTTTCGGGTCCCAATCGTTTTCCAGCTTATTCAAACGCACCACCGAGCCATCGTGCATGGTCACATCGGTGCAGGTGCCTTCTTTATAACAGGCAGTGATCTCTTGTTTCATCGGCACAAAATCCAGCGCCGAGGTAACCTTGATATGCTCACGCACATAGTCGTAGTTTTTACTCGATTGCGGATTGTTGTTAAAGGTCACGCAAGGTGAAACCACGTCAATAAAGGCGAAGCCTCGATGAGATAATGCGGCTTTGATTAAAGGCACCAACTGTGCCTTATCCCCTGAAAAACTGCGTGCAACAAAGGTCGCGCCCAATTGCAACGCCATACTCACCAAATCAATCGGCTCATAAGGATTGGTCGAGCCGCCCTTGCTGGTTGAACCGATATCGGCTGTCGCTGAGTCTTGCCCTTTGGTTAAGCCATAACAGCCATTGTTTTCAACGATATACACCATGTTGAGGTTGCGTCTAACCACATGAGCGAACTGGCCAAGACCAATTGAGGCACTATCACCGTCACCAGAAACGCCAATATAATGCAGTTCACGGTTGGCGAGATTGGCCCCTGTGGCGACCGACGGCATCCGCCCATGCACCGAATTAAAACCATGAGAATGACCAAGAAAATAGGTGGGGGTTTTCGATGAACAACCAATCCCCGAAAGCTTAGCCACAGTATGTGGTGCTATCGATAGCTCAAAGCACGCCTGTACAATGGCATTGCTGATAGAGTCATGACCACAACCGGCGCATAAAGTAGATATAGCGCCTTCATAATCTTTTTTGGTATAGCCCAATTCATTGGTTGGCAGTTTGGGATGACGAAATTCAGGTCTCAAATAACTCATGGCTTAGTGCTCCGCTTTATCGAAGGCAATAGAGGTAACATTGCTGCCGGGTAATTGCTTTTTCACCTGCGCAAGAATATTGCGGGCGGTAATGGGCATTCCGTCAAAGTTCAACACGCTCAGCAACCTATCAGGCACGATACTCAGCTCAGTCTGCAGCAAAGTGCGCATTTGACCATCACGGTTTTGTTCAATCACAAATACCTGACGATAGCGCTCAATAAAAGCTTTCACCGATGCCTGAAAGGGAAAAGCCCTCAGTCGCATCCCATCTGCCGCGACACCATGGGCTTTAAGCATATCTATCGCTTCAATACACGGCGCCGCACTTGTGCCAAAAAAGACCAGACCAATATCTCCTTGCGAGTCCCCTTTGGGATAATACTCAGGTACCGGCACATAGCACTTTGCCGTTTCCCACTTACGTAAAAGCCGCGTCATATTTTGGGCATACACTTCGCCCTTTTCTGTGTAGATGGCCTTTTCATCGCGCGAGGTGCCCCGGGTAAAAAAGCTGCCTTTGGTCGGATGGGCACCGGGATAGGTGCGATAACAAATACCGTCACCATCAACATCGGTATAACGGCCAAACGCTTTGGCCTGCTCGAGCGCTTCGCTATCTAGCACCTTGCCTCTATCGTATTTGCGCTCATCATCCCAACTTAGAGGTTTGGCCATGGTGTCGTTCATACCAAGGTCAAGGTCTGACATCAAGATCACCGGCGTCTGCAACCTTTCAGTCAAATCAAAGGCATCGGCGGTCATGGTAAAGCATTCATGCGGGCAGCTCGGAAATAACAATACTTGTTTAGTATCACCGTGCGAGGCGTAGGCGCAACTGAGTACATCTGACTGCTGCGAGCGGGTCGGCATACCAGTCGAAGGGCCGGCACGTTGAACATTGATAAGCACAGTGGGTATTTCGGCGAAATACGCCAGCCCTAAAAACTCGCTCATCAACGATATCCCCGGCCCACTGGTGGCGGTAAAGGCTCGCGCGCCATTCCAATTGGCACCTATGGTCATACCGATGGCCGACAGCTCATCCTCTGCCTGCACGATGGCAAAGTATTTCTCACCACTACCGGGATCGATACGCAGCCGATTGGCGTACTTATTGAAGTTATCCACCACCGAAGTAGACGGCGTTATCGGATACCAAGCCGCAACCGTAGCCCCGGCATATATCGCTCCGAGTGCACATGCCGCATTACCATCCATAAATATGGCATCACCGACACTATCACTGCGTTCAACCCTAATGGCTAACGGGCAGTCAAAATTGTTTTTGGCGTAATGATGACCCATTTCAAGGGCTTGAATATTTGGCGCAATGAGTTTTTCTTTGCCTTTAAATTGTTCCGCCACCAGCTCCGTCAACACCGCAAACTCAATGTCCAGCAAAGCCGCCAGCGCGCCGACATAAATCACATTGCGAAACAACTGACGCTGTCTCGGGTCATCATACTGGCTTAAGCACATATCCGTTAAGGGCAAGCCAATGACCGTCACATCATCACGGCACATCGCTGTGGTCAATGGCTTTGAACTATCGTAAACGAAGTAACCGCCGGGCTGTAGCTCCTGCATATCTTCGGCCATTGACTGAGGGTTGATGCTCACCATAATATCGATACCGCCACGCCTGCCGGTATAGCCCTTGTCATTCGCTCTCACTTCATACCAAGTGGGCAAGCCTTGAATATTGGATGGAAAGATGTTTTTTGCCGATACAGCCACGCCCATGCGAAATATCGCCTTGGCAAACATGTTGTTGGCACTAGCAGAGCCTGAGCCATTGACGTTGGCAAACTTGATCACAAAATCATTCACTGCGGCAATTTTTTTCATTATTCTCCCGCCTTGGCTGTGAGGTAAGTGTATTTTTGCATATCCCATGCCGCCGTTGGGCAACGCTCGGCGCATAAACCACAATGTAGGCAAACGTCTTCATCTTTGATCATCGCCCTGCCGGTTTTTAACGGTTGCGACACCATGAGATCTTGCGATTCATTGTCAGCCGGGGCCGACAGCCTGTGACGTAAGTCTTTGCCATCGCCGACATCAGTGAAAGTAATACAATCGGTTGGACAAATATCGACACAGGCATCACATTCAATACAGAGCTTTTCGCTAAACACCGTTTGCACATCGCAATTGAGACAGCGTGCCGCTTCTTTGAGTGCTTCGTCCATGCCATAGCCCAGTTCAACTTCAATTTTGCGATCATTTAGGGTTTTATCGAGCGCGGCTTGCGGCACCACATAACGCACATCGTTCACAACAGGGCTGTCGTAGCGCCACTGATGAATGCCCATTTTTTGACTGACCAAATTGGTTTGCGACGCTGGACGGTTTGTTACCTCTTGTCCTTGGCAGAACAAATCGATGGATATCGCCGCTTGATGGCCGTGGGCAACGGCGGTGATCACATTCTTAGGACCGAATGCGGCGTCACCGCCAAAAAACACGTTTTTAATTGACGACTGAAAAGTCAGCGGGTCCACCACCGGCATATCCCACTTGCCAAACTCCATACCAATATCCCGCTCTATCCAATCAAAGCAGTTCTCTTGTCCAATAGCGATAAGCACATCGTCACAAGGCACTTCAACTAGCGCTTCACCTGTGGGTAGGAGTTTACGGTTGCCATGTTCGTCAAACACCGCCTCCACTTTTTCAAATCGCATCGCCACCAAGCGACCATTGTCGGTCACAAACGCCTTAGGCACATGGTTATCGAGAATTGGAATGCCTTCATGCTTGGCGTCTTCCTTTTCCCAGGGTGATGCTTTCATCTGTTCAAACGGGCTACGAACAATCACTTTAACATCGCTACCGCCCAAACGCCGAGCGGTGCGGCAACAGTCCATTGCAGTATTGCCGCCGCCCAGCACAATGACTTTTTTGCCGATTGTCGAAGTATGACCAAAAGCGACACTAGCAAGCCACTCGATTCCGATATGAATGTTGCTATCACCTTGTTCGCGGCCGGGTAAGCTGGCTAAATCTCGGCCGCGAGGGGCGCCGGTACCGACAAAAACAGCATCATAGTCTTTAGCTAAGATGGCTTTGAGGCTATCGACATGGTGATTGAAATGAGTCACGACACCCATGTCCAAAATAAAGTTAACTTCTTCGCTGAGCACCTGCTCGGGCAAACGAAATGAAGGGATCTGGCTGAGCATCATGCCGCCACCGGCATCTTGATTGTCGAAAAGGTCTATTTCATAACCCAGTGGCATCAGATCTCTCGCCACGGTCAAAGAGGCTGGCCCACCACCGATAAGCGCCACTTTTTTGCCGTTCTTGTCCTTCGGTATAGGCGGCATCAGGCTTTTAACATCGCCTTTGTTATCAGCCGCGACACGTTTTAGCCGACAAATAGCCACCGGCTCTTGTTCGACACGACCGCGCCGACAGGCAGGTTCACAGGGTCTATCGCAGGTTCTGCCCAACACGCCGGGAAAGACGTTGGACACCCAGTTGATCATATAGGCTTCGGTGTGGCGCTTTTCGGCTATCAGTCGAATGTATTCAGGGACCGGTGTATGTGCCGGGCACGCATACTGACAATCGACAACCTTATGGAAGTATTCGGGGTTGCTGGTATCTGTCGGTTTCAACGGTTGTTCTTCTTTTCGTTCGCTTTACCAAAGCATAACCCCGATTGACAGATTTGCCAGAGCAATTGACGTATAAGATATAATCACAAATTGATAAAAATCTTCGCAGCTTGTCAGTAACTCTCCCCATGAGAATCAGCATACGCCTGTACCACCTTACATAAAGCTTCGGGTTCAACGCCACTGAGCCGAACATGACTCTCCGTCTGTAAATTGAATAGCGGCTCGACCATGACCAGCGCCAACACTTTACTATCTAGCTTTAGTAGACGGTCTCGGATCACCGTCCCCTTGGGTAGGAATTCTGTGGTACTGTAAATGACTTCAGTGATCAGAACGTCTTGCTCAATTCGATAATTATTAAGCCAGTAAGTGGTTTGCGTTTCACCAGCATCGTTGAATTCAAAGCTCAAAATGCACTTTTGGCCATCCTCTGTGAACGCAATTTGATCAAACCAGTAGCGACCATGGCTATCATATTTTAGCGACCATACGCCAACAATCTTAGCTGTCGAGATCTCAGCAGGCGTAACCGTCAACAAGGCAAAAACAAAAAATAGAATGGCAGCTGCCGCCATAAGCAATTTATTAATCACCAACATTCTCCTGGCTAGTTAATGTCAGGAAATTATCATCCAAGATAATTTCCTGAGGACGTTCAAGTTAAGCAAGTGAACTTTCTCTCACATTTTCAACAAGTTGAAAATGGCGGCACATCCGTGTGTCACGTAGCTAATGCCAACAACGTCCATTTATGGACAGGCACTTAGCTAAGTGTTGTCGGCACAGCCCCTTGCAATGAAGGCACATCGGCGACAAAGGTTTTTAGGTGCTCAATCAGTAATTTGGCCCGGCGGGTCAATAACTTGCCGGTTGCCCAAACAATATAGATATTACGGTCTTGTCCAGCCCAGTTTGGCATCACTCTTACCAGTGCGCCATTTTGCAGTAACTCGCTAACCTCATTCACCGGTAGCAACGAGATCCCTTGACCGTCTAGACACAATTGGCGCACCAATGACAATTCATTGACAATGGCACTCGGACTTACCGGACGAAATTGAAACTGACTGTCGTCTTGGTCGTTCTGTAGTGGCCAATTACGCAAAGTAGAACCCACCACAAAACGGTGCTGACCCAATTCATCAGGATGACTTGGCAAACCACGTTCGGCAACATATTGCGGCGATGCCACTAATACGGTTTTGACAAAACCAATACGTACTTGATGCAAGTCTGAGTCTTGTTGCGGCCCTATGCGAATAGCAAAGTCGGCCTGAGTCGAAACAAAGTCTTCATCATGATTATTGAGCACAAACTCAACGGCAATTTGTGGGTATTGCGCCATAAAGCTCGACCATGCAGATGAGAGGGTATCGGCCGCAAGGTTGATAGGCGAAAGTAGTTTGATTTTACCGGCCAGCTCATTGACAGAGGTTTCAAAACGTTGGGTTTGCTCGTTGAGAGAATCGACCAGATAGGCGCACTCATCATAGAGCTTTTGCCCCTCTAAGGTCACATTGAACTTACGTGCCGAACGGTTAACCAGCTTGCATTTTAGCCGGTGCTCTAGCTTTTGCAGCCTGCGGGTGACTGTCGCTGCCGGAAGGTTATTGAGTTCAGCCGCTTTGGCCAAGGAGCCGGTATTGACGATTTGTACAAACAGGGCAATATCATCGAGCATGGCGACACCAAGTTAAATTGCAAATATGTAATTATAGATTGGTATTATATCAATGGTTGTTTAAACCACAATCATGTAATCTAGTCCTCGCAACTGCAATGAACAACCACGGGCCAGCTAAAAACATGAAACAACGCATTGTATTTTCAATTACTATGTCTTTGATTTTAACTACCTTAATGACCGCTTGGGTGACCTTTATCAATTTAGGTTTAGGCAGTCATTACCTTGCCAGCTGGTTCAATGCCTTTGTGTTGTCTTGGCCTGCGGCGGCTGTCGCCTCATTTGCGATTGCGCCTTTGGTGCAACGTATTACCGCAAGGCTGGCACCGCAATAACGGGTGTTCACCCTAAGCTAAAGCGAATCAACCTTCAGTTTTGGCCACAATCGTTGCCAATTCTTTTTCTTCACCCGCTGA
This sequence comes from Alteromonadaceae bacterium, assembly GCA_041583135.1. GTDB lineage: Bacteria > Pseudomonadota > Gammaproteobacteria > Enterobacterales > Alteromonadaceae > JABSOG01. The sequence continues at coordinate 12,930 of JBFHGJ010000101.1, read as the reverse complement.
CGATACACACTCAAAGGCACGTTATTGCCGTTATTTGGTGTCACTCTAAGTTCAAATATACTGGCCATGCTATCGACTGATGTAAACGCCAGTTGCTTACCATCGGCGGACAGCCTCACCCCGACACAAGTAGGTAACTCAACCCAATTGGCGATCGCATGAGCGCTACTGTTAAAGGGCTGTTGATGAAACGCTTTGTGAATAAACGCCTGATTCTTAACCGACCAAGGCACTTTTGGCATTTGCTCATGCAATCGGCGTTCATAAGCCTGTTCTTGCGCTTGGCTTTCAACCTCAGGGTCAAAGTACACCACATCAACGTCATTAAGCGGCGTCCTAGGCGAGATCCCATGTAACTCGTCCCATATTTTATTGCGGACAAAACCCGCGCCGATATACCAATCCGGCAGATTGAGTTCGGCGACACAGCGCAGGCATTCCATCATCCACTCATCGGCTTTGATGATTTGTTCGGCACGGTTAATAAAGCTCATAAGGCTGTCCTATTTTTGCTGCGAGGATCATCCACCAACTCGCCGCTATTGAATTCTCCACTCATCACCCTACCACGCCACGCACAGGTAGAGTCATAATAATCCATGCTGGTATCGATTTCGCTCAGTAGCACACCTGATTGATGCAATGGGATATTACCGCTTACCACGCCATCAGGACGCACCATAAAACTTCCCCAGCAGCTATTTTTAGCACTAGAATTTGGACAACTGATCCACATATAGTTGTTTGACGAAGATGCGATCATCGCCGCAGGCTGAGTAATGCCGGGAATGGTATCGGCGATGTTAAAAGGCTGATTTTCAATACCGACTTGGCGCTGCATAAAGTCATAGAATTCGGCGGAAATATTCCCGGCATGATACGAATGAAACATCAGCTCAACCCCAAGCTTTTTGTATTCACGATAAAGTTCAGGGTAACGATAGTCGTGGCAAATCAGCGCGCCGCAGCGCACGCCTTTAATGGTAAATACACAAAAATGGTCACCGGCACTGTAGTGTTTCAAATCGCCCACTTCACCACTGGCGTCACCTGCGCAAAAGCGCTTGTCGTATCTATCGACTAACTCTCCGAGTGAATTGATAATATACAGACTATTGTGAGGCTTATGACCATCACTTAATCGGTGACTTGAACCCAAAACAACCCATAACTCTAGCGTTTTGGCCTGTGACAGCACCTGCTTGGTAGCCAGCGTCAGTGCCGCCCAGTCAAAGTCAGTAAAATCCGCAAAATCAATTCCGGCATAACCGGACAAGCACGCCTCAGGAAAATGCGCGACATCAGCGCCTTGCGCTTTGGCCAGCTGCATCTGCTCAAGCACCTGTTTAAGGTTTTGTGCAATATCATTGCTGGTCGGTATTTGGCAGGTGGCAACATTCAGCTTCATAGCATATCCTTTGGCGTGATGAGTATTGCTTTGATTAATAATAAAATTTAACTAAGAGCACAAGTGATAAATTGAAGCTAAGCTTAGGGCCTGTTTAAAACAATGTGGTCCGTTTTGGCAAAACGGTCGGATTGCGGTAGGATGAACAACCCGCTGAAGGTAAGAACTGCCCGAATATGTTTAATTTTTTCAAGTATAGCGAAGCAAAATTAGCCGAGGAGATCATCGGCATTTGTTCCAAGCTGTGCCCAACCCAGCAATTCAGCTATGACGCAGAGAACGGCTCGGTCCGCTCAGACAGTCATGATATTTGCCTCGCTAACCTGTTTGACCAGGTTAAGGACAAAAAGCGCCAAGAGCGGCTGACTTTTATTGAGCAGTTTTTGCAATCGGCCATCGGCGAAATGCCCATTGACTATGATTCGTGTTCCCACTTATTGATGCCGCGTATCAAGTCTACAGCCGAGCTGCATACTTGGAGTCGCTATCTGTCACTGTCATCGCACAACCAATTTCAATACCGCCCAATCACCGATAATTTTGTCTGTATGCTCGGCATAGATCGCACCAATACCATTCATTCGGTAATGAGTGAAGACTTGGAAAAAATGGAAATGAGCTTTGACGAAGCTTTTAAGCACGCCATGGCCAACCTCAACCGCCGCAGCGAGGCGCCATTTGTTGAAGTCGAAAAAGGCATGTATGCCGCCGATTTTCAAGACGGTCATAACGCGGCAAGACTCATGCTCACCGAGCAAATCGCCAACTTAAAAGTCAATGGCTTGCCTGTGGCCTTTTTGCCGACCAATGACGAACTGGTGATCTGTGGCACCAAAGACGTAAGTCAACATGCACAACTTGCCAAGCAGTGCCAAGAACTCGTCAAACATGCCAAACCTTTGTCTTTTGATACCCTTGTTTTAGTCAATGGCCAATGGCAGGACTATTACCCGGACAAAACACCTGCATATGCGCCGATTTACAACCTACATAAAATTGAACGCGCCACCCAGTACTTTGACCAACAAAGGCAAATGGAGCAGCAAGAACAGCACAACGCAACATTGATACTCTCGCCACAAATGATATATGAGCGCGAAGATAGCCCATTTTATTTTTCCGTTTGCCAGTGGAGTGAACAAGGTAACTGCCTGCTACCTATTTCCGATCAAGTGCATTTTGTTGCCGATATTGACGGTAAAAGCCAAACAGGTGTCATTGCCGTTTTAAGCTGGCAAGACACCATCGAACACTTTGGTAACTTGATGAAGCCGCAACAAATGATACCGGAGCGCTTTTTAGTGCGAACATTTCCCAGTAAAGAACAACTGTTAAAGGTCGTCGCCAGCAACCAAGCGCTCTAATTTTGCAGCTTTTATCCCTGCATGATTGCTTGAAAGCAGGCTATTCTGCGGTGGTGAGGTGATCCGGTAGCCCATATGAGGCAGTGTCAATCTAGGTTTTGCCGTATAACCAAAAGTTATTAACCATCAATCACTTATAATCAATCGTAAGCCTTCGTAACCTGTTCCGTAACGTTTTTGTAAGCAATGGTTCCCAAAAATAAGTGTACTTATTGACCACCAATAAGCACAATTTAAGCCATCACAACACTGATTTTAAAAATAAATAAATTATTGATCATTTAATAAATTATTGATCATTTACCGTTAGGAGTAACCCATGGCTAAACGTATTTTTGTTTCTTACAACTTCAACGATCCGCAAGTAGCGAAGTCTGTTAGAGAGATGGTGGCCAATGAGCAGGTGGAAGGTCAAATCGTTTTTGTTGAAAACGATGTCTCCTACAATGGTAAAACCGCAGTGGATTGGGAAATCGAGCACACAATTGAAAACTGTGATTGTGCTTTGTTCGTATTGGGTGACAACCCACGTAATAGCCCTTGGCTCGACCAAGAAGCGGCGCAGGCAAAGGCTAAAAACATTCCAGTATTGACCTCATGTCTACCAGGTATGTCTAGCAACACACCAGCGGCACTTGCCGATTCAACCATGGTCAATTGGGACTCAAAAACCATCGCCACGACGCTCAACCAAGTCAACTAATTCAAATTTCAGCCGCAGCACCAACAAAAATAACAACTTGCTCGGCTCCCCTTTTCTTACACTCTGCACTTCCACAACGGGCCACGCCCGTTTTTTTATGTATAGGGATATACTGTATACTGGTAATGCAGGAGCAATTACCAGTGATGTATAGGGATTTTCGGTGTCAGACTCTGAGTAAGCAATTGTTTGTTCCTTTTATTTTGGTGTCAGACACTTTTGATTTAGGAACAAGCATCTTAGTCTTTGAACAAGCAATATGAACACTGTTCAATTTATTATTGACGCACTGTCAAAAGCGGCATAGACTAATAAAACACCGTTCAATAAGGTAGCAAAGTATGGGTAGACGCAATCAACATGACTCGGCGCAATTCGATGAGCTGGTATTGTCTAAAGTCGAAGCGTTCTTATGTCATCAGCCGGCACGGGATTTAAGCCTAAGAAAAATCGCGACATTAATCGACTATGCACCAAGCACCCTAGTTTCAGTCTATGGCAATTACGCCAATTTGCTGCTGCGAGTCAACGCCAGAACCTTAAAGGCCATGAATCAACAGTTGATGAAAGCCATCGGTTCGGGTAGCGGCAATAACCCCGAGCAAGGCCGCGAAAGACTGCACAAGTTGGCTACCTGCTATTTTCAGTTTGCCAAAGCTCACCCACATCATTGGCAGTTGATTTTTGATCTGCGCATGCCCGGTGATGAGCCTCTGCCTCATTGGATCCAATCGGCCATCGACTTTTCTTTCGAACTACTCATTGTTTGCCTGAAACAATTAAATCCCAATAAATCACCACAAGAGCTGCAATTGGCCAGTCGTGTGCTCTGGTCTGGCGTGCATGGCATCACTCAGCTCGCGTTGGGCGATAAACTGTTTTTAAATCAACATGGTGACGGTCCGGCAATGATACGGTCACTACTAGATAATTATGTTGCTAGTTGGGCACACACGCATCACTAAACAGCGACAAGGAGTACAGCATGTCACAGCAAAGCGACCGAGAGCAAAGCCAATTTGCGCTTTTGAAAAGCCGTAAATTTCTGCCGTTTTTTCTTACCCAAGTGCTCGGTGCACTCAATGACAATGTGTTCAAAAATGCGTTGATGGCACTGCTGGCCTTTAGTGCGGCCGAAGCACTACCGTTAGAAACCAATTTAGTGATGAACATTGCCGCCGGACTATTCATTCTGCCGTTTTTTGTCTTCTCGGCAGCAGCCGGTGATTTGGCCGATAAAATGGAAAAATCCAAGCTCATTCGCTATATCAAACTGGCAGAAATAGTGATCATGGCACTGGCGGCACTCGCGTTTTATTTTGAACAATATGCCATGCTGCTAGGCATATTGTTTTTAATGGGCGCACAATCCGCCTTTTTTGGGCCGGTCAAATACGCCATCTTACCGCAATTGATGGCGCCCAAAGAACTGGTTGGTGGTAATGCACTGGTTGAAATGGGCACTTTTCTCGCCATTTTGGCTGGTACTATTGCCGGTAACCTATTAGGCGGCGATAAGCTCATTTCTAGCATTATATTGAGCATTATCGTTTTATCCCTAATCGGCTACCTGGTCAGCCGCGCCATTGTTCAAATTCCTCAATCTCTCGCTCAGCAAGATAGCCGATGGCAATTCAAACCCATCGCCCAAACCCTTGAAACCTTGACCATCGCCAAAAGCAATAAGGTGATCTTTTTGTCGATTATGGCGATCAGCTGGTTCTGGTTTTTAGGCGCCAGCTACCTTACTCAGTTTCCAAACTTCGGCAAGCAATATCTCGGCGGCGATGCCTCGGTGGTGACCGCTTTATTGGTGGCTTTTAGCGTCGGGGTCGCCATAGGGTCATTGCTGTGTGAAAAACTCTCTGGCAAACAAATCGAGCTGGGGATTGTGCCTATAGGCGCTATAGGATTAACGGTTTTTGGCTTAGATATATTCTTTGCTTCACCACAAACTATCAACGAACAACTGATGCCGTTAACCACATTTATTCAGCAAGACTACGCATGGCGGGTACTGATAGATCTCACAGGTATCGGCATCTTCGGCGGCTTTTTTATCGTTCCTTTATATGCCCTCTTACAACAACGAGCCAAAGAAGACGAACGCGCTCGTGTCATTGCCGCCAACAACATTTTCAATGCTCTGTTTATGGTTGTCAGTGCCGTTAGCGGTGTCATCTTCCTATCGGTCATGTCCTTAACGATACCGCAATACTTCGCCTGTGTTGCGATTATGAACATCGTGGTTGCCTTATATGTATTTATCACTTTGCCGGAATTCGTACTGCGCTTTTTCATTTGGATTTTGAGCCATACCATCTATCGCGTCAAACACCGTGGACTTGAGCATATTCCAAGCGAAGGTGCAGCCGTTTTGGTTTGTAATCACATCAGTTTTATCGATCCATTATTGATAGCCGGAGCGGTCAGACGTCCGGTACGCTTTGTAATGGACCACAGAATATACAATACCAAAGGGCTGCATTGGTTTTTTAAAGTGGCCAAAGCCATTCCCATCTGTTCGCCGAAAGAAGACCCTCAAGTCTACGAAGCGGCCTTCAAGACCATCGACCAAGTGCTCAAAGAAGGTGATATCATTGGTATTTTCCCTGAGGGTAAGCTCACCCGTGACGGCAATATCAATGAATTTAGACCGGGTATAGAGCGCATTTTGCAAGAGAACCCAGTACCGGTGATCCCCGTCGCATTGCAGGGCTTATGGGGGTCGTTTTTCAGTTATCACGGAGGCAAGATCCTCGCGCGCAGTGCCAAGCGTTTTTGGTCTCGGGTCAATATGATTGTTGAGCCTGTAGTCCATGCCAAAGATGCCTCAGCAATAAGCCTTGAACAAAAGGTGAAAGCAATGCGCGGGGAGATACAATAAAAGAGCCTAAGCTTTATTCTTCAATCCAGCGGATCTGCGCTTCAGTCACATTGAAGTGCAGCCGCACCAAAAAGTGTACCAGCGCCTTTTCGGTTGTGCCAGGCACATATTGCTCACCACGGGCTTGGGCGAATATCTGCAACAGCTCAATATTATTGAGGTTGTACTGCACCGCCTCGCTACCGGGTTTAGCACGTTTATCGGAAATGGCCAAATAACCAAAATCGTTGAATGCCGCCATGAGATCACCATGGTGCGCCATGGCGTTGAAAAAGCGCAAACCAGATTGGGCTGAATAGCCTTGTCCTTGCGTGAACAATTGGGCATGGCGTTGAAACAGCTGCAACACCGCTTGGTCAGCTGCCGAGAGATCTTGGCGTTGCTTAAAGCGATTGAAACGCATCGCAAATTTGGTGATATTGTCTTGTGAACTCGGTGCGCTGTATAACCGCAACATCTTACGTTTAAACGCGTCGCTTTGGGCAAAGTTGTTGTCCAGCATGACACGTATAAACGCCATTGCCTGGCGTTGATCGTCTACCCGCTCACCATTGACGCTATATTGAAACCAAACCTCACCACGATAGTCAGATTCAATCACCAAATATTCGTGACGATAAATGTTTTGGCTGGCAAAGCGTAAATGACCAAATGGTTGGATCTGCGCGATGCCGTCAAGATCATAGTCGAAATAAATCAAGTTGGTGCGCATCAATTGCCCTACCCCGGCAAAAGAGCGGCTATAGTCAAGATTCACTTTATAGTTGAGTCTGCTGCTGGAAAACATCGTCCATGGCTTGGCATTGTGTTGCCCCAACGAGCCATAATCAGGCATTTGCGCCACCACATTGCTGCCGGACAACGAAACTGTCGGCAAAAAATAACTCGACACCGCCACCATCACAACAGCGCTCAATATGATCACCGGCATAGACGTCCGGGTTTTTAATGGGTTCTCTTGCAACAACATGTGCGCTCTGGTCAGAATATTGGCATTGTTTCCGAGCAGCGAAGCACTCATATTGCCGCGAATGCGGCCATTGACCAATTTGGCGGCGCTCATCAGGCTGTTGACCATCGCGACCGGATCTTTGGTTTGTCTTACCGCTGCGGCATCGGCCAAAAACTCCGCCCGAGCCTGAAAGCTCCATTGCGCCAGCTTGTTCAGTGGTTGGAAAAAAAAGACGATGCCCAAGATATGCCAAAAAAACAACCATAACGGGTCGGTGCGGGCAAGATGGGCCAGTTCATGGGCAATAATGGCTGTAAGCTGTTCTTCATCGACGTCATCCCACAGTTTGTCTGGAATGCACACTTGAGATAAACCAATGGCCATCGGCGATGCGATTTGGGCTGAACAGGTCAACTTGATTTTGCGTCTTATCCCCATATTGTTGGTCAGCTGCCGACACAACATCACCGTTGGCTGATGCGTCAATTCATGACGCACACCGGTTTGACGGTTAAACTGCCGCCATTGCCAGATAAAGCGCACGGCAAACAAAACACAACCGACAAACCAGCACAGGACTATCACCTTAAGCCAGCTAATGGGTTTTGTCTGCGGCTTGTCGGCGGGAGATTGATTGGGCACCAATAATTGCAGGTTATGAGTCGCAAGGATCCGCCCATGCTGTTCATCAAGTAATACCTGACGTTCAGCTAAAGGCACCTCGATGGTACTGACGGCAATCCCATTGGAGCTTTGCACAAACTGAATAGAAGCGGTAAGGATCCCAGCAACTAGGCCGATTTTTAGCATCACATCCTTATGGCTTTCGCTAAAAAAGCCACTACGGTGTGTCAACAGTAAAACACAGCCGAGAATAACGCTGGAATGCAGTAGATAAGAGACTGCCCAAGAACCTAATCCTGTCAGCCAATACTCGGGAATATATAGCTCGTTAAGCACGCAGTTTCGACGCCATCAAAGCGCTCGCCCCTTAAGCTAGGACTGCGCTTTTGCCGACTGCCGCTTTTTGTCGAGCAGCTCACGCACTTGCTCCAATTCCTTTTCCGAGACTTCTTCACTCAGTAAAAAGGACACCAAGTTACTCTTTCTATCGCCGAAGAAGTTTTTAAGCAATTGGCTCAAAGAAGATTTTTGCACTTCTTCTTGCGCCACCAACGGGAAATAGACGTTAACGCCATCGACCTTTTTGCTGGCGACAAACGCCTGTTTCTCTAAGCGACTGAGCATAGTCGCCACCGTGGTACGGGCATATTGTTTATCTTTAAGTTCAGCCAGCACTTGTGCCACAGAGCCTTGTGTCATTGACCACAGAGCAGTCATGATAGACAGTTGCACGTCACTGAGTGATTTGTTTCCCATGGTAAACCTCAAATACTAAACGCGGTTGGCGAAATTGGCCTAAGTCTAACAGAAAAGCCACGCATGTCTACAAATGTAGTCTTAACCTGCACGCTGTTGCCCCGTCTCATCAAGACGATGGAGCACACGAGTCAAAAACAACTCGGCAGAGCGCTGCGAATGGATCAGCAAGTCATTGATGCGATATTCATACACCAGATGACCTTCATTGTCGGCCGATAAAGTCAGGGTGATTTTGCCTTGGCCATTATCACTGGCGACAAACAGATAGCCACCGGGATTGATTTTGTCGATATGGCGCTTATCTTGCGCCAATACCAACCCTTCGGCATGTAATTCAATATCCAAATCGTCTATTTTACGACAGATGTGGGGAGTAAAGGTTAAAGGCAATTGATAATCATGCAAACCTTGCCAAGAAAATAGCGACGGCACGGTCTGGGCTTCGTTGCTGACATCGGCGATGGTGCCTTTGGTGAAGAAAACGGTGACCGAGATAGCCACAATAGCAGCTACTCGGCCAAATATAGTTAATTTTTGCAACGCAGTATCCTCTTAACGCTATGTTTGAGTCGTATCGAGTATTGTGTTTGAGTTGCCCGACTTGGAGAGTCTACAACTGTAGTCAGTTTAGTATGATACAACCCCTTTGTCTACAGCTGTAGTTCATGTTTTTTATTCAAATTTCCAACTAATGCTCGCGCCGATAGTTCTTGGATGCGGCTTTAAGCGAATGCCGGAAACCCCAAAATTCTCCTGCGTACCGGTATAGTATTCCTTGTCTGTGAGGTTTTGCACATACACAGTGACATCCCAACGTTCAGAACTCCAACCCAGACGCAAATTGGCAATGTCATAATCAGGGCTGCGGTATGGAAACTCACCGTAAGGCATTGCCCTAACAATATTAGAATTCGGTGACGGTCCTCGGGTTTGCTTATTGGTCAAGCCCTCAACATCTGAATACTGACCATCACGATGAATAAGCTCCAATCTCAGCCACACATCGCTCTCTGCTAAGAACCAACGGTATTCTCCCACCAAATTGGCGGTCAATTTAGGCGCTTTGGGGATCTCAAGCCCTTGTAAGTTGACGACAAACCCCCCGGTGATCTCAGCGGTAGTGGCGCTGGTGATCTCAGTATCTTGATAGCCCAAGCCACCGCTTAGGGTAAAGTTTTCATTAACCAACCCCATAAATTCGAACTCAATACCTTGAGCTTTAGCATCTTCGATGTTGATGGTCTGTTCGAAGTTCGACGATAAGTCCCCGGGCGTTAAAAAGCGGAAAGACTCCAATTGCAGATCAGACCAATCCAATCGATACACAGCACCGTTTAAACGTAAGCGACTATCTAAGAAATCCCCCTTAAAACCCAGCTCATAGTTCCACAGCGTTTCGTCTTCAAAAGGCACTTCAAAAGGCGCATCACCGGCATTGGTATTGTTGCCAAGACTGGTGCCGCCGGCTTTGTAGCCCTTTGATACCGTACCGTAGACATTAACATCATCAGTCAACTCATAGCGGGCGACAAAGCGCGGACTAAAGTCATTAAAGGTTCGCCCGGCATTGACCGGTGGACGCTCAATATTACTGAAGCTTTGCCAAAACTCGTAAGTTGGTGCCGGATAGCCTTCGGTACCGGGAAAACAGCAAGTCGGCGCAATGCCGTTGGCGGCAAATTCATTGGTGATCTTATCTCTGGTATAACGCGCACCGGCAATCAAATCCAGTTTATCCGAAAAGTGATAGGTGTAGTCGGCAAACAGCGCAATGCTGTCCACGGCAAAGCGCCGATTGTTTAGCAACAAGCCCAAGCCGTCGGGAAATGGCGGCAAAAAGCCCACGCCATTAAGCGTTGCGGTAGCATTGCTTGAAACTCCAACCTTGTTCGCCTGCTTTTGCTCGTCATCGGCATAGAGTACGCCAACGGTGAAGTCATACTGCTGCTCACTCAACTCGGCACGCAACTCAGTGCTCCACGAAAAGCCGTCATAGTAGTTGTTGCGCGAAAGCGCATCGACACCACCGACCAAATCATTGTCAAACAGCCGGCTCAGTTCGGCATCAATAAATCCAGTAACGGATTTAATGACCACGGAATCGTTTAGGTTGTAGCTGATGTTAACAACCCCCATAAACGATTTGTTTTGCGTCGATTCGGCCAAGTCGTGACTTAACCGACTGCGATTATCGGGGTAAAAACCCGTGCCGGGATCCAGTGCGACACCAGTACCAAAAGTATCTGCCGAATCTAAATCCATCACGCCCGAAGGCACATTCTCGTCGGTGCCTTGATCTTCATCAGTGTAAATCCAGGTCGTATCAATACGCACATCTGTAGACACATCCCATGAGGTTTTCAGTCTCAACATATCATATTCATGGCCGGAATCCGCCGTGCCGGTCGCTACCGTATTATTTTCGGCCAGCCCCGGACAGCTGCTGCTATCGGCGCCCACGGCGCAGGCATTTTTAACCATACCTGTGCTGTCTTCATGGTAGTAGACCGCGCGCATTCTAAAGTTATCGCTCACCGGCAGGTTGACTATCCCGGTCAGGCTATACTGACTACCGGCCGTCTTATACTGTTCGGCACCGACAATGACTTTGGCTTCAAACACGTCAATTGGCGCTTTAGTGGTGATATTGAGCACACCACCTAAAGAATTGCGGCCAAAAAAGGTGCCTTGCGGACCGCGCAATACCTCGATTCTTTCCATATCCGGCAGTTGCGGATTGGCTACCTGATTCGGCACCGATGCCACACTAAACTCATCTAAGTACATGCCGATTGAGTTGACAAATGCAGTCTCGCCAGAGACCAGATTGTTTACCCCCCTGACACTAATTCCCATGCCACGGGAGCCTGTTTGGCCGTCTTCGGTAAACCCGACATTTGGCGTCAACGCCAAATATTCAGGCCCGGTTTTGATGTTGGCCCTTTCCAGTAACTGGCCGTCGAATGCCGATACACTCACCGGCACCTCTTGGATGTTTTGTACCTTACGCTGTGCGGTGACTTCTATCACTTCCAGTTTAAGTAATTTATCCAACGACATATCGCCGACATCACTCTCTTGAGCACTCGTACTTAACGCAACCAACACGCCTGAGGCAACAGCGCACAGGCGAAATTTAATGTTCATGATAAATAGACTCGATTGATTAAGGGGTACCTATTGGTATAGTTTTAATTGTTTGATTAGTAAAGAGTTTTTGTAGCGAATATGGAACAACTTAGTTTAGTTCAAAGGATATGTGTTGCAATTTCAACCGCTTAAATAATAGACAGAGGTGAAATATCCAAACGATTGTATTTCGCCATGCTCGGTGAAAAGGTCTAAAGAACTGGCGAAACCATCAGATTCAGACCATAATTGAGCTATCTAAAGCGCCATGACAAATTAAGGATAAGCTTTGACCAGAGCTGCCATTACGCCACATATCAACAATGTGGAAGAGTTTTTAAGCTACTGCCATTTGAGAAAGTTTCCCGCCAAAAGTACCTTGGTCTATACCGGTGACAAAGGCGAATCTTTATATTACATCGTCAAAGGCTCTGCCACCGTCGTGGTTGAAGACGACGAAGGGCATGAAATGATTGTGGCTTACCTCAACACCGGTGATTTCTTCGGTGAAATGGGGTTGTTTGACAACCAAGACTCGCGTAGCGCCTGGGTCCGCGCCAAATCCGCCTGTGAAGTCGCCGAGATCAGTTACAGTCGCTTTAGGCAGCTAGTAGAAAAGCGCCCAGAATTTCTCTATGCCGTTGCCTCGCAAATGGCGCGCAATCTACGCAACACCACACAAAAAGTCAGAGATTTGGCGTTTTTGGATGTCACCGGACGGGTTGCCCGCACCTTGTTGAACCTGTCAAAAGAACCCGATGCCATGACACACCCCGACGGCACACAGATCAAAATCACCCGGCAAGAGCTGGCCCGCTTTGTCGGTTGCACCCGTGAAGTTGCCGGCAAGGTACTACGCAATTTAGAAGACCAAGGGCTGCTCACCGCTCATGGTAAAACCATCGTGATCTTTGAAAACGCAGAAGCAGACAACGACGAAAATTGACTGATGCGACTGGCGATGTTCTCCGGTCCGGGACGTATCTAAGCCAGCCTTACACTATCCCTTGTTGGCGGCAACTCAAAGCCGCCAATTGAACAAACTTCCTTCCAAAGCGTGAACTCCATCACAGTTTTTGCGGTGCTTAAGTTCTAATCTAATAG